>DCEX01000029.1:101671-178664 GCA_002315015.1 Faecalibacterium sp. UBA1819
TTCTTTCTGAATCAGGCGGCAGTCTTTCGACAGTCTAAAAAGCCTTTCGTGTCGATGAAACACGAAAGGCTTTTTTATTTCAGATCATCTTTGACGATGCTTACACAGACGGGCTGTACAAAATCACGTTTTCAATCAGCTGTTCCAGCAGCTTTCCGCGGGCTTTACCCAGCTCGATAACCTCCTGCCCGTTCAGCGACTGCTCCTGCATTCCCGCAGCCATATTCGTAATTAAGGAAATCGCCAAAACCTGCATTCCGCAGTGTGCCGCCGCAATCACTTCCGGCACAGTAGACATGCCCACAGCATCCGCGCCCCATGTGCGGAAAGCACGAATTTCGGCAGGTGTTTCAAAGCTGGGGCCGCTGCATGCCAAATAAACACCCGTTTTTAAGTCAATGCCCATACGGTGCGCCTGCTTTTGTGCAGCTTCCCGCAAAGCCGGGGTATAGGTGTAAGTCATATCGCAAAAGCGCGGCCCAAAGGCCTCATCATTTTTGCCAATCAGCGGGTTTGTCCCCAAAAAGTTGATATGATCTTGAATCAACATCAAATCGCCGACGCTGAAATCATGGTTAATGCCGCCCGCTGCGTTGGTCGCAATCAGCGTTTTTACACCCAGCAGCTTCATTACGCGAATGGGGAAAATAATGTCCTGCATGGAATGGCCTTCATAAAAATGCAAGCGTCCCTGCATACAAATCACAGATTTTCCGCCCAAGCGTCCCGCCACAAAGCACCCGGCATGTCCCGGCGCCGTTGACACAGCAAAATGCGGAATATCAGCATAAGGAATCTTGACAGCCTGTTCAATGTGTGTCGCAATTCCGCCTAAACCCGAGCCCAAAATCAAACCAATGGTGGGCGTATCCTGTAAACGTTCCAGCACATAATCCGCTGCTTGGCGGACAAAATTGATATTCATATTCATGCTCTCCCCTTCGTTTATAGCTCTTTTGCAATGCGCTGTGCCGCACAGCGTGCGTCATGGCAAATGCGTTCTATATCCAGTGTTTTGTACTCTCCGTCTTGATACAGCACCTTTCCATCGCACATGGTCAAGCACACGTCCGATGCCTGTGCCGCATAAACAAGGTCTGCGGCGGCGTTGTGGCAAGGAGTCCACCAAGGAGCATCACAGCGCAGCACCATCAGGTCTGCCGCCGCTCCTTCGCGCAGCACACCGCTTTCCTGTCGTCCCTGTGCCAAAGCACCTGCCCGTGTTGCAGCATAAAAAGCCTGCTGCGGGGAAACGTTGCACGGATTGCCGAAAGCTCCTTTCGCAGCAATTGCAAACAGCTTCATATCTGCCATCATATTCAAAGAGTTGTTGCTGGCTGCGCCATCCGTTCCCAGCGCAACGCTTACTCCTTTTTCCAGCAGACGAGGTACATTGCAAAAACCGCTTGCCAGCTTCAGATTACTGGCCGGGCAGCTGGCCACGGTGACATTCTTTTCTTTCAGTAAATCCATGTCCTCATCGGTCACCCACACACAATGCGCTGCCGTTGTGGGCACATCAAACAAACCAGCATCATAAAAATAGCGTGTCGGCGTCTTGCCATGGCGCTGGATGCACTCATCTGTTTCCCGCTTCGTTTCAGATACATGCGTATGCATCCGCAGGCCGCTTTGCCGGGCATACTGCGCCATTTCCTTCACCACACGAAGATTTGACGTATATTCTCCATGCATACTTAAATCAACGCGCAAGCGTCCATCCGCCGCATTGTGCCACTGTTCGGCCAAACGCACTTGCTCTTGAAACAGCGGCAAGTCGTGCAAAGAACGCTCGTCAAAGCAGCTCACGCCGATGCTGATATTCATTTTCACACCGGCTTCCATGGCAGCGCGCGCCATACTTTCTCCGCCAAAATACATTTCGGTAGAGGACACTGTTCCGCCGCGCACCATTTCCGCAATGGCCAGCTGTGTGCCGACATAATAGTCGTCTGATGTCATGCGTGCTTCAAACGGAAAGATACGTGTACTCAGCCACTCCTGCAAGGCTAAGTTCTCACCCCAACCGCGCAGCAGCGTCATCGGGGCATGAGAATGTGCATTAAAAAAGGCCGGCGCCAACAGCTTTCCCGTGCCGTCATAACATTCCTCGCCGGGCTGCGGGGCAATCGGCTCTTGTGAAATCGCAGCAATTTTTCCGTCTGAAACCCTCACAAAGCGGTTTTCCAGCACTTCTCCTGTTTCATTCCAAACAGCAATTTTTTGAAAAAGCATACATACCCTCCTTAAAACATCGTAACATCTTTTTGGTTTGCGTTTATCCCATAAACGCAGAAAACGCACTCATCTCAATCAACTGGTAAGAAAGATAGCCCACCAGCACTGCACCGACGGCAAACACCAGCCAAAGCAGCAGTTTAAACAACAAAATTGCGCGGGCTAAGCGCTTTTGAAACGGCCTTGCTTGGCCGTCAAACGCCCACACCAGCATGATAATCCAGCCCAGCACGGGCAGCACAGCCAAAACCAGCATTCCCAAAATTCCCGCCGTTGTCAATTCCGGCTGTTCTTCATAGGTTGCCATGGGGATATATTTCGGCTCCGGGGGCTTTGCCTCATGTTCCTGCTCTTTGGAAAAATCTTGCAGCAGCTCTGAAAACGTTTCCTCATACTCCTGCTGCTTTTCCGCTTCGCCTGTTTCGTTTAAGGAAGCGGCGGGCGTTTCCGGTTCCTGCTTCTGTTGCTCATCCTTACCGTCATCCGCTTTGTCCTCGGTGAGCCGTTCCGGTTCATTCATCGGCTGTAACGGGGCAGGCGCTTCCTCGGTTTGCACTTCCTGCCGCTCTTGAGTTTCCGGCAAAGGCTCCTGCTTCGTTGTGTTCTCCTGGTCTTCTGCCTGTGTCGGCTCGGGAGAAACCGTTTCGCTTTCTGTTTCCTTCTCAGCATGGGATGCATCCTGCTCGACTGCAAAATCCTCCAAAGCAGGTACGGAAATCAGGGCTTTGTTTTTCACTTCGTCCACATCCGCCTCTTGCCGGTCGGGAGCATTTTCCTCACTTGAAGCTTTTTGCGAATCTTCTTCCAAAGGCTCTGGTACAGCACCGCTTTGCTTTTCTTCTTGCTTTTCTTCAAGATCGGCAAGTGCCGTTTCCTTCAACCAGCGCATCGAATAGATAAGCGGCTGCGTTTGCTGCTGTTCTTCGGGCTGCGGCTGTGTTTCTTTCGGCACTTCCTCCTGCTTCACACTGGGCCAAACCATCGGTTTCGGCACAGAAAGATTAGGCTGTTCGCGCTCGCACAGCGGGCAAAGATTACTGCCCTGTTCCAAAGGCGCACCGCAATATACACAAAACTTCGCCATTGAACCCCACTCCTTTTAAAAATACATATACACCTGACAGGGGATCATGCCGTTGTAAAGCTTTCTTCGGCGTTTTGCCTTTTTCCCAAAATTTGTTTCAAATTCGGCATCGGCTGTTACAATGTAAGCTCCCCGCACGGGAAATTGCGTTAAACGCTGCCCCAGCACCTTTTCGAGTGCAGCGGCCTGCGACAAATCCCCCAGTCGCTCGCCGTAGGGCGGGTTGGTAAACACCAAACTCCCCGGCTCCGGCGAAAAGTTTCGCACATCTGCCGTTTCAAAGCGGCACAAACGGGCAACGCCCGCTTTTTTCGCGTTGGCGTTTGCAATTTCTACCGCTTGCGGGTCAATATCATAGCCAATTCCCTCAAATTCCGCCTCTCGGTTGATGGCCTCAATTGCACGGGCGCGCTGGTTTTCCCACGCCTTCTTGGGAATAAAATCGTAGTTTTCGGCGGCAAAACGGCGGCGAAGCCCGGGAGCCACATTGGCCGCTTTGAGCGCAGCTTCAATCATTAACGTTCCCGAACCGCAAAACGGGTCACGCGCGCGGGTATCATGGTAAATTCTTCCCAAATCAATCATTGCTGCGGCCAAGGTTTCTTTAATAGGGGCCAGCGTTGACGTTCTGCGATAGCCGCGTTTGTGAAGGCCCGCTCCTGAAGTGTCCAAAAAAATCTCGGCGGTATCCTTGCGCAGCGAAACACGCACTTGATGCACCGCGCCCGTTTCCGGTAAAGTCTGCACACGATGGCCTTTTTTGAGCCGCTCCACAATGGCTTTTTTCACAATACTCTGACAGGCAGGCACACTGGAAAGCTGGCTGGAAAGGCTGCTGCCCTTCACGGGGAATGCTCCATCGGGCGGAATCAGCTCCTCCCACGCGATGTCATACACGGCATCAAACAGCTCGTCAAATGTGACGGCTTTTGTGCTTTTCAGTAAGATTAAAATTCGTTCGGCACAGCGGCTTTCCAAGTTTGCCGCAGCTAAAATCTCCTCATCGCCGCAGAAGGTAATGCGTCCGTCAGTGACAGACACATCCTTTGCACCAATGCGCTTAAAATCAAATGCCGCCGCACTTTCCACCCCAAAATAACAGGGTGCTACGAATGTATATTCCAAAACAAAAGCTCCTTTTCTATTGAAAACGTGCAAAGCACCGCTTTGCAGCTGCCATCTTTTTCGTCTGCCGTGCAACGGCATGGAAATACGACGGCTTTGCGGTTATTATATCATATTTCCCGCCATTTCGCAAAGCAAAAAACGGCGGGAAGCATGGTGCATCCTGCCGTTTTCAAAAGCATATTTTATTTTTCTGCCTCAGCGCTTTTCAGCCAAATATCCGCAATTTCCAGCGCGCTCCAAAGGCCGCGCTTATCCCCCGTTTTCACCATACGTTCCACAGGGCTTTTGGAGGTATCTGTGGATAAAAGTGTGACGCGAATACGGTCGGCCACGCTTACACCGTCCTGTTCTTCATTGGTTAACACCTGCATAAAAACGACATACGGCTGCTTTAAATCGCCATAATAAATATCGTTTTTGCACCGCACCAACGGACGCCCCTTATATTTCAGCTTTGGGGTAAAAGGCATAGAACATCTTCCTCTCTCTGTTATTGTTCACCGAGGTAATGCTTCAGCAACACTTGAAGCAGGTCGTCACGGTCAATGCGGCGAATGTTGGCGCGCGCCCCCTGGTAAGTGGTGATATACGTCGGGTCTTCCGACAAAATATACCCTACCAGCTGATTGATGGGATTATATCCCTTTTCTTTCAAGGCACGGTAAACATCCGTCAAAATTGCTCTGATCTCGTGATCTTTATCCTCATAAATCGAAAATACCGCAGTGGGCTCACTCACACGAATCCCTCCTGTAAAATAATAAGCTGTTTTAGACAACCCCTGTAGCTTTGCCGAAAATCAAACAAATAAACCATTTTCTTTTCAGCTCCCTGCGTTTTATTATACAACAAAACCATCCCTCACGCAAGAATATTACTGTCGAAACAAGCGGTTTGCGATGTGTCGGGGATGGCCGCCGCAATATCCAGCGCCAGCATCAAAGCAGGTTCCCACGACTGCTCCCCCCAAGTGCGCTCGTCATACGCTTCCACCTGAGCCAAGCAGTCGGCTGTGAAGAAAAATTGTCCGAATTTCACCCCGCGGAACTGCGCACATGCCGCCAAAGCAGCGCACTCCATTTCCACAACCGTGCAGCCTTCCTGCCGCCTTGCCAAAACCTTGTCTTTGGTTTCCCGGAAAAAGCCATCGGTTGTCCATGTGACGCATTCCTCATAGGCAAGGCCTTTCTTGCGAAAGCATCGCTCTATAATACGCCGTGTTTCCTCATCAGTTTCCACAAAACGCTCGGGCGGCAAGTAGTGGTAAGAAGTGCCTTCATCGCGCAGCGCTTTTGCGGGAACCAAAAAGCAGTTTTCCGGCAGGTCAACCAAGGCGCCGCAGGAACCGGCGGAAATCACATGCTTGACGCCGTAGGCAATCAGCCAATCCATAATCTGCACGGCAGCGGGAGCGCCCACCGGCGCTTGGCACAGGCAAATCGCTTTTCCATTAAGATTCAAACCATACACCGGATAGGTTTTTGTTGCGGAAACAAATTTCGCCAGCACGGGAAGATGATTTTGCTTGGCGTATTCGTCAATGAAATCTTCCAAAAAGGCAAATACGGCAACCGGCGGCAGCGTAATGCCCAGCTTTTCGTGGTTTGGCATTAAAACCGATTCTTGGCTGGGGTCGTATTCACACAAAGGAATTTTGGCTTGCTCCTTTTGCACGGCCATCTTCTCCCCTTTCCTTATTCTTTTCTCTTTCACTCAAAGCATCGGTAAGACAAGAAAACCCAGCCCCATTTTTGCAAATGAGGCCGGTTTTCCTCTGTTCAGGCAGTTTGCTTTTTTGGCTTAGGGCGTATCTGAAAACAAAGAAATGCACAGATTTTTCGTAAGGTGTGTGAGACTGCAAGGCAAAAAGCGCAGCAAACACCACTTCTTGTAGAAAAAGCTGAAAATTTCGACTTTTCAGAAAGCCCTTAACTGCGCAGAACCACGTCGATTTCTTCGAGACTTTTCAGCACCTTGCGCACAGCGTTTTCCGCTTCCTCATCGGTGAGGGTACGGTCGGCAGCGCGCAGCACCAAGTTATAGGCAAGGCTCTTTTTGCCCTGCTCAATGTGCTCGCCCGTGTAGACATCAAACAGCGTCAGGCTTTCTAAAAGCTTTCCGGCAGCTTGTTCAATGCGCTGAGCGATTTCTGCTGCGGGAACTTCCAGCGCCGCCACCAGCGCCAAGTCGCGGGTGATGGCCGGATGCTTGGGCAGCGGCTGGAATACCGCTGTGCCGCCGCGATGGGCAAACAGCACTTCCATATCAATTTCTGCCGCTACCACGCGGGGCTTGACGTCGTAATTTTCCAGCACCACCGGATGAATTTCACCAATCACGCCCAGCTTATCGTCGCCCAAGTAGACGTTTGCACAGCGGCCCGGGTGATACGCGCCGCCCTCGCTGTTGCGCTCAAAGCGCACATCTTTGACCCCGGCGCAGGACAGCCACTGCTCCAAAATACCCTTCAAGGTCAAGTAGTGGTAACGCTCGCCATAAGCCGCCAATACCACCTGCTCGCGCTCGTCGGGCAGCACATCCAAACCACCCTGCGGCAAGTAGACGGTCGCATCTTCAAACACGGCGCATTCTGCCGCGCGTGCGTGATAATTGCGGGCGATATTTTCCATCACGCTGGGCAGTGCCGTCGTGCGCATGATAGACGTATCTTCGCCCAGCGGATTGGAGATAACCACCGCTTCGCGCAGCTGGCTGTGCGCGGGCAAATGAATTGCATCAAACGCTTTGCGGCTGTAAAAGCTGAACGACTCAATTTCATACAAACCATAGCCGGTCAGCGCGTCCAGCATCATCTCACGGAAGGTTTGGCGCTCAGTGGGACGCGCACAGGCAACGCCTTTTAAAATCGTAGAGGGCATTTTGTTGTAGCCCACAAAACGTGCCACTTCCTCTGCAATGTCACAATCGCGCTCCATGTCCCAGCGGAACGAGGGAACCACGACATCCTGACCGCGCATTGTAAAGCCCAGGGACTTCAAAATATCGGCCATGGCCTCGCCGCTCAGCTCCGTGCCAAGCAGACGGTTCACCGCTTCGGGACGCAGCGGAATGACACGCTCGGAACGTGTTTTTGCGCACACATCCACAATGCCGTTGACCACGTCACCGGCATCGAGCAGCTGCACCAATTCCAGCGCACGCTGCAAGCAGCGCAGGCACCCGTTGGGGTCAAGGCCTTTCTCATAGCGGCCGGAAGCCTCGGTGCGCATTCCCAGCTTCTTTGCCGTTGTACGCACAGAAGGTCCGTCAAACATGGCGCTTTCAAATACAATCGTTGTCGTGCTGTCATACACGCCGCTGTATTCGCCGCCCATGACACCGGCCACCGCAATGGGGCCTTTTTCGTCTGCGATGACCAGCATTTCCTCGCTGAGCGTGCGCTGTACGCCATCCAGCGTTTCAATCTGCTCGCCGCTTTTTGCGTTGCGCACAATGATATGTCCGCCGTTGACATAGCGGTAGTCAAAGCAGTGCATCGGCTGGCCGTATTCCAGCATGACATAGTTTGTGATGTCAACCAGATTGTTGATGGGGCGCACACCGCATTGACGCAGACGCTCACGCATCCAGCGCGGAGACGGCTTCACGCGCACATTTTCCACCACGGCTCCCGCATAGCGCAGACAAAGGTCGGTGTTCTCAATTTCCACCTTCAAGAACTCGTTCACATCGCCATGACCGGGCTTCACCTGCGGCTCGGCATCCTCAAACGGAACGCCGAAGGTGGCCGCCGTTTCACGCGCCAAGCCGCGCACAGAAAGGCAGTCGGGGCGATTGGGCGTAATTTCAAAGTCCACGGTTACATCGTCAAGGCCGAGCGCTTTTTCAATGGGGGTACCGGTGGGGAATTGACCTTCCGGCTCGGCGGGATCCAGCACCATAATGCCGTTCTCGATGGCATTGGGGAAATCGTGAACCGTCAGCCCCAGCTCCCCAAGGCTGCACAGCATTCCGTTGGATTCCACGCCGCGCAGCTTGCCTTTGCGGATTTCTTTTCCGCCGGGAAGCAAGCTTTTGTGCAAAGCAGCGGGTACCAAATCGCCCTCTTTCAGGTTTCCGGCGCCCGTGACAATCTGCACAGGCTCTGCTTCGCCTACATCCACTTGGCAAATCAGCATGTGGTCGGAATCCGGGTGCGGGGTCAGCGATAAAATTTTACCTACTACTACATTTTCAATCGAGTCGGCTTCGCTTTCATAGGTTTCCACCTTGCTGCCGCTCATGGTCATGCGCTCCGCATATTCATGGGGAGTGCAGTCGATTTTGGCAAATTCCTTTGCCCAACCCAAAGGCATTTTCATGACAAATCTTCCTCCTCAATCCTTAAAACTGCTTCAAGAAGCGCAAATCGTTTTCATACAGCAAACGCATATCGTCAATGCCATAGCGCATCATGACAATGCGCTCCAGGCCCACGCCGAATGCAAAGCCGGAATATTTTTCGGGGTCGATGCCGCAGTTTTCCAGCACCTTCGGGTGTACCATGCCGCAGCCCAAAATCTCAATCCAGCCTTCACCTTTGCACAGGCTGCATCCTTTGCCGCCGCACTTAAAGCAGCTCATATCCATTTCGGCGGAAGGCTCGGTATACGGGAAGTGGTGCGGACGGAAACGCACGCGCGTTCCCTCGCCGTACAGCTTTTTAATAAACATTTCCAGTGTGCCCTTCAAATCGCTGAAAGTCACGTTTTCGTCTACCACAAGACCCTCAATCTGATGGAAAATCGGGCTGTGGGTCGCGTCCACTGCGTCGGAACGATACACGCGGCCCGGGCAGATGATGCGGATGGGAGGCTTTGTTTTTTCCATCGTGCGAATCTGCATCGGGCTGGTTTGCGTGCGCAGCAGCACGTTTTCCGTGATGTAGAACGTGTCCTGCGTATCGCGTGCCGGGTGGCTTTTCGGCATGTTCAGCATTTCAAAATTGTAGTGGTCCAGCTCCACCTCGGGGCCGCTGACGACGTCAAAGCCCATGCCGAGGAAGATTTCTTTCAGCTCACGCAGCACCTTTTCAAACGGATGGCGCTTTCCCTGCACGGGGCGCTCGCCCGGCAGCGTTACGTCCATCGTTTCCTCCAACAGACGCTGCTGAAGCTGTGCCTCTTGCAGCTCCTTGGTGCGGGCAGTGATGTCCTGCGTAATCGCCTCACGCACTTCATTTGCCAGCGCACCCACAACGGGACGCTCCTCAGCGGAGAGCTTGCCCATCTGCTTCAAAATAGCGGTCAGCTCGCCTTTTTTACCCAAAAAGCGCACACGAAGCTCCTCCACCTGTGCGACACTCTGCGCACCGGCGATGAGCTCGTCGGCGCTTTGCCGAATTTGCTCCAATGCCTGTTTCACATTCGTTCTCTCCTTTGTTGATTCATTCGGGGACGAAAAAAGGCTTCGCCCCTAACAGTCAGGGACGAAGCCGAAAAAAGCTCCGCGGTACCACCCGGATTTTTGCCTTCGTACAATGTACAAGAGCAAACACTCTTTTGCCCGATAACGGCGGCGTGCCGTTTTTGCCTACTGCCAACGGGTTCAGCAAAACCGCTCAAAAGTGAACTTCCGCACACTGCCGTTTTTGCAAGCCCTTTCAGCCATGGGGCTTTTCTCTGTTGCACAAGGCCGGTGCGCGTACTCTCTTTGTCATCGCGTTTCCTTGATATTATACAACACGTTCCCGCCCTTTGCAAGCAAAAATTCACTTAGAAAGCCCCATCAGCTCACGCCACGGGCTTTGTGTGCAAAGCTTGCGGCGCAGCGGCGGCGACGGCATCCGTCCGGCCGGCATGTTGAAAAACTCCTCAAAATCCACCCACTTTGCCGTGTCGGTTTCACCCGGCTGAAACAGCATTGCTTCCAAGGGAATTTTCTTAACCGCCAAATAATTGTCGTGATGGCAGGTACCCACCGTCGTTCCGCCGATATAGTGCAGCTCACATTCATCCAGCGCAATGCCCGTCTCCTCGCACAGCTCGCGCTGAGCGGCGCGCAGACTGGTTTCTCCTGATAACACCGCCCCGCCGGGACACTCCCACGGGCTGATGCCGGGGTGCTTTTTCTTTGCGCTGTGTACCAAAAGGATGTGGCCTTCGCCGTCTGTTACCACTACGCGAACGCCCACATGAAACGCACCTTCGGGCAAGCGAACGCGGCGCAGCACTGTGCGGTGCAGCGGACGGCGCTGCTCGTCGAGCAGGTCCCACGCTTCACTGGCGCCGGGCTGTCCGGTCACACGCATCCATTCGCGGCGGCTGATGGCATAAATATCGTGAGGCATATCCATGCCGTAGTAATGCTTTACCATAGAGCCCACGCACTGCATTCCGTTGCGCACGGCCACCATGCGCGATGCACGGTTGGTGTTGCGGATGACGGAATAAACATTTTCCACAGGCATATGCTCAAATGCCCAGTCGCGGCAAGCTTTGGCCGCCTGTGAAGCCAGCCCACGCCCCCACGCGCCGCGCTTAAACAAGTAGCCTACTTCTACCACCGGATTTTCTTGGCCGATTTCCTGCCAAGTGAGGCCGCACTGGCCAATCATCTGCCCGGTTTCCTTGCGGCACACCGCCATCAATCCCATGCCGCGCTGGCTGTAACGCTCTTGCTGACGCGCCAGCCAATCAAGCACCTCCTGTTCCGAAAAAGCGTGCTCGTAGGCCGTCATGGTCACCTCGTCCTGCAAAATTTCACGCAGGTCGGGAAGGTCCTTATCCGTGAGGGGACGCAGAAAAAGACTCTTTGTTTTTAAACAAAAATCGCTCATATCTCTCCTCATGTTCAAACATGCCAAACACACACCGCCGCTGATTTGGCTCCCAGCGGTGCGCTGCTTTTTTCGGGACACAAAAGGAGCCGATGTCTGAGCGACACCGGCTCCTTTCATCTCTCTTGCTTGATTGTAAGATTACTCGTCATCCTCCGAGCAACCGCAGCTGCATCCTTCGCAGCCGTCCTCATCCTCGCTTTCAAAATCCACTTCAAAGCTGGTGCCGCAGTTCGGGCAGGCCAGATTTTCATCCGACAGCATTTCCTCGTCTACGCAGATGACTTCACCGCACTTGGGGCATGTAATTTCGTACAAACCATCCTCAAACAGCTCGTCCTCATCCAGCTCCTCTTCCTCGTCTTCGTCGAGGTCATACAGGTAGTCTTCCACTTCCTCCAGGTCGGTGCCGATTACGTCCACAGCGGTGTAAAGCTCTTCTAGATCGCCGGACATCACCGTTACTTCGTCCGCCATTTCGTCCAGCAGCTCTACCACAGCCGCCATGAGTTTGCCCTCCTGCGTTGTGGTGTCATACTGCATACCTTCCATCAAGCCTTTGATATACGATACTTTTTCTTTGAGTTGCATACGATTTTGCCTCCCTTGCATCAAAAAAGATTAAAAACAGGGGACAAGGCGATCAACGCCCCGCCCCCTGGCTTTGCTGTTTAAGCGCGCTCCATATACTCGCCGGTGCGGGTATCAATGCGAATCATATCGCCCTCGTTGATAAACAACGGCACACGAATCTCCGCGCCGGTTTCCAAAGTAGCGGGCTTCAAGGTGTTGGTTGCAGTGTTGCCCTTCACGCCCGGCTCGGTTTTGGTAACCTCCAAAGTGACAAAGTTGGGCGCTTCCACGCCGAACACCTTGCCCTTATAGGACAGCACCTTGCAAACCTCGTTTTCCTTCACGAACTTAAAGGCATCGCCCAGCTCGCTCTCGTTCAAAGGAATTTGCTCGTAGGTTTCATTGTCCATGAAGTAATACAAGCCGCCATCCTCATAGCTGTATGTCATCTCACGGCGCTCGATAAAAGCGGTGGGGAACTTCGCGGTGGGGTTGTACGTTTTTTCCACGACGCTGCCCGTGATAACGTTACGAATCTTCGTGCGCACAAAGGCTGCGCCTTTTCCCGGCTTTACATGTTGAAACTCAACGATTTGATAAACGTTGCCATCCTCCTCAAATGTAATACCGTTGCGGAAATCTCCAGCAGATACCATAAAACATCCTCCAATGAATCTTTGTCGGCGCAAAAGCGCCTGGTTGTTTACTTTCTCTATTGTACAGGATAGCCCGCCATTTTGCAAGCTTTTCCTGGCAATTTACCGTTTTCTTTCCAAGGCGGGCCGGCTTTTTACAGCAGCTTGCCGCCCTTTTTATAATACTTTTTTAAAATGGGTGCTTCCAGCGCACGTTTGAAACGCAGGCTCCACGTTTCGTCGCGGTACATGGGCTGCACCAAAAGCATGGTGATGCCGTAGAGGTTTGCCCCCAGCGCATCGGTAAAAATCTGGTCGCCCACAAGCGCTACCTTCCCCTTGTGTGCGCCAATGCGCTTGCGTGCGCGCGCCAGCCCCAGCGGGGAAGGCTTGCAGCAAAACGCGCAGTGCTCCAGCCCAATTCGTTTGGCAAATGGGGCGACACGCTTTTCAAAGTTATTTGATGCAATCACCAGCCCGATGCCAGCCTGTTTCATCGTTTCAATCCACTCGGCGACTTTTTCGGGCAAGATTTGGCTGCCGTGCCCAGTCAAGGTGTTGTCCACATCCAAAATCAGGGCGGTAATACCGTTTTGTTTTAAGTATTCGGGGGTGATATATTCTACCCCACGGAAAATCGCAGTAGGCTGAAACAGCGGCATACAGCGCCCTCCTTTTTTGTGTATCGACAAACGAAAAGCGGGCCTTTTAAAATAAAGGCCCGCCGTGAGTACTTGCAGCGCAAGCACTGTCCGCAACTTATTTATATTTCCGTTTGCGGGCAGCTTCAGACTTCTTTTTGCGTCTGACAGAGGGTTTCTCATAAGCTTCGCGCTTACGCACCTCAGCGAGCACACCGGCGCGCGCGGTAGAACGCTTAAAACGACGCAGTGCGCTTTCCAGCGACTCGCCCTCTTTTACTCGAATTTCCGACATCTTTGTCCCTCCCTTGACCACTAGTCTAGGAAGTCCGTCCCGCTTACGCGGAAAACTGACTTTCTACATTATACAATGCTACTATCCCGGCTGTCAAGCATGATTCTTTGATTTTAACACGGTTTTTCATGATTTCTTTTTTAAATTGCAAAACAGCGCATAAAAATTTGCTTTTATGCGCTGTTTTCACTCAAGCAATTTTGAAAAAGGAATCAGCGAACCGCCAAATTCACCAATTTACCGGGCACAAAAATTTCCTTTACCAGGGTTTTGCCCTCCAGCAAAGCTGCTACGGCACTGTGCTCTTTTGCCAAACGCAAAGCGTCCTCTTTGGAAATATCGGCGCTTACTTCCAGCTTCGCACGCACTTTACCATTCACCTGCACGACAAGCTCAACGGTTTTGTCCACACATTTTTCCGGGTCGAATACCGGCCACTGGGTATGAGCAATCTGACCTTCAAAGCCCTGCTGCTGCCAAATTTCCTCGGTGATGTGCGGTGCAAACGGGTTGAGCAATGTCACCAAGGTTTTCAGCTCGCCGCGGGTCACGCTCTTTTTATCATAAAATTCGTTGATGAGGCTCATCATGGCCGCAATAGCGGTGTTCAGCTTGAGCGCGTCAATGTCCTCCGTCACCTTTTTCATAGTGCGGTGCATCACGCCTTCCAGCTCTTTGGAATACTCCATGCTGTCTGTCAGCATTTCCTGCAAATTCCACACGCGATCCAAAAAGCGCTTACAGCCCTTGACGGAAGCAGTGTTCCACGGTGCGGCCTTCTCAAAGTCACCGATGAACATTTCGTACAAACGCATGGTGTCTGCGCCAAACTCATTTACCACGTCATCCGGGTTCACGACATTGCCGCGGCTCTTGGACATTTTCTCGCCGTTCTCGCCCAAAATCATGCCGTGGCTGGTGCGCTTTTTGTACGGCTCACTAAACGGCACCACGCCGATATCGTACAGGAACTTATTCCAGAAGCGGCTGTACAGCAGGTGCAGCGTAGTGTGCTCCATGCCGCCGTTGTACCAGTCAATCGGGCCCCAGTACTTTGCAGCTTCGGGGCTGACAAGCGCCTCGCTGTTGTTCGGGTCCATATAACGCAGGAAATACCACGAAGAACCGGCCCACTGCGGCATGGTGTCGGTCTCGCGCTTTGCGGGGCCGCCGCAGCACGGACAAGTGGTGTTCACCCAATCGGTCAAACGTGCTAAGGGGCTTTCGCCGCCTTCGCCCGGCTCGAAATCGGTAATTTCCGGCAGACGCAGGGGAAGTTCTTCCTCGGAGAGCGGCTGCCAGCCGCATTTTTCACAGTAAACCATGGGAATGGGCTCGCCCCAATAGCGCTGACGGCTGAACACCCAGTCTCGCAGCTTGAAATTGGTTTTCGGCGTACCCAAGCCTTTTTCCTCTAAGTAGGCAATAATGGCTTTCTTGGCTTCCTCCACACTCATGCCGTCCAAGAAACCGCTGTTGACCATCACGCCGGTGGCACAATCGGTGAAGGCTGCTTCTTCCACATTGCCGCCTTTAACCACTTCAATGATGGGGCAGCCGAACTTCTTGGCAAACTCCCAGTCGCGCTCGTCGTGAGCAGGCACGGCCATAATAGCGCCGGTGCCGTAGCTGATCAAAACGTAATCGGAAAGGAAAATGGGAATTTCTTTTCCGTTCACGGGGTTCACAGCACGCACGCCTTCCAGCATCACGCCCGTTTTCTCCTTGGCCAGCTCGGTGCGCTCAAAGTCGCTCTTTTTGGCGGCTTGGTCCTGATAAGCACGCACCGCGTCTAAGTTACTGATTTTATCCGCCCATTTCTCAATGAACGGATGCTCCGGGCTCATTACCATGTACGTTGCACCAAACAGCGTGTCGGGGCGCGTGGTGTAGATGGTGAGGATATCACCCGCGGTTGTTTCAAAGTTTACTTCCGCACCGTGGCTTCTGCCAATCCAGTTTTTCTGCTGGGTGACGACGCGGTCAATAAAGTCCAGCCCGTCCAAATCGTCAATCAAACGGTCGGCATAAGCGGTAATTTTCAGCATCCACTGGCTTTTCACCTTGTGCACCACTTCGCTGCCGCAGCGCTCACAGGCGCCGTTCACCACTTCTTCGTTTGCCAGAACCACCTTGCAGCCGGTGCACCAGTTAACGCTCATCTCTTTTTTATAAGCCAAACCTTTTTTGTACAGCTGCAAGAAAATCCACTGCGTCCACTTGTAATAATTGGGGTCGGTGGTGTTCACCTCACGGTCCCAGTCGAACGACAGACCCAGCATTTTTAGCTGGTTTTTAAAGCGAGCCACATTATTTTTCGTGACAATTTCGGGATGAATGTGATTTTTCATCGCGTAGTTTTCCGTGGGCAGACCGAACGCATCCCAGCCCATGGGATACAGCACGTTATAGCCCTGCAAACGTTTTTTGCGCGCGATGATATCCAGCGCGGTATACGGACGGGGGTGACCCACATGCAAGCCCTGTCCAGACGGATAAGGAAACTCTACCAGCGCGTAATATTTCGGCAGGGTATAGTCCTGCTTTGCCGCAAAGGTGTGTTCCTTTTCCCACACATCCTGCCATTTTTTCTCGATTGCTTTAAAATCGTACTTCACACTCTCTCACTCCAACTTTTTTAAGATAGCCGGTTTGCCTAGAAGGCGAACCGGCTGGATTTATACGTCAAATTCCGGCGTTACATCCTCGCCGTCTGCCCAAAGGTGTTCCAAATCGTAAAAATCGCGTGCTTCGGGCGTAAACACATGCACAATGACACTGGCGTAATCCAAGATAAACCAGTTCTTGGTGTGAAAGCCTTCTGTCCGCAAAGGCAGTGTTTCAAAATTTTCCTTCATTTTGAACTCGACTTCTTCGGCAAGGCTTTTCACATGGGTGCTGGAAGTACCCGACGCAATCACAAAATAATCGGCCATTACCGTCAGGTCATGCACACGCAAAACCTTCAAGCGGCTCGCCTTTTTATCGTCTAAAATTTTGGCAATCTCCATTGCCAACGCCTTTGGCTCCATCATAACAACTCCTTTTGAATCCTCATTATGCTGCATTCGCCGTTGAAACGCTTTCGGGGGTCGGCTCGGGCTGTTGCTCCACCGTACCATTATCAGCCACCTGCTTCATCTCACCGGGAACAACCGGCTCGGTAATGCCGTTCAAACCTGCGATATTCAGCATTTCCAAGCCTACCGGTGCTTCGGCCGGACGGAAATATTGGTTGAGGAAATCTGCCGTTTCCTGCGGGGCAATGAGCACCACCTGGCTGCTGCCGTAGTACGCACTCTGGTTGAGAATGCACGGCAGGGTCCCCATCAAAATATTTTCATTGGGCACTCCCATCACGCTGACGCCCAAAGCGGCACACTCAATCGGATTGATGTCTGTTTCAATATATTGCAGGAAGAACGGCATCAGCTTGACCATCTCCTGCCAAGACATCGTGCGCATATAGTTAAACAGCGCCGAATAAAAGATTTTTTGGTTATTCAAACGGTCGATATCGCCGCGGTTCATGCCCTCGGCCTTTCTGGCACGCAGGAAAAACTCCAAGTCGTAGCCTTTCAAATTGTGTACACCGGCCGGAAGCTGATAAGCGAGATTGCCGTTATCGTCATACTCCACGATGTCATACGGAATGTTCACGGGAATTCCCGTTCCGCCGCCGAAGACATCGACCATGCTGCGAAGGCTCTCCATGTCAATTGTAACCCAGTGATCCACCGGCAGCTGGAACACTTCGTTGAACACTTCTACAATATTCTGCACCTTATTATCCTTGTTGGGGCCATGCGCGTAAACGCCGTTGATTTTGCCCGTACCGCCGGTGTTAAAATTGTCGCCCATAAAGCTGTCACGCGGCACTTGCAGCATCTTAATGGTCTGTGCTTTTTTATCATATTGCAGATACATAATCATATCTGCCTGCGGGTTTTCCTTGCTGCGCTGTACTTCCTCCGAATCGCTTTCGGTGTAGTCTAAGCCCAACACAAGAATATTCATTTGATCTTCCGTCAATTCGGGCGGCGTTTCCACCGCCAAATTGTTTACCACACTTTCATTTCCCGCATTCAGCATCGTAGAAACATACAGGTAAAGGCCGCCCAATCCCAGCAAAACAACCCCCAGCATCAAGCTTAAAATAATAGCGAGCACCTTAATGGCGGATACCTTTTTCTTAGGTGCAGGTTTTCTGCCCGCATAACCACCCGCCGACGGGCGCTGCGCAGCTGAAGCCGGCACAGCATTTTGCATACGCTCAGAAGCATTATAAGTGCGATTTCCCGCCGATGCACTCGAAGGGCTTGCAGGATAGCTTCCCGGTGTGCGATTTCCGTTTGCGCGGTATAAGCTGCTTTGCATTCCCTGCACAGCGGCACCGTTGGGCCGTCTTGTGCTTGCCGTATATAAACTGCTGCTTGCCCTTTGCTGCGGCGGTCTTTGCGTTGTTTGCGGCCTTGCCGCATACGTTGATTGACCGGCGCGCTGCGCGGGCCTCGGCATACTTCCTCGGGGTGCTGATGCCGCACGCTTTGCGCGGGAAACATCAATGCTTCGGGAATGGGGTGTTCTCAAATTGCGACGCCTCCTTTTAAGCGGCTGTTTGTCCAAGGCAGCAGCTCAGGAAAGCTGACGCTGCACGGTCTTTTTCTGCTGATCGGTTGTCTTTAAGCCGCTTGCTGCGTAGTATCCTGCACCGCTGTTGACTGCGACGTGCTTTGTGCAGGCTGTGTAGCTGCTTGATTGTCAATGGTTTGCGCCCCTTCTTCCACCATGCCGTCTGCCGTCACATGGCTCATGGTTCCCTCGCTGACGCCGCCCCACTGCGACGGATCGCCATAGGTGGGAATATTGAGCAAGGAAGCGTCCACAGGCGCATCCGGCGCACGGAAATAACGGTTGAGGAAATCGGCTGTTTCCTGAACGGGCAAAATGGTAATGTCATTGCCCGGAGAATAAGTTACCTGGGTACCGTATACCGGCAAACGCCCCATGACAATATTTTCATCGGGAATGCCCCCGGACAAGAACTGAAGGCCGAGCGCAATACAGGTATCCATGGGCATATTGGTGCTGATATACTTCACGCATACCGGCATAATTTTAATCATTTCCGCAACGCTCATGGTACGGACATATTTAAACAGTGCTGAATAGAAATACTTTTGGTTTTCCAGTCGGTCATAGTCACTGCGTTCCATGCCCGGGCCTTTGCGGCACCGCAGGAAAAACTCCAGCGCATCGCCGTTCAAGGTTTGCCAGCCCTGCTCCAAATAGCTGCCGTCATAACTCAGCGTTTTGGGAACATAGACTTCCAAACCGGCGCCGCCGCCGAAGGTATCGACAAACTCCGTCAATGCCTCCATCTTTATGGTAATATAATAGTCCACAGGAAGCTTGAACATGTCATAAATTACATCTGCTAAGTTCTGAACTTTATTCACGCTGTCCGAACCAAAGGAATAAAGCGCATTGATTTTTGCCGAGTTTGCCGTCTGTTCCGGGCGGGAAACAAAAATATCGCGCGGAATTTGCAGCATCTTCAGCGTCTGCGCGTCCTTGTCGAACTGGCAATAAAGAATCATGTCGGTGAGCATTGTATTCTCGTTGCGCTCGACGGCATCTTCCTCCATGTAGTCCATGCCGAGCACCAAAAAGTTAATTTGGCTCTCCGCAAGCTCGGGCGGTGTCATAGTTTCGGTGCGCGTCAGCTCACCGCCTTCGCCTTTTGTCTGGAACATCTGCGACAGATACAAATAAAGGCCGCCGACCACAAACACAACCACAGCCAGCATAGCCGCCAAAACGGAAAAAACCACCTTTTTTACATTCGGTTTTTTTGCCTTTTTTGTCTGCTGTGCCTTCTGTTGGCTGGCAAGGCGCGAAAGGGCCTCTGATTCGGTCTGCCACCCGGCGGATGATTGCGCGGGTGCTCGGCGCTGTGCAGCAGCCATCTGCTGCGTTTGCGTCAATTGCTGGGTCTGTGAGGCCTGCTGCGGCATTCCCGCAGCGGTGTGAGCTGTATGAGCGGTATGAGCCGTATTGCCTGCTGCCCCGGGCTGCTGAGGCCTACGCCGCATAATATCCTGCACCGGAATATCAAACGCGGCCGTCTCCACGTTTGCCGCGGGCGGATTGACGCGCGGCATTCCGGCGGCATCCGTAGCGCCCTGTGCAGCAGGCCGCGCACTTTGCGGGCTGCGAGCAATGTTTTGCCCCGTTGTTTCCGGCTGAGCGGATGCCATAGCAGGTACGGCAGGCTGCTCAAGCGGGCGCTCTTTGGGTATGGCAATCGAGTCGGAAGTGTTTTCGCGGAACAAGTCGTAGCGAATCACTTCTCCGGTTGCGCCACGCATCATCGCTTGCTGCTGCAAGGCCTGGCGGCGAAGCTCGATGGTTCTCTGCTGCTCTTCCGAGGCCATGCGCTGTTTTTGTGCCTGTGCGGCACGCTGCGCACGGCGCAGAGCGGCAAGCTCCGGCACCTCATGACGTTTCGCGCGTGAAATATCAATATTTCGAGGCGCTCTCGGGCTCATGACAAATCCCCCCATACAATTGCTTTTTCATATCCTTGTATGCCAGCAGGCTTTGCTCATCCACCGGTCGATTGCACTGCAAAAGCCATTCAATCGACATTCCCAAACCGCAAAAATAGCCGTCGTCTAAATTTTCCATCACTTTTTGACGTAAAAAGGCCACTTGTGGATAGCTTCTTTCTTCGCTGACCATATCGGCCATATAAATAATTTTGTCAAGCTTTGTCATACCCGGTTTTCCGGCGGTATGATTCGCAATGGCAGACAAAATTTCGGCATCGTCTACGCCGTAATCCCGCTGAGCCAACACAGCTGCCGCGCCGCCGTGCCAAATCACCGACGCACGCGAAGCCGCATAATTGCTAATTATATCATTTCCTTTTAAAATCTGCAACAGAGATTCACTTGGCATCTCTTTGGCAATGTCATGCAAAAGCGCGGCAAGCGCGGCTTTTTGAGGGTCCACACCGTTTTTTTCAGCCAGCTTTACCGCCATTTTTTCCACATTCAGCGTATGCTGAAAGCGCTTTTTGCTCAGCGTTCGCTGGGCCAGCTCGCGCGCGTCCTTCAGTGAAATCATGCACAACCTCTTTTCTTTTTGATACAATCCATGCGCTGCAATATAGCTTTGCACTTCTCCGGGCAGATAACAGGAAACGTCTTGTCCGCCGTACAGCCTTTCTCTCAGCTGGGCGCTGGAAAGCTCAATCGGCGGCGCATCCACTAAAATCACCTGCGCCCCTTCGCTTTGAAGCACCTGTGCCATATGCATCAGCTCTGCACTGTCGCCGTCTTTTCTGCTTTGGACCACCAGCGTGGCCATGCGCAGAATTTCGCGGTAATCTTTCCAAGTTTGAAAGCTTAAAAGCATATCGCTGCCCAGCGCCAAATAAATCTCCGCGTCGGGAAAGCGCGCGCAAAACGTGCGTAAAGTGTCCACAGTATAGCTTTTTCCCGCGCGGCGAATTTCGGTGTCGTCCACTGTAACGTGCTGCGCCACGGACAAAAAGCAGCGGCACATTGCAAGGCGGTGTTCCGGGGCCGTTGCGCTGGCCGCTTTGTGGGGCGGCAGCCCGGCCGGCTCGATGAAAACCTGTGCCGGGTGCAGCTCTTTTACCGCCGCCCTCAGCAGGTTCATATGTCCGTTATGGGGCGGGTCAAACGTTCCCCCATACAAAAGTATCCGCTGCTTCATTTGCGCAAAAGGTCGGCATATTTGCTGTCTTTTTTCTTTTGCAGATACAGCACAAATTTGGAGCCGATTACCTGAACACAGTCAGCGCCCGTTTTTTCCGCCAAGATTTCGGCGGCCTCTCGGGGACTGTACGGGCTGTTTTCCAATACGCGCATTTTAATCAGTTCACGCGCGGCCAAACATTCAGCAGTGCTTTTGACAAGCGCCTCGTCGATTTCTCCTTTTCCTACTTGAAATACGACATCCAAGCTTTGGGCATGTTTGCGCAAAACAGCGCGCTGTTTACTCGTTAACATTCGTTTGCTCCTTCTGGTTTGTTTTCTGATTCAGCAAGTTCGGCAGCTCCTGCTCCATTTTCATCAGAGCTGCACCGCGGTGGCTGATGGCATCCTTTTGCTGTGCCGTCAGCTGCGCATAAGTGAACTGTTCTTTATTTTCCAAGTCTTTTCCGACAAAAACCGGAATAAACAGCGGGTCGTAGCCAAAGCCGTTTATTCCTTGGGGCTCAAAAGCGATGCTGCCGGGGCATTCCCCCTCCCAAACCGCTTCGGTTCCGTCGGGAAACACCACGCAAATGGCGCTGACAAAACGTGCGCCGCGCTGCGCTTTGGGAACACTTTGCATCTCTTGCAGCAGTTTATCATTATTGGCATCATCATCGCCGTGATGGCCGCAAAAACGCGCCGAGTACACGCCCGGTGCACCGTTTAAGGCGTTCACGCAAAGGCCGGAATCATCGGCAATCGCAGCTTTTCCGCTGGCATTTGCAATAGCCCTTGCCTTGATGGCGGCATTCTCGGCAAATGTGGTGCCGGTCTCCTCCGGCTCCAGTGCAATTCCCGCCTCCTTTTGAGAGAGGACGGTATGTCCCATTCGGCCTAAAATGCGCCGCATTTCTTCCAGCTTATGTGCGTTGTTTGTGGCTGCAATCCATTCCATTTCGATCCCTCGCTGTACTATGATACTATACAAATGTGAAAATTTCATCATAAAAGCGCTTGTGCGCGCCATCCGTGTCATTCCGGTTACACTTCACGCAGGAACAAAGCGTCTACAAAGGCATCGGAATCAAAGGGCATTAAATCGTCCATTTTTTCGCCCACACCCACAAAGCGCACCGGCAAGCCCAGCTTCTCTTTCACAGAAATCACCGCGCCGCCCTTGGCCGTGCCGTCCAGTTTTGTCAAAATGACGCCCGTCGCCCCGGCAGCCTCCACAAATTGGCGCGCTTGCTGGATAGCATTCTGGCCCGTGATGGCATCCAGCACCAGCAGGGTTTCACAGCTGGCATTGGGACTTGCTTTGCGCACAACACGGCTGATTTTAGAAAGCTCGTCCATCAGATTTTTCTTGTTGTGCAAACGTCCTGCCGTATCGCAGATAACAAGGTCGGTTCCTCTTGCGGCTGCGGCCTGCACCGCGTCAAAAATCACAGCGGCCGGGTCTGCGCCCTCTTTGTGCTTGATGATGGGGACATTGGCGCGCTGAGCCCAAATGTCGAGCTGTTCAGACGCAGCCGCGCGGAAGGTGTCGCCCGCCGCCAAAAGCACGCTTTTGCCCTCGCCGGTATACAGATGCGCCAGCTTGGCAATCGAGGTAGTTTTGCCCACGCCGTTGACGCCGATGACCAAAATTACTGCCGGCTTACCGGACAAGTCCATGGGGGTATCCACGGCCATGCGTTCTTTAATAATGCCTTTCAAAGCATCGAGTGCCTCCGCACCGGTTTTTAAGCGCTGCGCGCGCACACGGCGCTGAAGCTCCTGCACCAATTCCATGGCCACATCCGCGCCGGTATCTGCCAGAATGAGCTGCTCCTCCAAATCATCGTACATTTCATCGTTGATTTCGCCCGCGTTAACCAGATTTCCAATCGTTCCGAAAATGCTGTCGCGCGTTTTTTTCAAGCTTTGACCCAGTTTTTCAAAAAATCCCATACGGTTTCACCTCATTCTTATTATACCAGTGCAGCCTCGGCCTGCGCTACATCTAATTTCAATACTTTCGACACGCCGTCCTCCTGCATGGTCACACCATACAAAACATCGGCCTGTTCCATGGTACCGCGGCGGTGCGTAATGACGACAAACTGTGTTTCGCGGCAGATGCGGCGCAGATACTGCGCATAACGCACGACGTTCACGTCGTCCAAGGCCGCCTCGATTTCGTCCATCACGCAGAACGGCGACGGGTTGACCGCCAAAATCGCAAAGTAAATAGCAATGGCCACCAGCGCTTGCTCGCCGCCGGATAAGCTGGCAAGGTCTTTGATCACTTTGCCCGGCGGCGTCACCTCAATGCTGATGCCGCTGGAAAGCACATCGTTTTCATCGTCCAGATACAAGCGCGCGGAACCGCCGCCGAAAAGCAGCTGAAAAATACGCCCAAAGTGCGTGTTGATTTCCGCAAAGCTTTTGGCAAACATTTCGCGCATTTCCGCACACAGCTGGGCAATCAATTCCAGCAGTTCGGCTTTGCTCTTTTCCACATCACCAACCTGCACGCGCAAAAACTCGTAGCGCTGCTTCACTTGCTCGTATTCCTCAATCGCCCCGACATTGACATTGCCCAGCGCCTTGATTTCCGCGCGCACCTGCGCCACCATCATGCGCAGCTCGGCAATCGACTCAAACGGCTGGCAAAGTGCTTCCGCCGCTTCCAAGCTCAGCTCGTATTCTTCCCAGAGCTTTGCAGCCGTTTGCTGATACTCGCTGTCCTTAGCCTGTTTTTGCTCCTCTAAGCGGGCAGCCTCTCGCGTGAGGGCTTCCTTTTCCCCGCTCAAGGTTCGCGCCTTTCGCGTTTGCTCGCTGATGGAGCCTTCCTTCTCCATGCGCTGCGATGCACACGCCGCAATCTCCTGCTCCTTTTGCTGAATATCCCGTCGGCCCTGCTCCACACTTTCGCGCACTCTTTCCATTTCTTTGGCCGTCTGCTCGTTTTCCTCGTGCAGCCGCGCAATCCCGGCTTTCAGCTCCTCGGCGCGCTGTGCCGCTTGCCCTGTTTGTGTATGCAAATGTTCCAGCGCAGTATCAATGCTTTCAATGTCGCGGTCTTTTGACAAAATTTCCAGCTTTAATGCCGAAAGTTCTTCCGAAAGAGCCGTGCGCTGTTTGAGGAAATCGGTGTCGTTGCCGACGATTTCTTTCAATTCCTGCTCCAACGCATTTGTTTTTTCTTCCAGCGCTTTCTTTCGCTCGGCATCGCTTTGCATCTGGCGGTCATGCTGTTCCAGCTTATCGCGGAGTGCTGAACATTCATTTTCTAATTGTTGACGGATTTGATCCAGTTGAAGCAGTCCTGCGCGTACCCGGCGCATTTCGGCTTCGGCACGGATTTCGTCCGTCTGCGCCGTTGTTTGGCGCTGCTGTGCGCTTTCCAGCTGAGCTTTGAGCTGCGCCGTTTCCGCCTCGGCTTGCGCGGTTTGCTCGGCCGCCGTTTCCCGGCGCGCTTTCAAACGCTCCAGCTTTGCTTTCAGCTCGTCCATTTCCTGCTTGCGGCTGAACAGTCCCGCCGAACGCTGCACACTGCCGCCCGTAAACGAACCGCCCGCATTGACTACTTGGCCGTCCACCGTTACCACACGGTTTTTGTAATCGAGCATCTTTGCCACGCGCGCCGCCTCGTCAATGTCCTGTACAACTACAATGCGCCCCAGCAAATTGGACACCACCACGGAAAACTCCGGTTGAAAGTGCACTAAATCACACGCCAGCACCGCGCCCTGCGGCAGTCTTGATGCATCAAAATGAGCCGGCCGCACCGTATCAAGCGGCAAAAAGGTAGCGCGTCCTGCGCGCTCCGCTTTTAAGAATGCCATCGCCGCTTTGGCCGCCTGCTGATCCTCCACAACGATATTTTGCATCGCCGCGCCGAGCGCCGTTTCCACGGCGACTTCATAACCGCTCTGCACCGTTAAAATGGTAGAGACTGGGCCAAAAATGCCGCGCAGTCTTCTGTTTTGCACTGCCTTCATCACGCTTTTCACACTATAATGAAAGCCGTCGAGATTTTTTTCAAAATCCTGCAAGACGGAAAGACGCTGCGCCGCGTTTTCTTCCTCGCGGCGAATTTTTTCTTCTTCCTGACGGGCCTGCTGCTGCGCGTTGCTTTTTGCTTCCAGCTTTAATTCCAGCCCTCGCGCCACGTTGGTGCTCGTTTCCTTGCGCGCTTTGGCATCGTTCCACATCGCCTGTGTATCTGCCGATTCTTCCTGCATCCGCGCTTGCACGCGCACATTTTCTTCCAGCTCTGCCCCGGCTGCGGCAAGACGTGTTTGTGCCGCGTCAAAAGCGCTTTGCTGCGCCGCTTGCTGCACTTTGACCGCCGTCATCTCCTGTGCAATGCCCGCCAGCTGCGCTTCCAGCGCTCCGCGCTTTTCTCCGCTGGCCAAACTGCTTTCCAAAATCTGCTGCAATTCTCCCGTCAAGCGGTGTTCCTGCTCATGCAAAAGTGCAAGAGCCTGCCGCACTTTTTCGCGCTCGGCACAGCGGCGCCCTTTCTCGGCTTGTGTCTGTTCGCTTGAGCGTCCCGCCGCTTCCAGTTCCTCGCGCATCTGCTGCGCGGCGGCGTCATTGTGCTGGCGGTTATTTTCCAGCACCGCCAAGCGTGCATCCGCGCCGGAAATGTCCTGCGTAATGGTGCGGATGTCTAAATTCAGCTGTTCCGCCTTTCGGTTTAACGCCTCAATTTCGGCGCGTACCTGCTCGGTTTGGGCGTCGGCCTCATCCATTTCTTTGGAAATTCGGTTATAATCCGCACGCGCAATTTCCAGCTTTCGCTGTTGGTCGCGCAGCGCCTCCCGCGCTTTGTGTACGGTGTCCACCCAAAGGGTTACTTCCAGCTGTTTGCGGCGCTCGGCCATTTGAATAAAGCGGTGCGCCTTTTCGCTTTCTTTTTGCAGGGGAACGACGCGCTGTTCCAGTTCGCCCAAAATATCGCGCAGACGAACTAGATTTTCCTCTGCCGCATCGAGCCGTTTTTCCGCTTCGTTTTTTCGGTAGCGAAAGCGGGCAATGCCCGAAGCTTCTTCAAAAATTTCGCGGCGCTCGTCAGATTTTGCGCCTACAATTTCCGCAATGCGCCCCTGCCCGATGATTGAATACCCGTCACGGCCAATGCCGGTGTCCAAAAACATCTCATAAATATCTTTTAAGCGGACATTCTGGCCGTTAATGGTGTACTCACTTTCGCCGGAACGGTAATATTTACGCCCGATAATTACCTCGTCGGCGTCAACGTCAATACGCCGGTCGGTGTTGTCAATATACAGCCGCACAAAGGCAAAGCCCATGGCCCCGCGCGTCTGCGTACCGCCGAAAATGACGTTTTCCATTTTTCCGCCGCCGCGCAGCTGGCGGGCGCTGGTTTCGCCCAGCACCCAGCGAATGGCATCGGAAATATTGGATTTTCCAGAGCCGTTCGGCCCCACAACCGCCGTAATTCCTTTTTCAATCGTAATTTTGATTTTATCGGGAAACGACTTAAAGCCTTGTATTTCCAGTGCCTTTAAAAACATGCTGCATCCTTTCCTTGCACGGCGAACCCGTTCCGTTCGTGATTGGTTTTGGGCGGTTTAATACCCCATCAGCGTCAGCGCTTCTTTTGCGGCCATTTGTTCGGCCTGCTTTTTGGAATGGCCTTCGCCCGTTCCAATGCAGTTGGAGTTCAAATGCACCTGCACCACAAAATGCTTGTCGTGGTCGGGGCCGCTCTCATCCGTTACCATATACGAAAGACGTTCCTCGGGGTTTTGCTGAATAATTTCCTGAAGCTTTGTTTTGTAGTCTTCTTCTGTATTTTTACACGTCAGCGCCTGTGTAATAAACGGCAGAATAAACCGGCGAGCCTGTTCAATACCGCCATCTAAGTACAGCGCCGCAATCACAGCTTCAAACGCATCCGACACGACGCTGGGGCGGCGGCGTCCCCCGCCCAGTTCTTCTCCGTGGCCAAGGCGCAGATAATCGCCCAGCCGAATTTTCTGGGCAAATCCAAACAGCGCGTTTTCGCACACAAGGCTTGCACGCATACGAGTCAGTTCACCCTCGGGCAAATCGTTGTGTGTAAATAAGTAATCGGCAACCACAATGGAAAGCACGGAATCGCCCAGAAATTCCAGCCGCTCATTGTGCTTTGTGCCGCGTCTGGCTTCGTTGGCATACGAAGTATGCGTCAGAGCCGTTTCGAGCAGTGAGGGGTCCTGAAAGCGGTATCCCAGTGTCTTTTCCAGTTCCTTCATATCGTGCATCTTATTCTCTCCCCTGTGCCGGTGTTTCGTTGTCCTCCAAGGCGGCCAGCTTTTGAGCCATATTCTCTACCACATGGCCATCCACGCAGCGTTTTGCCTGTCGAATGGCGTTTTTAAAGGCCTTTGCGTTAGAGGAACCGTGCGCCTTAATCACCGGCTTGCACACACCCATCATCAAAGCGCCGCCGTGTTCGTCGGCATCCAGCATCTTTTTAAAATCGCTCAAGCCGCCCTTGACCAAAAGATAGCCGATTTTCGTGCCAAGGCTGCGCAAAAACACCTTTTTCAGCTCTCCAACGAGGCTTTTGGCCAGTCCCTCGGTCAGCTTTAAAATCACATTGCCTGTAAAGCCGTCGCACACAACCACATCGGCTTGACCCGTGGGAATATCGCGCGGCTCAATATTGCCCACAAAGTGCATTTGTTTATTTTGTTTCATACGCGCGTGCGCTTCTACATAGACGGGCGTTCCCTTGCTTTCCTCCGCGCCGTTGTTCACCAGCGCCACAGTGGGGTTTTGGCGGTTCATCGCACGTTCCATGTACACACTGCCCATAATGCCGAACGCCTCCAGCATTTCCGGGCGGCACTCCACATTTGCCCCTGCGTCGAGCAGCAAATAAGGCTTTTGTGTGCCGGGAATCACCGTGCCGATGGCAGGGCGCTTCACCCCTTTCAGGCGCTTGACAATCAGCGTTGCACCCGCCAGCAAAGCGCCTGTGGAACCGGCGGACACAAAGGCGTCACCCTCGCCCTTTGCCAGCAGATTCATGCCTACTACCATGGAGGAATCCTTTTTCTTGCGCACTGCGGCGGTCGGCTCGTCACACATCGAAATTTCTTCTTTTGCGTCCACAATGCGAATCTTTTGCATGTCAATCGCGTGTTCTTTGACCGCCTTTGCAATTTTTTCGCTGTTGCCAACGGCGATAATGTCCACACCGTATTCTTTCACGGCTTGGCTGGCACCTTTTAAAATCTCAGCCGGTGCATTGTCACCGCCCATTGCGTCAATGATAATGGTCATGTCGTTTCCCTCCAAAAAAGTCATTTACGCGCCAATGCGCACCTCAGCCCTCACTGTGCTGCGCCAAAGCCGCTTTCATTGCGTCCACCGCGCGCAGTGCCAGCTGTTCATAGCGCTGGCGCTTGTCACGAATGCGCGTTTCCAGCGGCGGCAAAAGGCCCATATTCGCGCCCATGGGCTGAAAATCTTTGCTTTCCGTTGTAATATAGTGCAGCAGCGCACCCGTCATCGTCTCCTGCGGATACTCCGGCATTGCCCAGCCGCGGCAGCGCGCCTCCATCGCGTGTGCCGCAAGCAAACCGCAGGCTGCGCTTTCCATATAGCCTTCAAAACCGGTAATCTGTCCGGCAAAAAATACATTGGGATGCTGTTTCAACGCCAAGTCCCGTCCCAGCAAAACAGGGCTGTTTAAAAACGTATTGCGATGCATCACGCCATAGCGCACAAACTCGGCGTTTTCTAAGCCCGGAATCATGGAAAATACGCGCTTTTGCTCGCCGAATTTCAAATTGGTCTGAAAACCGACCAGATTATAGAGCGTTCCCTGCGCATTTTCCGCGCGCAGCTGCACATTGGCCCACGGACGGTGCCCCGTGCGCGGGTCGGTGAGCCCCACCGGACGAAGCGGCCCATACCGCATGGTGTCAGCGCCGCGCTGCGCCATCACCTCGATGGGCATACAGCCCTCATACACACCGCCCTCGTCAAATGCGTGCAGCTCGGCGCGTTCGGCGCTGCGCAGTGCCTCATAAAACGCCTCATAGCCCGCTTTGTCAAACGGGCAGTTTAAATAGTCCGCCGTGCCGCGCCCATAGCGAGACGCAGCAAACACCTTTTCCATGTCGATCGAATCTGCTGTGACAATCGGTGCCGCAGCATCGTAAAACGAAAGCTCTTTTACACCGGTCAAGCGCTTAATGTCTGCGGCAAGCGCCCCTTCCGTCAAGGGGCCTGTGGCGACCAGCGTCAACACGTCTTCATCCTCATCAATTTGCGTGACTTCCTGTTCCACCACCGTGATATTCGCATGAGTGCGCACCTTTTGCGTCACACGCTCGGCAAACAAATCGCGGTCTACCGCCAGCGCACCGCCGGCAGCCACACGGCATTCCTCCGCAATGGGCAAAAGCGACGAGCCAAGCAGCTTCATTTCGGCTTTCAGCAAACCGGAAGCGGAATCCAACCGGTCAGCTTTGAGCGAATTGGAGCAAACCAGCTCGGCAAAATTGCTGTTTTTATGCGCGGGCGAAAACTTCAGCGGCTTTTGTTCGTAAAGCGTCACCGCAAACCCACGGTCAGCCAGATACAGCGCAGCTTCACAGCCCGCCAGCCCGGCGCCTAAAATGCGAATATTCATATCTGCTTCCTCTCTATACTGTTTGCCGCCCCTGCATCCGCCGGACGGCGCACGCATAAGCGGAAGTCATTCCTTCTTTTCTGCCGCCTGTGACGCGGGGCGCTGATAGCCGCAGCCCTCTTTCTCGCACAGCAGCACACCATTTTTTCCACCTTTTTTGAACAGGGTCGACCCGCACTGCGGGCAGTTCTCTGCGGTCGGCTCATTCCAAGTCATAAAATCACATTCGGGATATTTTTCACAGCCGTAATACACGCGGCCCTTTTTGGAACGCCGCAGCAAAATTCTGCCGTGACATTTGGGGCATTCGCCCGGCATCGACTGCACCAGCCGCTTGGTGTTCTTGCATTCGGGGAAACCGGGACAAGCCAAAAACTTGCCGTAACGGCCGCTTTTAATCACCATTTTGCGCCCGCAAAGCTCGCACACCTCGTCTGTTTCCTCGTCAGGCACTTTGATTTTCTGGTCTTTCATGTTTTCCTCAGCGGCTTTCAGCGCCTTGTCAAACCCTTGGTAAAAATCATCAATTGCCTGGTGCCAATCCTCTTGCCCGTTTTCCACTTTGTCGAGGTTTTTCTCCATCTGTGCGGAAAATTTCACGTCGACAATATCGGGGAACTGCTGCATCATCAAATCGTTAATCACGCGGCCCAAAGTGGTGGGAATCAGCTTTTTCTGTTCGCGTTCCACATAGTCGCGGTCAATAATCGTGGTGATGATAGGCGCATAAGTGGACGGACGGCCAATGCCGTTTTCCTCCAGCGCCTTAATGAGCGCCGCTTCGGTATAACGTGCGGGCGGCTGGGTAAATTTCTGCTCCGGCTTTAATTCCCGCAGCTTGAGCACATCGCCCTCGGACAGCGGCGGCAAAGCGGTTTCCTTTTTTTCCTTCTCGTCGGTCGCTTCTTCATACAGCACGGTAAAGCCGTCAAAGGTCACGACATAGCCGCTTGCACGGAACAGGTAATCCGCTGCGCTGATTTCCGCCGAAACCGTGTCCTGCAAGCAGTCTGCCATCTGGCTCGCAATAAATCGGCTCCAAATCAGGCGGTACAGCTTTGCCGGGTCACCGGTCAAGCTTCTGTCCACTTCATCCGGGGTCAAAGCCGGGTTGGTCGGGCGCACCGCTTCGTGCGCATCCTGCGCGGCGGTCGCACTGCGCGACTTATAAGTGCGCTTTGTTTTGCACACATAAGCGTCGCCCCAGTTGCCTTCAATAAACTCTTTCGCGGCGGCAACGGCTTCATCCGCAATGCGCAGGCTGTCCGTTCTCATGTAGGTAATCAAACCCATGGTTCCCTGTCCGGCAATCTCCACACCTTCATACAGCGTCTGTGCTGCACGCATGGTGCGCGTTGCTGTGAAGCCTAATCGGCGGCTGGCCTCCTGCTGCAGCGTGGAGGTGATAAACGGCGGGGCAGGTGTCTTTTTGCGCTTTCCCTTCGTCAGAGAACGCACTTCGTAGACAGCGCCTTCCAAAGCCTTTTCAATGGCACGCGCTTGTTCCTCGCTTTTCACTTCCAGCTTTTTCCCGTCTTTGTCCGCCGAGAGACGGGCGGTAAATTTCTTCTGGCTGGACGGCGGAGAAAGCACCGCATCCACGTTCCAATATTCCTGCGGAACAAAGGCTTCAATTTCTTTTTCGCGGTCCACAATCAGGCGCAGCGCCACGCTTTGCACACGTCCTGCCGAAAGGCCGCGGCGCACCTTGCGCCACAAAAACGGCGACAACTTATAACCCACAAGGCGGTCAAGCACACGGCGTGCCTGCTGGGCATGGAACAAATCCATATCAATGGCGCGCGGTGCAGCCATTCCCTGGGTCACGCCTTTTTTCGTAATCTCGCCGAAAGTTACGCGGTTTTCTGCGGAAACATCCAGCCCCAGCAAATTGGCCAAATGCCAGCTGATGGCTTCACCCTCACGGTCCGGGTCCGTTGCCAGATAAACGGCTTCGCTGTCCTTTGCCAGCGATTTCAGCTCCTTGATAATTTTTTCTTTGCCCTTGATGTTGATATACTGCGGGGCATAGCCATGCTCGATGTCAATGCCGAGCTGACTTGCGGGCAAGTCGCGGATATGTCCCATTGAGGCGGTCACCTCGTATCCGCTGCCCAAATATTTCCGAATGGTTTTCGCCTTTGCAGGCGACTCCACAATCACTAATTTCGACATAAAAAGCTGTTCTCTCCTCCGACCCACTCAAGCGTCAATCATTCCGGCATGATGGGGATGGTGCGGCAGTGCGCAGCGGCAGTGCCAATCAATTCTTCCATGGGTGTTTCTGAGAAGTCGAATTTTTCATCTTTTTCTATTAAGAAGCGGTGTCTGCTGCGTTAAAAATGCTCGGAATCCACAAAGGATTCCTGCGCTTTTTGCCTTGCAGCCCCACACATCTTACGAAAAATCTGTGCATTTCTTTATTCTCAGAAACACCCTAAATATTGTCTCGCTGTCCATCTCGCGTCTATCTCAATACATATTGGCGTCCCGGAAGTGCGCGAATCAGTCCGCACAGTTCCAGTTCTGTCAGCCCGGCCATCACTTTGGCGGTGGGCATTCCTGTTTTTTCGCAAAGCACCGGCAGTGCTTGGGCCTGTGCGCTCATGGCACGATAAACAGCGGCGGCAGCTTCGGAAAGCTTCGGGATCTGCATCTCCTCATCGTCTGGTTCGTCTTTGGCAAGCGATGCTTCGCCCGCACTTTGCTGCGCTTCTTTAGGGCGCAAATCGTAAAAGCCCAAAATATCCTCGCCGCAGACTGCCACCTGCGCCCCTTCTGCCAAAAGATGATTCGTTCCTTCGCTGAGGGGTGAAAAAATACTGCCCGGAACGGCAAACACATCCCGCCCATATTCCAGCGCGGCGCTGACCGTGTTCATCGTACCCGACGCACGTTTTGCTTCCGCCACACAGATTCCCTGCGAAAGCCCGGCAATCAGCCGATTGCGCTGCAAAAAGAAATCTTTGCGCGGCGGCATGTGGGGCGGATATTCCCCAATGACCAACCCATGTTCTTCGAGCAGGGTTTTCAGCTTTTTGTGGGCGCCGGGATAACAATGCTCATGGCCGAACGCAATACAGGCAACCGTCGGCGCTTCCTGCCGCAGGGCAATTTTGTGCGCCTCACTGTCCAGCCCACTTGCCAAACCGGAAATCAGCGCCACGCCCGCCTTAGCAAGCGGAGCGGCAATGCGCGCCGTTGCCTCCACGCCGTAGGCCGAGGGCCGCCTTGCCCCCACAATGGCGAATGTAAAACAGCGCTGCAAAATGGTAATATCACCACGGTAGTAAAGCACGGGCGGCGGCGAAGGGATTTCACGCAAAAGTGCGGGATAATCGTCCTCGTCGTAGCAAACAATCGATACGCCGTTTTGCCGGCATTCATCCAAGCGCGCCACAAAGTCCTCGGGCTGCGTCATATGAAGATTGCGCAGTTGAGACGGATGCAAAATACAGGAAAGGTCCGTGGTGCGACACTCCTCAAACAGCATCTGCGGATGAGGATACATGCGCACAATATCGCCCGCTTGTACCGCCGCCGGGCCCAGCGCGTCGGCGAGCCACAGCCACAGCGCACGTTTTTCCTCCGGCGTTTGAAACCGCTTGTTCATTGCGCTGCGCCCTCCAAGCTGCGGAAATGCCAAAGCAAAATGCTGCCCGCTACCGCCGCGTTGAGTGATTCGACATTGGGCATCATGGGAATGCGTACTGTGACATCCGCCAGCGCCACCGCCTCAGACGTGAGGCCGTTGCCCTCGTTGCCAATCAGCACCGCAAGGCCCGCATCCGTCAAAGCCGGGGCCTGTTCCAGCGAAACAGCACGCTCCAGCGCAGCGGCATACAACGGAATGTTTACGGCTTTGAGCGCCTTTGCCAGTTCGCCCACATCGTCATAACAGGCATAGCCCAGCTTTGCCACCGCACCCATTCCGGCGCGCAGCACCTTGGGCGAAAACCAATCGGCGCAATGGCTGCAAAGCAGCACACCCTCAAAGCCAAACGCCGAGGCACTGCGCAGCAAAGCGCCAAGGTTTGCCGGGTCCTGCACATGCTCCAGCGCTAAATACCGTCCGCCCGGGCGCAGGTGTTCGAGCGGGGCGGGGCGTTCAAACAGTGCAAACACGCCCTGCGTGGTTTTTGTGTCCGACAGCTTTTCGGCGACTGCGTCGGATATTTCAAACGTCTGCGCCGCAAGGGCTGTCAGCTCGGGATGCTCGGCAAGCATTTTCTCCGTGGCGTACAGTTCACGCGCGGGCAGATACTGCGCAATGTCGCGGCAAAGCCGCAGCCCCTCCGCTAAAAAGCACCCTGTTTCAGCACGTTCTTTTGCGCTGTCGCGCAAACGGCACAGTGCTTTTACTTTTTCTGCCGTTCTGCTTTGTAATCTTTGCACCCCATGTCCCCCTTTATACTACTATGCGCCGCATAGGCGAAAAAAAACAGCTTCTGCACAGCGGGGCAAACGCCGCTGCAAGCTGTGTGCGGCACAAATTCCCCCATGCAAACATACGCCCGGGCAAACCTGCACGGGCGTATGTTTCTTGCTTTTATTGCTGTACAAAAAAGCTGCCTGCATCGTCCGTTAAAACGAAACAATGCTTATTTTGCAATGGCATTCTTGGCAGTTTCTACCAAAGCATTGAAGCTGGCAGCATCGTTGATTGCCATCTCAGACAGCATTTTGCGGTTCAGCTCGATGCCGCTCTTCTTCAAACCGTTCATGAAAGCGGAATAGCTGATGCCCTGTGCGCGGCAGCCTGCATTGATGCGGGTGATCCACAGCTTGCGGAAATCGCGCTTTTTGTGCTTGCGGCCGATGAAAGCGTAGTTACCGCTCTTCATGACCTGCTGTTTGGCCATTTTAAAGTGTTTGGACTTGCTGCCGTAGTAACCTTTCGCCAGCTTCAAAGTCTTTTTTCTTCTTTTACGCGTCATCATTGCGCCTTTGATACGAGCCATATTATAATCTCTCCTTAACTGTTATCTGTCATAAAATTTCCCGCCGAATGCGGCGGCTTCATGGACGGAACACGCGCCTTGGCGCGGCTCCATCGCCTTTCGCCATCAAAAATTAGGCGTAGGGCAGCATACGCTTCACAGCAGCTGCGTTCGTCTTGTCTGCATAGGAAGACTTGCGATAGCCGCGTTTCAGCTTTGTGGATTTCTTGGTCAGAATATGGCTGCGGAAAGCGTGGCCGCGTTTCACTTTGCCGTTCTTCGTCAGTTTAAAGCGTTTTTTCGCGCCGGAATGAGTTTTGATTTTGTACTTAGCCATTTTTATTTCCTCCTCAATTTTGCTTCGCCGGGGCAGGGGCTAAAAACATTTGCATGCTGCGCCCCTCAAGTTTGGGCTGCTTTTCCACGGTCGCACTGCCCTCTAAGGCTGCTGCAAAGCGCTTGTGAACTTCAAGGCCCAGGTTGCTGTGCGCCATTTCGCGGCCACGGAACCGAATGGAAACCTTAACCTTATCACCCTTTGCCAGAAACTTTGCAGCCTGGTTCACCTTGGTATTGAAGTCGTTGGTGTCGATATTCAAAGACAGGCGAATCTCCTTGATGTCAACGGTTTTCTGGTTCTTTTTTGCTTCCTTGTCGCGCTTTTGCATCTCGAAGCGATATTTGCCGTAGTCGAGAATTTTGCATACAGGCGGCTGAGCCTGCGGAGCGATCTTGACAAGGTCAAGATTTTTCTCTTCTGCGCGGCGCAAAGCGTCCCGAACCGACAGAATGCCCAGCTGGCTTCCGTCCGCATCAATCACGCGCACCTCTTTGTCACGAATATCTTCGTTGATTTCCAGTTCTTTTTTGCCGCTAATCGTAAAGCACCTCCAAAATAATCTATCGAAACAAAAAATACGGCTGCCGTGAAGGCAGCCGCAATGACACACGAAATATCCCCTTTACTTTGGGAAAGCTTGCACGATAAACCCGCCGCCTCAGGGGCGATCAAGGTGAGCCGGCTGCCAGCCGGAGCTACTTTGTTTGCTCTGTTATTCTAGCGCACTTTTCATCATTTGTCAAGCATTTTTTATTCGATGGGCACATCAATTTCCTGCGAGAGATGCAGGGAATAAATCGTACACTTTTTGACCGGCAGGGAAAGCTTTTTTTCCAAAGCCGCTCGGTACAGCAAAACCTGCCGGCGGTATTTTTCCCGCAGCATTTCGCCGTCGCGCACATGGTCGGTTTTGTAATCCACAATTTCCATCCCATCTTCAAACACCAGCACCGCGTCGGCAATGCCCTGCACTGCCACAGGGCGGTGCGCAAAGCGCTCGTCCAAATCCGGCTGCACGTATTTTGCCGGTACTGCGGTGAAAAAGGCGTACTCACGCAGCAGCTTTTTTGCACTGCACATCCGCGCACATACCGCTGAATGCAAAAACGCTTCCAGCGCCGCGCGGTCGGCATGACGCACGGTGTGTTCCGTCAGCCAGCCGCCCTCGCGTAAGCGCTCCAGCTCGCCGTTTAAATCTTCACGCGCCTGTTCAAAGTCCGCAAACTGCAAAACCGTGTGCATCGCCGTGCCGCGCTCTGCCGCCGTCATTTTTTCTTTTTGCAAAAACGCCGGGCGCTGCAGCTGCTCGGCATAGCCGCCGTGCGTCAATTCCGAAACGCTCAGTTTCACCGGCAAACTTGCCAGCGCTTCGCCGGGATACTTTGCCGCAAAATTTTTCATCAGCGTTTGATACAGCGCTTCGTCCGGTTCGGCACGTCCTTGCGCCTCCTGTGCGGGCAATTCTTCCTGCGCCTCCCCGCTTTCACCAAAGCTTGCAGTCACGCTGCCCTCGGCGGCAATCAGCGGCAGACCGGCCGCCCCCGCACGCTTTCGCAGACTGTGTGCATCCGGGTGCAGCAAAGCCGCCATGCAGAGCCAGTCAGCAAAGCAGGAGGCATTTTGCGTTACGTACGGCACGGCACCACCCTGCCCCTCCAGCCGCAGCGCCAACTTTGACAAATAGCTTTCCGGGCGTTTGACCGCCGCCGAAACAAACAGCTTATCGCGTGCGCGCGTCAGGGCAACGTACAAAATACGCATTTCCTCACTGATGGTTTCCTGCTTTTGCAGCAAACGCACAGCGCGCTGAGGCACCGTGGAAAACAGCCCGCCCTCTTGACGCAAAGCAAGCCCCACGCCCAGCTCCGGGTGAAACACCACAGGCTGATAAGCGTCGCGCATATAAAATTTCCGTCCGCATTCCGCCAAAAATACCACGGGAAATTCCAGCCCTTTGGAGCGATGAATGGTCATAATCGACACACTGCCCTGTGCCAGCACGGGCGGCGCGCTTGCCACGGGAGCGCCGCTTTCCAGCACATGGTCTACCGTGCGCAGAAACGCCGCCAGCCCATTCTCCCCTGCTGTGCGGGCAAAGGCGGTGAAAGCCCGCAGGTTTTCACGCCGCACCGCGCCGTTTTCCATGGCGCCAACTGCCGCAAAATAATGGGTGCGCGCCAAAATTTCCTCGCACAAAATATCCACCGGCTCCGTTGCCGCCAAACGGCGCAGCGTGTGCAAAAGTGCGGCCAAGCGCTGCATTCTCTCGTCCTCACTTTGCAGCAGTGCGCCATAGAGCGACGTTTCAGGGCTTGCCAAGCGCAAAGCCGCCAAATCATCGGGCAAAAAGCCAAACATAGGCGACAGCATCGCACCCGCCAGCGCCACGTCCTTGGCAGGGTTGTCAATCACACGAAGCAGACAAAGCAAAGGCGCAGCCTCCGTGCTGGAAATGGGGTCTTCCCCCGCATCGGCACAGGCAGGAACGCCGCAAAGAGTCATGGCCGTTTCGTAAGCGTTAAAGCGGCCGCGCGAACGCAGCAAAATACAAAAGTCACCAAAATTGCACGGGCGTGTCGTCCCGCCCTTTTCGCGCACCAAAAAGCCTTCACTCACCATTTGCACAATGCGCCGGGCAATCATCTGCGCGTCGCCCGGCTCGTCGCTGTCATCGTCTTCTGCTAACAGCACTTCCATCGCGCCGCCGTCATAACCATCGCAAATGCCCGCGTGCAGGGCTTCGTCCCCTTCATAGGCAACGCCGCCGACCGCGCGGCTCATAATGGTGCGAAACACGTCATTGATTGCCCCAATGACATTTTGAGCGCTGCGGAAATTATTCGCCAGCGTGATGGTCATGGGGTGCGTACCGTCCGGCTGATAAGGGGCAAAGGCATCCTTTTTCTGCAAAAAGCTGCGCGGGTCTGCCATGCGGAAGCGGTAAATGCTTTGCTTCACGTCGCCCACAAAAAAGAGGTTCGATTCGTCATCATTCGCAAGACAGCGGTAAAGCTGTGCCTGAATGGTGTTGGTGTCCTGATATTCGTCCACCATGACCGCGTCATACCGTGCCGCCACCTGACGCGCGATTGCCGTTTTCTCTCCGCTTTCATCGCACAGCAAGCGCAGAGCCAAATGCTCAAAATCGCTGTATTCGAGCGCCTTTTCCTCCATTTTCGCCTGATAAAACAGCGTTTCAAAGCGCTTTGCGGCGCGTGCCAGAGCGCGAAGCAAAGGGGCAATGCGCGCACGGTCGGCGGCAAATTCTTCTTCGGTGCAGAAAAAGACATCCTCCTGCAAGCCGTCCAGAATTTCCTTTGCCTCCTTGCGCAGGGTTTTCACCGCTTCTTTTGCGCCTTCGTCCGCCCCTTTTACCGCACGCAGCCGGGCGGGTGCGTAACTTTGCGCCTGAACGGCGGCGCTGTCCCACCGGCCTTGATCGACCAGCTCTTTCAGCGCAATGACAAAGGCCATGTCCTCCTCCAGCGCAGGAAGGTAGCCTTTTTCCAACGCTTCATCGTCACGGCACAGCGCAGCGGCATTTTTTAAAATGGCCATTGCGCTGTCCACCGCATCGGCGGCATGACGCAGCAGGGTCTTTCCCCAAAGCGTGCCGCCCAGCGGCTCGTCTGATTCATATTGGCGGCAAAAAGCCTCCATGGCGGCGTGCGGGTTCGGCAGCGTGCGCAGAAAGTCGTAAAACGCCAGTACGCTGGAAGCGGCAAACTCATCGGTGCGCGCTTTTCCGTAGAGCGATGCAAAGGCCGTGAAATCGCCATCCTCATACATTTCTTCCATCGTCTGCGCCAGTGCGGATTGGCGCAGAGAATGGCTGAGTGCATCTTCCGCCAAAGTGAAATCCGGCGGCAAATCCAGCTGTGCAAAGCAGCGTTTTAACAGCTGCATACAAAAAGCGTCAATCGTGCCAATATCGGCACGGCCCAAGAGCAGTTTTTGACGGCGCAGCCACACGTCGCCCGGCCGCTTTGCCATTTCCTCGGTCAAGCGCACGGCAATGCGGGCGCGAAGCTCCTGCGCCGCCGCTCGGGTAAACGTGACAATCAGCAGCCGGTCTGCCGAAACCGGTGCATGGGCATCGCAAATCAGCTGCACGGCACGTTCTACCAGTACCGCGGTTTTTCCGCTGCCCGCCGCCGCGCTCACCAGCAACGTGCCGCCGCGGTCTTCAATGGCCGCACGTTGGGCTGGAGTCCATCCCATTGCCATTACTCACGCCCCCTTTCCGTTTCGTTCTTTTCTTCTTCCGTCGGCTCAAAAACATCCTTCGGCGCACCGGCTTCCCGCTCGTTTCTGCCGTCCTCATGGCGGCACACACAGCGGTAGTCGCAGTACTCACACGGAAGCTTGCCGCCGCTTTTCAATGGCATTGCGTCAATTTCGCCGCGGTACAGCGCCTCGGCCATCTCCACCACCAGCGCATTGATATGCTGTTCAATTTTGCCGAGCTTTTCCAGCGTCGCCAGCTTTTGCCCGGCGCGGGGGCGTCCGTCCTTGCCGAACGTACACGGCACAAACAAGCCGCTTGCCTCTTTGTCCATGCCGCGCAGCACCACTTCATCGTTGAGTATCAGCCCATCCACTTCATAGACAGGCGCTTTTGCCGCTTCCGAGCGGGTCGTTTGGCGCGGGGCGGGGTCGCCCGAAAGATATAAAACGCCCGCCGCCACCGGGTTGTGCAAGCCGAGCGCCTCGCCGTGACACAGCGTAAACAAATAAAACAGCATTTGCGTATTCAAGCCGCAATAAACATCTTCCAAACTAAACTTCTTTGTGCCTGTTTTGTAGTCCATCACGCGCACATAGTCGCGCCCTTCGCGGTGCATCACGTCCACACGGTCAATTTGCCCCACCACGGAAATTTCTACGCCATCCGGTGTTTTCAGCGTCAGCGGCGCAATACCGTCCGGCCCGCCGATGCTTTGTTCCATGGCGATGGGGTGAAACGCACTTTGCCTTTGTTCTTCCTGCAAATAAGAAAGCAAGCGCAGCACCGCGCGTTCCAGCCGTTCAATCAGGTAGGCAAACCGGCGCGAAGCGTCGGGCATATTCTCCTCGACATAACGGCGCACCAGCGCTTTTGTGGCTTCCTGCAATTCCTGCTCAGAAAGCCCGGCAAAGCCTTCGCCATATTGCTTGAACACCTGCTCCAAAACATAGTGAATGAGCGTGCCGCTTTCCAGCGGGGAAAGCTCGGCGCGGCGGCGGGGGCGAATTTTGAGTACATATTGCAGAAAATAGGCAAAACGACAGCGGTAATACTGCTCCACGCGCGTGGGAGAAAGCCGCACGCTTCGCCCCAACAGCCGCCGCATCAAAGCGGCATCTTTTACAGCAAACGCACTTTGCTGCGCGGCATTGTCCATTGCTTCAAGGGCTTCGTGTGCAGTTTTGCTCTCGGCAAGCGCCTTGCGCAGTGCGGAGGTCTGGGGGGTGTCCTCACGATAGCACATACCGTACAAGTCCAGCGCCGCCGCCGGAGTCATCGCCTTTTGCGCCGCCGTGAGTGCATCCGCATCTGGGGTCAGCGCGCGCACCAGCGGCTCGAGCGCCGAGGTCATCGGAACGCCGCCGCTTTCCGGGGAAAGACAGCTCAAATACAGCCGTTCGGAAGGCGCTGTCAGCGCCCGATAGAAAAACATTTTTTCCAGCAAAGTGCGGTTTTCATAAGCGCCGGGCATCTGCACGCCGCTTTGCACCAGCAATTCGCGGTCGGCATGGGTTAAAAGGCCGCTTGCGCCCACGCTTTTGGGGAACGCACCCTCGTTCAGCCCCAGCACAAAACAAACCTTGGGGCTGTTTAAGCGCATTCGGTCCGCTGTTGTGAACATCACGGCATCCTGTGTTTCCGGCACTTGTCCGATGTCCGTGCTGCGCAGCAACAGCGCAAACAATTCTTCATATTCTGAGGGGGTGATATCATCGTCGCCCAAAAGCTCCTCCATTTGGTCGAGCAGACCGACCACTAAATTCCACGCCCGCACGGCGCTGTGCGCACGCAGCACATCGCCCTCCTGTTCCAGCTCCTGTGCCAGCGCCCCGACAATTTCCGGCGCGCCGAACGCTTCTAACAGCAGGTACAGCCCGCGCGAAATGCCTTGTGCCCCAGCCCGCTTCGACGTTTGCAAAAAAGTTTCCAGCGGGCGCAAAATGGTTTGGCGCATGTTCTCCAGCTGTTCCAGCGCGGCACGGCTGTCATCGTCCCACTGCGCCCCAAAGCCGTCGGGATGGTTGACAAACGGCTCTCTCCAATCGGCGGCTTTCAGCTGCCACACATAGGCGTACTCCTCTAAATCCGCCGTCTGCCGGGGCGTAAAGCCGCACAAATCGCTTTTCAGTAAACGCAAAATGCGCTCGCTCGAAAGTCCGCTTGACAAAATGGAAAGTGCGCTCAGCAAAAACGAGGCGGCCGCCGTGTGTTCCATGGTGACGGGTGCATCGGTAAAATACGGAATCTCCGCCAGGGAAAACTCGTAGGCAGCCGCCGCTTCATAAGCTGGCATCTCGCGGCAAATCACCGCAATGTCGCGGTAGGAATAACCTTCTTCGCGCACCAAAACGGCAATCCTTGCCGCCGTTTGCTTGCATTCGTCATATACGCCTTGCGCCGGGGTGAAAAAGACGCAGCCTTTTTCCCCTTCATAGCTCTCCTCGTCTTCTCCGTCCAGCGCCAAAAGCTGTGCCGCGGCGTACAGCTCGGGCGCACCTTCATGGCGAAAGTCGCGCGTTAAATAAACCGGTGCTGCCACGCTGACTCCCTCGCCGGAAGCCAGACGGCGCAAGCGCTGTGCCGTTTGACGCACGGCGCTGAACAACCCCATGCCCTCCTGCGTTTCGGTTAAGCTGTCACAGCACAAGCTCACCACGCAGCGTTCGGCGTGCATCAACCGGCGCATTAGCTCATATTGCGGGGCAGTGAAGCCGTCAAAATTATCCACAAATACCGCGACTTGGGCGCACCAGTTTTCCCCCAGTTTTTGCGCCGCTGTGGTTAAGCGGTCGGCGGGGTCCATCGCGCTTTTGGCAATCACTTGCTCATATGCGGCATACAAAAGCCCCAAGTCGCGCATTTTCTCGCGTTCTTCCTCCGGCGCTTGTGTAATGGCCAAAAGCGCCTCCGGCGTTGCGCCGGCAATTTTCAGTTCTTTGAGCGCGTCTGCCGCCAAACGGCAAAAACCCGTGCTGCGGCGGTGGCGGCGATACGTTTTCACTTCGTCGCCAAGACTTTCGAGCGCACGGCGCACCGCAACCACGCGGGCCGCATCTGTTAAAGTGCGCACGCTCACGCCGCCGAACTCGCGCAAAAGCTGCTCTGCCAGCGAGGTAAAGCTGTACACCTCGCAGTAAGCGCCCGCCGCATCGCCCAAAGCCTGATATACCATCCATTCCGCCGAGGACGAAAACTGTTCGGGAACAAGCAAAATGCTGCGCTTTGAATGCAGCGCACGCTCTTTGATTTGCTCTAACATCAGCGCTGTTTTTCCTGTTCCCGACAAGCCGATAATCCATTCCAGCATCGTGTCACTCCTTCAGCGTCAAGCGCATTTCATACCAGCAAACGCCGCCGTGCTGTGATTCCGACACACCTTCGCAGACAAAACCGAATTGCTTATAAAAGCCAATCAACGTTTCTTTACACGTCAGCACCACGCCGCTTCGTTTTTCCTGCTTTGCCCGGTCAATCAAGTGGCGCATCAGCATTGAAGCATATCCTTGATGCTGATATTCCGGCACAACGTCCAAGCCAAACACCATTTGCCAAGCGCCGTTTTCGTTGTGCAAAGCTGTGTTTTCATACATTTCATCTTCCAAATGGGGCGTATCCGTCACCATGCCGTTAATAAACCCCACGGGTGTTTCGCCGTCCCACAGCATCCAAAAATGGTCGGAAAACGCTGCAATCCGTTCGGCAATCGCCTTGGGGGAAGCCGCCTCTGCCGCCGGAAAACACACGCTTTCCACCTGTGCGGCATATTGCGCGTCCTGCGGCTGTGCCTTTCTGATTTCCATGTTTCATTCCTCCCGCTTTCTGTGTTTCTACTTTGATAAAACAGCAAAAAGGGGAATTTCTTCCCCTTTTTCTGCTTCTTTGCGCACTTTGACGCCGACTTATTTCTTATTTTGCGCGGCTTACTTTCGGGCCTTTGGGTGTATCCTCCACCACAAAGCCTTTTTCGGTCAGTTCGGCGCGGATTTCATCGGCACGCGCCCAGTTTTTCTCTTTTTTGGCCTGTGCGCGCTCTTCCACAAGCGCCATAATGTCGGCGGGAATTTCCTCTTTTTTGCGCTGATACACGATGCCCAGCACACCTGTCAGCTCGTCAAAGGTTTTTGCCGCTTCTTGCAAAGCCTCGGCAGATGCTTCGGCGGAAAGCGTGTTGATTTCACGCACAAAGTCAAACACTGCTGCAAGCGCCGCCGGGGTGTTGAGGTCGTCATCCATCGCCTGGCAGAATTTTTGCCGTGCCGCGGCCGCCTTTTCCTTCAGCGTTTCATCACTGCCCTGTGCGTTTTCCAGCGCAAAGTCGAGATTATTGCGGCAGGTATAAAGGCGCTCCAAGCTTTTTTGGCAGTCCTCCAGCAGCTCCTGCGTATAGTTCAGCGGGCTGCGATACTGCGCCGAAAGCATAAAGTAGCGAATCGGCTCATAGCCGTACACCTGTGCCAGCTCACGCACGGTGAAAAAGTTACCTGCACTTTTCGACATTTTATGATTGTCAATGTTCAAAAAGCCGTTGTGCATCCAGTAGCGGGCAAAGGTGCAGCCATTAGCGCATTCCGACTGGGCAATCTCATTCTCATGGTGCGGGAAAATCAAATCCTCGCCGCCCGCGTGAATGTCGATCGTTTCACCGAGGTGGGTGCGCGCCATGGCGCTGCATTCAATGTGCCAGCCCGGACGGCCTTTTCCATAGGGGCTGTCCCAGTACGGCTCACCCTCTTTGGCGGCTTTCCACACGGCAAAGTCGGCTTCGTCCTCTTTCAAATCCTGTGCCATCTGGTGGCGCAGCTCGCGGTTGCCCGACTCCAATTCTTCCAAATTCAAGTGGCTCAGCTTGCCATAGTTTTTGTCAGCTTTCACGCGGAAATAAACGTCGCCGTTTTTCGCCACATAGCCATAGCCCTTGTCCAAAATATCTTTCACAATGGACAAAATCTGCTCGATGTGTTCGGTTGCGCGCGGACGCACGGTAGGCGCAAGCACATTGAGTCCTTCGCAGTCGGTGATGTACTCCGCTTCATATTTACGGGCGATATCCTGCATGGATACGCCTTCCTCGGCGGCACGCTTAATCAGCTTGTCGTCAATGTCGGTAATATTGGAAACAAATTTCACATTGTTTCCGGTATACGTCAAATAGCGGCGCAACGTGTCAAAAATAATGACCGGACGCGCATTGCCGATGTGAATCAAATTGTAGACCGTCGGGCCGCAGACATAAATGCGGTACTCGCCCTCATGCAGCGGCGTCAGTTCTTCCTTTTGACGTGTCATTGTGTTGAAAATTTTCATAAAAAGCCCCTTCCTTGGCGTGACTTCTTGTTTTTGCCGTGTTTTGCGGCAAAAGCCGCTTTGCTCTCTTATTCAACCTCCAGCATCCGCTGTGCGCCCAAAAGCACGCCCGCGCGTGCCGCGTGGAAGTTGATGCCGCCCTGCATGTAAACCATGTACGGCTCACGCATGGGGCCGTCGGCGGAAAGCTCAATGCTGCTTCCCAGGGTAAACGCGCCCGCCGCCATAATGACGGGGTCGTCGTAGCCGGGCATATCCCCCGGTTCCGGTGCGGCAAAGCTGTCCACCGGGCTGCCTGCCTGCACACCGGTACACAGCGCCACCATCTTTTTGGGGTTCTGGGTAGCGACACTCGTGATAATGTCATTGCGGTCGGCCAGATAGTTCGGCGTCGCCGCGTAACCCATCTGCTCCATCAAGCACGAGGCATACACGCTTGTTTTCAGCGCTTCACACACCACGCCCGGTGCGTAATAAAGCCCCAAAAACAGCTCTCGCAGCACGTTTAAGGTACAGCCGATTTCACCGCCAACACCCGGCGCAGTCAAACGGTGGGCGCAAAGCTCCACCAAATCGGCACGGCCGCAAATGTAACCGCCTGTCGGCGCAATGCCGCCGCCCGGGTTTTTAATCAGACTGCCCGCCATCAGGTCGGCGCCCACCTGCACCGGCTCTTTCATCTGCGTAAACTCGCCATAGCAGTTGTCCACCATCACAATGATATCAGGGTTTGCGCGGCGTGCCGCCTGTGCGATGGCGGCAATCTCATCCAGCCCCAGCGCATCGCGGGAAGAATAACCGCGGCTGCGCTGAATGTAGCACATTTTAGCCCCGGCACAGCGGCGCTCAATTTCTTCTAAATCCGGCTTGCCGTCTTTGAGCGGCGCTTCGTCGTACACAACGCCCCACTCCCTCAAGCTGCCGTAACCACTTTTTTCTCCAATGCCAATCACACCCAAGAGCGTGTCATAAGGCCGTCCCACTGCCGATACCATGCGGTCGCCGGGGCGAAGCACGCCGAACAGCGCAACGCACAGGGTATGCGTACCGGACATAAAGCTTTGGCGCATCAGCGCCGCCTCGGCGCCCATCACGCGGGCAAAGACTTCTTCCAGCTTGTCGCGTCCCGGGTCGGTATTGCCGTAACCGGTGGAACCGACAAGGTGCTGAGCGCCTACACCGCAGTCAGTAAAAGCGCGCAGCATTTTCAGCTGGTTATACTCCTTAATGCGTTCCAACCGCGCAAACGGTTCGGCGCACAGTTCCATAGCACGCTTGTCCCATTCCAGCAGTTCGGGCGAAAGAGAAAAAAATTGCTCGATCACGTTTGTTGTCACTCCGTTTTCCGGGCGCCATCCTTATCCGCGCCCTATTTCAAATTCCATCAACTCTTGGTCTATCTCAAAGCCGATCCGTCCATAAAATGCCGCCAGCGGCGGCTTGCAAATTAAGTAAACTTCACGCGGCGAAAGTGCGGCACACAGCGCTGTTACAAGCGCCGAAGCACAGCCCTGCCGCCGGTGTGCTTCCTGTGTGGCCACGCCGCTGAGATACGCCGCACGCTCTGTCACGGCATATGCGCCCGCCGTCGCGTAAGCTGCGCCATCGCGCTCACAGGTGTAAACCAAGGCTGCGCCGCGGTTGACACGGCGGCACACATCGGCATAGTACGCCTGTGGATCTGCGTCCAGCAGACCGCTTTGGCTCAAGCGCCAAAGGCTCGGCGCGGCACAAAACCCTACGGGCTGCAAGCACTTTTCCACCTTGCCGTTCCATCGCATGGAAAGGCGCTTTTTGGCGCTTTCCTGCGTCTCTGCTTCTTCACACAAAAGCGTTGCCGCCCCGCTCATGCGCAGAAAGGTTTTGATTTCCTGTAAATCCGAAACCTCGCCGCACAGCAGCGCACCCGCGCCCTGAACCATCAGCACCGCCGTATCGTCCACGGCGTAGAACGCGCAGTCGGGCGCATCGCCGCCATAACACTCCCACGCGGCGGCCACGCGCACCGATAAGCACCCCGCCGCTTTGCTCCAGCGCTCCAAAAGCGGCTCATATTCTGTCATGCGCCGAATCAAAGGCGCTTTACCAATTCTTTATAGTGACGGCCGCGCGCTTCAAAGTTCGGGTAGCTGTCAAAGCTGGCACATGCGGGCGACAGCGACACAATATCGCCGGGCTTCGCCGTTTCGTAGGCAAGCTGGACGGCTTGTTCCATGTCGGACGCACGCAGAATTTGCAGCCCGGAAGATGCAAAATCCGGGTGTTCGCGCACGGCATCCTCAATTTTCTGCGCCGTCGCACCGGTTAAAATCAGCACTTTGACATGTTTCAACAACTCCGGCGCAAGCGGTGCAAAACTGATGCCCTTATCCGAGCCGCCCGCAATGATAATCATTTTCTGGTCGAATGCACGCAGACCGGCAATGACGCGCGTCGGGCTGGTGGCGATGGAATCGTTAAACCACTGCACACCATTCAGCGTGCGCACCGGCTCAATGCGATGCTCCACCCCTTGGAAAGTGCTTGCCACAGCGTGGATGTCGGAAACGTCCACTTCCTCCCACACGGCGGCGGCAGCGGCCAGCACATTTTCCAAATTGTGTTCGCCGCGCAAAGCTACCTCGCTTTTGTGGAGAACCGGCGTTACAGTACCGCCTTTTGCCATGCACAACATGCCGTCAGCACGCAAAAACGCCCCGTTCTCCACTTCGGAAAAGCGGGTAAACCAGCAATAACTGCCTTTCACGTCCTGCGCCATGGCGCGGGTGACTGCGTTTTCATAACCCAAAACCGCTTTATCCTGCGCCGTTTGGTACAAGAGGATATTGCGTTTTGCGTCGATATATTCCTGCATATCCTTGTGGTGGTCGAGGTGATTGGGCGTGACGTTTGTCACCACCGCAATTTCCGGCGACGTTCTCATGCTAATGAGCTGAAAGCTCGAAAGCTCCACCACGGCGATGTCGTCCTCGGCAATGGTATCCACCACCGGCAGCAGTGCGCGACCTAAGTTGCCGCCTAAATGCACGGTGCGCCCTGCCTGTTTCAGCATTTCGGCAATCAGGGTTGTTGTGGTGGTTTTTCCGTCCGAACCCGTCACCGCCACTTTGCGGCACGGACACAGCTCAAAAAACAGTTCCATTTCGCTGGTTACTTGCGCGCCCTGCGCCTTTGCCTCTTGAAGCTCCGGGGTGAAGTATTCAAAGCCCGGTGTACGCATAATCATGTCCTGACCGCGCAGCCCATCCAAATAGTTTTCGCCCAAAGAGAGCGTTACCCCCAGCTCTTTGAGCGTTTCGCCGTAAGGACCGAATGCCTCCAAGTTCGGCTTTTTGTCACACAAAGTGACAACCGCGCCCTTTTTGCAGAAAATTTCAATACACTCACGATGGCTTACGCCCGCGCCGATAAACGCAACACGCTTGCCTTTGATGCCTTCATAGAACGATGTTATTTTTTGATTCATATAAAATCCCTCTTTTATCGCATTGCAAAGCTTTTAATAGTATAGCATACTCCGTTTTGTTTTAAAAGGTGAAAACGCCTTTGGATCTGAAAAAAACGCAAAAAACCTCATTTCCACGCTTGCCACGGCAAAGGCGGCATGTTACAATAAAACCTGCAAAAGAACGCAATCGGCACACATTTGTGTATCACAGTTTTTGGGAGGGCAACAACTTGGAAAACAAGGCATTTGAACAATTCGGCAGCCATCTGTTTGACGACCGCACCATGCGCGAGCGTCTGCCGCTGGACGTGTACGACAGTATGCGCCGCATTCGTGATGAGGGCGAGGAATGGAACCCGAAGGTCGCGGACGTTGTGGCACAGGCCATGATGAAATGGGCTGTGGAGCTTGGCGCAACGCACTACACCCACTGGTTCAGCCCCATGACGGGCATCGGCTCGGGCAAGCATGACAGCTTTATCGACGGCGTTGACAACGGTGAGCCGATTACACGCTTTTCCGGCAAAATGCTGACAAAGGGCGAAAGCGATGCTTCCAGCTTCCCCTCCGGCGGTCTGCGTGCCACATTTGAAGCGCGCGGCTATACTGCGTGGGACCCCACCTCCCCCGCTTTTGTGCTGGGTACCACCCTTTATATTCCCACGGCTTTCTGCGCTTACACCGGCGAAGCACTCGACCAGAAAACCCCCGTTCTGCGCAGTATGCAGGCGCTGAACAAACAAGCTCTGCGCGTGCTTCACGCTTTGGGCGAGACAGATGTTGTCAGCGTACAGCCGACCGTTGGCGCTGAGCAGGAATATTTCCTTGTGGCGAAAGAGCTGTTTGACCGCCGCCTCGATTTAAAAGTCGCGGGTCATACCCTTCTCGGCGCAAAGCCTCCGAAGGGTCAAGAGCTGGAGGACCACTACTACGGCTCCATTTCCGAGGTGGTACGCGAATTTATGCGTGAGCTGGATGAGGAGCTTTGGCGCTTGGGCGTTCCCGCCAAAACAGAACACAATGAGGTAGCCCCCTCCCAGTTTGAGCTGGCAAACGTATTTGCCACAGCCAATATTGCCTGCGACCACAACCAGATTACCATGGAATTGATGCGCAAGGTTGCTTTGCGCCACGGCTTCGCGTGCTTGCTGCACGAAAAACCCTTTGCAGGGGTCAACGGCTCCGGCAAGCACAACAACTGGAGCATTGTGACAAACACGGGCAAAAACGTGCTGAACCCCACGGACAAACCCGAGGAAAACCTCGTGTTTCTCACCTTCCTGTGCGCCGTGCTGAAAGCCGTTGACCAATACGGCGATTTGCTGCGCCTGTCGGCCAGCTGCCCCGGCAACGAAGATCGTCTTGGCGGTAATGAAGCGCCGCCTGCCATCATCAGCGTGTTTTTGGGCAACGCACTCACGGATATGCTCAGCGATTTGGCGCATGGACAAACCCTGTGCCGCAGCACCAAAGAGGAGCTTTTGTCCGACGTAAAGAGCCTGCCGCAGCTGCGCCGCGATGATTCGGACCGCAACCGCACTTCTCCGTTTGCTTTCACCGGCAACAAGTTTGAGTTCCGCATGGTTGGTTCCAGCCAGAGCATCGGCCTTGCCAACACCATCACCAATGCCATTGTGGCAGATGTTCTGCGCGAATTTGCCGACCGCTTGGAAAAAGCCGAAGATATGCGCGCTGCTGTTATGGAGATTATCAGCGACACTTGGAAAAACCATGGCCGCATTATCTTTAACGGCAACAACTATTCCGACGAATGGCGCGTGGAAGCGGAGCGCCGCGGCTTGCCCAACATCCGAGGCATGGTAGATGCAGCCGACAGCTATATTGCTCCGCGCAATGTAGCCATGTTTGAGCGCATGGGCGTGTTCAGTGCTTCGGAGTGCCATTCGCGTTACGAAATCACGCTGGAAACCTACGCCAAAAATATCCATATCGACGCTTCTACCATGCTGGAAATGGTCAGCCGCAGCATTCTGCCTGCCAGCTATGAATATTTGAGCCGCGTGGGAAAATCCGAGTATTACGCCGAGAAAAACGGCTTTGCATGTGCGAGCGCGAAGGCCGCTGTGCAAAAGCTGTGTGTCAGCATTGACGTTGCCGCCGGCGCAACCGAGGCACTGCGCCGTGAGCTGGAGCGCATTGACCGCACGGTCATGAGCGATAAACAGCGCGCCGAGGCCTGCCGCCGTTTGGCAGAAAACGAAATGCGCGCTGTTCGTGAAGCCGCCGACAGCTTGGAGATGCAAATTCCCCAAACCTATTGGCCCATTCCCGATTACAGCACCCTGCTGTTTGACCTGTAAGTCGTCAGGCGGTCTGCTTTTTCGGCACATACAATCCAAATCGTCCAAGGGAGCCGCGCACATCTGCGCGGTTCCCTTTTTTGCAAAATCAATTCTCTCTTTGTTTTCGGAAAGGAGCAAAACATGACTTCACTGAAAGTTGCCCTGGTACAAAAAAGCGCTGCCCCCAATCAAAGAAAAGAAAATCACCGCCGGATGCTGCAATTCATCCAAGAGGCCGCGGCCATGGGAGCTGATTTGGTGCTTTTTCCCGAAATGTGGTCAAACGGCTATGCCCCACCCTTTCCTAAAGCGTTTGAAGAACCGCTCCACCCCGATTTTGAACAAGAGCGCCAAGCGTGGTTTGCCGATGCCGTAGAAATTGACAGCGATGATGTGAAGGAAGTGCAAAACGCCGCCGTTCAATCTCACATTGGCGTTTGCGCAACGTTTCTTTGCCGCCATGAAGGCAAATTTCAAAACACCGCCGTTCTCATTGACCGAAGCGGCCACATCCTGTTAAACTACGCGAAAGTACATACCTGCGATTTTTCTCTGGAAGGATTGCTGAGTCATGGCACAGAGTTTTTTGTCTGTGATTTTGAGGGCGTCAAAATTGGAGTCATGATTTGTTATGACCGCGAATTCCCGGAAAGCGCCCGCGTGCTGATGCTGAAAGGGGCGGAAATCATTCTCGTTTCCAATGCCTGCGGTATGAACCCCGCAAGGTTGAATCAGCTCAATGCCCGCGCCTTTGAAAACATGGTGGGAATTGCCATGGCCAACTACCCGGGCAAGGGCTGGGGCGGCTCGTGCGCCTTTTCCCCTGTTGTTTTTGATGAGAACGGAAACAACGTTGACAATGTACTTTTTCAAGCCGATGATGTGTCCGAAAAAATTTATCTTGTTGAATTTGACACGGAGGAAATACGCGACTATCGAAAACGGGAAACATGGGGAAACGCCTACCGAAAGCCGGAAGCTTATACCGACCTTGTTTCCTTTACCGTACAGGAACCATTTATCCGAACATAAAAAGCGAGCACCCACCGCCGGAATAAATTCCACGCGGCAGGTGCTCGCTTTCATCTTTTATTGATAACACAAAGAGCAGTGCTGCCTATCTTACAGGCTCAGCGCTTGCCCTTGTCGTAAATATCGCCGAGTGCACGCGGTGCCTGATTGTTCTTCGAGAAGAAAATCAGCAAGAGCAAAGTGAGCACATACGGCAAAATCATAATGAGGTCGGAATAGGTGCTGGGCATTCCCAGAACCTGCACAATTTTGTAGCCGCCCGAACGCGCAAATCCAAACAGCACACACGCCCAAAACGTGGGCAAAATCTTCCAGTTGCCGAAAATCAATGCGGCAATGGCCAAATAGCCGTATCCGGTATAGATGCTGGCAGAATAGCTGGAGTAAATGGAATACGCAAAGCAAATACCGCCTAAACCGGAGAGCGCGCCCGATATCGCAATTGCAATATAGCGAATTTTTGCCACATCCGCACCTGCTGCATCCACGGCATGAGGATTGTCGCCGCATGCACGCAAGCGCATACCAAATGTTGTTTTGTACAACAGATACCAAGCGGCAATCGCCACCACAATAATGATGAACTCATACGGATAAACATCCGTGAAAAACGCGCCCAAAACAGGGATACTGCTCAAAACAGGAATGGTCACACGGTTGCTGACAGCAAGCACAAAGCGGTCGGAAGACGCGCCAAACACCTGAGCGTTAATCTGACTCGTTAAAAAGTCCGTCAGCGCCATGGCAATGATGTTCACCACAACACCGCTAATCACTTGGTTGGCCTTAAAGTGAATACACAAAACAGCGTGCAGCATGGCGTAAAGCGCACCGCCCAGCATCGAAATTGCAATTGCAAAATACATCGGTGCCTGGGAGGAAGCCGCAAACCAAGAGGAAGTAAACGCCACAAACAACGCGCCGAAAAAGCCGCCTGCTCCTAAAAAGCCTTCCAAAGCAAGGTTCGTCACGCCGCTTCGCTCGCTGTAAATACCGCCCACCGCAATAATGAACAGAGGCAGGGTAAACGACATACCGTCAATAATAATGCTATTCACGACTGCCCCTCCTTTTGTTCATTTCCTTCTTTTTGCTCTTCTTTTTTCTGTTCTTCCAGCTCCATGCGGCTGATGCGCAAGCGATGACGCACATAAGCGCCGCAAGCCGCAAACAGCAACATCAGACCTGTAATAACCGAGCCGATTTCCTGATCCACTCCAATCGACGAGCTCATATAGGTGCTGCCTTTTGTGATTACGGTAATCAGGAAAGAGGCAAACACAATGCCAATCGGATTGGAGTTGCCGAGCAGACTGATGGCGATCGAATCAAAACCGACCGTAGACAGCACGCGCGGCTGGATGGAACCGAGATATCCGAGATAGTAAGTCACGCCCGCCAAACCGGCCAAAGCGCCCGAAAGCATCATGGCAAAAAGAATGTTGCGGCGCACGTTAATACCCGCATATTTAGAAGCTTTTGCATTCAGGCCCACCGCTTTCAGCTCATAGCCGAACTTCGTGTGATGGATCAGATAGTGCATCGCGGCCACTACGATAATGGCGAGGACAAAGCCGAGCGGAATCACCGTTTTATACCCGGCAATCATCACATTTTGAAGAGTCAGGCGCGAAGCATCTGAAATGGCCTGCGACTGCCTTGTAAGCGGATTGATAAAAAACGTAAAAATAAAAAAGCTGAGAACGTACTGAAAAATATAGTTCAGCATAATGGAAGAAACGACTTCATTGATGTTGAACCGATACTTCAAATATCCAATCAGCGCACCCACCAGTGCACCCACCACAATACCGATCACGATAACCAGGGGTTTTGCCACCACTGCCGGGAGCGGAGAATAACCCACCGTGACCATTGCCACAAAACCGGCCATCAGCATTTGTCCAGAAACACCAATATTAAATAAACCTGCTTTAAATGCCACAGCCACCGACAAGGCCGCAAACAGCATGGGCGTCCAGTTGTCGAGGTAGCCCATGAAATCGGTAAACATTCCTTTACCGCCCGCATAATTTGCCTTTGCCGTAATACCGCATCCCTGCAAAAACGCATTGAACGCCTGTAAAGGATTTTTCCCGAGAATCAGAAAAATCACCGCACCCGCCAAAAGGCCGAACAATACTTCTAAGAGCGGAACGGTAATATTTTGGCGCTTTTCATCGCCCATCACCGCCAATAACGCGGCTTTCCAGTGATTGCTCTTCTTTTTCATGTCGTAACACCCATCATATAATTGCCCACCTGATTGACCGTCAGGCTTTCTGCCGGGGCGGTTTTCAAAAGCTCGCCGCTGTAAATAACGCCGATGGTATCTGCCAGCTTCATTACTTCTTCGAGTTCTAACGAAATCAGCAAAATTGCTTTTCCTTTGCTGCGCTGTTCCAAAATTTGACGATGAATATTTTCAATCGCGCCGATATCAAGGCCGCGCGTTGGCTGGACAAACAAAATCACTTTCGCATTTTGGTCGATTTCGCGCGCAATGATCGCTTTTTGCTGATTGCCGCCGCTCATGGAGCGCACAATGGTGTCGCAGCCCTGGCCGCACCGAATGTCATACTGCTTAATCAGCTCACTGCTTTTTTTATCAAATTGGTCGCGCTTTAACCAGCCGTGAATACAATAAGGCGGCTTATAATAATTTTTCAAAAGCAAATTTTCCGACAGCGTAAAGTCCATGACCATACCGGTTGCATGGCGGTCGGCAGGGATATACGCCACGCCCGATTCATTGCGCTTGCGAATGGGTATTTGCGTAATGTCTTGCCCCGCGAGATAAATTTTACCGCCTGCCGCTTTCACCATTCCTGCAATGGCGTCCGCCAATTCTTCCTGTCCGTTGCCGGATACGCCCGCCACGGCAAAGATTTCACCTTCTCGAATGGAGAAGGAAACATCTTTCACCACAGGGAAGCCCGCTGCATTCTTTACCGTCAGATTTTCCACGCGCAAAACTTCTTTGCCCAAAGAAGCGGGCTCCTTTTCCATCTCTTCCGACACTTCGCGCCCCACCATCATATATGCCATATCATGGGTGCTGGTAGTTGCCACATCGCACTCGCTCACCAGCTTGCCGCGGCACAGCACTGCACAGCGGTCAGCCACCTGCTTGATTTCCTCCAGCTTGTGGGTAATCAAAATGATCGTCTTTCCGGCATCACGCAGATTGCGAATCACTTGCAAAAGCGACTCAATCTCCTGCGGTGTCAGCATGGCGGTCGGCTCGTCAAAAATCATAATTTCCGCTTCGCGGTACAGCATTTTTAAAATTTCTACACGCTGCTGCACCGAAACGCTCAAATCTTCAATTTTGGCCGTGGGTTCTACTTCCAAACCATAGCGCTTGGACAACTCTGCAATTTTTTGGTTGGTTCCCTTAATATCCACCGTGGGGAAAAGGCCGGCAACACGTTTTTTCGGCTCCATGCCAAGCACAATGTTTTCTGTAACGGTAAAGTTTTCCACCAGCTTAAAATGCTGATGCACCATGCCAATGTTCAGCTTTGTTGCATGGCTGGGCGAAGTAATCCGAACCTTTTCACCCCGAATGAAAATTTCCCCTTCGTCCGGCTCATACATGCCAAATAAAATGCTCATTAAGGTCGATTTTCCCGCACCGTTTTCTCCCAAGAGCGCAAAAATCTCGCCTTTTTGAATGGTTAAACTCACATCGTCATTGGCAACAATGCCGGGAAAGCGCTTTGTAATGTGCCGAAGCTCGATGATGGGCTTCATGGTGTTGCCTCCTTTAGCAAATGAAATTGGAAAACGCCGCAAACAGCGTGCAGCAAACGGCCGCCATATAAAAAAGGGGAACGCTCGCGTTCCCCTTTCCTCATTGCCCCTTCAGCAGTGTGCAGTCAAAGCCCGCACGCTGACTTTCAGCATTATTTCAAGCCGGGGAAGTCTTCCGGCATGTAGCCGTTGGTAGCAGAAGCCGGAACAATCGTTCCGTCTTTTACGAGCTGCAAGCACTCATTCATTTTCGTCAGAGCATCCTCGCTGAGCTGCTGACGGCCTTCCTCGCTTACAAAGCCGGTGGAATCGGTGTCGGCTTTCAGCAGCTGCGTACCGCCTGCAAACGTGCCGTCAACAATCTTGTTCAGCTCACGCTCAACCGTCACATCCATGCATTTCAGGCTGGAAGTCAGCACAACGTTGGAATCGCCGTTGGCGCCGTCGTCATACTGGTCAGCGTCACAGCCGATGAAGTAAACGCCGGTTGCCTCTTTCACTGCGGTCAGCACACCGTTGCCGGAGTCACCTGCGGCAGCAAACAGCACGTCGCAGCCCTCACCGATCAGGGTCTGGCCAATGATCTTGCCCGTTGCAGGATCGTCGAATTTGCCGACATAGTTGCCGCCGATGTTGTTGCCGGTGCTGTCAGTGCCCGCATAAGCTGCAATCTCCACAACTTCCGCCGTTGTGCCGTAATGCTCGTTTGCATAGTTCACACCGGACTCAAAGCCGTACTGGTAGTTCACGTTGGACTCAAAAGCAACGCCGTGCACGGAAGCCACTTTGCCCGTCTGGGTTGTCAAAGCAGCAGCCAGACCTGCGAAGAAGCCGCCTTCCTCCTCGGCGAAAATCAGGCTGGTCACGTTGTCAAGCTCCGCGACATTGCCGCTCTCATCCGTTGCCACAGTGTCAATCAAAATGAACTGCTTGTCCGGATTTTCCTGTGCCAAGGTGCCGATGCCCGCAAACTGGAAGCCCGGCGTTACGATTACGTCGTAGTCAGCAATTACGTCAGCCACAGCCTGTACCGCAGCGGTCGTATCGCCTGTCGGCTCCACAATATCGGTCACTGTGTCGATGCCGCCGCGCGAATCAATGAAGTTCAGCACGCCCTCATAGCTGTTTTGCACGAACGAGCCGTCGTCCACACCGCTGGGGCTGGACACAAACACAATCTTCATTCCCTCTGCCGAAGCCGCAGAACCTGCGGTCGAGCCGGCAGTGGAAGCCGCCGTTGAACCTGCAGCAGAAGAACCTGCCTCCGCAGTGCCGGAAGATACGGGAGAACCAGCGCATCCGGCCAAACCGAGCGCCATCGAGCAGGCCACTAAAAAGCTAGCAATCTTTTTCATTGTTTTCAACCTTTTCCTTTTCCTTTTTCCCGATGCACTTCCCCTCATAAGAAGGGAAAACACTTTACAGGGTCGTTTATAGTTTAACACGCTCTTGGTTTTTGTGCAATATTTTTCTGTTTATTTTTTAAGAATTGCGTAAAATTTCGCGCGTATTTGTTGTTTTAACCGGGCGTGTTTGTCAACGCTTCAATGAGCACAGTCTGCGTGGGGTACTGTGAAGTCAGCAAAGCTCTGTCGCCGTGTTCATAACCCTCCTGCTGGTAACCAGGTGACATGGTTGTTCCCAAAAGCGCCCATGCACCGCCCGCTTTGAGCCGCGACCCCTGCCACGACCCCGCTTTCACTAAATGCTGAACGCACTGCCCGCGCGCTAAATCCTGCCCCAACTCCGTCACACTGGAACTTCCGTCCGGTTTCAGCTCACACAGCTCTACCGCATCCCCCAAATAGAAATGGTACATTTCATCGGCATCCAGCCGATGCAGGTGGGAAAACGTTTCCGGCGTCAGCATATAGTAAATCGCCGTTGCCATTGCGCGCGGCTGTTCGCCGCTTTGATATGTCTGCCGGTATAAGCCGCCTTCCCCTTCCAGCGGCTCTAAGCCCAGCGCGTCAATCACTTCTTGTGCTGTCATGCCTTTCCCTGCCTTTCTACCAAGATCCAGCGAGAATCATTCTTGGCGCTGTCATAAATTGCACGGCACACCGCAGCCGTCCGCGCTCCCTGTGCAAAATTGGGATATGTGCCGGTATTGGGAGTCCCTGCTTTCAGTGCCTCGTACATATCCCTCACCAGCATCTGGAACGTATCTGCAAAGCCGTTGCCAAAGGCAAATACCTCTGTGTGAACCCCCTGCCCTTTGCGAGCGGTATGCAAAAGATTATTGTCTTCCTCGTTCCACCACAAATTTCCGTTTTCGCAGGTAATTTCAATCGTTAAGCGGTTGCCGCGTCCCGGTGAAACTTCCGAAAGCAGCACGTTCCCCAGCACACCGTTTTCATAGCGAAGCGTAACCGCGGCTGCATCCTCGGTCTGAACCGAAATCGGTGTTCCTTCTGCACCGGAATCGGCGGAATACATCATCCCGTCTTTCAGGATGCGCTGAGGGTGAAAACATCCAAAGGTTGCGCTGACCGCCTCGACACGCAAACCCGTGAGATAGGAAGCCAAATCCAGCCAGTGGCTGCCAATTTCGGAAACAGCACGCATTGTTCCCGCTAACGTTTCGTTATAGCGCCAATCGAGTGGGGCGGGAAGCGCATGAAATTCCTGCATGTAATTGCCATGAATCATCAAAACGCGGCCCAGCTCTCCGCTATCCAAAATCTCTTTGGCCTTCGCACATGCCATATGATAACGCACGTTGAACGTCAGCGCACACACAAGGCCGGAAGTCTCCGCCAAAGCCGCCAGCTCAGCCGCCTCTTTTTCATCCAGAGAAAGCGGTTTTTCACACAAAATATGTTTTCCGCGGGACAAAAAATAACGAACCAGCTGTCCGTGGGTATTCGGCGGTGTACAAATGTGTATGACATCAATATCATCTGCACAAGCAAGCTCCTGTGACGTACCAAACACAGGGATGTTCCATTGTTTTGCAAAATGCTGTACAGCAGACTCGTCCAGTGCCACAGCGGCGGCAATCTCTACACCGCACCCTCTCAGCGCCGCAGCATGAACCTGTCCGCTGAACCCGCAACCGATAATTGCTGCTTTCATGTTTCACCTCAACAAATTTTATCGTTCCCGACATTGTGCTTTCACAGGGAATCCGCGTAATCTTCCCTGTTGTCCGGCAGCAATGCCGTAATTTGTTCCTATCATATCACAATCCATAAAATCTATCAATTTTTTTAACTTGCGGGCTGATTGACCGCTGTGTTATAATTCGTTATCAGAAGGCATGGACCTGCGCTTTGCCCCTGCCGCAAATGTGAAACAAAAAGGAGTGTCACAAAATGGAATTGCAACAGGTTACCCACATTGACAACGTGCGTCTTTCCGACGACGGAACCCGCGTTGTTTACATTGACCAGACCCAGCTGCCCAACCGTACCATTTACAAAGAAACGAATAAAGCCGAGGAGCTTTACCAGGCCATCTACGAATTACAAGTGCGCGGCGCACCGTGTATCGGCATTTTTGCGGCTTACGCGCTTTATGTGCTGGCGCTGCAAATCCCGCACGAGGAATTTGAACCGTTTTATGCCGAGCTGGTACGCCAGAAAGAGTATCTCAATTCCTCGCGCCCCACAGCCGTGAACCTCAGCAAGATGCTGGACAGAATGGACGCCTGCGTCAAAGCACATGCAAAAGAGAGTCACGCCGATTTGCTCCAGGCGATGCACGCCGAAGCCTGCGCCATTCATCAGGAAGATATTGACATGTGCTATGCCATTTCGTCTTATGGTCTTTCGCTTGTCAAAGACGGTGATACCGTTTTAACTCACTGCAACGCAGGTCCGCTTGCCACGTCGCGCTACGGAACCGGCCAAGGCCCGTTTTATTTGGCAAAAGAGCGCGGCATGAATTTGAAGGCGTACTGCGATGAAACACGTCCTCTTTTGCAAGGCGCACGTTTGACCGCTTATGAGCTTCAGCGCGCTGGGGTGGATGTCACGCTGATTTGCGACAATATGGCCAGCATGGTAATGAAACAGGGCAAAATTCAGGCTTGCTTTGTCGGCTGTGACCGCGTTGCACTCAACGGTGATGCCGCCAATAAAATCGGTACAAGCGGCGTTGCTGTATTGGCAAAGCATTACAATGTGCCGTTCTATGTGCTTGGGCCTTCTTCTACCATTGATTTTCACTGCGCAACAGGCGACGACATTGAAATCGAACTGCGTGAGCCGGATGAAATCCGCAAAAAATTCTTTGCCGAGCCGGTTGCACCGGAAGGCGTTCAATGCTACAACCCCGCTTTTGACGTGACAGACCACAGCCTCATTACCGCTATTGTTACCGAACGCGGCATTTGCTACCCGCCTTTTAACGAAAGCTTCCGCAAACTCTTTCCCGAGCAATTTGAATAATATCTGTCGAAAAACAGCCTTTTTTTACCATCCCACTCGATTGAAAGTATCAGAATTTACTTTATTGAGTATTCCGATTTTGACAGACACATGCTATCCTTCTTAATAAATAAGAAGGAGTGAATGGAATGAGTGATGTAACCGCCTGGGTAGGACATCGCATACAATCGCTGCGACTGGAACGGGGATGGACGCAGGAACAACTTGCAGAGTATGCGGATCTTCATGTTTCTTACATATCTACCCTGGAAAAAGGAAAAAAGAACCCCAGCATTGAGGTAATCAGTCGCTTATCGAGTGCATTTCAATTGACGCTGTCCGAGTTTTTCAGCGCTGCGCCGTCTGTGCGCTGCGACATTCGCAAGCGCGTGGAGCAGGAGGAAGTAGAAACTCTTTTGAAAGACTTTTCCAATAAGCTTTTAAGCATCTGCAATCGCCCCTAGCGCTTTGGCCGGATGGTGCAAAACACGGCTGGCATCCCATGCAAAGCATGAAACCTTTTTTCTTATGCGCGCCGCACAAACGTGCGGCGCGCATTGTTTTTTACAGCGTCTTTAATATTTTGTTTGCCATTTCAGCAAGCACTTGCTTTGTGGCATCCGACAGATCCGGCTGTGCGGCAATGCGTAAAACTGTTTGCAGCAGCTCCTCTAAAATACATCGGGGCAGCTGCACAAACTCATGTTAATGATCCTGTTCCATTTGCTTCTCCTTTTTCTTTTGCCTTGAAATTCCCTTCCCCTCCAAGATGCACCGTGTCGGTTTTCAACGCGCCTTTTGGTGGGAGGTGTCGCCCGCACCCCTATTGTTTCATATTTAGTTGCGTTTTACCAGCTTTTTCATTGCTTCTCTTTTTTCAAAAAAGCAAAATCTTGTTATTTGTTCAGCTTACCAACTTTTTTCCTTTGTTTTATTTAAAAAATTGTCATTTTTACGCCGTTTTTTTTCAAAAAAACTCTCCCAAATTGATAGAAATTTGGTATACTTAAAGTTAAAGCATCTTTTGAGTGCATAAAATACATGCATACGCCGTGTCGGTTTTGCGCGCGGTGAATTCTTCATTGATTCGTGTTTTGGCTTAAACAGACAGACACACAGCGATTCACAAAGGCAGGTTGGTTATGAGTCAGTCCATTTTACAACTGGAAAGTATTACAAAGAGCTTCGGTGATACCGAAGTGCTCAAGGGGATTTCTTTGTCGGTCGAGCAAGGCGAGTTTGTAACATTGCTTGGCTCGTCCGGCTGCGGAAAAACAACAACGCTGCGTATTATCGCGGGCTTGGAAAGCCCCGACTCCGGCCGCGTAATCTTAGAGGGAAAAGACGTAACCCAAACGCCGCCAAATCTCAGAAACGTCAATACCGTGTTTCAAAATTACGCCTTGTTTCCGCATATGACCGTCGCGGCCAATATCGCATACAGCTTAAAGCTGAAAAAGCGTCCCAAGGCAGAAATGGAACAGGCGGTGCGCGATGCTTTGGAACTGGTTCAGTTAAGCGGATATGAAAAAAGAATGCCCGCTGAACTATCGGGCGGACAAAAACAGCGTGTTGCCATTGCACGCGCCGTTGTCAGCCGTCCGAAAGTACTTTTGCTGGATGAGCCGCTGGGCGCGCTGGACCTCCAGCTCCGCCGTCAAATGCAGCTGGAGCTGAAAGCGCTGCAAAAAAGCCTTGGCATTACTTTTATCTATATTACGCACGACCAAGAGGAAGCGCTGAACATGTCCGACCGCATTGTCGTAATGCGGGAAGGGCGTTTTGAGCAAATCGGCACTCCTGCCGAGGTATACGATTTGCCCAAAACTTCGTATGTAGCACGCTTTGTCGGCACTGCAAACATTCTAAGCGCCACCGTAGAGGAAGTTGAAAACGGGGTGGCAAAAGTGCGCTGCGCCGATGGCTGCGGCATGGTGCAAACACTGCACCACTCGATGCAGCCCGGACAAACAATCTCGCTGGCCGTGCGCAGCGAACAAATTGAATTTTCCAATGCACCCGATGCCTGCGGCATTCCCGCCGAGGTATGTGAAAAAAGCTTTGCCGGCGGTATGCTGCGCATTGCTCTGCGCCTTTCGGACGGCACCAGTTTGATTGCCAGCCGCCACGGCATTGATATTCCCGTGGAAATCGGTGAGCACGTCAAGGTAACTTGGGAGGCGTTTCACGCTGTTCCCGTCGATTTGGAGGCTGCCCATGAATAAATCACGCCGAAAAAATGGCCGCCTGTGGCTGGCCGCCCTGCCGCTGTACATCTTTACCCTCGTCTTTGTGCTTGGGCCTTTGGTGTACATGGTGATTCTCAGCTTTCAAAAGCGTGCCGATGTTTGGGGCGTTGTACACGAGTTCACGCTTGCCAATTACCAAAACATTTTTACGCCCGTTTACTTACAAACTTTTGTTGAGTCGTTTCGTTTAGCGCTGACAAGCACTTGTTTGATTGTACTGATTGGCTATCCCTTCGGCTATTTTATGGCAAAGCTTTCACCCCGCTGGAAAAAGCGCATGATGCTTTTGCTGATGATTCCGTTTTGGACGTCATCTTTAATTCGTTTATACGGCTGGATTATCATTTTTCGTTCAAAAGGCACACTCGACCAAATTTTAATGGGAATTGGCCTGACCGATAAGCCACTGAAGCTTTTGTATACCTACGAGGCCGTTGTTGTCGGTATGGTGTATGCTTTGCTGCAATTTATGATTTTAGCCGTTTATTCCAGCGCTGAAAAGCTGGACTGGAACTTGGTGCAGGCAGCGCGTGACTTGGGAGCAACGCCGTTTCAGGCGTTTTACACCGTTACGCTGAAACTCACCCTGCCGGGGCTTTTATCGGGAGTCATTTTAACCTTTATCCCCTCAATGGGGCTGTTTTTCATTGCCGACCTGCTGGGCGGAAACAAAATTGTGCTGGTGGGCAGCTTAATTCAAGACCAATTGATGAAAGCGCATAACTGGCCGTTTGCCGCCGCACTCAGCGTGGTGTTAATGGTGTTAACTTCGCTGATGATTTCCGTTTATAAGCGGGTTACGCATTCCGATGAGCTGGAGGGCATTTTATGAAGCATAAAACCCGACTGCCGCATTTATTTTTGGGTGTGGTTACCGTCATTTTATATCTGCCGATTGTGCTGGTTGTGGTCTATTCGTTCAACGAGAGCAAAATTTCCAGCGTGTGGAGCGGCTTTTCCCTGACTTGGTATCAAACGTTATTTCGTGATAAAGACATGTTCCAAGCCCTTGTCAACAGCATTGTGCTCGGGCTTTGTTCCAGCATTTGCGCCGCCTTCATCGGCACACTGGGGGCCGTTTCATTCACGCGCTTGCAATCGCGTACCAAAAAACCGATTGAATATCTGTCCACTTTGCCGATCATGATTCCTGAAATTATTTTAGGCATGGTGTTTATGACGTTCTTTTCGCTCATTGGCCTTCCGTTCGGCATGACAACGCTGATTATTTCCCACACAGCATTTTGCATTCCTTATATTTATATGCTGGTGAAAGCGCGGCTGGTGGGAATGGACCCCTCCCTGGCGGAAGCCGCACGCGATCTTGGCGCAGGAGAGCTGCGTGTTTTTTGGGATATCACCCTTCCCCTGCTCGCTCCCGCCATCGCTTCCGGGATGCTGCTCAGCTTTGCGATGAGTTTTGACGACGTGATTATCAGCGTATTTGTTACAGGCGTGAATGTCAATACATTACCCATTAAAATTTATTCACAGCTGAAAACCGGCGTTACACCGGAAATCAACGCCCTTTGTACCCTGATGCTGGCGGCAACCATCCTTTTGGTGGCGCTTTCCACACTGTTGGGACGCATCGGAAAGCAAAGCAACGTACAAAAAGAACAATAAGAAAGCGTTTAAAAAAAAGCCGTAAGACGGGAGATCCTCCCACCTTACGGCTTTTTTACTGTGAAAATCAAATCACACATTTTTCGGCCTTATTCCTTTTGCTTCATCACTTGGTCACGCAGTGCCTGCATCCGCAGGTCGGTCTGGGCGATGACATCGGCGCACTCTTTCAGCTCACCGGCGATTCTGCGCGTTTCCGGGGTGTGGTTTTTGTAGCGAATTTGATGCTCCAAGCTGGCCCAAAAATCCATTGCCACCGTGCGGATTTGTACTTCTACGCGCATAGGCTCCTTGTGCGTAGAAAAAAATACGGGAACCTCTAAAACTAAGTGCAGACTGCGGTATCCGTTGGGCTTTGGATTTTGAATATAGTCCTTCTTTTCAATCAGACGAACGTCATCCTGGCGCGTCAGCATTTCGGCCACGGCATAAATATCATCTACAAAAGAGCAAATAACACGAATGCCGGCCACGTCGTTGAGTGTTTGGGAAATAGAATCCACCGTTACCGGCGCACCTTTCTTACGCAATTTCTGCGCAATGCTCATTGGTTTTTTGATACGGAACGAAATGGTTTCAATCGGATTTCTCTGTTTGGAATGCGAAAGTTCATCGTTTAAAATTTCCAGCTTTGTCGTCACTTCACGGATGACGGCATGGTATTTTATCATTAAATGATTAAATTCTTCCAAGCGTTCAAACACGTCCTGATCGCCGTGTGTTAGCAAAAAGCTTTGCACAAGCTCCGCTTTTTCCACTCGAAAGCTTTTTTCTGCGTCCATGTTTTTTTACTCCTCTTTTAGCGGTCGTCCCTTCTGCCGCCGAACAAAAGAATTAAGCGCAGCAAGTTGGCCACACTGACCAGCAACGCCGCAACATAGGTCAGCGCCGCAGCCGTTAAAACCTTGCTCACGCCCTCTTGCTCCTGCTGCGTTACCATATGGTAATTCTCCAGAGTTTCCAAAGCACGTCGGCTGGCGTTGAACTCCACCGGAAGCGTAATCAGCTGAAACACCGTCACTAAACTAAACAGCAAAATGCCCAGAGTCACAAGGGGCTGCCAACTCATAATGATGCCCAGCACAATCAAAGGAATGGACAAACCCGAGCCGATATTCGTCAAGGGAATAATTGCATTCCGAATGGTGAGCGGCGCATAACCGACAGAATGCTGAATGGCATGACCCGTTTCATGCGCGGCTACGCCGACCGCCGCCACCGTACTGCGCGAGTAAACGTCCTGCGAAAGGCGCACGACCTGAGCGGACGGATCGTAATGGTCACTGAGACTGCCCGGCACCATTTCAATTCGCACATGGCTCAACCCATTGGCGTCCAAAATGCGGCGCGCTGCCTGCGCACCCGTTAAACCGCTGAACAGCGATACTTGACTGTACTGTGCAAAAGCGCTTTTTACACGAACTTGTGCCCAAAAAGCCACCAGCATGGCGGGAATCACCAGAAGAATATAGTATTTATCCGGCCAAAAGAAAAACGGCATAGCGTATCCTCCTTCACTTTTTGCTTATTATATCTCCTAATTGTGAAAAAATCATGGCAGACGGCCAACAAACCTGCCGTGCAAATTGCATACCCGAACCGTTGCCCCCATATATATAAACGTAAAGACGAAAAAGGAGGGAAGGCTGGGGTATGAAGGGAAATCCGGAGGAGCGCGCCATTGCCTTGGCGCAATATGTACTGGAGCATAACGCAACGGTTCGAAGTGCGGCCAAAAAATTCGGCGTAAGCAAATCGACGGTACATAAGGATATCGTAAAAATTGCAGATGCTTTCCGCAGTAAAAACAACAGTTTTCTGTCGGGAGGTGCGCTTGTATGAAAGGAAATCCGGAGGAAAGAGCCATTGCGCTGGGCGAGTATGTGACGCAAACAGGAGCAACCGTCCGCAGCGCCGCAAAAAAGTTTGGAATCAGTAAGTCCACGGTGCACAAAGATTTAACAGAACGTCTGAAAACACAAAATCGTGCATTATATGAGAGCGCCCAGCGGGTGCTTCAGCTGAATAAAGAGGAACGCCACCTTCGCGGCGGCGCCGCAACACGGCAAAAATATCACCCGAATACCCACGGTAGTTTTTAACACCAAAGTGTGTATATTGCCTTTAAATTGATTGCAAACTTCATATTATTATCAACAGCGGAACCCATAACAGTGATAGATACACTGCATGGCTTTCGCTGTTTTTTTGAAAAGAGTACCTTTGACCTTTGTTCATGGTTTAGCGGATTTTGCCAAAGATGCTTTTACTTTTTCCTAATTATGTTCTGCACGATTTCGCAGCCTACTTTTACTATAGAGCCTAAAAAGCGTATTGCGAATACGGCAACGCGCTTTTTTATGCCCATTTCCCCCGCACTATGAATATAAAGCACCTAGAGGCTACCATTGAGGACCTCTCAGTTGCTGGCTGACTTTATCACGCCAGGATCTGTAAAACAATTTGTGCAAAACTCTCGACACTACCGTTAATTGACCAATACATTTATTTTTATAACAATCAAAGAATACAAGTTAAAACAAAACTGACTTCCCTTGAATTGAGAAGTCAGTATGCTGCCTAAAATCTAATCTTTCTACCCTTCAGGTCTTTTTTGTACTGTCCGTACATTTTAGGGCAGTTCGCTGCCACTGCAAGTACAAAATAGATTCCTCACCAAACGGTTCAAAATCTGCCCATCTGCTTTTGAATACAGGTTCGTACCCGATCGTTGATGTATGATTGATCACGCTCCGCATAAAACTGTAACGGCTCTTCCAATGCAGCTGTTACATCAGCCATCGAAAAAAAGTTTTTCAACTGAGAGCCGTAGACAGACTGTGCCGCATGAACCTGTCTCGCAAACGTTGTATTCAGAGGCTGTGCCCGAAGATTCTTGATCAGCGCACCGGGATCAATTTCCATCGGATAATCCCGAATATTGGAAAGCAATCCGGCTCCAAAGTCGAAGATCGGACAATAGTCAAACATTTCTCCTCGACGTAGGACAGCAATATTGTTTAAATGACGATCCTCGTTTCCAAACAGCATATCAACCTCAAACAACAACGTCATATAATCTCCAAACCGCTGCAGCCCTGTGAGGTTGACGGTTTGTTCGACCATCCATCGGACTTTGGCAGAAAGGTTTGGCTGTCTGGATGCAATCTTCTGCCATTGTGGTCCAATCCCTTTACGGAGCAGGTCTGCAAGCGTCAGAATACTTTCTCCCGACATCAAAAAATTAGGGCTGGAGCAACCATTTCTCATTCGTCTATGTGCTTCCATCCGTTCCATACGGTAAGTTACATAACGGAACCCTAATTTATCTATATTGGTCTGCTGCAACAATTGGGATGTTACAGTTTCAGCCAGTCCTTCATACCCAAACAGGTCCAGTTTGTACCAGCGCCCGTTTTCCATCCACTTTTCTTGATTTCCTTTTGATGAAGTTTCTGCAATTCGGTTTCCGGTCGTTAGTCTGACTGGCATCCTCATCCCTCCACGATTTTAATCCAGCAGGCGTCTTCCGCCATCCTGCCGGCAGTCTTGCGAATGATCGCCAGCGGATCATAGCGTTCCAGCCCAAGCTGTGCCAAATAATACTGCAACCCATCGCGCTGTCTAGAAATGCAGCGGGACTCCAGAAAGCTCATCCAATCTTCCCAGTTGGGCATTTGATTGACCCCAAATGCGGTTGAAAGAATATCATCCGTTTTGTTTTCAATCGCCAAGCGTCTAGCTGTCTGATCCACGCAAATTTTCGTACAAAGTGTCTCGCCATCATAATAATGGAGAATCAAAAGATCATGTTTTTCATCTCTTGCATGATTGAGAAAAGCCGCATACTCTCTTGGACCCCTAATGCGCATGGTGATACACTCTCCATCGAATTGCAGCAAGACTTCACGGCTGTCCTCTTCGATTCCTAACTGCTTTACCCACGTCGGAGGAAGCGCTATCCGATAGCTTTTTCCCGCCGGCCCGGCACTTCCGCCCGCCTTGTTGATCAGAACTTTTGCCTTCCTCTCTTTTAGCATCATATCACTATCACCTCGTCGAGAATATTATATCCATTGGACACCAATAAATCAATATAAAGGCGGCAGCCGGTTTATTCGGCTACCACCTCAACTTTCATATTACATTGAACGTATTCCAGTTAGAAACTCATCCATGTATCCAAATAATTCATCTTTTCGAGCAACAATTTCTGCAACTGCCTTTTGGTTAATTCCGTGCGTAGTTTCATCCCGTAGCTTTTTCACTGTTTTTCCTTTACCAGACTTAGCTCCAAACAATTCGTTTAGCAGCTTCCTCTCAAAATTGTATCCTGCAAATTTTAAGGCATGAGGAACCTGAGTCATGTTAACTTTTAGAAAATCAGCAGCCGTATTTCCTTTGCACTTCTGGTGCTCCGCAAGGATAACCTTATATACAGTTTCACAGACGTTAAATCGATTTTTGAAATCGTCTAACAATTGCACGGTACTATCATCCGACAAACATGCTTCTAATCGTTCCAATTCTGCTTTTGCATTGCTACGAAGGAGTTGTTTTTCCTTGTCTGAAATTTTCGGAGAACTCATGATTTTCTACCTCCTATCTTCGTAAAGAGCATTTTATCACTTGCCGCGTTCAGATTTGCATATATGTGTATTGTGACTATTTCCCCTTATCTCCTTGAGTCATCTAGGCTTCCGAAAGCATTTAACAGTACTCAGATTGATTTCACTATAGATAGCAAATTTTATCGTGCTGTTTTTACTTTCAACCGTCCCTTCAGCGCCTTTCACTGAAGGTTTAGAATCAGTAAGTCTAGTGCATAAAGACCTAACAGAACGTCTGAAAACACAAAATTGTGCATTATACGAGAGTGTCCAGCGGGTGCTTCAGCTGAATAAAGAGGAACGCATCTTCGCGGCGGCGCCGCAACGCGGCAAAAATATCATCCGAACACCCACGGCAGTTTTTAACACCAAAGTGTGTGTATATTGCCAGTAAGTTTGATTGCCAAGTTCATATTATGATCACAGCGGAACCCATGAAGCTTATATATTGCTGCCATGGGTTTCGCTTTTTTATAGAAAATTGCATTAAAAAATGTCTGGAATTTTTCAATCCGCTTCGCAATAATGATAGTAAGTACAGAATCATTTTGTCTCAGCGTATGAGATAACACGCTATTGATAATATCAGAACGGTTAATGCCAGAATATCTTATCGAACATTACATCAATACAATCCTCATCGTCTAAGCAAAGAACATTTTTTGCTTCACACTCAGCTTTTGTCATGTTCCACCATTGCTTTAAATCTGCGGATTTTGTTCCTGACATAATAAATGAGTTAAGCACAATATGCTTATCCGGTGCAGTAGGCTGAAGACGGATTTCCATTTCTTTTATCTTTTTATAAAACTCTACTTTAGGATCATACGCTTGAACTCTTGTCAGCCCTTTCGGATCAATAAAGCTAATATATTGTGTGTCAGATGTATCAATCCACAATACATAGTCCGGGTAGAAATTGTCCGCTTCAAAAAATCCCATGCCAACTTTACTCTTGTTGCGCAACAAATAAATCGTTTTCTGCTCTGTAAGCTCTGTGTGCATATCTAAATATTTGTGCAGTAGGTCAACAAACAATTTTTCATCAGCGTTCAAGCTGACCGGAGACACTTGAATTTTCAATCCGTTTTGTTTGGTGGAAATCAGAGGCGTATATAAATGATGATTAAAGTCAAAAGCAATCACTGATTTCGACAAAACATCTCTCTCATATCCAGGAATACCTTCATGATCCCGAAGCAACACAGAAATATCATGTACAAACCCTTCGAGAACTTTGTCGTTTTTATCAGCTTCGTGCTCTTGTTTGTACAAAAAAGTGTATTCTCCAACAAAGTTATTATCAGAAGCAGTAAGCTCCTGATATTCAAGCAGTGGTGCTTCCCATTTTTCTTTTTCGTATTTATAGAATTTATCCATGTAACTTTTCAGGACCATGACGCAAAAATCAATTACTGATTCCAATTTATCTACACTATCAATCTTGATGTGTGATTGAGGAATAATCAGTGAGTACCAACCCTCTGTCTCCAAAATAGCCCGTATTTTGCCTTTGACAATGCTGATGTTATAATATAATTTTTCGTTTTTATATTGCTCCAGCTCTTCAAAAATTCTGTCATAATTCAAAAACGGAAGATATTGGGCATCTAGAGTATGCTCATCTGTAACCGAACGAATTTGCCAGCTCCCATCCGATTCGATAGTCTGCACCTTAGAACGACAGTCAATTACCACTCGGTTCTTCAAGAGATATTTCATAAAACCTTCGTCTGGCGCATCTAATATTAACCTTTTAGCTTGTTTCTTGAAATTAGCACCAGCCCTAACCTTAATAACACGCAGTTTTTTATCCTTTACTTGGTCATATCGGCTGATTACAGGCATCCTAAATTCAAAGATATTTTCGTTTGTGGGCATATCTTCAAGCTCAAGATAGTGCTTGAAATCCTCCATGTACTGCGCCTTGATTCCGAAAATTGTGAGCGTTTCCAGCACATCAATATTACGCGGAATCTTCACCGAATGATCGTCCAATTTTCTGCTTCGTTTCAGACAGCCGCCATAACCGCGCAATCTTACACCACGGCCAAAAAGCTGAATGGCCTGAGAGCCTTCACCTTTGGCAAAATTAATCAGTCCCATCGTCGAAACACGCCAGCTATTCCAACCCTCGGTAAACTTGCGAGAACCAATCAAAACTTTGATATTAGATGCCGGAGAATTGATTGAACGGAACAAAGATTCAGAAACAAATTCCTCTGTCTTGGAAACAATACCCTTTTTTTCGCAGTTTTTAACTAACCCGGCAGCATCGCCAATGCTGATGACGCCAAAATACTCTCCGTCATCACCAATGCGCATGGCGATTTCCCCGGAAACTTGCCGCAGATTTTCTATGTGAAGCCGAGGAGAATCCGAAGCAGTTTCACTATTAAAGACAACCCGCATAACATCACGATAAATATCTTCTGAATTGGGAACACCGCCGAATAGCGATTTCAACGGTTCGAAATTTTGAGAAAACAGTTCTCTGCCACTTGCGTCCATCAGACCAGTGTCTTCATTCAGTACTGCATGTAGCCGCCGTATGGTTATATCTTTCTGGTTGACAAACTTATCCAGAAAATCCAGCACTTCCTCCACATCAGTAAGTTCTGCTGCGCTAGTGGAAGCTGTTACTCTGTTTCCTACGAAAACAAGCAAAGGCTTTTCAATCCGGAAAGGGGCATACTCGCTTTTGCGTGTCTCGAACAGTTTCAACTGCTGGTAGAAAGAAAGCAGACAGCCTGTCATATACAGGTGACGCTGTTCCTCATCAATGCCAGAACGCAGGTTATAAATTCGATATTCCTTGCCATATCCGTCATTGTAGAAAAATTTATAAGAGTAGTCCATGATAATAGACTTACAATATTCTTCCAGCAGAGCTTGCTCTTTTGCCTTTTTGGGATTCAGTGTGCGCAGCGCCTGTTTGAAGGTTGCAGAATACTCAAATGCAAAACCTCCATCCGCCGAAAGCCTGGTACGGTAGTCATACCATACATCACCAGCAAGACCGCGATGTGCTTCATCTACCAAAACCAGATTGTTTTGTTCAAAGCTGTCAATGGAAACGGTTTTAACCTTGCCTTCCTCTTTCAGCTTATTCATATCGATGATTACAACATCTGTTTTGCGCTGCATGTGGGCTGTGATATCTTTCTGAAAAATAGCTGACGGAATAGAAGATAGCGTTAACTCCTCCAGATGCTGGTTGCTCATTCCTTCGTTGGGTGCAAGCACAATAATTTTGTTTATTTCCAGATGACTGTTTAGCCGTTGTGCTCGTTTAAGATAATACAGAAATTGCAAAATATTGATGTGCATAATCAGTGTTTTGCCGCTGCCAGTAGCACACATGAATGCCAACTTGTTCAAATCCTTTTCTTGAACATGGGAAAAATGCAGTGCCCCCAAAGTCTGGCTGTCCACATCATCAATAAATTGATTTAAGTCCGCAATCAATCCTGCCCGGTCGGAGAAATAGCGATCCAGATAGATTTCAGTAAACAGCAGAGCTATATACTGATAATATTTCAGCGTCAGCCCGCCTCGCTTTTCTCCGATTTGGCGCACATAGCGACAGATATTTTCATCATACTGTCGCAGCTTGTCCGGATTGATTTTCACCTTGTCAGCGTTAGAAACGCAGACAAGGCGCAGAAACGTATAAAAGTATGTATTTTGATTTTCGTCTAATCCTTCATAGTCGGCATCGTTTAATTTACCCGCAAGATCTGCCAGCGTGCTTTTTCCAAATAAATGGAGGAAATATCTAAACAACAGCAATTGGTCATTAAAGGAATATTCCGGTGTTGATTTTTTCTTTGCCATATTATTTTATCCACCTACTTTAAAATGGAAATTCATCATCTTCGTCAATATAATATATTTCATTATTACAAGCATTTGACTGTTGAGTATGGCCCTGCTCCAGCTTGTCAAAAAATGTTAGTGTGTCCGCTACAATTCTGACTACATATTCCGCTTCCGTTTTAGAAAGCAATCGATTTGGATGTGCTGCACTATGGTCGTTACGAACATGATTATACTTTTCAAAAAGACTAATGGAACATTTACAAGCTGTTTCGGTAAATTCAGTATCACAGTATCCATTTTCAGCATACCACTTTGCTAACATTCCAGCTAAGGAATGGAGCGGTAACTCATTCCCTTTGGAATCCTCTGTTTGAATCTCATGTGTGACACATAGTTTTCTCAAATACTCACAAGTAAATGTATGCAAACGATCTATGACAAGCTCTGGTTTCTGCCCCAAAAAATTATTTTCTATATCTTCCAGTATCATTGAAAGATTTTGATGTGTCTGTTTTATAGGCAGCTCAACAGTAGGCATTTCCTTTAGGCGTTTAATAATCCCTTGCACTTGGTTATAGTCACGCTGATCGTCATCGCTCCACCAATCTGTTCCCATAGCAAAGCAAAAATACTCTGATAGGGCTTCCAAAAGTTTCGCAATCATTTGAGGGCTTGCTTCATCCCATATTTTCCGGATACATTTCTCCTGAGACAAATTCCGATAATCAGGATCTTCGTAAATGTTGATACCGCATGCGTCAAGAATCAGCTCTTTCGTTTTGGTTTTATTGTAGCTGCCCCTGTCATTCCAATACTTAAAGACAAATCCGCAAGAAATTCCAAATAATCGGCAGATGGTCTCTTTTTCTACATATTTTAAGTAGGCCAAGTATCAATTACACCTCCTCGAACATCCGGTTTTTAAATTCTATTTCTGTCATTTGAACTTTCCAGCTCTCTTCGCCGGTACGCAGATTTTCCAGATTGTTGTCGCCGTTGACATAGATGACATCAAATTCCCGGTCCTGGGGATTGATGCGGTGCTTGGTGAAGTAGGCGTCGAGGGCGGCATTGGAAGCCAGCAGATCTTCGATAACGGTACGCCAGATCACCAGCGCACGGCGGCCATCAGGCAGAGTGCCTTCCACCTGCTTGAAACCATACACTCCGTCATTGTCCTTTACCAGACGCACAGCACCTTCGTAGCCCCCGGCAGTATCCGGCTCAGAGCGGAAGTAGCTGACCGTACTTTGACGGGCAACCGAAATGCCAATCAGATAGTTGAATGTCTCCACCAGATCTACCCGTCTGGTCTTGGTTTCATTCCGTTCTGTGATTTTCATTTGATAGCTGAATGGTACCTTGAACTGCTCCAAATCCAGCAGGCTGCCTTTACTCTCGATGTCCAGCATATAATGGATCAGGTAATCCTCACCGAACAGACTGTAAAGAGACTTGTGCTGGTCCGACAGCTGAACATTGGAAAGAGCATCTTCGTAGCTTTCCAATGAAAAACACTTTATTATTCCCGAAGTATAATCATGTCGCTCCGTAGGTTTACCATCTTTCCAAGATTTAAATCCTGTTGCATACAGTGATTTTTTTACTCGAGGTTTTGTAGTCTGATGAAAATAAGTACCCATTTCAACAAGTATAAATTTTCTGTTACCACCCTCTTTATTTAACATCATAACAGCTTGAGCTGTTGTACCCGAACCAGCAAAATAATCTAATACAATGCTTTCTTTATCACTGATTGCATATATGCAATCTTTAACATTATAAACAGATTTAGGATACTCAAAATCTTCTTTTGTGAATCCCATGGATGTTAAAAGCTTGGTTCCGTAATCGCCAGCATTATATTTAGAATCATACCAAAAAGTTTTATATTGATCCGAATATTTGGGCATCTTAATCTGCACTGTGCCAGATCGTGATATATCAGTTCTCAAAAAAGCATATATCTGACCAATCGTTTGAAAAGCATATCGCCATTTTCGTTCTACTCCGGAATCATCTATTGGCCATATTTTTATAATAGGGGATTCTTCTGTACCAATTATTCTTTGAGGTTGCTGCACTTCTGGTCTCCAGCACTCCAAAGCACCAACGATCTGTTCATTTGATGATTCTGGATGTATGTCATCAGCAAGGACTTCTCCATATCCAATAACACAGCCGTTTTGAACATAAACCGGGTAGAAACAATTTGCAGCATCCATTCTTTCGGATTCGCTACCCCAGTTTCTAAAATTAGAATACTCCCATTCATTTTCTGGTTTCACAACTTCATTTAATTTTTTCAGTTGCATAGGGATGGAAAAAATCGCATACTCGTGTGAAAACGAAAAGTGATCTCCTTGAGTTCCTTTTTTATTGTGTTCAACGGCTACCGTAACAATATCATTTTCTGGGAAAAGGCCTTTGCATAAGTCAAACAAGTAATTCTGTTCATATTTATCTATTGCGATAACAATGGACCCAATTTCATTTCTTAACGGATTTGCTATGCTCAAACGATTTTCCATCAGAGATAGCCATGCAGAGTGCTTGAATGAATTTTTATATAATACTTCACTCGAAGGAGAGTTATAGGGTGGATCAATATATGTACTTTGTATTTTGTTTCGATATTTCTCTTGCAATAGATTCAAAGCGTGAAAATTGTCTGAATTAATTAAAACTCCAACGGTCTGCTCATCCAAATCCTCAATGCTTGCTACCAAGCGATCTTTAAAATCAGTGGAAAAGTGCTTGGTATCCACCACCAAATTCAGATTTTGGCGCAAAAATTCCATGGTGGGGGGATTTGTCCAAGCAAGGGTAGTCAGGTCGCCCTCCACTTCGTCAATGGCATACATATCAATCCATTCCTGGATCTGTGCAGGATTGGCAATAATCTCTGGCCAGAAGGATTCGTCAATCCAGTCCAGAGTCATGCACCAGTTGGTCTCCACTACAAACTTCTTTTTTAGCCACAGCTTTTTCTGGAAGTCCTCAATCTGTGCCAAAAAGTCGATGATGATATGGCCCACCCGCTTGATGGCTTTCACCTTCGCCAAATAGGTCTCCACGCGCTGTTCATTGGTGGTATCCAGATCATCCAGATGGATGACTTCACTCTTAATGTAAAAATCCAGTTCACGATACAAAAAGCCCTTCAAATCCTTATGAATGAAATAGTCAAAGGTGTTTTTGGCTGCATAGGCTTCCAGGTGCTTGTCAATCAGCGTTTTGGGCTTCTTTTTATCAGAGGAGACATCTGCCAGAAGAATCTGAACCAGCTGCGGATAGTCAGCCGCTATTTTCTGCCGGATGGCTGCACCATTCAACTCCAAATATTTGGCTTTTTTATCTTCCGGAACATCAAACACAAAGCGCACGATAAATTCGTTGGTATCGGCTCGGTATTCAAAGGTTTTCAGTTCTGGCCGCTCCTCTGTTTCTTGATAAAGCATGAATGTCCGCTTGGAATCCTTGGATTCCTTGTTGTTGTTCTGCTCTGTCGTGGCATCTACCAGCAGAAAATGCACGGTGCAGCTGTCGCCATAAGCATTGCGGGCAACAAAGCAATAATCCTTGAAATTTTCAGCTGTTTTGATGTAATACTGGTCTTGGTTTGCCCAATACAGTTTTACTTCTTCGCCCTCATAGGGAATCGCATATACGCCTTCCTTATATCGGCGCTTGGAGATAAAGTCACCTTCATCGTAGTAACGGTTAAAAAAGCTGTATAATGCCGAATATACATCCGTTTCCAAAGCGGATAAATCCACTCCGGCAGCCAGCTGGGATTTCAACTCTCGATACTCCTTCACCATGGGAATACTATCGGGTAGCTGGGACATATCGGCGCCCAGAGATTGCTCAATCTCAGCAAGCCTCTTTTCAATATCGCCGGTATTGCATGCAAAAGGAGCCAGTGTCTCCTGCACCTTTTGAGGCAGTCCTTCGCTCAGAAACTTTTCAATTTCCTGTTTGCGAATATTCATAATGCGATAGATACCAAAATCCAAATCGGATTTATCCAACTCAAAAATTCCCTTCATCAAGGAAACGAAGCGATCTAAACGCTCACTCATTTCTATATCCTCCTTATTTCACTCGCCATTCTGTGTTTAAGATTTCATTGAGAATTGCAAACTTATGCACCAACTCAAAACTTCACTGATTTCATCGTGCAGCAGAATGTACAACGATTAACACTTTCGTAGTTACCTACAGTATTCACTTTGCTATCGCTCGATTTCTACAATATCGGAAATTTCACAATCAAGAGCAACACAGATTTTCACAAGAACTTCCAATGACACGTAATCATTACGACTTAATCTTGCTAATGTACTTTGGCTAATTTGTGCAATGTCTTTTAACTGAGATTTTTTCAAATCTTTATCTATCAGCATTTTCCATAGCTTTTTATAGCTAACACTCATATTTTCACCTCACCTAAACTACTTGTTTCCGCATCCAATTTTGTTTCTATTATAAGTTATAATTTATCAAAATACAATATTTTAATGTCAGTACTGACACAAATACTTTTTTTCACAAATGAACGAGAAATAAAAATATGTTTTAACTCGGCAAGCAGCGTACTCCTGTACAGGGTTATTCATTTTTTATTTCATCTTTGGCCCTATTTTCAAAAATTGCTTATTAGGACAGCAACCTCAATCCCCTTAAAAAAACATCTATTACGTTGGCTGGGCGGTCATTCTGATTGTTTATACCGTTAATATTATAAGAAATAATGGTAAAAAGGGCGGGCAAATATAATAAGCAATCATACCACACTTTTCTTACCCGCCGGTAATACGGTCCTACTCCTGTTTGGAGAGAAAAAATTCTTTATCAGCAGTCTTGGCATCGCATCCATAAGTTCCGATAAAGCCACATCCTTAGTTTTCTTAGCATTTTGCGAATACTCTATGCAATCTACCAAACATTGTGCCACTGACTTGCCAGTGTTAACGTAAAGCATAATCAATCTGGTTGCAGCCATAAATTTACATCTTTGGTAGAAATCGTGTTAGTTATTATTTCTCAAATAATGGTGTGATGTAAGACCAGTAAAATCTCAAAATTTCTTGATTTTACCAATAATGGGATTTTTAATCAAAAAATAAGGCTGATGAGTAAATTTACAGATGAAAATTATTTGTAAATATGGTATAATATGTTAAAATAAGAGATAATCTCTAATTATC
>DCEX01000010.1 GCA_002315015.1 Faecalibacterium sp. UBA1819
TCCAGCGCAATGCCGCACAGCGGGCAGCGGTCAATTTCATTGTGGGTGGTAAAGTCTGCCGTGGCTGCATTTACGCCGCTGGTAAAGGTAATTTTGGCGATGTTCAGCTTATCTTTCAGCAGGTCATACACAATTTTAATCATGCCCTCTACGGTCATGGTTTCCTTGGTGACCACCAGACGGCAGTCCGGGTAAGCGGTGGCCAGCTCTGTTTGAAAGGCGGGGCCTTTCATCTGATTTTGCGGTGCGCCGTCGCGGATGCCCTGCTCCTCGTATACTTTGAGAATGGCGGGAAGCAGCGGGTCGTCCTCGCGCAGAATTAACGCATGGTCGAAATTCTTGAGAACCTCCCAAGCAGTCTTTTGAATTTCGTTGCAGGGGAACACCATATTGACGCCGGGGTTCACGGTGTCCTCCACCTCGATGGTCAAAACACCGGTGTGACCGTGGAGATATTGCGCCTCTCCTTTAAATCCATAAAAACGGTGGGCATACTGTAAATCTAATGTTGTGATACTTCTCATGCAAAAACCTCCTTTAATTGAAATAGGGAAAGCCAAAAGGCTTTGTAACAAAATGGAATCGGTATTCTTTTTGTGTTTTTAGAAACATCCTAACTTTTTCTGCCTTGTCCATCTCTCTTTGTTTGGCCTTAGTATACTGGAAACCGCCCGCTGTTTTCCGTGACCATATCACTAAATTTTTAAAAAAATACAATATTTTTATAAATAACAGCTTGTCGAAAAAGGTCACCGAAAAGTGGCCTTTTTCGACAGGCTGAAAGCTTTTCCAAAAAGCTTTTTAAAACGTTATTTTTTGCAAAACAGCGTCACAATGCGCCCTGCTTTGTGCTTGCAGCTGACGCACCTGCTGCTCTGTCGCCGCTTTGCAAAACGGCGGCGTTTGCGCGGCTGGATACTGAATGAATGTATAGGTCTGCGCTTGTTCCGCCCAAGGGTCAAAGGCAGTCTCGGCCAGCGCATTGCCTGTTTCACAGAATAAAAAGGCCGCCTTTCCCTCACTTCTCCACGGGCGCGCCAACCGCAGAGAACCCGGCTCGTCGGCAGAAAACATACATCGTTCAAATACCATGCCAAGCCCGTCTGCCTTCCCACTGGGTGCGGCGGCAAAGCCGCTTCTTTGGCCGACGGCGTGAATTTGGCAGCGCGAAAACACCGCGTCCGCCCCGCCGAACATAAAATCGACATCGCCCAAAATTTCACACGCCTCATAGTACTGGCGCGACGGCACGCGCGGGGCAAACTGCCGCGGGCCTAAAAAGCCGTCGGGCTGGCGCTCTTTGTCCGGCAGCGGACCCATAAACAGCGTATCTTGATACGATTTCAGCCGTACATTTTTGAGATGCGCCGTTTCGCTGTACACCGCCAGCGCAATGGCCTGCCCGTGCTGCTCGCCCCGTCCCGCCGTGTTTTCCACGGTTAAGTTTTCCATACACAGCAGCTTCCCGTCAAAACACGCGGTATAACTGCGAAACGTTCCTGTTTTGCGCCCGTCGGGATGCGGGTGAAACCCGCCGTCATGCCATCGGATGACGGTTTTATCCATCCCCTGTCCAATGACGCGCACCGCCGGGTGCTCACAAAACACCTTTTCCTCAAACACTTGGGCAGCTAAAACCAGCGTCAGCGGATGGGCCGGGTCGGAGGCGGAAAGAGCCGCGCCGATGGTGGCAAAATCACCGCCGCGGCCTACGCTTACCCGCTGCATAACGCTTGCAAAAATGCCGCTTCGGCTTTGCCGTTGTGCGGGTCGGCTTCTTCGCGAATGACATGCAGCGGTTTTTGACAAGCCTTTAACTGGCTGAACAAATAAGGATAATCCACCACGGACTGCTCAAAGCCGCACTTTTTCAGCTCGCCGTTTTCCACACGAATTCCCTTCATGTGGACAACTTCAATGGCGCTGCCGAAATAGTCAAAACAGACATCCCACAACGCCTTTTGGCTGTGTACATGACGCGGCTGGAACAAGTTGACGGGGTCGAACGTAATGGCAAGCCACGGGGTGGCGAAGTCTTTCAGCAGCTGCTTTGCCAGCTGAGGGCTGGAAAGCGTGTGATAAAACACAGGTTCCACACACACTTTCAGCCGGTACTCCTCTGCCGTGGGCAGAATTTCCTCCAGCGAACGGTACAGGCTTTTCAGCGCGTCTTCGGGCGCGGCGTCCGGCTGTTTATGAAACGGGGTAGTTTCGGTGGCGACATTGGCCACACCCGTTTCTTTCGCCACCTTTAATCCGGTTAAAAACTGCGCCACCGCCTTGCTGCGCTCGGCTTCGTCTACCATGCCAAGCTCCATGTAAACGCCCAGCGTGTTGATGGCAAGCTTATTTTCACGCAGTGCCGCCGTGGTTTGCGCAACCATCTCGGGGGTTACGTCATCGTAACTCGACACCCCGGCAATCGCTTTTTGATAGGCCAGCATCACCGCTTGGTAGCCGTCTTTTGCAATGCGGGAAAAGAGCGCTTCGGGCGCATCTTTTCCGTAATCGTGACTGCGTACACCAACTGTCAGCATTCTTCTGCCTCCGCTTTTTCAATGTTCAAAATTTCAGTAAATGCCAGCACCAGCGGGCCAACGCCTTTTGCCTCATTTTCCACCACCGGCTCGCTGAAATAATACTCCAAACTACCGTCGCGGTGGTCTTTTCCGCCAAGACCTGCCACCAGACAGATGCCGCCAAGGCGCAATTTTCCGTTTTCATCTTTTGAGAGATAACGTTCCGTTGTACCCCAGAAAGCCTTTTCGCCGTAAGCACGGTAGCGTTTGGGCAAAAAGCCCAGACGCACGGCCTTCATCACGCCGTAAGCAAACAGCGCACTGCCGCTGGTTTCCAGATAGTTTTTCTCGTGGTCAGGCCGGTTGATAATTTGATAGAACATGCCCGACTCGTGCTGCCACGGCAGCCAAGCGTCCACCAGCGCCCGCAGCTGTGCCTGCACGGTGCGGTATTCGTAGTAAAGCTGCTCATCCATCACTTCCAGCGTGTCCACCAGCGCCACCACATACCAGCCCAACGCACGCAGCCAGAAGTTTTCACTGCATCCCGTTTCGGGGTTGGCCCAGTACATCTCGCGGCTTTCGTCGTAGCCGTGATAGAATAAGCCCGTTTTCTCGTCGCGCATCAAGCGCACCACATTGCAGAACTGACGAAAGCTGTCCAAGCAGCCGCGCATTCGGTTGTACGTTGTTTCATACTGCACATAGAACGGCTGCGCCATATAAAGACCATCCAGCCAAACCTGATTGGGATAGATTTTCTTGTGCCAGAAATTGCCCTCTTTGGTGCGGGGCATGGTTTCCAGCTGCGAGCGCACCACGTCCATCGCTTTTCGGTATTTCTCTTTTCCCGTGCGCTCATATAAGGCAAACAGGTTTTTGCCGGGGTTGACGTTGTCGAGGTTATATTCTTCAGGCGAATAGGTGCGGATGCTGCCGTCCTCCTGCACATACCAGCCTACAAAACGGTCGGCAAAATCAAGATACTTTTGCTCGCCCGTCATACGGTGCAGCGCCAAAACGGCAGTCATCATGCAGCCGTCGATATAATTCCAGCGGTTTTCCTCGCCGCTGCGGATTTTTTCAATATTCCAAAGCGGGTTTTGTGCGTCGGAGCCTTCCAGCAGCTGATCCACATACTGTGCCAACATGGTAATCGTTTCCTGATGTGTCATCGCTCTTTCCCCCTTAAACCGTTACATTCTTTTGCTCAAAGTGCTCCACGCCTTCGCACTGAATCGGCTCGCCGCGCCAGCCTTGAATCGTGACGTTTTCCAGCGTGAGGCAGCGCACATTGCGCGCCAGCATTCCAAGATGAGACACGTCGTCAAAATCATCCATCATCGCCGCTTGACCGGGCTGTGCATCTTCCGCAAAGGAAATAGAGAAATCCTTCATCGAAATGCGCTCGATGGGGCGTTCCGGCAGGCCGTAGAAGAAGCCGCCCGCCACTTCGCAGTTTTTGCAAACGATGTTTTCACATTCCAAACTTCCCACGGCGGGCGTCATTTTGTCTACCGGCAGTTTTTCTTTGCTGCGCACATGCTCGCTGTGGCCGTCCGGGTCGCAGAAATAGAACATGTTAATGACAAACGGCGTTTTTACTCCATCCATGTGTACGTTTCTGAAGTGCAAATCGGTCAGCAGGCTGCAATCGCCGCGTCCGCGCCGTGTTTTCAGCCGCAGACCGCGGTCGGTGTTGTGCATCAGGCACTTTTCCACCCAAAGTCCATACACACCGGAAGAAATTTCACTGCCGACAACCACCGCGCCATGGCCGCGCTCCAAAAGGCAGTTGCGGATTTGCAGATTGCGGCACGGCTGATGATGCACGGAGCCCATGTAATACTTGCCGCTTTTGATGGCGATGCAGTCGTCACCGACAGAGATTTTCACGCCTAAAAGACGCACATTTTCGCAGGATTCCGGGTCAAAGCCGTCGGTGTTGGGCACATCGGGCGGGTTTTGAATCAGCAAATCAAGCACATCTACGCCCTTGCAGTAATACGGATGCACCGTCCAGCTGGGGCTGTTCTGCACCGTGACGCCCACGAGAGAAACGTTTTCGCAGCGGTTAAAAAACACCGTGCGCGGACGCCACGCAATGCGGCGGACAAAGCGGTTTTCCCACCAGTCGGACGCCTGCGCGTTGGCGTCGATAACGCCTTCGCCGATTACGGCGGTATTTTGAATGCCGATGCCGGTAATCAGCGAGGCAAAGCAGTCGATGGGGTTGCCCTCCCATGTGCCGAAGTTGATTTCCCGGTCATCGTCACCGATAATCATGCCCGGCAAAACGGGATATTTTGCACGCTCGCTTGCGCCCAGCAGCACAGCGCCTTTTTCCAGATAAATCGTGACGTTGGAGGTTAAAAACAGCGGGTAAGTCAAATAGCGGCCTTTCGGAAAATACACGGTGCCGCCCGCCGGACAAGCGCTGATGGCCGCTTGCAGACATGCGGTGCATTCGGTTTTGCCGTCATTTGCCGCGTGAAAACGTGTCACATCCAAAAAGGCGGATTCCGTTTTGGTCTTAAAATGACACTCGCCGGCTTGTGTGCCGTCCTTTGCACTGACGCGGATGAAGTAAACGGTATCCGGCTGCAAGCGGTACAAAGAAAACACGTTTTTATTTCCTGTCATATACAGGGTATGATTGACGTACACCTCATACTCAAAGTCGGCATAGTACGGCGTATTGGTTTCAATTTCCAACACAGCCGCACGCGAAAAAATGGCTTGTACAGTCACTTTCAGCATAAAAAACCTTCCTATCCACCGCGTTTCGCGGTTGTTGTTGTTCAAGTTATTTGATATACTATTTTTAAAACACTGGTTTTCCATTAGAACGGAGGGACAGCGGCATGGTGAGAGAAGTGGTCTTTGCACCACATTATGATTTTTTTGTAAGCTGGACGCGCCGTCTTAGACGACATAATATGAGCAGTTTTCACCTGCATCATAAATACGAAATTTACTATCAGTGTGAAGGTACACGCCGCTTTTATATTGATGATTCGGTATACAACATCAGCCCGGGGGGCATTGTTTTAATTCGGCCCAACGAAGTGCACAAAAGTGTGAATATTGACGATAACCCACACGAGCGATATGTGCTGAACTTCAGCGAACAATATCTGCAAAAATTATTTCAAACCTTTGAGGGCGTCGACTTTTTAGCATGTTTCCACGGCCGCATTCATGTGCTGAACGCGCCTCCCCAGCAGCATACGCGCATTGGCTATTTGATGAAACAGCTGTGGGAGCTGGACGGAAAGAACCGCCCGGAGGACGAAGCCCTGCGGAAAATGCGTCTGGCAGAAATGCTGATTTTGCTTAAAGAAATTGCACAGGAATATCAGCCGCAGACACCCAGCCAACTCAACAAAACCGTAGAGCAGGTGCAAACCTACATTCATAAGCATTACACACAGCCCTTGACGCTTTCGGGCATTGCGGCGGAATTTTATGTAAGCCCCGCCTATCTATCGCGCTTGTTCAAAAAGCATTTAAGCTTGAGCTTTATTGAATATGTGAACAGTGTGCGCACTGCTGCCGCACGAAAAATGCTGGAGCAGACCGACAAAAAAATTTCTGTGGTGGCCGAAGAATGCGGCTTTTCCACCACGGCGCACTTCAGCCGGCTGTTCAAGGAATACACCGGTATGCCGCCCCAAAAATACCGCAAATTTTATCATCAATAAGAAAGCCCCACCGCGTCTGCCGGTGGGGCTTTGTTTGTCTCACTGCACATGGAATGGCAACCGCCTGACTAGGCCGTGCCATTTCCCCCGATCCGTTTAGGCGTTAGCCCTTCACGCTGCCGGCAGAAATACCGTCCACAAACTTGTTTTGTGCAAGGAAGAACACAATCAAAGACGGCAGAATCGAAATCACGGAAACTGCCAGCACGCGGTTCCATGCAAAGCCGCTGTCTGCGTCCATCGACAGCTTAACAAACAGTGCTGCCGGGTAGCGCTGCGGCGTTTTGACATAAAGCAGCGGACCCATGAAGTCGTTGGACGACCACATGAACTGGAACAGTGCCACCGAAACGAGCGCCGGGCTGAGCATCGGCGCAATCACCTTGTACAGCGTTTGGAACGAGTTGCAGCCGTCAATCTGGGCGGCTTCGTCCATCTCGCGGGGCACATTGCGCATAAACTGCACCAGCATGAAGATGAAGTAGCTTTCTGTTGCAAACAAGGTGGGAATAATCAGCGCGGCGTACCACTGAGAGTCCACCCAGCCGAAGTTATTGAACAGCAAATACTGCGGCACATTGAGCACCACTTGCGGCAAAAACAGCATACAAAGCATCAGCGCAAAGAAAAAGTTTTTGCCCTTGAAGTGAAAGCGGCCAAAGCCGTAAGCTGTCAGCAAAGAGGAAATCACGGTGAAGATCACCTTGGGAATGACATAGGAATAGGTGTTGATCATCGAGCGGATAATGTCGATGTCGCCGCCGTAGTTGTTCAGAGCGTCAATATAGCCCTGAAGGGTGGGTTTTTTCGGAAAAATTCCAATGCCGGAAAAAATTTCGTTATTGGTTTTAAACGTTGCGCCAATCATCCACAGCAAAGGATAAATCATCACAAAGCCCACCGCGATTAAGACAACGTATTTTAAGAATGTTGCAATGTTATTTCGTGCGCGTACCGACATGATTTATCACTTCCCTTCGTCACCGTAATAGACCCAGTATTTCTGGCTGAGGAATGCCGCAGCCGTAAACACCAGAACAATAATAAACATAATCCAAGCAAGGGCGCTTGCCATGCCGAAGTCGTTTTGCTTGAAGCCGTAGTTGTAAACGAGCAAGCTGATGAGCGTTGTGGAGTTGCGCGGGCCTCCCTGTGTAATGATATACGGGCCGTTGAACTCTTGGAACGCCTGGCAAATCTGCGTGATGAGGTTATAGAAAATAACCGGCGTCAAAAGCGGCAGCGTAATGCTGAAAAATTGTTTCCATTTGCCCGCGCCGTCAATGGTGGCGGCCTCATACAAATCTTCGGGAATGGCTTTCAGCGCCGCTAAGAAAATCACCATGGCCGAGCCGAACTGCCACACACGCAAAAAGCAGATGATGAACAGCGCATAGCCGGGGTCGGACAGCCAAGACGGGCCTTGAATGCCGAAAAAGCCCAGCGCCGTGTTGACAAGGCCTTCATCGCGGAAAATAGCTTTCCACAAAACGGAGATGGCCACGCTGCCGCCCAAGATGGACGGAATATAGTAGGCGGTACGGAAAAAGTTGACGCCCTTAATTTTGAAATTAAGGATGTAGGCAATGAACAGCGCAAACGCCAGCTTTAAAGGCACCGTAATAAACGCATATTTAAACGTTGTGGAAAGTGCCGTGGTAATTTTCGTTGAAGTAAAAGCCTCCTGATAGTTCATCAGGCCCCATTCGGTAATTCCTTTGTGCAGGTTAAAGTCGGAAAAGCTGTAAATCAGCGAAGAGCCGAACGGATACAGCTTAAAGACCAAAAAGCCGATTAGCCAAGGCAGAATATAGAAAAAGCCGATATTGCTTTTTAATACATCCACCAGCGTTTTTTTCGATTTCAACGCGCCTGCCGGTGCCGATGTTTTCATCGTTCCTCATCCTTCCTTTCAAAAAAACAGGGTGTTTGCACCGTTTTTTAAACGGTGCAAAGCACCCGATTCTGTTTTCAAAAATCGCTTACGCGCCCAGCACCTCGTTTGTACCGTCAATCAGAATTTCTGCGGCGGTAGCAACGTCATAGTCGCCGTAGGAAAGGCCGCCCATGACATCGTAGTAAATGCCGTCGGTGTTCTTCAAGGAAGCATCCTCAAAGTGATAGTCCAGCGTAAACTCGGCATTTTCTACCACAACAGCGTTTGCTTCGGCCACCATCTCATTCAATGTTCCGGCTGCTTCGGCGGCCTCGAGGCCTGCTTTGGACAGGGGAACGCCGCGCTCGCCGCCCATCAGAGCAGCACCTTCTTCTTCATTCAGCATGAAGTTGAGCACTTTGGCAGCTTCTTCGGGGTTTTCACAGGTTTGGGTAATGGCAAAGCCCTGAGAAATCTTGGTATAAGCGCCGTTGTAGTCGCCAAAACCTGTCAGGTAGCCGCCCACAGACAGCGTCATGCCGTCGTTCAGTGCAGAGGAAACCTTCTCAGCAGCGGAGTCCCACTCAAAGATACCGCCATAACGGCCATCCATGATTTTCGGGTTTTTATCCAGCGATTCTGCGCCGTCACCGGCCAAGGTGGCCAGCGTGGGAATCACATGTGCTTCTTCCAAGTCTTTAATCAGCTGGAGGCCGTACTCCACTTCTTCCTGCGTGTAGTTCAAAACGCCGTTCTCAATCCAGGGTTTGCCGTACTTGGACTGCAATACCCAAACGAGGAACAAGGAACGATCCAGCTCATTCATCGCCAAGGGATAAGCGTCGTCGCCGATGTTTTCTTTAAAAGCCGTGCCTGCCGCGATCAAATCGTCATACGTTTTGGGCACTTCGATGCCGGCGTTTTCAAAGCTCTTTTCGTTCCAGAAGAACAAGCGTCCCGAAACAGCGGTGGGAACGCAGAGCACTTTTCCGTCAACGGTGCAGGACTCCAGCACCTTAGAGTCAAACTGGGTCAAATCCAGATAGTCGGAAACGGTGTTCAAATCAAGGAACGTGCTGCCGTCGTTGTCATAGGCAAAAATCCAGTTCCAGTTCACTTGGCAAATATCTTCTGCCGTGCCGGCAAAGAAGGAAGTGGACATGGCGTCCTCCCAGCCGGTCCATGCGCCGTAGTGAGTTTTAAACGTAGTTTCGGGGTGTGCCGCCGTGTAAGCGTCGAGCGCCGCCTGAGTAGCTTCGTGACGCGAGTCGCCGCCCCACCAGGAAACCGACAGCTGGCCGTCGCCGCCTGCCGCAGAAGCTGCTCCCGAAGCCGCACCGGAAGCCGTCGTAGAAGATGCTGCACCGCAGCCGGCCAGCATACTAACTGCCATGCAAGCAGCCAAGCCCATTGCCAAAACTTTTTTCATACCGATTACTCCTTTTTCACGAAATTGGTTCTCGAGAACAACCATCTTTGTGTAGCTCCCATTTTAGCGTATTCCTTGAGACAAAAAAATGCTGTTTTCCGACCATTCTGGGAAAAATCGTGCATATTTTGCACACATTTATTTCCGAAAAAACGAATTATACAATTTAAGTTTATGTTTTTTGTGCAAAATTACTATACTTTTTTACAGCAAAAAACCCGACGATCTCTAAAAAGACCGTCGGGTCAGTTTGTCGAAAAAGCTTTGNNGGGCTAGCCCCCTTTTCCAAGCCTTTTTCCCCTTGCAACTCGTCTTCTTTTTGAATCAGGCGGCAGTTTTTCGACAGTCTCAAAAACCCGACGATCTCTAAAAAGACCGTCGGGTTTTTTATTTTTTCTGATAAAATCAATGCTGCTCGCCGCGCAAAATACCATGATCGCGCAGCAATTTTTCAATCACGGTTCCTTTTACGGCTTTCAGCGCCGGTTTTTTCAAAAGGTTCAGCGGCCCGGGCAGTTCCATCTCAAGCGGAGATTTGCCGTCCATCAGGCACACCGAGCTGTCCAGCAAGGCGCGGATGTCGTAAACGCTGGCCCATACTTCCGGCACACCGCGGTCAACACCGAGCAGACCATACACCGCTTCCATCGCGGTGCGCACGGAATACTCTGTGGTAAACACCGTGTCGCGCGGGGTTTCGGCAAACTGACCCAAAAAAGCAAAGTTCACGCAGCCATCGGGAATTACATCGGGGCGGTCGCCCTTAGCACGGGGCATAAAGAACGCGGTAATATACGGCATCATGGTGGGAACGCACACGGCGCTGTGTTCGGCCAAATCGGCAATCTGTTCTTCGGGTACGCCGAGATGATACAGCCATTCCTCGGTAATCTCGCGGCCTGTGCAGTCCTTCATGGGCTTTTTCACATAATCGCCGGGTACGTCGGTAAACAGGCCATATACCCAAATGCACACCTTTTCCGGGTCTTGGGCTTTAAACTGGCCTTGGCGGTTAATGGTCCAGCTTAAAAGCCACTTGGAATCCTTACAGCTGACAATGCCGCCGGTCACCACTTTTCCGGTGCGCGGGTCGCGCTTGCAGATATTGGTAATATAGGGCAAAATTTTATCGTCCAGCGTAGTGATGGTGGCCGACTCCCAATTGGTTTTGGAAATATCGGAACAGAACTTTTCGGGGTGGCCGAAGGCCGGATCCTGCTTGGCAATATTTTTCCACAGGCTCCAGCATCCGCTCGTGCGCACTTCGGCGTCGCCGTTCGGGGCGTGGTTTTGGTCGCCGTACACCGTGCCTTCTGTACAGGAACCGTTTGTCACAAACACGAGGTCGTTTTCCGTCAGCACAATGCCGCGCTCTGCACCGTTTACCTTGCATTCAATGGCCGTTGCCGTTTTTTTGCCGTCCTTGATGTCAAAGAGAACATTGGTGACTTCGGTGTTGAACTGGAAGTCAACGCCCGCGGCCTCCAGGTATTTCTGCATGGGCAGAATGAGCGATTCATACTGATTATAGCGCGTGAATTTGAGGGCGCTGAAATCGGGCAGGCCCGCAATATGATGAATAAAGCGCTGGAAGTAGAGCTTCATCTCCAAGGCGCTGTGCCAGTTTTCAAAGGCAAACATCGTGCGCCAGTACAGCCAGAAGGTGGAGCCAAACACCTCGTCGTCAAACACATCTTCAATGGTTTTGTCGTAAAGGTCTTCGTCCGGCGTCATAAACAGTTTGACAATCTGCATACATGCCTTTTGGCTCAAATCAAACTTTCCGTCGGTGTGCGCGTCCTCGCCGCGGTTCACCGTAGCACGGCAAAGAGAATAGTTGGGGTCGTGCTTATTCAGCCAGTAAAATTCGTCGAGTACCGAAGCGCCGGGCTTTTCCAGCGACGGAATGGAGCGGAACAAATCCCACAAGCATTCAAAGTGGTTTTCCATCTCGCGCCCGCCGCGCATGATATAGCCGCGGGATGCGTCATAAATGCCGTCGCACGCACCGCCCGCAATATCCATTGCCTCTAAGATATGAATGTGCGAGCCGGGCATTTGGCCGTCACGAACGAGAAAACACGCCGCCGCCAGCGCAGCAAGGCCGCTGCCCACGATGTAAGCATTCTTTTGGTCTACGCCTTCCGGCTTTTCGGGGCGGGCGAATGCCTCATAGTTGCCGTTGGTGTA
>DCEX01000011.1 GCA_002315015.1 Faecalibacterium sp. UBA1819
CAACTTTTGACAAAGAGCCAAAACAAGTTGTAAAAAGCAAAAAGCCGAACTTTGAAAAGTTCGGCTTTTTAAAGCTGGTGACCCAACCGGGAATCGAACCCGGGTTACCGCCGTGAAAGGGCGATGTCTTAACCTCTTGACCATTGGGCCATATTTCGCAGAATTTTGCTGGACGCTGTGAAAGTCCCTCCGCGCGCCGCGATTGCAGCACACACCTCTCAGCATTCAGCAAAACTCTGCTGAAACTGGTAGCGGTAACTGGATTTGAACCGGTGACACTTCGGGTATGAACCGAATGCTCTAGCCAACTGAGCTATACCGCCATAAGTCACTCGTTAAAGTGCTTTATCATTATAACCAATTTATCGCAGTTTGTCAACACTTTTCTTAAAAAATTTTTCTCCTTATTTTTCCTTTTTTTCATGCTTTTTTCAAAACCATGGCTTAACGCAAAAAGCCCGCGCACAGCGCTGAAAACGCCATGCGCGGGAAAACAGATTCAGAAAAAAGAACGCTTAACGGATTTCCGTTTTGCCGCCCATGTAGGGGCGCAGTGCTTCGGGAATGCGCACGCTGCCGTCGGCCTGCAAATTGTTTTCCAAAAATGCAATCAGCATACGCGGGGGAGCGACCACGGTATTGTTCAAGGTGTGTGCCAAGTACTTTTTGCCGTCCTCGCCCTTCACGCGGATTTTCAAACGGCGTGCCTGTGCGTCGCCCAAGTTGGAGCAGCTGCCCACCTCAAAGTATTTTTTCTGGCGCGGGCTCCAAGCCTCGACGTCCACCGACTTCACCTTCAAGTCGGCCAAGTCGCCGGAGCAGCACTCCAAAGTGCGAACAGGGATATCCAAGCTGCGGAACAAATCCACGGTGTTCTGCCACAGCTTATCAAACCACATGGGGCTTTCCTCGGGCTTACACACCACAATCATTTCCTGCTTTTCAAACTGGTGAATGCGGTACACGCCGCGCTCCTCAATGCCGTGTGCACCTTTTTCCTTGCGGAAGCAGGGGGAATAGCTCGTCATGGTGTAGGGCATATCGGCTTCATCCAGAATGGTGTCGATAAATTTGCCAATCATGGAGTGTTCGGACGTACCAATCAGATACAAATCTTCGCCCTCAATCTTATACATCATGGCTTCCATTTCCGCAAAGCTCATCACGCCTGTCACCACGTTGGAGCGAATCATGAACGGGGGAACACAGTAGGTGAAGCCGCGGTCAATCATAAAGTCACGCGCATAAGAAATGACAGCGGAGTGCAGACGGGCAATGTCACCCATCAGATAGTAAAAGCCGTTGCCCGCTACCTTGCGTGCGCTGTCGAGGTCAAGGCCGGAGAAGCGCTCCATAATATCGGTGTGGTAGGGGATTTCAAACTCGGGTACAACCGGCTCGCCATAACGCTGCACCTCAACGTTTTCGGAGTCGTCCTTGCCGATGGGTACGCTGGGGTCGATGATTTGCGGAATCACCAGCATGATTTTATTGATTTTCTCGCTCAGCTCTTCCTCTTTGGCCTCCAGCGCTTTCAGGCGGTCGGCTTGCTCAGTGACCTGCTTTTTGACTTCTTCGGCTTCGTCCTTTTTGCCTTGCGCCATCAATGCGCCGATGCTTTTAGAAAGCTTGTTGCGGCGGGCGCGCAGCTCCTCGGCCTCGGCAATGGCGCCGCGGTATTCCGCGTCCAATGCAATCACTTCATCCACCATGGGCAGTTTTGCGTCCTGAAATTTCTTTTTCATATTCTCTTTTACTACGTCGGGGTTTTCGCGCAAAAATTTGATATCTAACATTGCAAAGCACTCCTTTTATTCTTGTTCATACGTTCCCAACAAATTGGCAAATGCACGCAGCTGCTCGTCAGAATTAAAATGCACCTGCAAACTGCCTTTGCCATCCTTATACTGAACCTTCACCTGTGTGCCCAAGCACTCCGCCAAGCTCAGCTCCACCTCGCAGGGCAGGGGAGGGCGCATCGGCTGCGGCTCACGCTGGGGCTTGCTCATCTTGCGGCAAAGCGCTTCCGTCTGGCGCACCGAAAGCTTATTTTGTACGGTAAACTCGGCTGCTTCGTCCTGCATTGCCGGGTCGGACAGCGAAAGCAATGCTTTTGCATGTCCTGCGCTCAGAGCGCCGTCCCGCAGCAATTCCAAACAGCGCGGGGTGAGGTTTAAGATACGCAGACTGTTTGCAACAGCGCTTCGGCTTTTTCCAATTTTAGCCGCCGCCGTTTCCTGGGTATAGCCGCAGCGTTCCATCAACTGACGATAGCCCATCGCTTCTTCAACGGGGTCTAAGTCCTCACGCTGAAGGTTTTCAATGAGGGCAATTTCCATTGCCTGGGAATCGGTCAGCTCACGCACAACGGCGGGAATCTCCGTTAAGCCCGCCAGCCGTGCGGCACGCCAGCGGCGTTCACCGGCAATAATGGTATAGCGCCCCAGCCCGGTGGCACGCACGACAATGGGCTGCAAAACGCCATGCTCCAAAATACTGGAGGCAAGCTCCGCCAATGCGGTTTCGTCAAACCGTTTGCGCGGCTGTTCGGGGTCGGGGGAAATTTCGGCCAGCGGAAGCTGTGCCAAGCCGTTTTCCTCATGATTGGAAAAGGCCGCTGTTTCTTCAAACAGCAAATCCAGCCCGCGCCCTAAGCCGCCTTTTTTCTTTGCCATGGCTTCGCACCTCCTTACTTATTGTTTTTAATCACTTCGGCTGCCAAGAACATGTAAGCCTCCGAGCCGCTGGAAGAACGGTCGTAATAATTCACGGGCATTCCAAAGCTGGGCGCCTCCGAAAGACGCACGTTGCGGGGAATGGTGGTTTTATACACTTTGTTGCCGAAGTATTTTTTTACCTCCTGCACCACTTGCAGGGTGAGATTTAAGCGCCCGTCAAACATGGTCAGCAAAACGCCCTCAATATCAATATAGGGGTTATACAGCTTTTTCACTTTGCGGATGCTGTTCATCAGCTCGGTCAAACCCTCCAGCGCGAAGAACTCGCACTGAATGGGGACAAGCACCGTGTCACAAGCACAAAGGCCGTTCAGCGTGAGCAAATCAAGAGAGGGGGGACAGTCGATAAAAATAAAATCGTACTGCGCCACCACTTCACCGAGTGCATCGCGCAAACGGAACTCGCGCCGGTCGAGAGAAACCAGCTCAATGCTTGCGCCGGAAAGCTGAATATTTGAGGGAACCACGTCCACATGATACTTGGTGTGTACCAGCGCTTGCGAAAGCCTTGCTTCGCCCGTGAGCACTTCGTAAACACTGGTTGCCACAGCACGCTTGTTCACGCCGTATCCGCTTGTGGTATTGCCCTGCGGGTCAAGGTCCACCAGCAGCACCTTTTTGCCCACGGCGGCCACGCACGCCGCCAAATTCACCGCGGTGGTTGTTTTTCCCACGCCGCCCTTTTGGTTGGCAACGGCAATCACTTTTCCCAAGGCATTTCCTCCTTTTTTCATGGTAAATGCACGAAAAAAACGCGCAAAGCGCGCCCGTTATTTGTTTCACTTTAGAACCGCCGGGTTCTTTCTCGTGCTTTTTAAGTATAGCACAATTTGCGCCAATAAAAAAGGGGAAGCGGCTAAAAATGTTTCACGTGGAACATTTTTCTCGCTGTTTTTTTCTTTCACACAAAAAATGCTGCATTGTTCCACGTGGAACAATGCAGCACATCTTTTTATGATTCAGCGCAAAGGGGCTTTTGCAATTTTGCCGCCGTTGCGCGGATAGGCCGGCGGAGTAGGGGAAACCTTGCGGTAAAAAATTAAACTGCGCAGAGAGTTGTCGGGCAATACAAACGACAATTCTTTTTCCGGTACGGCTCCCAGCTTTTTCACCGCGCCCGCGGCGCTTTCCATTTCTTCCTCGGCGTTCGCGCCCTTCATGGTGATAAACCATCCACCCACTTTGACAAGAGGAAGGCAATACTCCGCCAGTGCGGGCAAAGCCGCCACGGCGCGGGCGGTTGCCACATCAAAGGTCTCACGCCATTGCTTGCGGGCGGCTTCCTCGGCGCGTTCTTTCACCACATCGGCGGTGATGTCCAGCCGTTCACACAAACGGCGCAGAAACTCCACGCGCTTGCCGGTCGGCTCCATCAGCGTGAGGTCAATTTCCGGGCGATAGAGCTTTGCCACTACGCCGGGAAAACCCGCGCCCGTTCCCACATCCACCACACGCCCAGCCACTTCGGGGCAATCTGCCAACAGTAAGCTGTCAATAAAGTGGCGGTCCTCAATGCCTTCGGGGTCGGTAATCGCGGTCAAATTGACTTTTTCATTGTACTCCACGAGATACGCCGCGTAGTCATCCAGCTTTTGTGCCACGCCGTGCGCATCAATTTCATACCGCGCCGCTTTTTCTATCAAACGATTTTGGTCAATCATGTTTGCTCCTCCTGCCGCTTTGCGCGTTCTTTTGCCAGCGCCACCGCCAAGCAAGCCACGTCTGCCGGGCTGACACCGGGAATACGGGACGCTTGTCCCACGTTGAGCGGGCCGATTTTCGCCATCTTTTCCCGCGCTTCCAAGGAAATGCCTTGAGTTGCACTGTAATCAAAGTCCGGCGGAATCTGCGTGGCCTCTTGGCGCTTTACTTCTTTGATTTGTGCGAGCTGCCGCTTGATGTAGCCTTCATATTTCAGCTCTACCTCTAAACAATACGCAATCAGCGCCGTTACGCCTTCACCGCGTCCCACCATTTCGGCAATATCGTCGTAGTGCAGGCCGGGACGGCGCAAAAGCTCCGACGCTCTCGCACCGCTTTTCAGCGGCGGCTCACCGCAGCGTTCCAGCACCGCGGCGGCAGCAGAAGGGGAGACCACCGTTTTTTCCAAGCGCTCCAACTCTTTTTGCTTCACCGCACGGCGCGTGCAGAACTCCTCCCAACGAGCGTCATCTACCAAGCCGATTTCACGCCCCAGCGGAGTTAAACGCTCATCGGCATTATCTTGCCGCAGATACAGGCGGTACTCGCTTCGGCTGGTCATCATGCGGTAGGGGTCCATTGCTCCCTTCGTTACTAAATCATCCACCAGTGTTCCCAAGTAGCTGTCCTGACGCGCCAAAACCATCGGCTCTTTTCCCAGCACGGCACGCGCCGCATTGATGCCCGCCAACAGACCTTGGGCGGCGGCTTCCTCATAGCCCGAGGTTCCGTTGAACTGACCCGCACCGTACAAGCCGCCGACGGCTTTGCATTCCAGCGTCGGCTTTAAGGTAGTGGGGTCAATGCAGTCATACTCAATCGCATAGGCAGGGCGCATGATTTCCAAATGCTCAAAGCCTTCAATGGTGCGGTACATTTCATTCTGCACATCTTCGGGCAGGGAGGAGGACAACCCCTGCAAATACATTTCCTCGGTGTTTTCTCCGCACGGCTCCACAAAAATCTGGTGGCGTTCCTTTTCGGCAAAACGAACCACTTTATCTTCAATGGACGGGCAATAGCGCGGCCCGATGCCCTCAATGCCGCCGCCGTAAAGGGGAGAGCGGTGCAGATTTTTCAAAATCACCTCATGTGTTTTGGGGTTGGTAAAGGCAATATGACACTCTACTTTGTTGTGCAGCTCTTCCTTGGTCAAAAACGAAAAGGGCTGAATATCGTCATCACCGGGCTGACGTTCCAAGCGGGAAAAGTCAATGCTGCGGCGATGCACACGCGCGGGCGTTCCCGTCTTAAAACGGCGCAGGGAAAGCCCGACTTGCTTTAAGCACTCGGTCAATGCGGTGGCGGCATGCGTGCCGTCCGGGCCGCCTTCATAACTGGCATCCCCCACAAAAATCTTTCCGCCCAAGCTGGTGCCGGTTGCCAGCACGACAGCCTTTGCATCATACACGCCGTGCAGATTGGTCTCTATGCCTGTCACATGGCCGTTTTCGATGCACACGGCTGTAATTTCTGCCTGTTTTAACTCCAAGCCCTCGGTTTGTTCCAGCAAATGCTTCATATACATGTGATATTGCTTGCGGTCGGTCTGCACGCGCAGACTGTGCACCGCAGGGCCTTTGCCCAAATTCAGCATCCGACTTTGTAAAAAAGTGGCGTCGGCGGCAATGCCCATCACACCGCCCAGCGCGTCTACTTCCCGCACCAGATGCCCCTTTGCTGTTCCGCCGATGGACGGGTTGCAAGGCAAGTTAGCCACGCCGTCCAGCGTCATCGTGAACAGCGCGGTTTTTGCGCCCAGCTTTGCGGAGGCAACCGCCGCTTCAATCCCGGCATGACCCGCACCGATGACAATGACATCATACGTTCCTAAGTGATTTCGTTCCACGTTCTGTTTCCTTTCCTTCTGCATTGACGATAACGAGTTCGCGCGGTGCATTCCAGCGCATCGCCAGGCGGCTTTCTCCAAGACCCGCCGACACATAGAGCGGCATTTGATGCACTCGGTATTCGCCGTGGACATAATGGCCCGTGTGCTTTGGCAGCCACAAGCGTTCCGCGCGCGGCACATGGCATTGGCCTTGGTGCGTGTGGCCCGCCAGTAAGACATCCGCCGTTCCGGCAGGTACTTTTTCCGCGAGCATCGGCTCGTGAATCAGTAAAAAGCGAAGCGCATCCGCGCGGCTTTTCATCCACAAAATACCTCGCACATCATATTCCTTCTTTTCCATCGGCGCTAATCCGCCTACAATCACCGGCTCCCCGGACGGCGTTTTCAGCTCTGCCGCTTCATTTTCCAGCACGCGAAAACCGGCCTTTTCCATAAGATTCACCGCTTTTCCTGCCGCACCTTTTCGGTCATGGTTGCCGCGCACGGCAAACTTGCCCATGGGTGCATCCAGCGCGGCAAACAACTCCAGCACCGGCTGCGGGCTGCGATAGGCCGCGCGCGTTGCGGTAAAGTCTCCGGTAAACAAGATTAAATCGGGCTGTTCTGCCGCAATGCGGCGCACTAAAAATTGCAGCCACTCGATGGATACGTTGTCATGCAAATGCAAGTCGCTTAAATGTGCCGCCCGCAGCTGTGCTTTATTGCCGGGCAGCGTCCAGTGCGTCACGCGCAAAGTTTCCAGCTTCATGCAAACCTCTCTATTGTTTTAATGGTGATATTACTTTCCAACGCAAAAACGCGCAAACACTTCGTCAATGACATGCTCGGCAGCGCGTTCTCCCGTCAGCTCATACAGTGCGTCCAGCGCATCCTCTACACAAACGCCCGCCGCGTCGAGCGTCAAGCCAATGGCAAGCGTTGTCTGTGCCTCCTGCAAGGCATCGCGCGCTTTCACCGCTGCGGCAAGCTGGCGCTCATTGGCTAGCAAGAGCGCATCGGGGTCAGCGTGAGCCGTTCCCAAAACCCTCCCCACACATTGTTCCACGTGGAACAAAAAGGAGGTGTCTTTCGCAGAAATCGAAATAATTTCTGTAAAGCAGTCGGCAATGCGGCTTTCGTCAAAGCGCTTTTCTAAATCGTTTTTATTTAAAATGGCAATCGCCGCTTTGCCGCGGCACTGCTGTGCCAAGCGCACATCTTCTTCGGTCACTTCCCGCGAAGCGTCAAACACAGCCAAAACGAGCGCGGCACGCTCCAAATGGGCATAACTGCGGCGGATGCCCTCGGCTTCTACAAGGTCGCCCGTTTCCCGGATGCCCGCCGTATCTGCCAAGTGCAGCTGCACCCCAGCCAGGCAAAGGTCCTGCTCTACAACGTCGCGTGTCGTTCCCGCCACCGGCGTGACAATGGCGCGCTCAAAGCCGGAGAGCAAATTCATCAGCGTGGATTTTCCCACGTTGGGGCTGCCCACAATCGCGGCAGGAACCCCGCGCCGCAGTACCGCGCCCACATCGTAGCCGTCAATCAGCGTTTGCAGTACGCTTTGAACTTTTGCAATACTGTCCTGCATTGCCTCCGGCTCCAGCTCCGGCACTTCTTCCTCGGGGTAATCGGTATAAGCCGCCAGATGGCTTTGCAGCGAAAGCAGCATCTCCTGTACACTTTGAATTTTGCGGTACAGCGCTCCTTCCATCGAAGCTGCCGCGGCTGCCGCGCCCTGCTTGCCGCCCGCGCTGATTAAATCCATCACCGCTTCTGCCTGTGTTAAGCTGATGCGTCCGTTTAAAAACGCACGCTTCGTAAATTCCCCGGCGGCGGCCGGCTTTGCGCCCGCCGCAAAGCACGCGCGCAGCAGCTGCTCACTCACCGCACTGCCGCCGTGGCAAGAAAGCTCCACAACATCCTCGCCGGTATAGCTGTGCGGCGCACGAAAGCAAAGCGCCACCACTTCATCCGCCACCACACCATCATTCATGAAATAGCCGAACATCGCCGTATAGCCTTTGGCATTTTCCAGCTTTTTCTCTTTGTTCACAGGGCAAAACACCTTTGCCGCCACTTCATAGGCCGTCTCGCCCGAAATGCGAATTACGGCAATTCCTCCCACGCCCGGCGGCGTTGCCACCGCCGCAATGGTATGCTCCATGTTGTCTTTCCTTTCTGTTGAGTGTGCGTCCTTCTTCGGCAGCACACAGATTTTGCATGTTTGTCATACAACAAAAGCCCGCGCAGCGCACGGACTTTTGTTTGCGCCTTCTTTGAGGCTCTTATTTACGCACTGCCTTAAAAATTTCAATTTCATTTGCCGGCAGCTCAGTTTTAAAGTCGTGCTCGGTACGGTGCAGATTGCCGCAAATGCACGTTTCTTCACCGCGTGCATCCAACGGCATATAATAGCCGCAGGTGGTGCAGCGGGCGTACAGACCGGGCTTGCGCTTAAACTCTTTCGCCAAAAAGCCCGTTGCCTTGGGGCCGTGACCCAAATAGGAAAAGCTCATTTTCGCTTTTAGTTCTTCCTGCTGTTTTTCCAGCTGAGCCTGATTGACGTTCCAGTTTCTCATATCCATGGTTCATTCCTCACTTTCCTCGGCAGCGTCCGCTTCGTCGGCGGCCTCCTGCGCCTGCATAGCTTCCAGCTCCTCGGGGGTCGGTTCACCTTCGCCGTCCTCCTCGGGCTTTGCCGTTTCTTCGCTGTCATCGCGCTCGGTACGCGCCACGGTCACTACACGGTCGTTTTCCGACAGGCGCATCACGCGCACACCCGAACCGTAACGGCTCTGCGTGTTGATATCCTCTACATGCATCCGAATGATGATACCCTCCAAGCTGATGAGAATCATATCATCCGTTTCATCCATCACTTTAATGCCCGCGACATGGCCGCTTGTGCCGTAGTTGCGAATGCCCTTGCCGCCGCGGCGCTGAATGCGGTATTCACTTTCCTTCGTGCGGCGGCCCTTGCCTTCTTCCGTCACGGTCAGCACGGTTGCCCCCTCACGCAGAATGGCGCATCCTACAACGCTGTCGCCCTCGGACAAGCGAATGGCGCGCACACCGGTGGCGTTGCGGCCCATCGTGCGGGCATCTGTTTCGGCAAAGCGAATAATCATACCGTTGCGCGTTGCCACCAGCAGCTCATTTTCACCGCTGGTAATGTGCGTCCATGCCAGCGCGTCGCCTTCATTGAGGTTAATGGCAATCAGACCCGACTTGCGGATATTGGCATAAGCCGAGAGCGGCGTGCGCTTGATGATGCCGTTCTTCGTCACCATCACGAGATACTGCTCGTGCTCCGCGTGCTGCTCCATCTGCTCTTTTGCCACACTCAGCATTCCGGCTACCTGTTCGCCGTCCTGCAGCGGCAGCAGGTTGACAATGTTCGTTCCCTTTGCCGTGCGGCTGCCTTCGTACACCTGATAGCCTTTCAAGCGGTAAATGCGCCCTTGGTCGGTGACAAAAAGGAGATAATCGTGGGTAGAAGCCAAGAACAGCTCCTCCACAAAATCCTCCTCTTTGCGCGAAAGAGCGGTAATGCCGCGGCCGCCGCGGCGCTGTGCCTGGTAAGTGTCCGCCGGCTGACGCTTGATGTAACCTGCGTGGGTCAGCGTAAAGACACACTCCTCCTCGGGGATCAGATCCTCAATGTCCATCTCGCCGGAGACGTGTGCAATCTCGGTGCGGCGCTCATCACCGTATTTATCGCGCAACACCATCAGCTCGCTCTCCACAACGGCCAGCACTTTGGCGCTGTCGGAAAGCAAATCGGTCCATTCACCGATTTTTGTCTGCAGCTCGCCCAGCTCGTTATCAATTTTCAAAATCTCAAGACCCGCCAATTGACCCAGCTGGAAGTTGACAATCGCCGTTGCCTGCACATCGTCAAACTCAAATTTTTCCATGATGGCGCTTTTCGCCTCGGCTTTACCGCCTTTGCACGCGCGGATGGTGGCAATAATTTCGTCCACCAAATCCACGGCACGGCGCAAGCCTTCCAGCACATGCGCCCGCTCTTTGGCTTTTTTCAGGTCATGCTCGGTGCGGCGGCGCACGACTTCCTCTTGGAACTCCAAATATTTTTCCAGCATGTCCTTGAGGCTCATCAGCTTGGGTACGCCCTTGTCAAGCGCCAGCATAATCACGCCCACGGTATCTTGCAGCTGCGTATAGCGGTACAGCTGATTCAGCACCACCTGCGGGTTTGCCTCGCGTTTCAGCTCCACCACAACGCGCATTCCCTGGCGGTTCGATTCATCGTTCAAATCGGCAATGCCTTCAATGCGCTTTTCCTTCGCCAAATCTGCGATATTTTCCAAAAGACGCGCCTTGTTGACCATATACGGCAATTCCGTGATGATGATTTGGAAGCGTCCGTTTTTCTGCTCCACAATTTCCGCACGGCCGCGCAGTGTAATTTTGCCGCGTCCCGTGGCGTAAGCCGCACGAATGCCGCTGCGCCCCATAATGATGCCGCCCGTGGGAAAATCCGGGCCATGGACATACTCCATCAGCTCGGCCAGCTCGATCTCCGGCTGGTGAATGAGCGCCGAAAGCGCGTCAATCACCTCGCACAGGTTATGCGGCGGAATATTGGTCGCCATACCGACGGCAATGCCGTTGGAACCGTTGATCAGCAGGTTCGGCACACGGCACGGCAGCACGCTCGGCTCTTTTTTCGACTCGTCAAAGTTCGGCACCATGTCGATGGTGTCTTTTTCAATATCCGTCAGCAAATCGACGGCCATTTTGCTCATGCGGGCTTCGGTGTAACGATACGCAGCGGGAGGGTCGCCGTCCACAGAGCCAAAGTTGCCTTGGCCGTCTACCAGCGGATAGCGCAGCGAAAAGTCCTGTGCCAGACGCACCATAGCGTCATACACGGAGGCGTCGCCGTGCGGGTGGTACGAGCCAAGCACCGCACCCACCGTATCGGCAGACTTGCGGTACGGGTGGGACGGGTCGTTGCCGCGTTCATACATGGTGTACAAAATGCGGCGGTGAACGGGCTTCAAGCCGTCGCGCACATCCGGCAGCGCGCGCGCCGTGATGACCGACATCGAATAGTCGATAAAGGCGTTTTCCATTTCGTCCTTGATGTCGCGCACAATCAAGCGGGTGCCGGGTTTGATGCTGTTTTCGATCATATCTTCCTACTCCAGTTTCTCTGCGGAGCCTGTGCGCTCCGGTTGCAATCTATCTTTACGCCGTTATACGTCCAAGTTGGCATACGGGGCATTTGCCTCAATAAATTCGCGGCGCGGCTCCACTTTATCGCCCATCAAAATGCTGAACGTTTCATCGGCCTGCATCGCGTCCTCAATCGTAATCTGAACGATGACGCGGTTTTCGGGATCCATGGTGGTTTCCCACAGCTGTTCCGGGTTCATCTCACCCAAGCCTTTGTAGCGGCTCGCCTTTGCGCCTTGGCCCATTTCTGCCATAAAGGCGCGCATTTCCGCGTCGTTATAGGCATATTTTACTTGCTTGCCCTTTTGAATTTTGAACAAAGGCGGCTGTGCAATATACACATGGCCGTTTTCGACCAGCGGGCGCATAAAGCGGAAGAAGAACGTCAAAAGCAAAGTGCAGATATGGCTGCCGTCCACGTCGGCATCGGCCATGATAAACACTTTGTGATAACGCAGCTTCGACAGGTCAAACTCATCGCCAATGCCGCAGCCCAGCGCCGTCACCACAGGGGTGAGTTTATCGTTTCCATACACTTTGTCAATGCGTGCTTTCTCCACGTTCAGCATCTTGCCCCACAGCGGCAAAATAGCCTGAATGGCAGAATCGCGCCCCAGCTTGGCCGAACCGCCTGCGGAATCACCCTCGACGATATACAGCTCGGTTTTTGTGGGGTCTTTTTCGCGGCAGTCCGCCAGCTTACCGGGCATCCGGTTCGTTTCCAGCGCCGATTTCCGGCGCACTAGCTCGCGGGCGCGCTTGGCGGCTTCGCGGGCACGGGCGGCCTGCATCGCCTTTTCGTATACAGCTTTTGCCACCGCCGGATTTTCTTCAAAAAATTCTTTCAGCTTGTCGTACACCATACCGGACACAAGGCCGCGGATTTCCGTGTTTCCCAGCTTTGCCTTCGTCTGGCCTTCAAACTGTGCTTCGGTCAGCTTCACGCTGATGACCGCCGTCAAACCCTCGCGCACGTCCGAGCCGGAAAGATTGTCGTCTTTCTCTTTGATATAGCCCTTTTCGCGGCCAAAATCGTTAAAGACGCGCGTCAGCGCCGACTTAAAGCCCTCCTCATGGGTGCCGCCGTCGGGCGTTTCCACGTTGTTGGCAAACGATAAAAGCCGCTCGTTAAAGCTGTCATTATATTGCAAAGCCACCTCGGCAATGGAATCGCCCGCTTGGCCTTTCAGGTAAATCACAGACGGATGCAGCGTTTCCAGCTTGTTTTGGCGGTGAATATATTCGACAAAGCTTCGAATGCCGCCTTCATAGCACATGCTTTCGTGGCGCGGCTCGCCGTCCTCCGTTTCATGGCCGGGGCGTGAATCGGTCAGCGTAATGCGCACGCCCGCGTTCAAAAACGCTTCCTCGCGCAGACGGCGGTTTAAAATGTCATAGTCGTACTCCAGCACCTCAAACATTTCCGGGTCGGGCTTAAATGTTACCGTCGTGCCGGTGGGCAAGTCGGTTGCACCCAGACACTCCAGCGGCGCGTCCTCAATGCCGCGGCGGAAGCTTTGGCGGTACGCTTTTCCCTCGCGGCGCACTTCTACCACCAGCCACTCCGACAGCGCGTTCACCACGGAGGCACCCACGCCGTGCAGACCGCCGGACACTTTATAGCCCGAGTTTTCGCCGCCGAACTTGCCGCCCGCGTGCAAAATGGTATAAACCACCGTCACCGCAGGAATGCCAAGCTTGGGCTGAATGTCCACGGGAATGCCGCGTCCGTTGTCCACAACGCGGATAATGTTATCCGGCAGGATGGATGCTTCAATGTGATTGCAAAAGCCCGCCAGCGCCTCGTCAATGGCGTTGTCGACAATTTCGTATACCAGATGGTGCAGGCCGCGCGGGCCAGTGGAACCGATATACATGCCCGGGCGCTTGCGCACTGCCTCCAGGCCCTCCAACACTTGAATTTGACTGCCGTCATACTGCTGATTTTGTTCCGACATCTTACTACCTCGAATCCATGTTGCTCCAGACAATTCCCGGCAAACCGTGTGCAGACACTCGGTTTTCCGCGCCGAAAAACGTCCTGAAAGTTGAAATGGCGTGCCTCACGCCTCGAAGGCCGCCGCACTGCGTTTCAGCAGCGTTGCAGCACTGATTTGACTGATATAAACGCGCCCGTTTTCGCCGCCCGTCACAATAAAGCTTTTGGGCAGCTCGGGCGAAACATTCACAACGCGCCCGCTTTTTTCCGCGCGCGCCAGATAATCGCGGGTATGCGCAGAGAGCGTGGCCGTATCCAAGTCAAAAATTCCCACAATTTCCTTGGTGTGAATGACAACCTCTTGGCCTAAATGCAGGTACATGCGCTGCGCCTCCCCATCATTTCTTCTCTTCTTAAAGAAATGCCAGCTCCCACACCGGGCGCTCGTGCCCGGCGAGAATTTGCATTCTGTTTTCATGCATAAATATTCATCGTTTGTCCGCAGCACACAGACAATCGCTTAACCCCGTGAAAGCACCCCGTCATGCATCCGGTAAATACGCCCGTCCGTGCGGGCAAAGGCCGCCGTATCGCACGCCGTTACCAGGGTTTGCCGGTGCTCCATTCGGCTCAATAAATAACGCTGCCGGTTTTCATCCAGCTCCGAAAGTACATCATCCAGCAGCATCACGGGATGCTCGCCCGTAATCTCCTTGGTACCCGCTGCTTCCGCCAGCTTCATCGACAAAACAATGCTGCGCTGCTGACCTTGGCTGGCATAAATTTTGGCCGGGCGATCATCCAAAAACAGCTCAAAATCCTCGCGGTGCGGCCCCACCGTACAAAAGCCCGCGGCCACGTCACGCCGTCTGTTTTGCAGTAAGGTATCCAAAAGCTGCCCTTTGGCGCAAGTGGGGCGGTATTCCACCCGCAGCGCTTCGCGCCCACCGGAAATATCGTGATAAGTGCGGTAAATTTCCGGGCAAATCACAGCCAAATATTCCTGCCGCCGGTGCATCATTTGTTCTCCCAGCCGCGCCAGCTCCTCGTCAAACACATCCAAAAGCGCCGAAGCCCCTTGTGTTTTATGATACAGCTTCAACAGCGCATTTTTTTGAGTGAGTTGTCGATGATAGCGCCGAAACACGCTTAAATATCCCGGATACAGCTGGCACAGCGCCGCGTCTAAAAAGCGTCTGCGCCCTTCCGGGCTGCCTTTGACCAGGGTTAAATGGCCGGGTTCAAACACAACGGCGGTAAAAATGCCCGCAATAGCGGTTGCTCTGCCGTAGTCCACGCCGTTCACTTGCGCAGTCCGCCCTTTTTTCATGCCGGGCTGCGCACCGGCTACGGTAACGCGAATCTTTTTTTCCATGCCGTCGCTTTCCGTTTCGCCCAAAAGGCGCGCCACCGACTCATTTTGGGCAATCAGCTCGGCATCTTTTGCGCCGCGAAAGCTTTTCGAGCCTGTCAAAAGCCAAACAGCCTCTAATAAATTCGTTTTGCCCTGGCCGTTTTCCCCGCAAATCACGGTCAGCTCCGACCCGGGCTCCAGCACCGCATGGGAAATATTGCGGTAATGCTCTGCTTCCAGCCGTTTCAGCCTCACGCGCTGCACACCTCGATAGACACGTCGCCCAGCTGCACTTGATCGCCGGGACGAATTTTTTTGCCGCGCATGGTGCAGCGCTCACCGTTGACAAAAACACGTCCATCCTGCACCGCCGCTTTGGCTTCGCCGCCCGTTTCACACACGCCGGCAAACTTCAGCAGTGCATCCAGCTTGATAAATTCCGTTCGGATCGCAATATTCATAAAGTCCCTCTCAGTCGTTTTTGAAGCGAATCGGCAAAACCAAGAACAAAAACTGTTCGCCGTCCACGGGCATTACCTTGACGGGCGAAAGCGGGCCGCTGATTTCCATTGCCACCTTATCGCAGCGCGAGTTGCGCAGCGCATCAAGCAGATAGCGGTTATTAAAGCCAACCTCTACCGGCTCCCCTTCGATGGCTGCGGGCAGCTCATCTACCACAGCGCCCAAACCGGTTTCGCATCGAACGGTAATCATTTTATCAAAAAGAATGCGCAGCGGATTTTTTGCACGTTCCGTAATAATTAAGCTCGCGCGTTCAATCACATCAATAAAATCGCGCACATCTACCACGACGCGGGTATTGCCGGAAGCCGGAATGACGCGCTTGTAGTCCAAAAATTGTCCCTCTAACAAGCGGCTGAACACCGTATAATGCTCGTTGGAAAATACTACGAAGCGGCGGTCGGCGGAAATGTGAATCATATCATCGCTGTCCCCGAACAATTTGATCACATCCGACAGGGTTTTGCCCGGCACAATAATGGAAATTTCCTTTTGAGCCGCCACCTTTTTTTCCACAATGGCCAAACGGTAGCCGTCCAGGGCGACAACGCGGAGCGCTTCGGGCGTAATTTCAAACAGTTCACCGGTGTGTGCCGGTTTTGTTTCATCCAGTGAAACGGCATAAAGGGTGGATTCCACAATTTCCTTTAAGTCGCAGGCCGCAAGGTCGAGCGTCGGTTCCGCGGACGGCATGGGAAGCTCGGGATAGTCGGCGGCGGGCATGGAATGGATGTTGAATTCTGTAATTCCGCTTTTAATCGTCGCGGTTCCTTTTTCGGAAACGGAGATTTCCACTTCTTCTGTGGAAAGTCGGCGAACCATGTCTCCCAACAGTTTGGCGTGCAAAACAGTTTCGCCGGGCTCTAAAATATTGGCTTCGAGGCGTGTGATAATGGCCATCGAGCAGTCATAGCCGGTCAGCGTGAGGGAAAATCCTTCTGCTTGGAACAAAATTCCTTCTAAAATAGGCTGTCCGCTTCGTGGAGAAACTGCTTTTGATACACCGTTAATTGCTTCGGCTAAAAGAGAACGGCTGCAAGTAAACTTCATATTGGCTTTCCTCGTTTCTAAATAAGCTTTGCGTATCAAAAATGTAGAAAACTGAAAAAACATAAAAACAGAGTTTTCAGAGTAGTAGTGATAGTAGGGGCTGTGGAAATGTGGAAAACAGGGACAAGCCCTGTATTTCAGCGGTTTTCCACGCATTTTCCACGCCGAAAAACATTTTGAAAATTTGTGGAAACTTTTTCGCCTGCGCAGCTTTCCACAAGCTTCGTGGAAAAACTTTGTTAACTGTTGAAGAAAAAGTGGAAAACTTTCGCGGCGTCTTATTACGCTTTGTAATATTGCTGTGCGTCAGGTGCGGACATTTTTAATGATGTCCTCGACGGTTTCCTTTAGGCGTGTATCCGTATCCAAGCGCTTTTGAATGGCGTTGATGGAATAAACGACGGTCGAATGGTCACGGCCGGAAAATTCGCGGCCAATTTCCTCCATGCTCATGCCGGTGATTTCCCGCACGATGTACATGCTCACCTGTCGGGCGCTGGAAATATTGGCTTTTCGTGTTAAGCCGCGCAATACGTCGGGGCTGGTGTTGTAGGTGCGAGCCACTTCGCCCAAGATTTTCTCCACGGTGACAGGCGCGGGCTGGTCTTCGCTTAAAATGTCTTTGATGGCATTTTGAGCAGCGCCCAGCACGGGCTGAATGCCTTCGAGCTGGCGGTAAGCAGCCAATTTTTTGACGGCGCCCTCCAGCTGGCGAATATTGTTTTTGAGGCGGTTGGCAATAAATTCGGCCACCTCGTCCGGCATTTCCAAATTGAGCAAATCGGCTTTGCGGCGGATAATGGCCACACGCATTTCAAAATCGGGCGGCTGAATATCGGCAATGAGGCCCATTTCAAAGCGGGTACGCAAGCGCTCCTCCAAGCTTTTAATCTCTCTCGGGGTGCGGTCAGACGCAAGCACAATCTGTTTGTCGGCATTATAAAGGGTATTAAATGTGTGGAAAAATTCCTCCTGCGTGGATTCTTTGCCGCCGATGAACTGAATATCATCTACCAAAAGCACATCCGCCGCGCGATACTTATTGTGAAACTGCGCGGTGGTGTTGTCGTGGATGGCGCTGATAATTTCATTGGTAAATTTTTCGCCGTCCACATAGACAATATTAAAATCGGGATGATTTTTTCGGATTTCCACTTGGATAGCGCTCAACAGGTGGGTTTTTCCAAGCCCGGAGCCGCCCCAGATGAACAGCGGGTTGTAAGCGCCGGAAGGATTTGCCGCAACGGCCTGTGCCGCGGCGTTGGCAAATTTATTGGTGGAACCGACAATAAAGTTTTCAAACGTAAACGGATAGCTTCCGCCGTTATCCACTGCGGCCGCCGCTGCGGGAACAGGGGCGGGGTCGCTGGCGGGCACAATGAGATGGATTTCCGGCTCAAAGCCTAAAATGGCCTGAAACCCCTCTTTCAGCAGTTTTAAATAACGGTTTTCCAGCGTGTTTTTCACAAACTCGCTGCGCACTGAAAGCTCGGCGCTGTTTCCGTCGAACGAAAGCGGTTCAATATCTCCGATAAATAAGTCATAGGTCGCGCCGACCACGCGCTCTTTGCAGTATTCTTTTACTGCGGCAAAAACCTCGTCAAATGAATTCATGCGTCCGTAACAACTCCCGACATTTTGTTGAAAAGATAAACTGTCATATATAAAACCCAGTATAGCACATTTCAGTTTTCCACGCAATCCTGTTGAAAATATATTATTTGTAATATATAAAGGAAAAGCCGCCCTTTTTGCGCGAAAAAATTCGGCTTTCCGCCAAAGGAAAAGAAAAAACAGGAAAACACTTGACAAAACCGGTGCTTTTCCTTTATACTTCTAATTTGCAAGGTTGTCCCTCCATGCGGACATCCGGTTAGACGCTATGATGCAATCACCCACAATATGTTGTGGAATCACATGGGAGGAACATTATGAAACGTACATTTCAGCCGAAAAAACGTCATCGTGCTACGAAGCACGGCTTTTTGACCCGTTCTAAAACGGTTAACGGCCGCAAGGTTCTGTCGGCACGCCGCCGCAAAGGCCGCGCAAAGCTGGCTGCGTAACACAGCTGTTGCCTCGTGCATGGCGCGGCGCCCTTGGGTGTCGCTGCCTTGCCGTGGACGCGCATGTCCGGACACAGAACACACACTTGGAGGGCCACTTTTTCGGTGGCCTTTTTCCGTATGGAACAACAAACGGCCCGGTGCATGCTTTTTCCGGCTTGGGAAAGAGCGTGCTTTTTGTGCATCAACGGGCAAGGCCCTGTTTTAAGGACAAACGCGACGGTCAAATAAAGGAAGGTTTTTATGCGCTATACGCCCATCACCCGCAACCAGGAGTTTGTAAGGGCTTACACAAGAGGAAAGTCTTACGTCCACCGTTATGTGGTGGTGTACGTCAATAAAAATCGCGCACGGTGTACCCGTGTCGGCCTTACGGCCAGTAAAAAGGTGGGCAACGCCGTCAAGCGCAACCGTGCAAGGCGCGTTCTGCGCGCGGCGCTGTGCCAGGTGCTGCCCCAAGACGTGGGCGCAGTAGATATTGTCGTGGTGGCCCGCGGGTGTACGCCTGCGCTGAAAAGCACCCAGCTCGTGCCTGTTTTGGAGCAGCTGCTGAAAAAAGCAGGGCTGCCCGTCGGTGAGCGAAAGGAAGATGACGTTTGATCGTCCGCTTTCTAACGTGGCTTGTGCGCGGCTATCAGCGCTTTATTTCGCCGTTTTTGGGCGATAACTGCCGCTTTTTTCCCACTTGCTCGGCCTACATGATCGAAGCGCTCCGGCGTCATGGCGCTGTGAAAGGGCTTTTATTGGGAACATTTCGCATTTTGCGGTGCAACCCGCTGTGCAAAGGGGGCGTGGACCCCGTTCCTCCAAAGGGGAAATGGAAAAACACGCCGCAGGATGTCCGGCGCTATCTTGCCGAGCGCGAGCGTCTGCATCAAATGCAGGACGCCCAAAAACGGTAACGCTTCAAGCTGCGTGATAATATGTTGGCCGGCTTTCTCCAAAGCGGCTTGGCGCGGCGCACTGATTTGCTAGAAAATGCCCTGTGCAGGGCAGTAAGGAAGGTCCTATGAATATTTTTGCAATTCTTGCCCCTGTCCTCGGTTTTATTATGGAATGGATTTATAAGTTCATTCCCAATTACGGCTGGACCATCATTTTGTTCACCTTAATTATGAAGGTGCTGATGTTCCCGCTTCAGGTCAAACAGCAGAAAAGCACGGCGCGCATGTCGGCTTTTCAGCCCATGATTAAGGAAATTCAGGAAAAATATAAAGATGACCGCGTTCGCATGAACGAGGAAATGATTAAGTTTCAGCAGGAATCCGGCTTTTCCATGACAGCCGGCTGCTTGCCGATGCTGCTCAATATGTTCATCATCTTCGGTATGATCGAGGTGGTGTACCGTCCGCTGCAATACGTTCTGCGCATCCCCATGGACGCCATTGAAAAATGTATCGAAATTGCCAAAGCGGGCGGCACGGACGCTGCGCGTTTGGCTTCCCATTTGGCGCAAAACGAGCTGCTGGGCTTAGTGAGCGCCAATCCCGACGCTTACAGCTCGGTGCTTTCGGCAGAGCAAATTGACGCAATTACTAATTTTAAGTTTACATTTTTGGGCATCAACTTGGCTCAGACGCCCGGTGACGCAGGCTGGCTGAGCGCGGCCATCATCATTCCTATTTTGTCTGTTGTCACCATGATTGCGTTCCAAATCATCACCATGAAGTCCAGCGGCCAGCAGGTTGCAGGCAGCATGATGGCGATGACATGGGTCATGAGCTTGATGTTTGCGTGGTTTGCCTTCACCGTGCCGGTAGGCTTCTCGCTGTACTACACGGCTTCCAACGTGTTCAGCTGGGCACAGACGGCCATTTTGCGCAAAAAGTACAACCCGGAAAAAATTAAACAGGAAATTGAAGAAGAACTGAAGGCGAAGCGTGCAGCCAAAAAGCAGAAAAAGCAGGTGACTGTCGTGGAAAAAGACGGCACCGAAGTGGTTAAGGACGTCAATCAGGCGGAGCTGGACCGCATTCGGCTTGAGCGCGCCCGCGCTTTGGATGAAGAGCGTTATAAGGACGAGTAAAAGGCTAACAGGAGGGATTTCTCATGCGTGAGGTTATTGCCACGGGAAAAACAGTAGAAGAAGCAACCCAGCGCGCCCTGGACGAATTGGGCGTCAGCATGGATGAGGTGAGCGTTGAGGTACTTGATATGCCGCAGCGTAAGTTGTTCCGCACGATTCCGGCTAAAGTGCGCGTGACGGCCGACGAGCCGGAACAGCCTGTGCAGGAAGAGCCGAAGCCTGCGCCCGTACACGGGGAGCCCGTGCCTGCCCCTGTGGAAACGGCGCCGGAACCCTGTGAAGCACAGCCGGAGCCGCCGGCGGAGAGCGAGCAGGAAACAGCTCTTTCCTTGGCCGATTGCCCGCGCCTTGCGCCTGTTGTCGATTATCTGCGTGAAATCTGCGAAAAAATGGGCGCACCTGATATGGAAATCAGCGCCGTCAAGCAGGGCGAAACTGTTATTTTGAAGCTCACGGGTGACAAATCAGGAATGCTCATCGGCCATCGCGGCGAAGTAATGGAGGCGCTGAGCTATCTTTGCAGCTTGGTGGCAAACCGCGGCGAAGGCGAGTATATCAAGCTGGGGCTGGATATTAACCACTACCGCAATAAGCGCGAGGAAAACCTTACCGCACTGGCAAAGCGCTTGGCGGAAAAAGCGGCTCGCACCGGAAAAAGCCATACGCTGGAGCCCATGAATCCCTACGAGCGCCGCATTATTCACGCTGCGGTCAGCGAGGTAGAAGGAGTGCGAAGCGAATCCGTGGGCGAGGGTGCAACACGCCGCGTTGTGATCTTGCCCGAGGATATGGATTTGTCAACAGCGCTGCGCCGTTCGTCGGGCCGCCGTTCCGACAATCGCCGCGGTTCGGGCCGTTTCGGCCGTGATGACCGTTCCCGCAAGCCCTATCAAAAGCAGGAGCGCCGGGAAAAACGCGCACCGCGCCGTCCGGCTTCTGCTGATGGCCAGCCCACTCCGCTGCGCCGCACCGAAAGTATTAACGATGGGGAAAACCTGCCGTTGTTCGGAAAAGTAGAGCTGTAAGCGCGCTTTCTCAACAACATATTGTGGAAAATCAGCGCCTTTACCGGCCGGAATGGATCGATGAAGGCGCTTTTTTGCTGGGTTTTTTTCTGAAAAGGTGAAGTTTTCAACAATGTTTAAAACGTTGTTGAAAACTTCGCGTGTTTCTCCGGCAGTAAAGAAAAAATAAAAACGGACAAGGAATGAAAGCGACATTCCTTGTCCGTTCCAGTTTGTCGAAAAAGCTTTGCTTTTTCGCAAACTGTGTGCCTATTTCAAGTGGAAAAGAGGGCTAGCCCCCTTTTCCAAGCCTTTTTCCCCTTGCAGCCTAGGTTCTTTCTGAATGAGGCGGCAGTTTTTCGACAGTCTCAAAGTTGGAAAGCAGCTGCTTTGATTGAAAAACGAAATTATTTTTCCTCAATGGTGTAGGTGAACTTGTACTGCTCTTGGAGCGCCTTCACCTTGTCCTCGTTATCCTCAATAAACGTCGGGGTGTATACGCTCTTGCCCTGCTTTTTGTACTCGTCCATAATCTCCATCAGCTTTGCCCAGCACTCATCTGCTTTTTCATAATTTTCATCAATGCTGATCACAAATTCTCGATGTTTAGGAATGCGCGCTTTCATATTCTCCGTTTCCTTTCATCGCCCTGCGAACAAGGCGTTTTTTGCTCTTGAACATTGTAGCGCGCGCGGCTCGTTTCGTCAAGGCAAAGGCCGAGAAAAGTGTACGCAGCCCACAAAATATATTTGTAAAAAAGATTTGACAATTTTCTGTTGACTTTCGTTTGACAATTGAATACGATACAGGTAGAGAAGGCTGGCCTGATGGGCCGAGCCGCAGGAAAGGAGACGAAATGTATGGTAAATGTAATCATTGGTATTCTAATGATTCTCAGCTTTATCGGCATGATTTATTATTGTGTCCGAGGCCACAACTTGATGATTGGCTTTTTTTTCATGTCAACGCTGTGGGTGGTTCTTGTACTGATTGGCCATCAGTTCAACGGTGAGCTGGGAGAAGGAAGCTTTTTCGATGTGCTGAAAAAGGTTGTCGTCAACGTGTATCAGGAAGGCCCCGAGGGCTACGCAAAATCTATTTTGGTCAACGTGTTCTTCGGCGCGTTCTTTGGCCGGGTTCTTATGGATACCGGTATTGCCGCTACGCTCATTCGCAAAACGGTGGAGCTGGGCGGTGACCGTCCGGGCATTACCATGGTGCTGCTGTGCATTGCCACTTCGCTGTGCTTTACGTCAATGACCGGCATCGGCCCTGTGATTTCTATTGCCGTTATCGTAATGCCTATTTTGCTGGCGCTGGGCATTCCGTCGGCCATTGCCTTGTTTGCCTTTATGGGGTCGATTATGGCCGGTATTTTGCTGAACATTACTAATTTCCAGCAATATCAGGGAATTGTCGGCGGCATGGACGAGCGCTTTTTAAACGAATATGCTTATGGCGATTATTTTATGTTCGGCTTGCTGGCTATGGTCGTTGCGCTGGTCATCGTGCTGGCGGTTGCGCTCATTTTGCTGAAGAAAGCCAAAGCGGGCCATGCTTGGGCAGCGATGTCGGGACGTGCGCAGCAAGCGCCGGATGCCCCGTGGTATTCGTGGATTTCCGTCATTTTGCCGGTCATCCTGGTCGTTGCCGTCCAGTGCCCCATTATTTTGGCATTTTGCCTGTCCGGGCTGTATGCACTGCTCACCTGCGGCAAGCTGAGAGGCGGCTTTGCGAATGTGTGCACGATGCTGGCGCGTCAGTTCGCCGACGGTGCCGTTGACGTTGCTCCGATGGTGGGCTTTTTGCTGACGCTGGCCATGTTCAATAACGCAGCAGTATTTGCGGCACCGTATTTTAAAAGCGTCATCGGCGGTATTTTCCCGCAAAGCCCCCTGCTGCTCGCGCTGCTGTTCGCTGTTATTTTGCCGCTGGGCTTTTTCCGCGGTCCCACCAACTTGGTTGGATGCGGTACGGCCATTGCAGCGGTGGTGTTGTCGGTCAACACTTGGGCGGTGCCGTTTTTGTACCCCATTTTTCCGTCACCACCATTGTTCCCCAGCATTTGGACATCACACAGTCTTGGGTGGCGTGGGGCCTTGGCTACACCAAGGTGGGAACACGCGATTATATGAAAATGTCCATTCCCACCGGTTGGGTCATCGGCGCGGTGCTGTGTCTGCTGGCCTTTGCACTGTATGGTGCTGTGCCTGCGTAACCCGCGTGAACATTACAAAAAATGATGAAAGCGTTTTGCGCCTTGCTCGGTGATGTATCGGACAAGGCGCTTTTTGCCGAAAAAAGGTTATCGTTTCATTGGACAATTATGGCTCACTGTGCTATCATAGAAAGAACGTCCTGCAGCACCTGCCGAACATTCGGTGCTGCAAGGGCGTTGCTTTTGCCGCGATTTCCAAAGGGTCTGATTGCAACCAAAAGGAGGGAATGACAATGACCCCTTGCCCCATTGCGCTGTTTCCGTTTTGGAATCAGCTTACCGCGCAGGAAAAGCGCCTGCTGTGTGATAATGTGCAAACTACCATTTATCGCCAAGGACAGATTGTCGCTTCCTCTATGACGGAATGCATGGGCCTTATTTTGCTGCGAAGCGGTGTGCTTCGCTTGGGGCTTTTGTCGGAAGATGGCCGTCAGGTGACCATTTCCCGTGTTTTGGCGGGGGAAATCTGTGTTTTTTCTGCCTCCTGCGTGCTTTCTTCCATCACGTTTGATGTGGGAATTGACGCGGAAACCGACTGTGAGGCCTATGTTATTCCCGCTTCCATAACGGCAAAGCTGATTCACAGCAATGTTTATGTCGAAAATTTTGTGTATAAGAAGGCAGCGGAACGCTTTTCCGAGATTCTGAGCGCGGTGGAACGAATTTTGTTTAACACACTCGAGCAACGTCTGGCGGCTTACTTGCTGGAGGAAAGCGCGCGTCAGCACACCGATAAGCTGAAAGTGACGCATGAGCAGCTGGCACAAAATATCGGAAGCGCGCGCGAGGCCGTAACGCGCACCGCACGTCAGCTGGCACAAAAGCAATGCGTGGAGCTCAAGCGCGGAAGTGTGACAATTTTAGACCACGAAAAGCTGAAAGAAATCTGCTGCGGGTAAAAGAAAAAATGTATTTCCCGTAAATGCAATTTTTGACACTTTTGTGAGAATCACTTTTCCACACAAATAACAAGCAATTTTCATAAATAAGCTGTAATATACATAAAACTGAATAAAAAAATGAAATCTTATGCACTTTTTGAATAAGAATTCATTTTATTTTGCAGAAAAGAACAGAAAAATAAAAAAGAGTTTTAAAATTTACAGGAAAAATTTTCGCTTCTTTTTCACGTTCTCATGCAATATGACGAAACAAGTCCGCCACAGAAACACACTTTTGTATGCTTTTCGCCGCAAAAATGACAAAAAAGTTACAAACGCTTTAGTTCCCCAAAGTATCATTGCAATTTATAGGCTGATTTAGTATAATAAAGCCTAAATTCATCGAGACGTTTCTCCTGTGATCGGAAAAAGTTTCGTTGGAGGGAAAAATTTAGGAGGGAAAAGTTCTATGAAGAAAGCACTTGCACTCGTGCTGGCACTCACCATGACTTTGGGCATGGCTGCTTGCGGCACACCGGCTTCTTCCAGCACTGCTGCATCCACCTCTACCGCAGGCGGAGACAGCACCGCAGCTTCCAGCACCGCAGCTTCCAGCACAGCCACCACTGGTACCGCGACAAGCTCCATGACAAACGGCTTGTATCCGGGTACCGCAGACCCCGAGTCCGTCACCATCAATATCGGCACAGAACCGCCCGATATGAACAGCGTAACCACCACGGACGCTACTGCAATTTCCATCATGCGTGACGTTCTGGAGGGCCTGACCTCTTTGGATCAAGAGAATAAGCCCATTCCCGGTGTTGCCGAGAGCTGGGACATCTCTGAGGACGGCTTGGTTTACACCTTCCACCTGCGTGACAGCGCTGTGTGGAGCAACGGCGAGCCCGTCACTGCAAACGACTTCGTGTTTGCTTGGACTCAGCTGTTCACCGCAGAAACCGGTGCAAACTACGCAACCACTTGGCAGACCTACATCAAAGGCGCTGAGCAGGCTCTGGCCGGCGATCCGAGCGGTTTGGGCGTAAAGGCAGTGGACGACTACACTTTGGAAGTCACCCTGAACAACCCCTGCGCATACTTCCTGAACCTGATGTCATTCCCCAGCTTCTACCCCGTCAATGAGGCTTTCTGGACCGAAGTTGGCGGCGTAGACGGCTATGGCCGCGACGCTGACAAGATGCTGTACAACGGCCCGTATGTCATGAGCGATTGGCAGCACGAGTCTCAGGTTACCATCACAAAGAACGATCAGTACTGGGATAAAGAGAACAAAGCTTTCATTCCCACTGTTTACATGAAGATGATCAACGACAGCGGCGCTGCTTTGAACGCATTCCAGGGCGGCGAGCTGGATATGGTTGGCTTGAGCGGCGATCAAGTGCAGCTGCTGGTTGCAGAGGGCGTTGCTCCCGGCCAGTATGAGGACGGCGCTTCCTGCTACCTCGAGTACAACACCAACGGCGGCACACCCAGCAGCGAAGCTGTGGGCAAGGGCCTTGCCAATGCAAAGGTGCGTAAGGCTTTGACTTATGCAGTCGACGCACAGAGCTACATCGACAACGTTGCAAAGAACAGCTACCTGCCCGCTGACGGCATGGTGCCCGGCGCAATCGAGAGCGGTTCTTACAGCTCTGCTCGCGGCAGCCTGATCGACCGTACAATGCCCGTTGAGGACATCAAGGCAATGTTCGACGAGGGCCTGAAAGAGGCTGGCATCACTGCCGCTGACTTCACCCCGGTGATCACCACCGATGAAGGCGACAGCGCTTACAAGATGGTTGCTTTCATTCAGAACCAGTGGAAAGAGAAGCTCGGCATCGAGGCAACTGTTCAGCAGCTCACCTTCAAGAGCCGTCTGGATGCACAGACCAAGCAGAACTATGATGTCTGCGTTGCTCTGTGGGGCCCCGACTATGACGACGCTTTGACTTATCTCGATATGTTCCTGACTGGCGTTGGCAACAACCACACCGGCTGGAGCAACGAGGAGTATGACAAGCTCATTAAGGATTCTTACAGCCAGACCGATGCAGCTGCTCGTCAGGATATGCTGATTCAGGCTGAGACCATTCTGATGGAGGAGATGCCCATTGGTCCCATCTACTTCCGTGTGCGTGACTATGTCATGGCTGATAAGCTCACAGGTGTTACCCATACTGCCTTCCAGGGTGGTGTGATGCACTACGCACAGATCGTGCAATAATTTTGCATTTCGCTTCGTTTGAGGCAACATCAGAAAACGGCTGCCCGGCAGCGGACAGCCGTTTTCTTTGATTTTTTCCATAGGCAGTTTACAGCGGGCCGTGCCTGCTGTCTGCTTATCAAAGGCTCAAAGCCCTTTGTTTTGAACCTTTGATAAGCAGTTTTGCTGTGAAAAAGCGCTTTTTTATTCTGCGAAAAAAATGAGGATATTTTCGTGTAAAAGCGCAAGAGGCAAAGCGCTCTGCAAAGGGCACTCTTGTCAGGATTTCTAACACAAGATAAGGAGTTGGTTTAAAGTGGCCAAATATATCCTCAAAAGGCTTGTTTATTCCTTTTTAACAATCTTTTTGATCGTGGCACTGACATTCTTTATGATGCATGCACTTCCCGGTGACCCGTTCAGCACCGGTAAGGCCATTGACCCGCAGATTATGGCGGCAATGAAGGAAAAGTATGATCTTGATAAGCCTGTGCCCCAACAGTTTGTCAAGTATTGCTTGAATGTGCTCCAGGGAGACCTCGGCACAAGCTTGCAGTATAAGCGTCCGGTTGTAGAGATTATCGGAGAAAGCTTTCCGTATTCCTTTGAGCTTGGCGTTCGCGCGCTGATTTTTGCCACGGTGGCAGGTTTGCTGCTGGGCATTTTGGCGGCGGTGAAGCGCGGTACGATTTGGGACAGCGGCAGTATGCTTGTTGCAATGCTCGGCGTTTCCATGCCGTCGTTTATCATCGGCGCTCTGCTGCAATTCTTCCTTGGTTTGCAGCTGCAAAAAGCGCTTGGATTCTCGGTATTCCCCATTACCGGATGGAACACCGAAATGGCTAAAATCCTGCCTGCGTTTGCGCTCGGCTTCGGTACGCTGGCCATTGTGTCGCGCTTGATGCGTACCAGTATGCTCGATGTGCTCAACCAGGACTATATCAAAACTGCAAAGGCAAAAGGTTTGTCGAATAAGAAAATTATTTGGCGCCATGCCGTGCGCAATGCCATTATGCCGATTGTCACCGTGATGGGTCCGCAGGCTGCTGCGATTCTGACGGGTGCTCTCGTTGTGGAAAAGCTGTTTTCCATCCCCGGCATGGGCAAATTCTTTGTTACCAGCATCAACAATAACGACTTTACCATGATTGCCGGCACCACCATTTTCTATGGCGTATTCTTGGTGGCCGCCAACTTGATTGTCGATATTCTGTATTGCTTCATTGACCCGCGCGTCAAACTGGCAGACGGAAAGGAGGGCTAAGCCGATGAACAAAAAAAATAAAGAGCTTCAAGAGCAGCTGGCGCAAAAAGAGCGCGAGCGCGAGGCAGCGGCTGCGCCCTACGATCCTACGGAGGAGGATTTTGAGGTCATCGGCGCCGATGTGCAAAACCGTGAGGCCATTGCCCGTCCCTCCGTCAGCTTCTGGCAGGATGCTATGCGCCGCCTGTTTTCCAATAAAGTGGCGGTATTTTGCCTGATTATCATTGGCCTTATCGTTGTGATGGCCATTGTTCAGCCCATGGTCAGCCCGTTCACAGAAGAAGAGCAGCACGTTACCCACAGCAACGTGCCGATGTTCTCGGAGTGCCCGGATACCGGCCATATGCATGTGTTCGGCACCGATGCACTGGGCCGTGACCTGTTTACCCGTGCTTGGATGGGTGCTCGTGTGTCCTTGACGATGGCTCTGACAGCAGTTATCGCAAACTGCATCATCGGCCTCATCTATGGCGGCATTTCCGGCTATTTCGGCGGTGCCCTTGATAACGTCATGATGCGTATTATCGAAATTATCAACGGCGTTCCCTATCTGATTGTTTTGATTCTGTTCATGCTGGTGCTTGGCCCCGGCGTCAAGAGCATGGTGATTGCGTATATCATCGCGGGCTGGACGGGCATTGCGCGTTTGACACGCGGCCAGATTGTCTCTTTGAAAGAGCAGGAGTTCGTTGTGGCAGCGCGTGCCATGGGCGCTTCTCCGGGACGCATCATTATCAAACACCTCATTCCGAACCTGCTCAGCGTGGTTATCGTTCAGGTCACCATGGCTATCCCGGGCATGATCTTCAACGAGTCGTTCCTTTCCTTCATCGGTTTGGGCGTACCCATCCCGACTTCTTCCTGGGGTCAAATGGCAAACGACGGCTTCACCGCGTTCCGCCTGTATCCGTATCAAATGCTCATCCCTGCTGTGCTTATCAGCTTGACGATGCTCAGCTTCAACCTGCTGGGTGACGCCTTGCGCGACAGCGTGGACCCGAAACTCAGGAGGTAAGGAAAAATGGCAGATATTTTAAAGGTGGAAGACCTGCACGTTTCCTTTGACACTTATGCAGGTGAGGTTCACTCGGTACGCGGCGTTTCTTTTACCGTCGGCGAGGGCGAAGTGCTTGCTATCGTGGGCGAGTCCGGCTGCGGTAAGTCGGTTACGGCGCAAACCATTATGAAATTGAATCCCATGCCGCCGGCCCGCATTAAAGAGGGCAGCATCAATCTGTGCGGCGAGGATATTGTTGCTGCGGATGAAAAGAAAATGCAGAACATCCGCGGCCGTTTGGTCAGCATGATTTTCCAAGACCCGATGACTTGCCTGAACCCCACGATGAAAGTGGGCAAGCAGCTCACCGAGGCCATTTGCCAGCACCGTAAGCTTTCCCGCGAGGAAGCCAAAAAAGAGGCTGTCCGCCTTTTGGAAATGGTGCAGATTCCGAACGCCGCAGAGCGTGCCGAGCAGTATCCGCACGAGTTTTCCGGCGGTATGCGTCAGCGTGCGATGATTGCAATGGCGATGTCCTGTGAGCCTAAGCTGCTGGTCGCGGACGAGCCCACCACGGCGCTTGACGTAACCATTCAAGCCCAGATCATGAAGCTGATGGCCGAAGTGCGCGAAAAGACCGGTACAGCAATCATTTTGATTACGCACGACCTCGGCGTTGTGGCAAACCTTGCCGACCGCGTGGCCGTTATGTACGCCGGTAAAGTGGTGGAAACCGGCACAGTGGAAGACATCTTCTACCGTGCAAAGCATCCGTATACACAGGCTTTGCTGAAAAGCTTGCCCACTGTGGACACTTCCCGTGAGGAAAAGCTGGTGTCGATCGCCGGTACCCCGCCCGATTTGTTCTCGCCGCCCGTTGGCTGTGAATTTGCCAGCCGCTGCGAATACTGCATGAAAGTGTGCAAGGCGCACGTTCCGCCGAAATATACCTTCAGCGAACAGCACAGCGCGTCTTGCTGGCGCTTGCACCCGGATTTTAAGGCAAAATAAAGGAGGGCTGTCAAATGGCAACAGAGAACCAAAAGGAAACGCTCGTTTCCCTCGAAGGCATTTGCAAATATTTTAATGTCGGCCCCGGAAAAACCTTAAAAGCCGTGGACGGCATCACCATGAATATCTACAAGGGCGAAACCCTCGGCGTCGTGGGTGAGTCCGGTTGTGGCAAATCGACCCTTGGCCGTGTGGTGATGGGTATTTACCACCCCACAAAGGGAAAATTGGAGTATGAGGGCAAAGCAGTCAACTTGAAGCACTCGAAAGCTCGTTTTGACTACTCCAAGAAAGCGCAAATTGTGTTCCAAGACCCGTACGCTTCGCTCAACCCCCGCATGACTGTCGGCGATATCATTGCCGAGGGTATGGAAATTCACAAAATGTACGACAAGGGGAAGCGCAAACAGCGTGTGTATGAGCTGCTGGAAACGGTCGGCCTCAACAAAGAGCACGCAAACCGCTTCCCGCACGAGTTTTCGGGCGGTCAGCGTCAGCGTATCGGTATTGCGCGCGCTTTGGCAATTGAGCCGGATTTCATTGTCTGTGACGAGCCGATTTCCGCGCTGGACGTGTCGATTCAAAGCCAGGTGATTAACCTGCTCAAAGAGCTTCAGGAAAAGCTTGGCCTCACTTATATGTTCATCGCTCACGACTTGAACATCGTGAAATATATTTCCGACCGCATTGCCGTTATGTATTTGGGCAATCTGGTGGAAATGGCCGATTCTGATGAGCTGTATGCGCATACGCTGCATCCGTACAGCCAGGCGCTGCTCGACAGCGTGCCCATTCCCGACCCGGATCAGGAAGCTCAGAAAGACTTCCGCGCTTTGTCGGGCGATGTGCCCAGCCCCATCAACCCGAAGCCGGGCTGTAAATTTGCCGGCCGCTGCCCGAAGGCATGTGATAAATGCCGTCAGGAAACGCCGGAGCTGCGCGAAGTGCGTCCGCATCACTTTGTGGCCTGCCACCTGGTGGAAGCCGAATAAAAAGCATGGAAAAGCCCGTCTGCTGTGTGCAGGCGGGCTTCCGTTTGTCAAAAAAGCTTCGCTTTTTCACAAACGGAAAGCTTATCTAAAATGGAAAAGAAGGCTGTGGCCCCTTCCAAGCCTTCTTCTCTTTGCAGCCTAGGTTCTTTTTGAATCAGGCGGCCTTTTTTCTTGTGATTTGGTGAAAAAAGCAGCTGAAAAAACTAATTTAACAGACGATTTTATAAACAAAGTTTTCCACATTTCCACCGGCGCTTTTTCCACAATGTTGAAAACCCTGTGGAAAGTGTGGAAAACTAGGCGTAAAACCACAAGAAACTGGGGAGAAAGTGCATTAAAAACACTAAATCTTGCAAAGAAAACGTAAAAAGCATGTTAAAAACAAAGAGCGCACCCGGTTTTCCACGAAGCTTGAAGATTTGTGGAAAACCGGGTGCGCTTTTGCGGTCATTTGCCAACCGCCGTTTAAAACGAGCCCGTCAGCAAAACAGACAACCCATATAAAACAATTAAAAAAGCGAAATTCAGCCCAAGAAAAACACCCAAATAGCGCTTGGGCTGCGCTTCGGGCGTGCGCAGGTAAAGCTTTAATGAAATCAAGCTTGCCAAGGACGCCACCGGCGTTCCCAAGCCGCCTACGTCAACGCCCGCCAACAGCGCAGAAGCATTTTGCGTAAAGTCCGCCAGCAGCACGGCCGCCGGAACATTGCTGATAAACTGGCTGGCCAGCACCGAAGCCGTCAGCGGTGTGCTTTGCATCAAATTCATAAAAAACGTCCGCGCTTCCGGGATTTCTCCCAAATTGCCGGCAAAAATAAAAAAGAATACAAACGTGGCAAGCAGGGCATAGTCCACCTTTGCAAACAGCTCGCGCGCCCATACCGCCAGCACGGCCACCGTGATGGTCAAAGTAATATACCATGGAATGATGCGAAATACCGTCAAAAGGCAAAGCGCCAAAAGCGCGGCAAACAGCAAAAGTCGTTTGCGCGGCAGTGGTTCCAAGGGCGAAGAAAACCGCACTTGCAGGTTTTCCGCCGGAAGCCGCAGACAAAGCAGCGCAATCAAAACAAGGCTTAACAGCGCCGGGGGAAGCACAACGCCGAAAAATTCGCCGGGAGAAAGCTCGAAAAAGGAGTATAAAAACAGGTTTTGCGGGTTTCCGATCGGCGTTGCCATGCTGCCCAGATTGGCGGCCAGCGTCTGCAAAACGACAATCCAAACAGCGTACCGCTGACGGCTCAGCATCGTCAGCACCAAAAGTGCAAACGGCACAAAGGCGATCAGCGCCACATCGTTGGTAATCACCATCGACGAAAAAAACGGCAGCGCCACCAGCGCAAGCGCCAGCAGACGAAGCGGCTTTTCACCTTCTAACAATCGACGCGCTAAATTATCCAGCAGACCGCACTGAGTAAATCCGGCCACTACCGCCATCAAGCAGAACAGCAGCGCCAGCACGCGCCAGTCAAAGTAATCTAAGTAAGACGGCCCGGGCGGGACAAACAGCATGGTGATGCCTGCGCATAAAATAGTAATGCACAGCACAACCTCCTGTTTCATCCAAGCGACAATTTTTTTCAATTCCTCCAACTCCTCGCAATCGTTTTATCGACGGCGCAGCGCCGCACCCAACGCTTGCCCCAAACATCCTAAAAGAAAAAACGCAGCGGTATAGGGCAGCGCGGTTGCGTTGTAAAACAGCGGAATCGAAACCAGAAACCACCCGGCGGCCATCAAGGGCACATGCCATTGAAAGCCGTTTCGCCACGCACTGAGGCACGAAAAGCCGATGCAAAGCAGCGGCATGGCACTCAGCAAAACAATCATCCCGCTGCCCGTGTCGCGAATCAGCAGCGGCAGCCCCAGAAAGATCACGCCTAAAATCGCTGCCTGTGCCATCCTTTTGCTTGCTGTTCATCAAACCCCTCCAAGCGCTCTTTTTTCTTTGTTTTTTATTATAGCATAAACCGTTGCAATGCGCGCCTTTCAAAGTAAAAAAGGGGGAAAAGCTTTGCTTGACTTTGTCAAAGAAGCAAGGGTATAATAAAAAGGAGACGTGCCGCAACAAAGATAAGCAGTTTGCAGCACAATGGATTATGCGGCGGCACATCCGACGGCAAAAAGAAGGGAAATTATCATGAAACGAACCCTCGCATATTATGCGGTGGCGCTGAAAGACGACCTTGAGGAGTATTGTAAGGACGTTTTGAAGGACCACGGCATTACCCGCAGCCAGCTGTACTACCTGCTGCACATCGTCCAAAACCCCGGTTGCTCACCGGGCCAGGCGGCGCAGGCGCTCCATGCGGACGCAGGCCACACCACGCGCACCATTGACAAGCTGGTTGCTGCCGATTGTGTACGCCGCCACCGCGACAGCGAGGATCGGCGCACGGTGGTGCTCTACGCAACAGAAAAGGGCGAAGCGCTTTATGAACAGGTGAGGACGCTGTTTCGTACATGGGACGAAGACCGCATGAAAATGCTTTCCAAGGAAGAGCAGGAACAGCTGATGAATGCGCTGAATAAAGTGATGCAGGTGCATCCCGGCTTTGAGCCGATGGATTTGTAAGCACGTCAATCGAATACAAAAAAGGTCGGGTTTTCCACATTGCCTGAAACGCTGTGGAAAACCCGACTTGTTTTTTTATGCCGCCGCTTGCGCTTCGCTGTTCGCTGTGCCGCTTAATGTGCTTCGCACCGCGCGTGCAATGGCGTCTGCCGTCAGCCAAAGGCTGGTATTGTCGGAAACACTCTCGTAATCGGCCGGGCTCACCACAAAGCCCAGCTCCAGCAGTGCAGCCGGGCAAAGGCTGCTGCGCGTCACATAATAATAATTCCAAAGAGCGCCGCGGTTATTGCGGTCAAGCGTGGTGCATACCTCATCGGTCAGCGCTTTGGCAAAGCTTTCGCCGGACGGGTAAAAGTAATAGCATTCCGTGCCGAACCAGTCGTTGCAGTCGGTGGTTAAAATCGTAGAGTTATGATGCAGCGAAAGGAAGAAATCCGGCTGCACTTCGCTGATTTTCAACAGACGTTCGTCCAGCGAGAAAAACGTGTCGTCACTGCGCATCATAATCACTTCGGCGCCCAGCTGCTCCAGGCGCTGCTGTGCGCCCTGTGCCGCCATCAAGTTGAGGTCTTTTTCCTGCGGTGCACCTTCGCCGCCCACGCCCAGTGCGCCGGGGTCGGTGCCGCCATGGCCCGCATCCAGCAAAATCCGCGCGTTTTTCAGCGGAAGCAGCGGGTCGTCAGATGCAGCGGGCGGCGTTTTCAGCGTCAGCTGCACGGTGTTGTTTGCATACGCAATATGCCAGCCCCAAACAGGCTGATTCAGCGTAAGAATCAGCTCGGTGCCGCCGTCAAACGGCGTTTGCGCGGTCTGAGATACAAACGCAGACCCTGTTACTGCAAAATCTTGTGCAAAAGATGCGCCGTAAAAACGCAGATGCAGTGTATTGCCTTCTGCTTCGGCGTAAGCCATGGGCGTTCCCGTGCCTTCAAACGTCAAAATTTCTGCATTTTCGGCAACGGTGGAAGGCGATGCCGCAGCGCCGGTAAAAGAAGCGTCAGCAGCGTTTTCCACCACCGTGGTGTTGGTGGCTAATACCCAGTCGCCGCTCGTCAGCTGGTAGGCCCATGTGGCAACGCCGCTGCGCATCGTTTCTGCACAGGCGGCTACTTCGCCCACTGCACCGCTTGTCACTGTTTCGCTGATATACCCGTTGTCGGAAGGGTCATAAAGCAAACTGGTGATCACGCCATTCATTTGCACTTTTGTGCCAACAGGAACTTCTACTGTGTCGTCGTGAGGAATCTCGGGTTCTTCCGGTTCTTCCTCCGCGGTGTCCGCTGGTTCTTCCGCAGAGGTGCTTTCCGATTCCGGCGCTGTTTCGCTTTCGTCGGTTGGCTCCTCCAGCTCCTCCGGTTCGGGAACAGGCTCGGGGCGGTACAGTGTAACCGTTAGGCTGTCTGCACCGGGCTGCTCCAGCGTGATGGTGTTATTGCCGTAGGAAAGCCCGCTCAGCAAAACGCCGAACATACCTTTCTCACCCCAGCGCGCGACAGATTCGCCGTTGCAGGTGATATCCTGCGCGGGGTCGGAGGTTCCCACCAGAAAAATGGTGTCACCGCTCAGGGTGGCTGTGTTGTTTTCGTCTAACGTGGGGTAGGTAACGCCCAAAGTTTGGCTCGGCTCAAATTCGGACAAAACGGGATAATCCGCCCGAACCGTGGTGCAGGCCATTCCCAGCGCGCTTTCGTTGTTTAACAGCGCACCGTCAAAAGCTGCGCCCGCACCGCCGCCCAGCAAAAACCGTAAAAGCTCGGTTTGAGCGGTATCGTCCATGGCTTCAAAGCACAGCAGCTCGGGCAAAGACGCATCCGCGCCGCTTGCGGAAATGCTTTGCGTTTCTAAGTAATCGGCGCACGAGAGCACACGCCCGTCGGGAGACGCCGCCGCAACGCCTGCCAAGGGGTAGGCAGCACGCAAAGCGGCTTGCACTTCACTCAGCGAGGCCGCAGACACCGTGGAAGGCTCGGTGAGCGCATAAACGGAAATCTGCGCTTTTTCAGCCGCTTCACATACGGCTTTCAGCCAGTCAGCTTTGGAAAAAAAGGTGTCTTGTTCCGTCAGCATCGGGTCGGCGGAAATGCCTTCCAGCCGAAACAGTGCGCCGCGTTCGCTGTGCGTGGCAACAAACAGCGCCGATATTCCCAGCTTGCGGGCTTTGTCTGCCCATTGCTGCGCCAATGTGTCCATAGCTGTTTCCGGCTCGCTTTGCCAAAGCGGGTCATCGGCATTAAACCGAACCACCATCGCAGTAATTTTCTCCCCCAGCGGACGAACCGTGTAGGTAAAGGTTGGCTCCGGGGTAAAAAACCACACAGCAAACAGCCCCAGCGCGGCAAGCACCAGCGTCAGCACCAGCGCACTGCCCGCCAGTGCAAGGCGTTTTTTGGAAAAAAAGCGGGGGAGTCGGTTCATGTTTTGCCTCCTTGTAACAGTAATAGAACAGTGCATCCCTTCGCAAAAAGCATCACCTTTTGCCGAAAAGAGCACAAAATAATCACTATGGAAAAGTATACCACGATTTTTTTGTCTGCGCAGAAAAAAACCTTGTGCTTTTTGTGAAAAATTGTGGTATGCTTGATAAATAGCAATTGTGCTTTGCTGCCTTAACAATATATCAGTAAGAGAGGAAGTTTATTCGTGCATATTCCCAACAAAGCGTTTACTCACGCCGGAAAATTTCACGCCGATGACGTATTCAGCGCGGCGCTGCTGCGTTATTTAAACCCCGACATCCGCATTGAACGCGGTTTTCAGGTGCCGCCGGGGTACGACGGATTGGTGTTTGACATTGGCGACGGAGCGTTTGACCACCACGCCCGCAACAGCCCTGTGCGTGAAAACGGTGTGCCTTACGCTGCGTTTGGCCTTTTGTGGCGCGAGGTGGGCGAGGATTTGCTTGGCGCACGCGATGCAAAGCGCTTTGACGAAGGGTTTGTGCAGCCGCTTGACCAAGACGATAACACCGGCTGCGGCAATCAGGTGGCGGGTATTATCGCCGCCTATAATCCGCTTTGGGACGCCCAGCGCGATGAAAACGAGTGCTTCGAGGAGGCTGTGGCGCTGGCTTTGACGATTTTGCGCAAAAAATTTGAGGTGTTTTTTGCTGTTCAGCGTGCTTATGAGGAAGTCAGCGCAGCACTGGCAGCGCAAAAGCGCGGTATTGTGGAGCTGAAACGCTTTGCCCCTTGGAAACAGCGCCTCATTCCCAGCAAGGCGAAGTTTGTGGTGTTTCCCTCACAGCGCGGCGGCTATTGCGCACAGGCGATTGCCGCTGGGTTCGGTACACAGGAGCTGAAAGTGCCGTTTCCCGCCGAGTGGGCGGGTGCGCCGGAGGAAGATTTGCCGGGCATTTCTGGCATTGAAACGCTGCGCTTTTGCCATGTGGGGCGTTTTCTTGTGACAGTCGGTACACGCGAAGATGCGTTTGCCGCGTGTGAAGCCGCCATGGAGCGTGCGCGTGAGGATGGCTGACGCGGCGTATGTTTACATTCTGCTGTGCGAGGATGGTTCTTTGTACACCGGCTGGACAACGGATGTCGAAAAGCGTTTTTCGGCACATTGCAGCGGGCGCGGGGCGCGTTATACACGGGCGCACCGCCCCGTGCGTGTGGTATATCGGGAAGGCTTTGCAACAAAGCAGGAAGCCATGCGGCGGGAAGCCGCCGTCAAAAAGCTCAGCCGCGCTGAAAAACAGCGCTTGTGCGGGCTGGAATAAAAAACGTGGGCGTGAAAACGCGCCCACGTGAGACTGTCGAAAAACTGCCGCCTGATTCAAAAAGAAGACGTGCTGCAAGGGGAAAAAGGCTTGGAAAAGGGGGCTAGCCCTCTTTTCCATTTGAAATAGGCACACAGTTTGTGAAAAAGCAAA
>DCEX01000004.1 GCA_002315015.1 Faecalibacterium sp. UBA1819
ATATCCACCAGAGAACCAAAACAATAGCAATATCTTCCGCGTTTAAATCTTTGTATCAGTTTATCAATATCCACCAGAGAACCAAAACCGCAATATCTTGTGGATATTTGCGGTTTTGGTGTGTTTTTTACCTATTCATTATAATTCAATCAAATCGCGCGTGTCAAGGAAATTTTCGTCCTTCACCTTTTCGCCCACCAAAAGCTGCATTTGCATGTATTGTTTTTCCGTTACAATCATGGAGCGCACCGAGCCGTGCGGCGGCAAGTTCGCCTGCACGGTGCGCAGGTGCTTTTGTGCGTCGTCGTGGTTGCGCGCCAGCCGCGAATAGACCGAATATTGCAGCATCATAAACCCGTCTTTCAGCAGTGCTTTGCGAAACTGGGCATAGTCGCGGCGCAGTTTTTTGGTGGTAACAGGCAAATCGAAAAAAATCAGCACTCTCATCCAACGGTCACCCATCCTGCTCATCCTCAAAGCACGGGTCGCTGCGCAGCAGCTCCGGCAGGCGCAGCAGCCCGGCGTCCTGTCCCTGCACGGCGGCGGTAAAGCTTTTTACATACCAGTCGATGGCGTAGCGCACCCGCATTTTTTTATTCTCGAACCGGATAACATGGTTCACCAGTGCAATCAGGCTGCTGCGGTTCGATTTCGTCAGCGTTTCAAATAATTCGTCACAATGACTATCCACCCAGTAATCCACCAGCGGGCGCAGCGGCTCCATCAAATCGTCCGCCAAATTAAAGGCGTTGCCGCGCCCCATGTGATGGATGCCCAGCGCGCAGTTGTAGCCGTATGCCGCCAGCGTTTTGCACACCGCCGAGCGCAAAATGGTATAGCCGTAGTTCAAAGCGGCGTTGGTAACGTCGTCATCGCCGCGCGTAAAGCCCGCGCCGAACAAGGCGCGGAAGTGGCGCTTTGCCGCCTGTGCTTCGCGGTTGCCCTTGTCGCCGGGCAGTACCGCGGCGGCGAGGGCTTCCAGCTCCTGCACTTTTTCGGTTTTCACATGGCAAAAGCGCAGGGCGCGCGCCTGATTTGCAATTTTTGCCTGCACAATGCGCTGCCAAACCAAGTCTTTCCATTCCTGCGTCCATGCCATTTGTGCCGAAAGCACGGCAAGCGGCTGGTAGTGCGCATTCAGGGGAAGCAGTTGGGCGGTGGGGACATGGCTCTCGTCACAAAACAAAATGTGAACGCCCGCCTGTGCCAGCGTGGTAAGCACCGCCACGCTGAGCACGGCGCGGCGGTTGTCAATCACCACGGAATACAAATCGCCCACCGGCACACGCGCTTCCTGTTCCTCGGAACACACATACAGCCAGTTGTTTTGCAGGGTTATTTTTTCGCCGGCTTGTACAATAAGGGTGCGCCACATGCCACTTCACCTCCCAGCCTGCCCAGCAGCGACACGGCGTATTTGCGCACAGTGTCTTTTTTGCCGATGCTCATGGCTTTTTTTCCATCAAAAGGTGCATTGCCTGCGATATAGCACAGTGCATTTTGATTGATATTAAATACCGACTTATAAAACCCGCGGTACTTTTCCTCACCGTTGCTTTTTGTGACAACAATATATTCATAGGGGAATAAATACATGACATGCGCGGCGTAATCGGCAGGGGGCGGCGTTTGCAGCACCAGCTTTTTGCCCTCGCGCTTTACGTCCGCGTTCATAATGCCGCGCATTTGCAGCTCGCCTTTTTCGTTGCGGTACAGCTCCACGCACCAGTAATTGCGTGTATCCAGCGCGGTTTTGCCGCTTTCGGGCGTTTCCTTATAATACGGGTTGCGCCACTCGTTGCCCGTCAGGGTCACTTTGCGCACCGTCCTGCCTTTCTGGGTGACAAATTCCGTTTTGCCCTGTGCCTTTAAAATCTCGCCCAGCGGGTCGTCCTCTTTTTTGCGCGGCAGGGCAAACGCGGCTTCCAGCGATTCGCGCAGGTCGGTGTCATCGGTGCAAAGCTTGTCCAGCTCCTTGGCTTTCAGGCTCAGCACGTCGCGGCGCTTCATTTCCACCGCGCCTTCCGGCGTTTGCTTTATCAGCAGGGCGTTTTGCGAAGTGACGGCGCCGCGGCAGCGTGTGGACGTTTTATAGCTCACCAGCGGCGGCGACAACCGCGCCACAAAAGCCTCGTCGTGGTAAAAGTTGCGCAGCTGGTTGTAGTAGCGCTCCAACAGTTCGGCGCGTGTGGGAACGGGCGGCACTTCCTCGCCGTCCTTTTTGGCTTGCTTGGCGAAAAGCTCGGCTTCTTTCCGTGCGGCGTCCACGTCAAAAAAGCGCACGTCTACCTCCAGCCCCAGCGCCGGGTGCAGGGCGGTGCAGCCGTCTTTGCGGCACAAAATTTCCATCGAAACGCGGCGCGGCATGTGGTAATGGTCTTCCAGCGCGTTGATGCACTTTTCCATCGTTTGGTAATATTCCGATGTTTTCTGCTTGCCCGCGGCGTGGTAGATGCGGTTTAAACGCAGTTTGTTTTCCATCAGCATGGAGGTGGCAGGTGTGATATGTGCGATGACAACGGCATCCACTGCGTGGTGCAGCTGGGTTTCCGTGCGGGTGGCGTCCTTTTCGTCTTTGCCCCACGTCTGTTTGTTCAGCCATTGCCGCCGCAGGGAGGAGGTAAGCTGGCCTTTAACACCAAACACGGGCGTGCTGCGCGCACCGGGGGCAAATTGCAGCGTTTCGCTTAAATAGCGCACCAGATATTTTGTAATATAGCGCGTGTCGTTTAAATTGCGCGATTTCCACTCAGAAAGCAGCTCGGTGTTGTCCAAATTGGGCAAGGTTAAGTAGCGGTAGGTGCGCTCAGAAATCTGCTTGTGTTTCAGCATGTCATTAGCACGCACACGCAGGCGGTCGCACGCGGCGGCATCCAGATACATCAAAGGCACAGTTTGCCCCTTGCGGCGGTTTTCGTCGGTATACACCAGCGCTTTGTTGTGAATGGTATCGTCCAAAATCAGCGAAAACGGCACAATGTGATCCACCTCAAACTCCTGACGGCGTGGGTTCAGCGCGGTGACTTTATCAATGGGCTTGTCGGAATACAGGCAGTGCCAGCCCTGCCGCTCACCCAACCGATAGCGCAGGCGCATTTCGCCCGTGACAGCAGTTGGCTCAATGCCCAGCAGCGCGGCAACGGTTTCGGTGATTTGCTGGTTGTTTTTTTCGTTTTCTTTCTGACGGTTGTCAATATTTTGGCGTTCTTCAAAGCTGTTGCCCACTTCGCTTGCCACCTCTACATTGATGGCGTAGGGCGCGCCATAGGCTTGGATGACGGCATTGATAATTTTTCGCGTTTCGTTTAAGCTGCGCATAACGACAGCATTTTTGGCAAATTCGGCATCAGGCGAAAAGGCGGGAAGCAAGCGGTGTGTACCGCCCTTTGCCATAATGGGGGCGTTGTCGAGTTTTGACTGGAAATGGCCATACAGCTCGCCGCCTTCAAATGCCGCAATCGCACCCTTCATATATTTTTCCGAAACGGCAGCCGTGCCGGAAAAATTTTGCCCGGCAAGCTTGCGGATGGCGGCTTCATTCAGTTCCGGCACAGCCCGCAGCGCCCGCAGGCGGCGGCGCGGGGTATGGTTTTCGCACACAATTTTGCTGATGCGGTTTAACAACGTGTCGGGCGCGGTGTAGTTCTCGCCCACGGCAGAAAGCCAGTCAATGCCGCACTCGTCCAGCAGCTTTTTCATCGGCTTTAAAAACTTCAGGCATTTGCCAAGCGTTTCCTGCTTTCCGCTTTCTTTGGCTGTGGGCATATTGACCCCAGTATCGAATTTTTTTGCCAGCTTGGTGACATCATTTTTTTTCAGTTCACCTTGTTCCAATGCTTTTTGCAGCAAAGCGCGTGCCAGCTCGGGGGCAAGCGTTAGCTCACCCGTTTCCAAATTGGTGTAGCGATACTGAGAAAGTACGTTCACTAATGAGTAAATGTCGGCAAGGGGAGAAGCGCGGAAGGCGCACGGTTCATCCCGGTAATACCGGCAGTTGCCCAGCGTGTCCAAAAAGCCTTTGTATTTGCGCATGGGGTCGCCCGCTGTGCCGGGGCCATCCTCAAAGTCGCGCTGGTTCAGCAAAATTTCCTCTAAAATTTCGGCGTTCGTCATGGGGCTGGCAAGCGGCTCTTTCCCGGCGCGTTTTTTGACTGCCGGGTTGGGCGCGAGTAAAATGGGGTAAGTTTCGCCTTGCTTTTGCAAAAGCATTTGCACCTCTTTGCGCAGCAGGTCACGCCCTACCAAGCAGCGATCAGTTACATAAGGGTGGTTGAGGTAAGCGCGCTGTTCGCCACCGGTGGGGCAGGCAAAAGCGGCGTCACGCAAAAACATTTCGGCGGCGGTGCGGTAGCCGCCCTGCTCCATCAGTCGGTTGACGCGGCTGATGCCCGCCAGCTCTTGCTCGGCTTCCTCTTTTTCGGCTTTTGTCATATCCTCGGTATCGGTTTCAAAATAGTCCTGATAGCCGCGGTGATTGCTGATATGAATGAGGCATGCTGCCAGCTCGCACGGGGAAAGCGGTTCGTCCAAGCCTTTGACGCGCAGAGAAAGCGGGTCGGGATGAGGAGCTTCAAAGTAGCGGGAAAGCTCGTCCAGCGTTAAAAGCCCCATGCGCTGCAAATGCTGCTTCACACGCATTTTGCGGTGACTGCGCCGCCGAGTAACGCGGCGGGCGGCACGCTGTGCGCGGCGCTCCTGATTTTTATTGCATTTATCTTTGGGATTTTCCGAGGAGTCGAACAGGCGCACGCCAAAATCTTCAATCCAGTGTTCCCCCTCATTTTGAACCACTGCCCAACCTACCGAGCCAATGCCAATATCTAAACCAAGCGTGTACTTCATGTTTTTTCATCCTTTCTGTTGACCTTTCCAAAGAAATACGATATAATACCCCTAGAGCTCAGATTATGATGTGTCGGTTTATCTATATCCATCAGAGAAACTTATTTTGAAAACTGTGTCAGTTTATCAATATCCATCAGAGTTCTGAGATAAGGCCGTTGTGCCGAAGGGTATGGTGGTAACCCGGCTTTTGCCGAACCCACTTTTTTTGTTGCTTTTTTGCCGCGCTTTGCGCGGCTTTTTCTTTTGTTCCTATTTTTTGTAAAGGAAAATATTTCCTGTTTTATTATACCAAATGAATTGTACGATAAAAACACCTGCAAATAAAATAATTAAAATTTGTGCATTTACAACAAAAACCGTGGATGTCGTTTGACATCCACGGTTTTTGTTTACCGCATACGCCGGTGAGCGCTGCGGACGATATTTTTTAATATTTTGCTGCGATGGCTTTCATCTGCTCCCAGCAGTTTTCCATGTCGCTTACCAGCTTGAACTGGGTGCGGCAGCGGTCGAGGTTCTGGCCTTCGCGGTGTACGCGGAAATAGTGGTCACCCTCGAGATAGTCGGTGAGGAAGCGGATGCCGCATTCCAGCGTCATCAGCTTAGCGCCCCAAGGCAGATATTCTTTCTCTGCGGGGGTCAATGCATCGCCGGCGGCTTCCATGAAGCCTTTGGTGTAGATTTCATACAGCTCAATGTCGAAGTTTACCTTAGACAGGTCTTTCTCATCCTCTGCGCTGTGGTTGGCACCAAAGCGGATGGAGTCGCCGTAGTCATTCAGTGCAAGGCCGGGCATAACGGTGTCGAGGTCGATGACGCAAATGCCGGTGCCGGTGGCTTTATCCATCAAAATATTGTTCAGCTTGGTGTCGTTGTGGGTAACACGCAAGGGAAGCTTGCCGGCCTCCAGCAAATCCATCAGCACAGCGCAGTCTTTTTCACGCGCCAGCACGAAGTCGATTTCCGCCTGCACGTCTTTTGCACGGCCACATGCATCGGCATCCAATGCCTTTTTAAAGTTGGCGAAACGGTTGCGTGTATCGTGGAACTTGGCAATCGTTTCGTGCAGGGTAGAAGCGTCATAGCCGGAGAGCAAGCGCTGGAAATGGCCGAACGCTTTAGCGCTCTCATAGAACTGCTCGGGCTTTTCTACACTTTGCAGGCACACGGTTCCCTCAATGAAGGGATACACGCGCCAGCAGCCGCCCTCACTGTCACGATAGAAGTTTTTGCCTTCTTTGGTGCGCAGAACCGTCATGGTTTCGCGTGCGGCATCGCCGCCGTTTTTCTCAATGATGCTGCGCAGGTAATCGGTAACGCCCACAATGTTTTCCATCAGGCCGTCAGGATCGGTGAAGGTATTGGTGTTGATGCGCTGAAGAATGTAGCGCACACAGTCGCCTTCTTCATTTTGTGTATAAACACAGAACGTGTCGTTGATATGTCCTTTTCCGTAGCGCACTGCGCCGACGATTTCGCCGCCGAAATCAAAGCCGGTTAAGGCTTGGGACAGAGTTTCTTCCGCTTTGCAAAGTGCCATTTGCTTATGCCTCCCACAAGTTGTCCGGGTACAATCCGGCTTTTGTTTTCTCCGCGATGGCATTTACCACAACGGGCTTATCCTCTTTGTAAGTAACGCCATACCATTTGTCGCCGCTGCGCAGTACGCGGACGTCGGCTTTGCCTTCTTCAATCAGCTGGCTGACCACGCTGGGCAGGAAGTACTCGCCCTTCAGCGGATTTTTCACCAATGCTTCATCGAGGAATTTGGCAAAACGAGCCTGAGTCTCTTTCACAAAGCTCTCAGTGAAGCCCCACAAGTTCATGGAAACGATGCTGTCCGGGGAAACGTCGGTCCAGGTTGCACCGTCGTCCTCAGTGAAGTGGATGCCGCCCTCATAAGTCTCAATTTTGGTGCGCTCGGTAACGCTGGCCAAAGTGCCGTCGTTATTCTCTACGCACACGCCGCGGGCAACGCTGCCGTGCTCGGTAACGGTGTTCTTGAGCAGATAGCCCACCATGGCGTAGCTGTATTTCTCGCCGTCCTCATGCGTGGACAGGTAGTTGTAAATTTCGCGGAATGCCTCGGGGCCATAGTAGTCGTCGGCGTTGATAACGGCAAACGGTGCGTCAATCACATCGCGTGCAGCCAAGATAGCGTGGCTGGTGCCCCAGGGTTTGGTGCGGCCTTCCGGCACGGTGTAGCCTGCGGGAAGGTCTTCCAGCTGCTGATAAGCATAGCGCACGTCCATGATTTTGGAAAGACGGTCGCCGATGGCTTCTTTAAAAGCGTCCTCAATTTCGTGCTTGATGATGAACACGACAGTTTCAAAGCCGGCGCGGCGTGCGTCGAAAATGGAATAGTCGATGATGATTTGGCCATGGTTGCCCACCGGGTCAATTTGTTTTAATCCACCGTAGCGGCTGCCCATACCGGCTGCCATAACAACAAGAATCGGTTTTTTCATACGATAACCTCCGCATATTATCAGCGGCAGTGCAAAACAAAGTACACTGCCGCTCTATTACGATTGAAAATAGATAGCGAATAACGGCTTAGCCTTTGTAGCCGTTGGGGTTCATGCTCTGCCATTTGTAGCTGGATGCGCACATCTCGTCAATGCCGTACTCAGCTTCCCAGCCCAGCTCTTCACGCGCTTTTGTGGGGTCGGCATAGCACTCGGCAATATCGCCGGGGCGGCGCGGGTCGATGACATAGGGCAGCTCTTTGCCGCAGGCTTTGGAGTATGCCTTGATGACATCCAAAACACTGTAACCGTGGCCGGTACCCAGGTTGCAGATGAACAGGCCGCAGTTGGTGGACAGCTTTTTCAGGGCTGCAACGTGGCCGCGAGCCAAATCAACAACATGGATATAGTCGCGCACACCGGTGCCGTCCGGGGTGGGGTAGTCGTTGCCGAACACATGTACCTCTTTCAGCTTGCCGACAGCCACTTTTGCAATGTACGGCACGAGGTTGTTGGGAATGCCGTTGGGATCCTCGCCAATCAGGCCGCTCTCATGTGCGCCAATCGGGTTGAAGTAACGCAGCAGGGCAACGTTCATGGTGGGGTCTGCCTTGCAGATATCCTTGAGCATATTTTCGTTCATGACCTTGGTAGCGCCGTACGGGTTTGTGGTAGCGCCAACAGGGAAGTCCTCACGGATGGGCACGCTGGCGGGATCGCCGTACACCGTAGCGGAGGAGGAGAACACAAAGTTCTTCACGCCGTATTTTTTCATGGCGTTCAGCACGTTCAATGCGCTGATGAGGTTGTTGCTGTAATATTCCAGCGGCTTCTGCACGCTTTCGCCCACGGCCTTGTAAGCGGCAAAGTGGATGACCGCGTCAATTTCAGGATGGTCAGCAAACAGCTTGTCAACCGCAGGCTGGTCGCAAAGGTCGATGTTGATAAAGGGAACAGGCTTTCCGGCGATTTGCTCCACACGGTGCAGCGCTTCTTCACAGGAGTTGTAAAGGTTATCCGCTACGAGAATCTCATATCCGGCTTTCATCAACTCAATGCAGGTGTGGCTGCCGATGTAGCCGGCGCCGCCGCTTACTAAAATAGACATAGTGCATCATGCTCCTTTGCGTTGTTTCGTGTATAACGTCACGAACGCGATTTGCGTTCGTGCTCTTTCATTGTTTATTTTAAGAGTTTCTGCGCGATTATAAAATAGATTTTTTCGTATAATATTTGCACAATTATCCCCTAGGTGTCTAATCGTCCGCAAGATGTTCAAAGATGTTCACTTTCCGGCGCTTTACCAGACAAACCTTTTACCGACGATGCATACTCTGACGGTGTCATGCCGGTAGTTTTTTTGAAGTGGCGGGAAAAATAATGAATCGAGGAATAACCCAGCATAGAGGCAATTTCGGTAAAATTATAGCATCCTTCGCGGATTTTTTCTTTTGCCGCTTCGATTTTCAGCTGCCCGAAATACTCCATCGCACCGCCGCCGGTGCGCTCGCGGAAAATTTTCTGCAAATAGCTGCGGCCCACCAGATTATCGCGGCAGATGTCGGCAAGCGTCAGCTTGCGGGAAAGGTTATCCTGCAAATAACGTGTCATGGAGGCGATAAAATCCTGCTGGTTATGCTCACGCATCATCGTTCCAGAGCGCTCGGTTTGCAGCGAGCCGGCACGGCGCACCAGACGCACAAGCAGCTGCTCCAGCGCACAGGCAATCAGCTGCTCTGCGCCGAAGGAAGCATTTTCGCGGCGCTCAAGCCGAAGCATTTGAGGGTCGCCCAAATTAGAAGAGAAGGCGGCAGATGCTTCGGTGACAATGGAAGCCAAAAGCGCGCGTCCGCTGTCGCCCAGCGATTCGATGCGCTCTTCAAAAAAGCGCATGTGTTCACTGCGGCACACAAAGCCTACCACAACCAGATTGGGTGCGGTGCCGCCGCAAGAGCAAACGCTGTGAAATTCGCCCGGCTTGTGAAAAATAATCTGTCCTTTTTGCAGAATGTGCTGGCATTCTCCGGCACAAACGGATACCTCTCCTTTATCTACATATAAAAATTCCCAAAAGTTGTGGCTTTCCCCTTCAAAAGAATAAGTACTGGTATACTCAAAATAGTGGATGGAAATAATTTCATCCACCACGAACGGCTTTTGCAGCTGAATGGTTTCATAGCCCAAGAGTAAGAACCTCCTCTTTGTGTTGCATAGGCGGCGAAAAAGGCTGCCGTGTGTTATTTTCCGTCGTCTTGCACGTGTTCACGCGCGAGGCGGCATTGCTTACGGTATTCCATGGGGCTTTGCGCGGTCAGCCGGCGAAAGCTTTGGGAAAAATAGCTTGGCGAAGAAAAGCCCAAAAGATGAGAAATTTGGGACAGGGAGTAGTCGGTGTTTTCCAAAAGGTACTTGCTTTCTCGAATGCGGCGTTCAATTAAGTAGTTAATGGGGGAGATGCCGTATTCTTTGTTAAACGCATGAACCAGATAATACTTATTGACGTGCGCAATATCCGCCAGCAAATTTAAGGTAATGGCTTCAGCGAAATGCTCATCAATATAGCGCCGGGCAGCGGCGCATTCCTTATTGGTACGCCGTGTGGGCTCCAGCTGCATGGTAAAATGGGTGTGACGCAAAATCAGTGTGAGCAGCACCTCTAAAAGATGCTGACACACATCTTCCCATCCGCGGGGATGATCTTCCGCTTCCTTTAAAAGCGTGCGCAGGAAAAAGATAATTTCGTTGCGGTCTTCGCGATAGTTTAAGATGGCATGGTCTTTATTTTGGGTTCCAAAGCTGAAATCCAGCCCGTCAATGCCTAAAACGATGTATTCCAGCGGATTGCTGGTAATACTGGACTCGGTGTGCTCGATATTCGGGTTCACAATTACCATGTCGTCGCTTCCGACAGGGATAACTTGGTCTTTCATGCGAAACTCACCAATGCCGCGCATACAGTAAAACAGCTCGGTGCATGGGTGACTGTGCAGAGTGCTGTGCCAATCTGTGCTGAAGTGGGCTTCCGTGACATATAAAAGCCGTGCGCCGCTGAGATTGTTTCCGGTGCGGTTTCTTCCGGAGGGTTTATCGCCGATGTCATATCTGCTGTTGCTCATGGTGAACCTCCTCGTCGCTTGTGCACGCTGTCATATATTTTTGCTTTGGCAAAAGTTTTTTTGAGCTTGTCGTGCAAAAAATCTGTGTTATTTTTATGTTCTGCTGAGGAATTAACAACATCTTTATATTTTGGATGTTGATTTCATTATAAGTGTAAAAAAGGTGGAATACAAGGACAAAAAAGCTTAAATGGAGCAATGTTTCGTCTTTTTTCGCTTATAAGGCCTGTTTTTTCCAGCTTGTACGAAGAAACGCTTGGTTTTTTAGCAAATAGAACCAAAAAAGAATCTCATTTAGGGAGGTTAACAGTTATCAAACAGTCATAAAATTTGTCAAATATTGCTTTAGTGGAAAAATATAGCCATACAGCAAAAACATTGTGAGCAATATTTATTAAATTATAAATCCGGTTAATTAACGAAAGACAAATAGATAAAGTAATTTTTGTAAAATAACTTGCATAATGTACACATAATATCTTAGATGTTTGATATAATTTTGGATGAAAAAAGGATATAAAGTGAAAATAACCAGAAAAAAACACATTGTTTTGTGCATTTAGCTATAAAAGGACGCAAATTCGGCTCTTTTTTGAAGAAAATGACCATCAAAACAATATTTATAAACTTAAAAGCAACAAATCTCTTGCATTAAATTTCAAAAAAGCTATACTGGAAGCATAGGGCAGACAACCGGCAAACGTGTGGAGCAATTCGGAAGCCGGGATGTCTGCACGGGTTATTTCATTTCACAATTATAGGAGGTTTGTTTTATGAAAAAGGCAATCAGTACTGTACTGGCCTTCGGCATGAGCTTGTCGATGCTGACAGCTTGCGGCGGGGCAACATCGTCTTCCACCGCAGCTTCCACAGCGGCTTCCGAGAGCACGGCAGCTTCTACTTCCACTTCTGCGGCAGCAACCGGCACCGGTGACTATGCCGGCCAGACGCTGAAGGTAGCGGCTATCGAGACCGCTTACGGCGCAGAGATGTGGCAGCAAATTGCCGATGGCTTTGAGGCAAAAACGGGCGCTACCGTTGAGCTGACCACCGACAAAAACCTGGAGGACGTGATCGATCCCCAGATGAAGGCAGGCAACTTCTACGATGTAGTTCACCTGGCAGCAGGCCGTGAGAAGGCTTTGCCGGAGACCATGCTGAAAGAGAATGCCATCGAGGAAGTAACCGACGTTCTGAGCATGAACGTTCTGGGCGAGGATATCACCGTTGGTGAGAAGATCATCCCCGGCTTCACCGGCAACCTGACCACCAACCCCTATGGCGATGACCGCGTATTCATGATGCCGATGTTCTACGGCCCCTGCGGCTTGTTCTACAACAAGGCAAACTTCACTGAAGGCGGCGGCGATCTGGAGCTGCCCACCACTTGGGACGAGTTCTTTGCTCTGGCTGACCAGACTGATATCCCCCTGTTCACCTATCCGGTAGCTGGCTACCTCGACGCTTTCACCTATGCTTTGATCGCAGAGATTGGCGGCCAGGACTTCTTCAACAAGGCTTTGCAGTATGACGAGACTGTTTGGAGCAGCCCCGAGATGGACAAAATGTTCGAAATCCTGGGCAAGCTGGCTGAGAACACCAACGACGCTACCACTGGCTATGCAAACAACGACAACTTCACCAAGAACCAGCAGATGATCCTCGACAACGAGGCCCTCTTCATGCCGAACGGCAACTGGGTAATCGGTGAGATGGCTGACGCTCCTCGTGCAGAAGGCTTCGAGTGGGGCTTCATGGCTCTGCCCGCAATTGAAGAGGGCGGCGACCGTTACAGCTACACCTTCTTTGAGCAGAGCTGGATTCCGGCCGGCGCAGAGAACAAAGAGCTGGCAAAAGTGTTCCTGACCTATCTGTACAGCGATGAGGCAGCTGAAATCTTTGCAGCTTCTGGTGCAGTTCAGCCCATCACCGGCATGACCGATAAGCTCAGCGACGACAACAAAGTTTATTACAGCGTATACGACAACGGTGCAAAAGCTGCTATCGGTACCTTCGCAACCACAGCTCCTGTGGAAGGCGTGAACATCAAAGAGGACGTTTGCTTCACCATGGATAGTGTTGTAAACGGCACCAAGACTGTTGACGACTGGAAAGCAGCAGTGCAGGCTTCTTGTGCAGCATTGCGTGAGGCAATGTAAAAAAGTTTCATCAGGATGCTTGAAAGATAATCTGTGAGAAAGCATCCATCACGACAAAGGCGAACCGATTCAAACAAGGATGGCACCGTCTGGTGTCTGCCGCGTAGGAGATAAGGTAAACCAAGGCGGTGAGTGAAAGGCGATGCTTTTTGCTCACCGCTTTTTAAATCGAAATGGAGATGGTACAATGCAAAAGAATAAGGCGCGTAGCCGGTTTATCGTAGCCTGCGTGGCTCCGGCAACCATTTTGGCATTTATTTTTCTTGTGGTTCCTACGTTCAACGTGTTCCGCATGTCCCTGTTTAAATGGGGCGGATACTCCCCTAACCAAACTTTTGTGGCGTTTGATAACTTTGTAACGCTGTTCAAAGACGAAAACTTCTACCGCGCATGCCGCAACAGCATCTTGCTGATTGTGGTGGTAACGGTGATTACCATTGTGTTTGCACTGCTCTTTGCGTTTATCTTAACACGCGAAAAGCTGAAGGGACAGAACATTTTCCGCATTATTTTCTATATTCCGAACATTCTTTCCGTCGTTGTTATCAGCGCAATTTTCAGCGCTATTTACGACGTGAACCGCGGCCTTCTGAACAACCTGCTCAGCATTTTCGGCATTGGAGCCGAAAGCCCCATTGCATGGCTGGGCGACCAAAAGATTGTTATTTACAGCTTGGTTGGCGCAATGGTTTGGCAGGCAATTGGCTACTACATGGTTATGTACATGGCTTCTATGTCCGCGATTCCCGAAAGCTTGTATGAGAGCGCTAACTTGGAAGGCGCTTCCCGTATGACCCAATTCTTCCAGATCACCTTGCCGTTAATCTGGACGAATATCCGTACCACGCTGACCTTCTTTATTATTTCTAACATCAACATGAGCTTCCTGTTTGTAAAAGCAATGACAGGCGGCGGCCCGGACGGCGCGTCCGAGGTATTCCTCAGCTACATGTATAAGCAAGCGTATACCAACTCCACTTACGGCTACGGCATGGCTGTTGGCGTTGTGGTGTTCAGCTTCTCGTTTGCACTGGCGGCCATTGTGAACCGTGTGACCAAGCGCGAGCCGCTGGAATTCTAAGGAAGGACGGTGTATGTGAGAATGAATGAAAAAATCGCAGGCACGAAAACAAGTATTGTGCCGAAGGTTATCATCTATATTTTACTGATTTTACTACTGATTTCCATTGTAGTTCCTGTGGCTTGGGTGTTTATGGCATCCATTAAGCAGAACACGGAATTTTATGGCAACCCGTTTGCACTGCCGCAGGGCGTTTACCTGCAAAACTTTGTCGATGCGTGGACAAAGGCACGCATGGGCGATTACTTCTTCTATTCCGTTGTGATTACTGCATTGTCGCTGTTGATCCTGCTTTTGGTTGCGCTGCCGGCCTCTTATGTGCTCAGCCGCTATCGCTTCTGGGGCAGCAAGGTGTTGAATACCTGCTTCATGGCCGGTTTGTTCATCAACGTCAGCTACATTGTAGTTCCCATCTTCTTGATGTTTGTTTCCGGTGACAAAATTGTCAAGAGCATGTTCGGCACCACATTTTTCTTGAACAATCCGTTTGTGGTTGCTGTTGTGTTGGCCTCCACCACGCTTCCGTTTACCATTTACTTACTCAGCGGCTATTTGGCCACTTTGCCGAAGGATTATGAGGAAGCAGCTTATGTGGACGGCGCAGGCTACTTCACCACGATGGTTCGCATCATCCTGCCGATGGCAAAGCCCAGCATTATCACGGTTATTTTGTTCGAGTTCTTGGCTTACTGGAACGAGTACATCATTTCCATGACCATGCTGACCGACCCCAACGGCGCACGCACGCTGCCGGTTGGTTTGCTGAACCTGATGAAGGCACAGAACGCGAAAGCAGAGTACGGCCAGATGTACGCCGGCATGGTGATGGTAATGCTTCCCACGTTGATTTTGTACATGTGCGTACAAAAGAAACTGACACAAGGCATGACCTTGGGCGGCCTGAAGGGTTAAGGAGGCGAACAAGCAATGAATGAATACACAAAGAAAAAGCTGACCGTTGCCGCAGGCGTTGTGGCGCTGCTGGTATGCATTGGGCTCGTTATTTTCGGCCATAGCTACGGCTTTTCTGGAGAATTGTCAAAGGGCATTTCCGGCCTTGGCATCGAGCTGCTGGGTTTGGCAGGTATTTTAGTGCTGCTGTACCTCTATAACAAACCTTTTACAAAATAAGCTGGCGCTGAAAGGCGCTTTTCACACAAAATAAACAGGCTTTGTACCCCGATGCACAATAGGTGCAAAGTCTGTTTATGTGTGTCAAAAACCATCTGAAATTAAAATATGAAGGAGTAACCGCAATGAGCGATTTGACCAAAGGCCGCGTAACCATTCCGACCAACCTCGATGTCGTTCCCGAAACCATTGATATTTTGAAGCGCTGGGGCGCTGACGCAATCCGCGACTGCGACGGAACCGAGTTCCCCGAGGAGCTGACACAGGTAGGCGCTAAGATTTATTCTACCTATTACACCACCCGTAAGGATAACGCATGGGCAAAGGCAAACCCGGATGAGGTGCAGCAGTGCTACATCATGACCGGTTTCTATACGGCAACCGGCGGCAAGCTGGAGATTCCCCTGATGAAGGGCATTTCCGACGAGCTGATGGAAGTGAACACCCGCGACGACATCAAACGCTGGTGGGAAGTTGTCGACCGTACAACAGGTGAAGTTGTCTCCACCGACGCATGGTGCTACAACAAAGAGACCGGCTGTGTCGAAATTGCCGAGCCGAAGGAGTTCCACGATTATACCGTCAGCTTCTTGGCTTACTTAATTTGGGACCCCGTGCATATGTACAATGCGGTGACCAATAACTGGCAGAACTTTGAGCATCAAATTACGTTCGACGTGCGTCAGCCGAAAACCCACAAGTTCACGATGGAGCGTCTGCGCAAGTTTATTGCCGATCATCCCTATGTCAACGTGATTCGCTACACCACGTTCTTCCATCAGTTCACCCTGATGTTCGACGAGCTCAAGCGCGAAAAATATGTAGATTGGTACGGCTATTCTGCTTCCGTTTCTCCGTACATTTTGGAGCAGTTTGAGAAGGAAGTCGGCTACAAATTCCGCCCCGAGTTCATCATTGACCAGGGCTACTACAACAACCAGTATCGTGTACCTTCTAAAGAGTTTAAAGACTTTATGGCCTTCCAGCGCCGTGAGGTAGCAAAGCTGGCCAAAGAGATGGTAGACATCACCCATGAGCTGGGCAAAGAGGCCATGATGTTCCTCGGCGACCACTTCATCGGCACCGAGCCGTTTATGGACGAGTTCAAAACCATCGGTTTGGATGCTGTCGTAGGCAGCGTGGGCAACGGTTCCACCCTGCGTTTGATCAGCGATATCCCCGGCGTAAAATACACCGAGGGCCGCTTCCTGCCGTACTTCTTCCCCGATACCTTCCACGAGGGCGGCGACCCTGTGAAAGAGGGCAAGGAGAACTGGGTAACTGCTCGCCGCGCAATTCTGCGTAAGCCGATTGACCGTATCGGATACGGCGGCTACCTGAAGCTGGCTTTGGAATTCCCCGAGTTTATTGATTACATCGAGAGCGTTTGCAACGAGTTCCGCGTGCTGTATGAAAACATCAAGGGCACCACACCGTATTGCGTCAAGACCGTGGCTGTTCTGAACAGCTGGGGTAAGTGCCGCAGCTGGGGTTGCCACATGGTACACCATGCACTGTATCAAAAGCAGAATTACAGCTATGCAGGCATTATCGAAGCGCTGTCCGGCGCTCCGTTTGATGTGAAGTTCATCAGCTTTGACGACATCAAAGAGAATCCGTCTATTCTGGACGAGATTGATGTCATCATCAACGTGGGCGACGGCGATACCGCACACACCGGCGGTGCTGTTTGGGAGGATGCTGAAATCTCCAGCGCCATTAAAGCATTCGTACACAATGGCGGCGGCTTCATCGGCGTTGGTGAGCCGGCTGGCCACCAGTACGAGGGCCGTTACTTGCAGTTGGCCGGCGTGATGGGCGTAGAGAAAGAAACCGGCTTCACGCTCAACTACGACAAGTACAACTGGGATGAGCACAAAGATCATTTTATCCTGGCCGACACCACGAAAGAGGTCGATTTCGGCGAGGGCAAAAAGTCGATCTATGCCCTCGAGGGCGCTCAGATTCTCGTGCAGCGCGAGAAAGAAGTACAGATGGCTGTCAACGAGTTCGGCAAAGGCCGCAGCGTTTATATCAGCGGTTTGCCTTACAGCTTTGAAAACAGCCGTATTCTGTACCGTGCAATCCTGTGGTCCACTCACGATGAAGAAGAGCTGCACAAGTGGTTCTCCTCCAACTTCAACGTGGAAGTACATGCCTATGTAAAGAACGGCAAATACTGCGTAGTAAACAATACTTATGAACCCCAGCACACCACTGTGTATAAAGGCGACGGCAGCAGCTTTGAGCTGGACATGGAAGCCAACGAAATCAAGTGGTATGAGATCTAATAAAAGCCAATTGTTTCGGTCAAAGAACATTGGTGAATCCGCTCTGCGTATTTTGCGCAGAGCGGATTTTTTTGCCTTAAAACAACTTTTGGGTGTAAAATTGCTTTACAAAAACAACTTTTAGTAGTAAAATGAAGAAAACAAACCGCTTTTGCAGAAAGCAGGACAAGGAGTGGATGCCTGTGTTTGCACAGAGATTGAAAGAACTGCGCAAGCAAAACGGCCTTTCTCAGGCCAGTTTGGCGCAGCAGCTGGGAATGACTCAGCAGGCGGTCGGCAAGTGGGAGCGTGGAACGGCAACTCCAGACCCGCAAACCATTGCAAAATTGGCGGAAATTTTCAATGTGCCGAGCGATGTATTATTGGGGCTGGATGCAGGCAGTATTCGGCCTTATTCATCCGGGCAGGAATTTCTGGTACCGATTTTGGGTACTGTGCGTGCCGGATATGGGTTATTTGCCGAACAGGAGGAACTGGGCCGAGAGTATGCGCGCGTCAAGGACCCAGAAAGCTACTTTTATTTAGAAGTCAAAGGGGACAGTATGGAGCCGCGTATCTGTGAAGGTGATTTAGCTTTAGTCCATCGACAAAATACGCTAAATTCCGGCGACTTAGGTGTGGTAGTATTTGGAGAAGGCGAGGGAACCTTGAAGAAATATGTCATCAAGGGTGACACTGTTGTGCTGCAGCCCTTTAACCCCGCTTACCCACCCCAGATTTTGACTGGTGAGGATTTAAACTCATTATTTATTGCCGGAAAAGTAGTACAGACCATTCGACGCTGGTGAAAATAACTATTAGTATAAATTGTTATACCAATAGTTATTACACAAGACGGCGAAACGGCAATCACGAAACGGGGGACGCGATCATGGATTTGATGCAAAAGCTGAATATTTTGGCCGACAGTGCGAAATATGATGTGGCCTGTACCTCGTCCGGGGTGCAGCGCAAGGGCAATGGCTCCGGGATCGGGAGCACGGCGGCACAGGGCATTTGCCATGCTTTTTCTGCGGATGGACGCTGCATTAGTCTATTAAAGGTGCTTTTAACAAATTTTTGTGTGTACGACTGCAAATACTGCGTCAACCGTCGTTCACGCGATGTGCCGCGCGCCGCGTTTTCACCCAAAGAATTGGCTGAACTCACCATCGAATTTTATCGCCGCAATTACATCGAAGGTCTTTTCTTGTCCAGTGCAGTTTGCGGCAGTGCGGACAATACCATGGAGCGTATGATTGAAGTGCTGCGGCTGCTGCGGGAAGAATACGGCTTTCGCGGTTATATTCACGCCAAAACCATTCCCGGCGCCAGTGCCGCGCTGATCGAGAGAATGGGGCTGTTAGCAGACCGCTTGAGCGTTAACATCGAACTGCCAAGCGAAGAAAGCCTGCGCCGTTTGGCGCCCGAAAAGACAAAGGCGGGTATTTTGGCGCCCATGAAGCAAGTGCGCATTGGAATTTTAGAAAATCAAACCGACTTGGTTCGATATCGCCATGCGCCGCAGTTTGCGCCCGCAGGTCAAAGCACACAGATGATTGTGGGGGCAAGCGGCGAAAGCGACCGTCAAATTTTACGCTTGACGCAGGGCTTATACAATCGCTATCAGCTCAAGCGAGTCTTTTTTTCCGCCTATATTCCCGTGGTACAGGATGCAGCATTGCCCGATGCCCAAACACCACCTCCGCTTTTGCGCGAACATCGGCTGTATCAGGCGGATTGGCTGCTTCGCTTTTATGGGTTCCATGCAGATGAATTGCTGGATGAACAGCAGCAAAACTTTGAACCTTACTTAGATCCAAAATGTAGTTGGGCACTGCGCCATTTGGAAGAATTTCCGGTGGATGTCAACAAATGTACTTATGAGCAGCTTTTGCGCGTGCCGGGTATCGGGGTAAAAAGTGCGCGCAGGATTTGCACTGCACGTCGGGCAGGGCGTTTGTCTATGCTGGACTTGAAGCGCTTAGGCGTTGTGCTCAAGCGCGCCCAGCACTTTATTATTTGTTCTGATTTTGGGCTGCGTCGTTTTGCCGCGAGGCCCAACCAAAGCCAAATTGTACACGCCTTGCTGGACCCACAGGCGTTTCATTTCGGCTATGAACAGCTTTCCATGTTTTCACCGGAGGAAGGGGTGCAAAGCCCCAACAAGCAAATATGGATTGCAGAGAAAAGGGGGGAGGCAGCAGAATGCCTTTTGCGTCAGATATAAGATATTTGTATGATGGAAGCTTTGAAGGCTTTCTGTCTTGCGTATTTGATGCAGTTTACAGCAGAACCGTTCCCGTGGACATTTGCGAACAGTCAATTGCACAGCCAAGCTTTTATCAAGATGTGTGGGTTTCTACAGATTTGGAACATGCACAGCGTGTTTATGATTCCATCCCCAAAAAGATTTGTCCAGACGCTGCCGAATTGGTGCGTGATGCATTTTGCAGCTGTGTTCCGCAAAAGGAATTGCTGATTTTTCGCTTTTTAATTTTTGGCTATCGTTACGGCAAACAAGTATACTATATGAGAAGTCATGCACGAGTGGCGCCTTTGTATGAAGCACAGCGCCATTTGCATAACGAGGCGCACTTGCTGCAAGGTTTTGTTCGCTTTACCGACACGGGCAGAGCGCTGGTGGCCAAAATTACGCCTAAAAATTTTGTTTTGCCTTATTTAGCGCCGCATTTTTGCGAGCGCTATGCCACAGAAGATTTTTTGATTTATGATGATACTCACGGTGTCGCCTTAATGTGGAAGCAGGGTGTGGGCAGTATGCTCCCCTTAGAGGCACTTGAAATGCCGCCTGTGACGGAAAAAGAAGCGCAGATGCGCGCGCTGTGGAAAAACTTTTATCAAACGATTGCAATTAAAGAGCGCGAAAACCCGGTATGCCGCCGCACCCACTGCCCAATGCGCTATTGGAGCAATATGACGGAGTTTTTGCCGGAAGTTCCTATTCATACGCCTCAGTCTCTTTCGGCGCCGCGTTCGGACTGGAATGAACAGCCGTGGATTGAATTGCCGTGACATTCCCAAAGTTTGTGCGCAGCAAATTTTAATACATACAAAATATGCAAAGAAAAAGCTAGGAGAAAGCGGCTGCTTTCTCCTAGCTTTTTTGTGAGATACTGTCAAGCGAGGTAAGTTTTATTCGTTATCTTCAATATGCAGACGGAATTGTGCAACCAATTTTTTCATCATACGCGCCTGGCCTGCAAGCTGCTCGCTGGCGGCGGCAGCTTCTTCGGCAGTTGCGGAGTTTGTTTGAATGACAGAAGAAATTTGATCAACGCCGATTGCCGTTTGCTGAACCTGTTTATCCTGCTCCTCCGAATTTTGCACAACGTGGCTGGTTTGTTCTGCCACGCGGTTTACGCCCTCAAATACACGGTGGAACGAAGCCGCGGTTTCATCGGCAATCGTTTTGCCGTTTTGAACGGCCACAAGCGCTTTTTCAATCAGCGTTGCCGTTGTTTTAGACGCTTCTGCCGATTTGCCGGCCAGATTTCTCACCTCGTCAGCAACGACGGCAAAGCCTTTTCCGGCCTGTCCGGCGCGTGCAGCCTCTACGGCGGCATTCAGCGCAAGAATATTGGTTTGGAATGCGATATCCTCAATGCTCTTGATGATTTTCTCAATCTCCAAAGAGCTTTGTGTAATTTCGTTCATTGCTTGGAGCATATGTTCCATTTTTTGGTCGCCGGAACGAATCTCCGTGACAACGGCGGTCATTTCTTCATTGGCGCTTTCCAAGTGATGGGTGCTGCTGTTAATTTGCTCGGAAATCTGTGCCACCGTAGCGGTAAGCTGCTCTGCGCTGGCTGCCTGCTCGGTAGCGCCCTGTGCCTGAGACTGAGCACCGATAGAAACTTGCTCGGCGCCGGTGCTTACCTCATCCGCAGCAACCACAACTTCATGCAGCGTTTGCGACAACAGCTCCTGAACGCGCAAAAGCTCATCTTTAACCCTAGAAAACTCGCCGGCATAGTCATGCTCCAGCGTGAAATCGAGATTACCTTTACTGATTTCCAAAAGCACATCACAAATTTCGTCAATGTACTCCATGTAGGTTTTCAAGCGGGCAACAATACGCGAAATATTGTAGCCCAGCACGGCAACTTCATCGCTGCCGGTAACATCGACGTTGACATTCAATTCGCCCGCCGCAATCTTTCCGGCAACATGGGTCAGCTTGCGCACAGAACGTGTGATATTAAACCCAAACAGCGTTACAATCACGCCAAGAACGATGATGCAAGCGACAAAGCAAATCGTGATGGATAAAACGGTTTCACTGATGTAGGAGTTGTACTCTGCCTGCGGAACAATTCCTAACACAACGCCGCCAAACGCCTCTAAGTAATAAACAGAACCTTGATAGGCTTGGCCATCTCGGACATAAGAAAGGCTCTTTTGTGTTTCGTTGTTATTGATTGCCTGTGCAATATTTTCAGAATAATCCACTTCGGAGATGTTCTTTCCTACCAAAGAGGAATCGGGATGGAAAGCAATGGTTTTTGTCGGGTCAAACAAGGTGATATAACCGCTTTCACCAATTTTTACGGAAGAGAGTTCGTCAATGAGGCCCGAAATGGAAACGTCCATTCCGACGATGGCTTTAATCGTACCGTTTTGAACAACCGGTGCGGCAACGGTGACAATGGTTTCGCCGCTGAGTGTATCCTCATAAGCACTGCTTACTGTGCATTCGCCTGTGTTCATAATGGATTGATACCAATCGCGCTGGGATACGTCCTGCTTTTCGCTTCCATACAAGCTGCCGTCTGCAAAAAGCGTCTGCCCATTCTTGCTGATGTTGCACAGCCACGCACTGGAAATGTTTGCGGTATCGGCATCCATTAAGCTTTTCAGCTCTTGTGTAGCTGCAGCAAACGACTCACTTTTTTCAAAGTCCTCGGTACCCCAGTCTTTTATGGCGTTAAAAAATACCTGAGAGCCGGAGTGCGCGCGCACCATGCCCAGAAACTCAGAGAAAAAGGCATCCACCTGCCAGCCGGCACGATGAGTTTCTGCCGAAAGATAGTTGTCGTCCAAGTCTACTACCATCTTCTTCATGCTATTTGTAATCAAAGCCCCGGCGATCAGCAAAACGACCGCAAGAGGAAGCATAATACCGGCAATGAGCTTGACAAGGACACTGACTTTCACTTTAGTCACGCTCTTTTTATCAGCGCTTACTGTCGATTTCATCCTTCATCATTCCTTCCCACCTGATGATTGATAGTTGTGAGTCGACCTGAAAAATTTTATTCATCTAAAGTGTAAAAAGATATGTTCAAGCAACTCTAGTATAATTATACTTCCTTTTCTATAATGTTGAAATTGATTTTTTGGACAAAGAATGAAAAAATTTTGTGGTAAAAATGACTAATCCTACAAATAAAGGGCAATTAGTATAAAAGTTTTTCATATAATACTGGATGTATTTGTTTCTTATGCCTAAAAGTTTGACAATTGAAAAAGTTTTTTGCGACACAATGAAAGCAGGGTGTTATTGTATAAAAATACAATAACACCCTGCTTGAGTGCAAATTATTCTTTGTTTTCGTTTTCGTCGGTTTGTGCTGCACCGTCAAACGGCTCCATCAAGCTGTTCCAAGTAGAGGTTACATAATCTACTGCTTCCAAATACTTGCGGGAAATCGTTTCCATGCTGAGGTTCAGCTCCTGTGCAATGCGTGTTACACGCGGCCACTCGCCTTGCTCGTAGGCGATGGTCAAACGGTACAGAGAACCGCACATGCCTTCTTTTTTCACAAGGCCGTTTTTCAGCTCGTCGGAAACCGGCAGCGATTTCAGTGCCTCTTCCAAAGTAACATCCAACAGACGATCCAAAATGGAGAACATACCCAGCATATAAGCCTCGCTGTATGCCAAGGGGAAATCGGGGATTTCCTGAGACAGTGCCTGGCAGAACACAGCGCGCTGGAACGAAATTTTAATGATCTCGTCGGTGAAGTCACCCTCGCCGCCGAAGCTCAACAGATAAATCCACTGACGCAGCTGGCCCAAGCCCAAAATGGTAAGCGCCTGCTTAATGTCTTTTACACGGTTGGGAATGGCGAAGTAAGCCGAGTTTACCATTTTCAGCAAAGAGAACGTAAGAGTAACGTCCATGCCGATCAGCTCTGCAATCTCCTCCAAGTCCGGCTCCTCGCGGGTAGCGGCAGCCATCAAGCGGAAGAAGTTCGACTGCAGGTGCTTGGGGTTTTTCTGGGCTTTGCTTTGAGCAATGTCCGCCACACTGGTGCCCTGCAAATAATCAAAGTGATTGCTTTCTGCCAATGCGCGTGCCTCGGGAGTATCAATGTGATAGGCCGCAAGCTTTAAATTGAACTCTTTGGCAACAGAAAGATAAGTATCCAGCTTTTTCTGGGAAATGCCGTCAAAGTTGATTTTTAAAATATCAATCAGCGACAAAATGTTCATATAGCGGCTGTTGAACTGGAAGCCGGAAAGAGAAAGACGATACCCCTGCTTTTTGTAGCGCTGAAGCATCATACGCGCCACAGGATGAACCAGCACGCTGTCCTCCACTTGAATGACCAGCTTGTGAGGGTCAAACACGCGGGGAATATTCTGCATCAGCAAATTGGGCGTAAAGCTCAAAAAGGCATCGCGCCCATCCAAGAACGAAGACTCATCCAATTGGTTAAAAAACTGCACAATGGCTTGTGCGGTATGGAAGTCATGCGGGCTGTCTACCGTTTGGCTGTTTTGAAAATAAAGCAGCTCATACGCAGCAATCTTTCCGTCCTTGCCGATAATCGGCTGGCGTGCAATACAATTATCCATATTATTTCCTCCTTAATACAGTGCCCCGGCAAGGCCGGAGTGAGTATTATGTTGACTGGGGTTCCTGCGCTTGGGGCTGCGCTTCGAGCGAAGGCTCGGCCGCAGCGGCAGGGGTAGGGGCAGGGGGCGGCTCACGGCGCACAGGCACAGGTGCCGGCGCCCCTTGCAGCTGAGAAGCTGTTTTTAAAATTTGCAGGTAAATGGCAGCCACAAGCTCATACATATCACGAGGAATCGTGGTGCCGATTTCCAACATGCACAGCATCGAGGCAGCGCTGTCATCGCGATAAACGGGAATACCGCGCTGTTCGGCAATATCAATGATATTTTCCGCCACTTCGCCGTAACCCGAAGCAATCACAACGGGTGCAAGATCCTGCTCGGCGTTATACTTTAAGGCAACCGCCTTTTTATCAAACTTTGACATCAAGACCCATCCTTTTATACGGAAGCGATTTAAAGGCTTCCATCAGAGAACGCGGGCGCTCCAGCGCGTCAAAACGCATCGAGCCCGCACGGTAATCCATCGCGGTAAACATTTGGGCCAAGGGCTTGGACATTTGAGAAAACGTTGATTCAAGCCCGGGCGGACAGAATAGCTGGAAGTCGACAACGCGGTCTTTGTCGTGCACATAAACGTCTGCTTCAAAGCGGCCAACGCCCTCGGAGTCAATGACCAGCAAGAAGTGGACGCCTTTTCCGGCCCCCTTGGGCATATCTTTTTCATCGCTGTCGGGGTTAACCCAAATTTCCGCGAATGCGCGGGAGCCCAGATGGTCTACCGGAATAATAAAGTGTAAAAGCGGCGTAAAGTTGCACGGCGAAGAAAGCAAGCTGTGCAGAATTTGCTCCACCTTTGCCTCGTCACCTGCGGAAAGGCGCTCGTTTGCCGCTTGAATGCCCAGCAGCTTTGTCAGCGTGTCCATTACGCGCGATGTGCCGTCTTTGAGTTCGGGATGAAAGCGACCCTCACGCAAACCGGCCAAAAAGCCGTCGATTAAACCGGAAAACATACGGCGCTGCGGCCCGCTGAGATGCTGACGCAGGAAAAAAGCCGACTCGTGAAAATAATCCTCACTGGCGGTGTAACGCGAAAGGTTGTACTTTAAAATAGACAGCACTTTATCCATTTTGGAGTTGTACAAAATGCTGGATTCCACATCGGACAAAAACGAGAGAATCTCACGCTTGAGAGCGGGGAAATCCTCCACATTTTTCATGGTCTGCTTTCCCTCAGACGTTTCCACGGGCTTTTCCAGCGCTTGCTTTAAGGCTGAAAGTTCCTCGTCGGTGTGAGCCGTTTGAGCGCCGCCCGCCATTTGTGCCGCTTGGCCGGACGCCATTGGCTTAGCCTGCTGCATGGCCTCGTTTAATGCAGAAGCACTTTGCTGACCCGCCTGAGGCGTTTCTTCCGCAAGCTGAGCAAGCAGGCGGTCAAGTTTGGCCGATAAATCCTTGCTGGAATGAAGCGATTTTTTCAAATACAGAAGGTTGTTGTAAACCGCCCCTTGAATATCCTGCCGACAAAGCAAGCCGTTGGCCGCGCGCAGAAAATTGGCAATTGCAGCTTGCAGATCACTGCGCGGCGCGGCCTTTTCGTTAATCTGGCGCAAAAAATCGAACAGCTCACCGCGCAAAAGCGTGGCTGTTTCGCCCTGACGCATCATCTCGGGAGCAATTTCCTGCTCGTTCATCATCATGCCGCCGAACAATTGCTCAATTTCCGCCGTCATAGAGCGGTTATTGGCAGGAAGTAGCTTGAAAATCTCCTCCAAAAACGAAATGTTTTTGAGGTAGGAGGCGGCGACGGCAGGGTCTTTCAAAAGGCTTAAAAGCATTGCCGGCGCGCTGGAATTTTCAAGGCCGTTGTTGTGTTCCTGGCTCAGATTGGTTTGATTATGGGTTTGGATGACCTTTTCTGTGTTTTGAATATTTAATATGCCTGGAGCATCCGTAGGCATATTCGGCTGAACCGGTTGATTTTTATTGATGACCGGTGTCATTACTTTCAGTAAATCTGCCAATGCCGAATCTCCTTCACAAGTAAAATTGCCGCAAATATAGGTGCACACGCGCACCCTACATATAAGTTATCTCACAGAAAACCAAAATTTCAAGACTAAGCAGCACAAAAATCAATATTTTTTCCTTGACTGACGTCAAAGAAATCAAGAAAGTGAAATACCTGCCCGTTAACAGTGCACACACGATATTGTGTTTGCTGTGCGGACAAGTGGGCAAAAAGCGCAAGTTTTGGCGTAAAGCGCTGCAAAAAAATTTACAAAAAAGTTGCTTTATACATGGGTATGTAGTAAAATAAAACCTATAAGGCTTGGGGAATTGGTGTCTGTGCAGGCCCGAACAGCATGCAAAATAAGTGAATGAAACGCGGGGAACGCCAAGCGAAACATTCTCGCAGTATGCGCAGGGAAAAGCACAAATATGCACCCCGGCCAAGAGCGGCTTGTGCGTATGTTTGGCGCAGGACAGCCCGTGCTGTGAAAAAGCGTACAACTTTTTAACATGTCTTTCCCTTTGACAAACAGGGAAAGCTCCGGTGCGCCGCCGTTTGAAGCGGCGGGGGTTGCGCGCAAAAATACGCGGCATACAGGGCTGTTTTTTAGTCGATTGACAGTGTGCATAACCGCGACAACTGTCCGGCATACGGGTGAGGTGAAAATATAAAAATCGCCTGTCAAGGCTTGTATTTTCCTTAAACCGTGTGATAATAAAATTACGAGGTATTATCTGCTTACTGGCACTGAACAGGCCGGGGACGCCGGCGCTTTTTAAAAGCGATGTGTGCGGCCCGTTTGGGGTGTCAAATGAAATGAAGAGGGTGAATGTTTATGAGCGAGATCGATTCCGGAATGGAATCCCTGGTGGAGGCATTTATTTACGAAACCAGTGGACTGTTAGACGAGCTGGATGAAATCCTGCTTGAGTCCGAAAAGGCAAAAAACATCAGCGAAGATAACATCAATATGATTTTCCGCATTACTCACACAATCAAAGGTTCTGCGGCCATGCTGGAATTTGCGGAGATGTCTACGCTGGCGCATGCGGTGGAGGATGTTTTCTACATCATCCGTGAAGATCCTTCCAAATTGGATTTGGTGTTTGACGCTATTTTTGACTTGGTGTTCCAAACGTCTGATTTCCTGCGCAAAGAGATTGCGTCTTTGCAAACCTCCAGCTATACGCCGGCAGACCCCAGCGCTTTGGTAGAGCAGCTGCATGAGCAAGCGGCTATCATGAAGGGCGAGGCCAGCGCACCGGCGAACGACCAGGAGGCACCTGCAACGCAGGAAACAGCAGCCGCTGAGCCTGCACCTGAGGCAGCGCAGGCAGCGGCACCGGCTGGTGACGGCGATGAGCTGCGCGTGCGCGTTTATTTTGACGATGGCTGCCAGATGGAAAATATGCGTGCCTTCATGCTGATTTCTCAGCTGAAAGGCTGCTGCATCAGCGTAACGTCTGTGCCGGCAAATCCTGAAACGGATGCATCGACGAGCGCGGAAATTATCAAAAACGGTCTTTTGCTGATCTGCCGTCCGGCTGATTCTGAGGACGAGGTTATCAAAACGATTGAGGAGTCGCTCAATATTAAATCGTATCAGGTTGAGGCCAACGTTCCGGCACAGGAAGCACAGCCCGAGAGCGCACCGGCCGCACAGCCCGCAGCGAAGGCAAAGCCCAGCGCTGCTGTTGAGAAGGCACCGGCAAAACCGGCTGCTTCTAGGCCGAGCGCGGCAGAGTCTGCCCAAAAGGGTACGCCGGCCGCTGCAAAAGTTGGCGTAAAGCAAAGCCTCATCAGCGTCAATCAGTCTAAGCTGGACCGCTTGATGGATTTGGTGGGCGAAATTGTAACTGCCGAGTCGATGGTTGCGCGTGACCCCGATTTGAACGGCCTGCGTTTGGACCACTTCACAAAGTCCATCCGTGAGCTGCGCAAGCTGACCGACGAATTGCAGGATGTCGTTATGAGCATCCGCATGGTGCCGCTGCACGGCACGTTCCAGAAAATGTCCCGCATTGTGCGCGATATGGCGAAAAAGCTGGATAAGCAGGCAGAGCTGGTTACATACGGCGGCGATACTGAGGTGGATAAAACCATCAATGACGCCATTGCCGACCCGTTTATGCACATGATCCGCAACTCGATGGATCATGCCATTGAGCATCCCGATGAGCGTGTCAAGCTTGGAAAACCGGCCATGGGTAAGATTACGCTGGCTGCACGCAATGTGGGTGGTGAAATTCACATTGATGTGGCGGATGACGGCTGCGGCTTGGATCCGAAAAAGATTTTGGCCAAAGCGCGCGAGAACGGCTTGCTGACAAAGCTGGAAAGCGAATATACGGACAAAGAAATTTTCCAGATGATTATGCTTCCGGGCTTCTCTACCAACAAAGAGGTAACGGAGTATTCCGGCCGCGGCGTGGGTATGGACGTTGTGCGCAAAAACATTGAAAAAGTTGGCGGCAGCATTACCATTCACAGCGAGTACGGCAAAGGCACAACCTTTACCATTAAGATTCCGCTGACGCTGGCAATTGTAGACGGTATGAACCTGGCAGTGGGCAACACCGTATTCACTTTGCCGATTACTTCCATCAAGCAGTCGTTTAAGCCTACCGGCCCCGAGCAGATTATCCACAATGCAAACGGCACCGAGATGATTATGGTTCGCGGCGAGTGTTTGCCGATTTTGCGTTTGCATAAGATGTATCAAATTGACGCAAAGCACTCCGACATTATGGACGGTATTTTGATTCAAGTAGAAAACAGCTCCTCGAGCGCCTGCATCTTTGCGGATGAGCTGTTGGGCGAGTATCAAGTTGTGGTAAAGCCCTTCCCGACCTTCTTTAATAAGTACGACTTGAAGTCGCAGGGGCTTTCGGGATGCAGCATCCTGGGCGACGGTACCGTCAGCCTGATTTTGGATGCCAATGCGTTGATCAACAATCTGTAATGAGGGAGGCAAACGTATGGCGGAAGAACTTATGTTAAACGCAGAACAAAACAGTCACTCCGAGCTGGAGGGCCGTTATCTGCTGTTTTATATTCAAGACATGCTGTACAGCGTAGAGCTGCGGTATGTAATCGAAATTATTGCAGTGCAGACGGCAACCCATCTGCCCAATTTGCCTATCTATATCAAGGGAATTATCAACCTGCGCGGCAAGGTGATTCCGGTGATTGATATGCGGTTGAAGCTGGGCTTGCCCGAGCGCGAATACGACGACAAAACGTGTATTGTTGTGATTGATATCAGCGATATTCACATTGGTTTGATTGTGGACAGCGTGTCTGAGGTTGTCACGATTTCCGAGTCGCAGATTTCCGACACACCTTCCGGCGATATTGCCGAAAAGTATATTTCGTCGGTTTCTACCCACACGGATGGCGGTACGATCTTAAACATTGACAGTGAAAAGCTGTTCATCAATGATTTTGGAACCATTGTGGCACAATGATGCACACAGCTTTTAGCATCATACAGGAAAGGAGCTGCGTGATATGCCCATATTGATGGATACGCAGGGACTTATCAAGCTTACGGATAAAGAATTTAACGATTTGGTTGCATTTGTTTACAAAAAATACGGTATCGATTTAAGCAGAAAGCGTCAGCTTATTGAGGGACGGCTGTCACACACGATTCGTGCAAAGGGAATGGCAAATTTTTCCCAGTACATGGAGCGGCTGTTTCATGACGGAAGCGGCGAGGAGATGCACCAGTTCTTAAATAAGATCACAACCAATCATTCTTATTTTGCGCGCGAGAACGAGCATTTTGAGTTTTTGATGAAGGTGGCACTGCCGCAGCTTGAAAAGACAAGGCGGGGAGATTTGCGCATTTGGAGCGCGGGTTGCTCCGCCGGGCAGGAGGCTTACAATATTGCCATGGTAATGGATCAATATTTTGGGCCGCGTAAGCCTCAATGGGATACCACGATTTTAGCAACCGATATTTCTACCAATGTTTTAACAAAGGCAAGAGAGGGCATTTATCCTGCCGACAGCGTGAAAGGGCTGCCTGCCGCATGGAAAACAAAATACCTGCGGCAGCTTCCAAACGGTGATTATCAGGTGTGTGATAAAATTCGCAAAGAGGTCGTATTCCGTATTTTTAACTTGATGGATCCCTTTGTTTACAAAAAACCGTTTGACATTATTTTCTGCAGAAACGTCATGATTTATTTTGACGCACAAACCACCAATCGAACCGTGGAAAAGTTCTATAATGCAACTGCTCCCGGAGGGTATCTCTTCATTGGTCATTCTGAAAGCGTTGACAGGGCAAGTTCTAAATATACCTACTTGATGCCTGCAATTTATCAAAAGCAGCCAAATAAAGGAGGACGTTGAAGATGAATCAGCCTGTACGGGTTCTGGTGGTGGATGATTCGATTCTGTTTCGCACAAAGCTTCGCATGAGCCTTTCGGAAGATCCTTCGTTGTCGGTTGTCGGCAGCGCAATGGATCCCGAGGACGCCATGCGCAAAATAGAGCAGCTGAAGCCGGATGTTATTACGCTGGACGTGGAAATGCCGAAGATGAACGGCATCGAGTTTTTAAAGAAACTGATGCCCATTAAGCCGATTCCCGTTATCGTTGTGACATCGCTTCCCATGAATGCTCTGGACGCTTTGGAAGCGGGCGCCGTTGACTTTGTCAACAAGCCTTCCGCCGATGCACCGGGCAGCGTGGACATCTTTTTGCAAAATTTGCGCAGCAAAGTAAAAATGGCTGCGCAGGCGAAGGTAAGGCGTCCGGGCGCTGTGGTGCGTCAGCCGTCTTTGGTGCAGCGCTTGGCGCCGCCCATTAAAGCTTCGCAGGATACACTGATTGCCATTGGTGCATCCACAGGCGGTACCGAGGCCATTATTGAAGTGGTGAAGAATCTGCCGCCCACAACACCGGGTATCATTATCGTACAGCATATGCCGGCGAATTTTACGAATTTGTATGCACAGCGTTTGGACCGCATTTGCAAGATGTCGGTTAAGGAGGCGCAGGATATGGACCGAGTGATGACGGGCCATATCATTGTTGCGGCAGGCGACTACCATTTAACGCTGAAAAAAGACGGAAAAGGCTATTATATCAGAAGCATGAAGGGCGAGCGCGTAAGCGGCCATTGTCCCTCTGTGGATGTGATGTTTGATTCTGTGGCAGACGTGGCGCGTGACAAAGCGATTGGCGTCATTTTAACCGGTATGGGTGCAGATGGCGCACGCGGATTGACAAAAATGCGCAAGGCCGGGGCCTATACCATTGGCCAAGACCGTGAGAGCTGTGTTGTTTACGGTATGCCCATGGAGGCTTACAAGATGGGCGGCGTTTGCAAACAGCTTCCGTTGGATCAAATCGGCGACGAGATTTTGTATTCTCTTTCCAAAAGTGCAAAAAGAGGCTGATTTGGCTTCTGGCAGGAAAGAGATCGTCCAATAGCCTCAAAAAGGTAAAATTGCCTTTCAATTTGTTTTGAAGCAATGGTGCGTAAAAATTTTTAGGTGCTGCTGCTCCAAAAAATATGCAACGGATGTTGAACAAGAAAGGAGAATGGCTATGGATATGAGCATTGCAAGTGCAAGCACAGCAATGGCACAAGTTGACGTGCTGCAGCAAACCTCGATTTCTTTGTTGAAAAAAACAATGGAAACACAGGAAGTGCAGGCACAGCAGCTGATGGAGATGCTGCCGCGCCAGGCTGCATCTTTTGGCCATCAGCTGGATGTTTACATCTAACGTGCAGTAATGCAAAAGCGCCGTGACGAGCGAATTTCGTTCGTCACGGCGCTTTTGCGTGTTTCAACTTCAAGTTTGTCCAAGTAAATCAGAACTTGCCGATGAAAATACCGCCCGATTCTTGACCGGGCGGTATCTTTGGTTTAAATAATCGGTTATTCAGGTGCTTTCATGCTTTCTACCATGTTGATGCGCTGCAATTTGCGGTGCATCACAAGATTGACCAAAACGCTGAAAGCAATTGTCAAAGCGGAACTGTACAAATAGCTCAAGGGCTTAATCGTTCGGCCAAACATCACGGCATCCACTTCCACGCTTTGGATGACAAAGATATGCAGGAAAATGCCGAAAATCAGGCCAAAAAACGTGCCGATCACTGTTAATGCGGCCGATTCGCGGTAAACATAGGCCGAAACCTCTCGGTCAAAAAAGCCCAGCACCTTAATAGTGGCAATTTCCTTGGTACGCTCCGTAATATTGATGTTGGTTAGGTTGTACAGCACCACAAAGGCAAGCATACCGGCCGAAAGAATGAGCACAACCACAATGATATTGATTTTTTCCAGCATGTTTTCAAAGCTGGCTTTTAAATCGCTGATAAAGCTTACCCCCGATACCGTTCCCGTGTTCAGTAAAGCTTCGCTCAATTGGTCGTGTACTTCTTGTGAGCTGCCCGCAGCACGAAGCACAATGGTATCAAAAGAGGGCTCGCTTCCAAAAGCGGCGCGATAGGTTTCGGCGGAAAGATAGACGTAGTTTTGCACATAGTTTTCCGCAACGCCATCCACACGGAATTCAGCCTCTTTGCCGCTGCTGTTTGCCAAAGTAATGACATCGCCCGGCTTTGCGTTCATGCGTTCACTCATTTTTTCTGTAATGACAATGCCGCTTTCACTGAAAGGAACAGGGCTTTGCGATAAGCGGTCTTTCAGCGTCACAAAGCTGTCAAACAAAGCGGTATTTTCGGGAACAAATAAAGTAGTGCTGAATGTTTCGCCGTCAACGTCATTTTCGCTGTTTTCTTGGTGCACCAGTAAGCAGCTTTCTACTAACTCACCATTGTTGAGGACATCGGAAAGAGAGTCTTCCACGCCTTTGTCGGCATCTTTTAAGGTAGTAGTTAAATCGTAGGTGAAAATGGAACCAAACTGCTGGTACACAATATCACTGATAGAGTCATGCAGACCAAAGCCTGTCAGCAGCAGTCCGGTACAGCCTGCAATGCCGATGACCGTCATAAAAAAGCGCTTTTTATAGCGGAACAAGTTGCGCGCCGTTACCTTGTGCGTAAATTTCATGCGGTTCCAAACCGGTTTCACACGCTCCAGCAAAATGCGTTTTCCGGCTCGCGGTGCCTTGGGCAGCATCAAAGAACCGGCATTTTCCCGCAGCGTGGTAAGAGAAGCGTTCAGGGTTGCCGCCAACGTGGCAACGAGCGCCAGCCCGCAAGCCATTAAAGCATAGGGGGCATCAAATAAATAGTGCAGCGGCGGCAGGAGGTACATCATGGTGTAGGCGTTCCAGATGACCGTGGGGAACAGGTAAAGGCCAACAGAAATGCCGATGACGCAGCCGGAGCCGGTGGCCGCAACGGCATAGAGCAGATATTTTTTCATAATATCAAAGCTGCTGTATCCAAGCGCCTTCATGGTTCCGATTTGCGTGCGTTCTTCTTCCACCATGCGCGTCATTGTGGTGAGCGACACCAATGCCGCAACCAAGAAGAAGAAAATGGGGAAAACACCGGCGATGGCTTCTACCTTTTCCACATTGGAGGAGAAAGAGGCATAGCTGACATTTGTCGAACGAGTCAGCACATACCATTCCGGCACCTTCATTTCACTTAAAGCGCGTTCACCATCTTCCAACTGCTTGCGTGCGTCGTCGAGCTGTGCCTGTGCCTCCTCTTTGCTGGCCTGGTACTCGTTTTCGCCCTGCGCCAGCTCCTGCTTGGCGGCTTCCAGCTGTTCTTCTCCGTCTGCCACTTCGTTTTTCGAGTTTTCCAGCTTGGCCTCAGCGAGTTCCATTTGCAGCCGTGCCAGATCGGGCGCCAGATTCAATGAAGTTTCACCGGCAGCAAGCTGTGCTTCCGCGGCAGTAATTTGTGCCTTTGCTTGGGCAAGCTGTACTTTGCCCTGTGCCAACTGCTGCTCACCCTGTTCAATCTTGGGCGTATTTTCTGCAATTTGCTGTTTGGCGCTTTCCAGCTGTGCCGAAGTATCATCCACTGCCTGCTGGGCGGCTATCAAACCGTCCTGTGCCGCTTTTAAAGACGCCTTTGCTGCATCGGCTTGTATTTGTGCGGCAGAGGCAGCCGCTTCCAGCACGGCCAAGCGCTGCTTTTCGGCTTCATAGGCCGCTCGTGCGCTGTCGCGCGCACTTAACAGCGGTGCTGCGGCAGTGGGGTCTTGCGCTGCCCATTCTGCTTCTGATAAATCGCCGCGGGCCGCATCAACGGCAGCTTGTGCGTCTAAATAAGTTTGCTCCAGCGTGGCGAGCGGCGACGAAGCCAGCGCCGTATCATATTCTTTTTGCGCTGCATCCGCCGCGCTTTGCAGTGACGAAGCCTGCTGCTCCAATGCGGGAATCTGCGCTTGTGCGCTCGACAGCGCGCTTTGTGCGCGTGTGAGCATCGGCTCTAAAGTAGTGACAAGCGTCTGCGCTTGTGCCAGCTGCTGCTTTGCATTGTTTAATTCCGTTTCTTTTTCGGCCAAAAGAGCGGCGTTTTCTTCACACTGCGCCTTGGCCTGCACCAGCTGTGCCTTACCGGCACTGAGCTCCTCCGTTTTTTGGGTCAGCTCACCGCCGATGGAAGCCTGCGACTGCTCCAGCTCGGCCTCGCCCTGTTCAATTTGCTCTTTGGCATCGTTTAAGAGGGCTTCATTATCGGCAATTTCCTGCCGCCCATCCTCCAGCTTTTGCTCGGCTTGTGCAAATTCCTCGTTGGCATCGCTGAGGGCGTCTTCGTACTCCTTACGCGCTTTTTCCAGTTCTTCCTGCGTTTGGGTGTAAACCTCGTTATAACGGATTTCGCACCGCTCTCCCGCGATGGCTTCCATGCGGGAAACGGTTTCCTCTACAAGGCTTTCATAATCGTCCGTCAGACTGTTTTGTGCCGCAGCACCGCTGACCGTGACATAAATATCAGTGTACGCTTCCAGTGCAAAGTTTTGCTCGCCTGTATAGACAATCATGGCGACGCTGCCGTTGCCTACCGTAGAACTTTCATTTTCAATGGAAAAGTAATAAGGCGACGTGACAATGCCGGTCACTTGATATTCCGTGCAGGAAAAATTGGTATCTGCATTGGGGCTGTCCGGCGAAATAGTCAGCGTTTCTCCCACTTGTACGGGTGCGCCCGTCAGCTCGTTGTTGATAATGACAACGCATTCGTTATCACGCACGGGTAAGCGGCCTTGCGCGACCTCCAGCCGGTTGAGATAGCCCACCGGTTCTTGAGCTTCAATTTGGTCCATGGGCAGGCTGTGAAAGCGCGTGACCAGCGTATCGCCGCCGGAGGTGTTTACCAGGGCATCGGCGCTGTAAGCGGGCATGATTTCTTCCACACCCTCCAACGCTTGAATGGCGTCGGCATCGTCTTGCGTCAGCGCAAGCGTACCCACCACGCGAATGTCGAACAAATGACCTTCGTCAAAAAAGCGATCAGCCGAATAGCGCATGTCGGGCGTGGTGGTGAGCAGACCGGCAAAAAAGCCCGTGCCCAGCGCGACAATTGCCACAATGGCGGCAAAGCGGCTGAAAGAGCTTTTCACCGTGCGCAGGATATTTTTGCGATATGTTTTTTTCACTTACCACTCAATCCTTTCCACCGGGGTGGGGCAGGCGTTGATTTCCATTGCCTGAACCGTACCGCTCTTGATATGGATTACCCGGTCCGCCATGGCGGTCAGCGCCGTGTTGTGCGTGATGACAATAACGGTTTTTCCGGTGCGGCGGCAGGTGTCCTGCAAAAGCTTGAGCACCTGCTTGCCCGTCACATAGTCCAATGCGCCGGTCGGTTCATCGCACAGCAAAATTTTGGGGTTTTTGGCCAGTGCGCGCGCAATGGAAACGCGCTGCTGTTCGCCGCCGGAAAGCTGTGCGGGGAAATTGTCCAAACGATGCTCTAAGCCCACCTCACGCAGGACGGTAGCGGCATCCAGCGGGTCGCGGCAAATTTCGGACGCAAGCTCGACGTTTTCCAGTGCGGTCAAGTTCTGCACCAAGTTGTAAAACTGAAACACAAAACCCACGTCATAGCGGCGGTATTGCGTCAGCTGGCGGTCATTGTAGGCGCTGATTTCATTTCCGTCCAGCAAAATTTTTCCTTCGTCGCACATGTCCATGCCGCCCAGCATGTTGAGCACTGTGGTTTTTCCCGCGCCCGAAGGCCCGACAATGATGCAGAACTCCCCTTGTTCAATCGTAAAGGAAACGTGGTCGGCTGCGGCAATACGCACACCGCCGTTTTGGTAATATTTACAAACGTTTTCAAACGTGACAAACGATGGCTGCATGAGTCAATCCTCCAATAATAGACAAAATCATCGGCTGCAAAAACCGATAATAATAAACGCAGTGTTGATTATTTTATTTGCTTTCTCTATTATAATGAAAAGAACAAAAAACGACAATCCGTAAAAAAGCGTATTTTGCCGATAAATGAACAAATGATAAAAAAGGTGTCGATTAACAAAATGTGAAATTTTTGTAAAGCAACAGGAGGGCGTGAGATGGAAAAAGTGGATGCACGGGTGAAGAAAACCAAAAAACGGCTGTGTGATGCGCTGATTGGCCTCATGCAGGAAAAGCGGCTGGAGCATATTACGGTAAAAGAGCTGTGCGCCCGAAGCGGGTTAAACCGCGGAACGTTCTATCTGCACTATCAAAATGTATTTGAGCTGATGCAGGACGTGGAGCAAGGCTTGGAGGAGGGCTTTTCTCAAGTTCTGCTTCGTGCACCCATTGAGACGCTTTATGCAGGGGGACAAAAACCGGTGCTGGATGACGTGTGCCGCTACTTTGAAGAACATGCGGCAGCGTGTCGGCTGTTTTTGTCCCGCGGAGAGCACACAGCGTTGGTAGAGCGTGTGAAGCGCGTGGTGCGTGAGCGCGCGTTGGCGCAGTGGCGGCTGATGTATGGCGAGGACCCCCGCTATGAGTATGCCTTTGCCTTTGTTGCTTCGGGCTGTATCGGAATGCTGAGCCTTTGGCTGGAGCAGGACACGCCCTGCTCTGCCGAGGAAATGGCACAGATGATGGAGGGCTTTATTGCAAAGGCGGCGGAGGCCATGGCGCCGCAAAGCGACCCGAAAACCCGCTGAACATCCGCTTTGACCGGCGGGAGCTTTCCCTTGTACAAAAAAGCGCTTCGTGGTATAATAGCCGCAAAGCGGCGAAAAAACGCCCTTCGGGGCGGTGTAAAACGGATCGTTTTCTCAAGCGCGCTGTGAGACAGGAGGCGTTGAACATCAAAAAAGGACGATTGATTTTCGTGCTGTGCATCGGGTGCCTTTTGATGCTGACCGCCTGCGGCGGCGTTTCTTTAACCGGGCAAAATGTGGAGGAGCTTCTGCGTGCGCCGCAGCTGAGCACCATGCAGAATGCCGTCCAAACGGCGCTGAACCACTATTTGGGGGAAACGCTGCAGCTGAAATATCCGCGTGGGGGTGAGGAAATGGCCCCGTTTTTGTTTGAGGATTTTGACGGCGACGGCGCGCAGGAGGCGGCTGTGCTGTACACGACGGAGGCCGGCGCCAAGACGGTGAATATTGCTGTTTTGGAGCAAGACGGCAGCGATTGGCTTGTGGCGTATAACTTGCCGGGTTTAGGCGCTGAAGTGGCGCAGGCGCAGGTGGTGACGTTAACAGAGGGCGGAAAGCAGCTTGTCATCGGTTATGCCAACGCCAATTTAACCGAAAAATATTTGGTGGCCTACGGCTATGCAGACGACCAGCTGCATGTGATGACAACGCAGGCTTACGATGCCTACACTGCACAGGATTTGTTTGACACCGGCCTTCAGCAGCTGCTGTTGGTGCCGCCGGCAACACAGCCCGGTGCGCTGAGTATGCAGGTGTATGACGGCAGCAGCGGCGAGGTAACGCTGCGGCAAACGCTGCTTTTGGACGAAAGACTGACGCGATGCACCGCTTTAGACGCCACGCAGTCCGGCCGGCGGCGAGGGATTGTCGTAAGCGCAGAGCTGAGCGCGGGCGGAACGGCGAATCAGGTGGCGTGCGCCGATGATGGTGCGCTGGTGCTTTGGCCGAAAGACCACCCGGAAGATGTGGTGCAAGCCTCGTCCCGCACCGACGAAGCGCTCACGGTGCGCGATTTGTGGCAGCGCGGCACACTGTATATTCCCTGCTTGCCCGGAAGCTTTTCTACGCAAAGTACCTCTCAGCGTTATTATGCAGTGGAGTGGCGCGATTATCTTTCCGACGGCAGCACCGGGCAGTTTGGAATTTTTGACAGCACATCCGGCGTTTATGTGCGTGTTCCGCTGTATTGGAAGGGTGAAATTCAGCTTGAAGATGGTTTGGAAGAAAACGTGTGGCGTATTTGTCAAAAGAGCACCGGCGAAACCTTAGTGGTTTTGCGCATCGGAACAAACGAAACGCCGCTTGGCGCCTATCAGATGCTGCGCACAAAGGGCAGTGTTGCTGTTATGGCTTTATTCGGGGAAGGCTGCACTCCGTCGGAACGCAGCATCCTTCAAACCGGGATTCAATTCTTTTAACGCTTGTTTTTAAGCGGCTTGCTGCGAAAGTAAGCTGTAATGAGAATCGCCGCGGGCTGCGGCGGATACAATGAACAGCAAAGGAGAAGCAAATCATGCAAAAGATATTGGTCGTTGAGGACGAGGAATCGATCCGCGAGGTATTGGTGCTCAATTTGCGCATGGCAGGCTATGAAGTGGCGGAAGCCGGCAGCGCGGAATCTGCCTTGAGCTTGTTTGAGTCGGGCGCCGTGTTTGACGCTGCGATTTTGGATATTATGCTTCCCGGCATGAACGGGTTTTCCCTTTGCGAAACCATCCGGCGGGAACATGCTGATATTGGTATTATCATGCTGAGTGCTAAGGCGATGGAGGCCGACAAAATTAAGGGCCTTTCCATTGGTGCAGACGATTATATGACAAAGCCGTTCAGCGTCAGCGAGCTTTTGGCGCGCGTAGAGGCGCTGGTGCGCCGTGTTGCGCGTGTGAGCAATGAGCGGCAGGAGGATGGACGCATTGTCAGCGGTAACTTTGTGCTGGACGAAAAAAGCCGTGTGCTGTATAAAAACGGTGTCCCCATTGATTTAACCCAAGTGGAGTTTCAAATTATGGAGCTGTTTTTCGCCAACCCCGGCGTCGCGCTGGTGCGCGAGAAAATTTTGGAGGGCGTTTGGGGCGAAAACTACTATGGCGATGTGAAAATTGTGGATGTGAACATCCGCCGTCTTCGCATGAAAGTGGAGGACGAGCCGTCCAGCCCCAAGCATATTCTGACCGTGTGGGGTTACGGTTACCGCTGGAACGCATAACATTGCCCCGGCAAGCGCAAAACAGGAAAAGGAGGCCGCGCATTGGATAGCATTACACGCCGCTGGGTGCGCGGCAGCTTATTGATTACCGTTTTGGTTTTGGTGTTTGCCGAGGCCATGTTTTTGTATTTTTCCATCAGCGGCTATTATGAAGGCGCGGCGCGCACTTTGCGCAGCCGCATTGACACGCTGATCACCCAGCTTTCCGTCAACGACGCTTCTACACCGCAAAGCCGTGAGCTGGTGCTGCGCCGTATGGTGGAGCAGTTTGCCGAGAAAGATAAGTTTGAGCTGATGCTGATTGACACGCAGGGACGCATCTCGGTGTCTACCGCGGGCTTTGCCGCCGATAAGGACACCCGCGCCGAGGATTTTGCACAGGCGCTGTTTGACAAGGAAGGCATCGGCCAGTCGATTTACCGTACTTCCAGCGGCGAGCGCGTGATGGCCATGAGCGCTATTTTGCCCTTTGCCTGCGGCGAAATTTTGTCGGTGCGGCTGGTGACCAGCATGGCGCTGATTGATAAAACGCTTTTTTCCATGATTGCTGTCAGCCTTTTGGTGGCGGCGGCTGTGCTGGGCTTTACCCTGTGGTCGGGCCTGTTTTTTATTCGCAGTATTGTGCGCCCCATCGGCGTGATTGAGGCCAACGCGGCACGCATTGCCCGCGGCAATTTGGACGTGCGCATTGACAACAAATATGATGACGAGGTGGGCAAGCTGGCGAACGCCATCAACCGCATGGCGGGAGATTTGGAAAAGACCGAGCGCATGAAAAACGAATTTATTTCCTCGGTTTCGCACGAGCTGCGCACCCCGCTGACTTCCATTAAAGGCTGGGTGGAAACCATCCGCAGCACCAAAGACACGAGCGACCCCATTTTTCAGCGCGGTTTGCAGGTGATTGCCGGCGAAACTGACCGTTTATATGAAATGGTGGAGGAGCTGCTGGACTTTTCCCGGATGCAAAGCGGGTTGGTTTTGAAGTGTCAAAAGCTGGATTTAGCCGCCGAGGTGAGCGACGCGGTATTGGTGGTAGAGCAGCGCGCCGGTTTGGAGGGCGTTGCTTTGTCTTGGGAAGAACCGGCGGAGCCCGTTGTGGTCAGCGCCGACCCCGGACGGCTGCGGCAGGTGTTCGTGAATCTTTTGGATAACGCTTTAAAATACTCCGGCAAAGGCACTGCCATTCGTTTGGAAATGCTGGAGGACGGCAGAAGCGTCTATGTGAATATCACAGATGAAGGCCCCGGCATTGCGCCCGAGGACTTGGAGCATGTGAAGATGAAATTTTACAAAGGCAAGGGGGCGGTACGCGGAAGCGGCATCGGCCTTGCCGTGGTAGATGAAATTGTGCGCGCGCACGGGGGAACGTTTGATATTCAAAGCGAGCAGGGCAAAGGAACCACCGTGACGGTGCGTTTGCCGCTGGAAGGACGCGCACAAATTGCAAACGATGAAAGGACAAAACAAGTATGAAGCAGCGTTCGGGCGGCAATGCCGCCTTTAAAACAACCGTTGGCGGTCAAGCGCTGATGGAAGGCGTGATGATGCGCGGGCCGCACAAAATTGCTTATGCCGTGCGAAGCCCCGAGGGAAAAATTGTGACAGAGGTGGAGCCGGTAAAAAAGTATGCCTGGCAGAAAATTCCATTTGTACGCGGCGTGGGAAGCTTTATCGAAAGCATGGTGAACGGCTATCGCTATTTGATGAAAAGCGCCGATATTGCCATGACGGAAGAAGAAAAGCAGGAGGAACAGCCCTCGCGCTTCGAGCTTTGGATGGAAAAGCATTTGGGCGAAAAAGGCTTTCAGGTTTTGATGACGCTTTCCTCCGTGCTCGGCGCCGTGATTGCCATTGTGCTGTTTATGGTGGTGCCGACGTTCCTGGTCGGGCTTTTGAACAAGGTGGTAGACCTCGGCGGTTGGAAAACGCTGTTGGAAGGCATTGTCAAAATTGCGCTCTTGGTGGGATACATGGCGGCGGTCAGCCTTGTGCCGGACATTGCCCGCATGTTCCGCTATCACGGCGCAGAACATAAAACGATTGCATGCTATGAACATGATTTGGAACTGACGGTGGAAAACGTGCGCCAGTGCAGCCGATTTCATCCCCGCTGCGGCACCAGCTTTATTTTAATTATTTTGGTGGTTTCGGTGCTGCTGTTCAGCGTCATTCCCTGGTCAAGCCTGGGTTTGCGCATTGTGTATAAGATTTTGCTGCTGCCTGTCGTGATGGGCGTCAGCTACGAAATTTTAAAAATCTGCGGCAGATATGATAACCTTGTCACAAGGGCTATTTCTGCGCCCGGCCTGTGGCTCCAGCGCATTACGACGAAAGAGCCGGATGACAGCATGATTGAATGTGCGATTGCCGCTGTTAAGCCCGTTTTGCCCGAAGACAGACGCGAGGGCGAATGGTGACGGCGCGTGAACACGCCGCCCGTCTGCGTGCGGCGCTGGAACAGGCGGGGCTGGAAGATGCCGCGTTTGAAGCCGTTCAGCTGCTGGAAATTGTAGGGATATCCGCCCGGCGCACGCCGGATGCGGTGCTTTTGCCGCGCCAAAGCGAACAGCTGGACCATTTGTTGGAACAGCGCCTTCGCCGCGTCCCCTTGCAGTATTTGGCAGGAGAATGGGACTTTTGGGATTTTACCGTTTGTGTTGGGGAAGGGGTGTTGATCCCGCGCCCGGATACCGAGCTGTGCGCGATGCTCACCGTAGAGAAAGCGGCTGCGGCGGGTGAAAACGCCTGTGTGCTCGATTTGTGCAGCGGAAGCGGTATCATTGCGCTGGCGGCGGCACTTCACTGCCCGAAAGCGAAGGTGACGGCTGTCGAGCTTTCCGACGCGGCGCTTCCTTACTTGCGGCGCAATAACGAGCGCCACGGCGAACGCTGCACCATTGTGCAGGCCGATGTGCTGACGTGGCACGAAACGCAGCCGTCGGCGGCATGGGACGTGATTGCCTCAAACCCGCCTTATGTAACGGAAGAAGAATATCAAGTGCTGGAACCGGAGCTGTTTTATGAGCCGAAAATGGCGCTGACTGCCCCCGAACAGGGGCTTGCCTTTTACCGGCGCATCATTCCGGCCTATCATCGCCTGTTAAAGCCGGGCGGCTGGATGGTGCTGGAAATTGGCGAAACACAAGCGCCGGACGTTTGCGCCTTTTATGAGCAGGCCGGTTATGCAAATGTGCAGGTGCATCGGGATTTGGCTGGGCTGCCGCGTGTGGTGATGGCGCAAAAGCCGTCAACCGGCCACAAAACCGTATAGGAAAAATTTTTTTGGAAAATTTTATTGAAGGTGTTTTTATCGGACATCTGATTCGGTACAATAGAAGTAAGAGAGCAAACATTTGTGCTTTGCTGATCAAGCAACAAACAGGAGGAACACAACTATGGCTGAAAAGAAGCCCTTGCCGCCCGTAGAAAAGAAAGCGGGAAATGAAAAGAAAAATGCATTGGAAACCGCGCTTTCGCAAATTGAAAAGCAATTCGGAAAAGGCGCTGTGATGAAGCTGGGGCAAAACGTGACTATGCAGGTGGACGCCATCAGCACGGGCAGCCTGTCGCTGGACTTGGCGCTGGGCATCGGCGGCTTGCCGCGCGGCCGTGTGGTAGAGGTGTACGGCCCGGAATCTTCCGGTAAAACCACCTTGGCGCTGCACTGCATTGCCCAGGCGCAGAAAAACGGCGGCGAGGTTGCGTTTATCGACGTAGAACACGCGCTCGACCCCGTGTATGCCAAGGCGCTGGGCGTGGACATCGACTCTTTGCTGGTCAGCCAGCCGGATACCGGCGAGCAGGCGCTGGAAATTTGTGAAGCGCTGGTGCGTTCGGGCGCTATTGACGCTATTGTCATCGACTCCGTTGCCGCTATGGTTCCCCGCGCCGAAATTGAGGGCGAAATGGGCGATTCCCACGTCGGTTTGCAGGCGCGTTTGATGAGCCAGGCGCTGCGCAAGCTGACCAGCATCATCGGCAAAACCGGAACCGTTGCCATTTTCATCAACCAGCTGCGTGAAAAAGTGGGCGTGGTATATGGCAACCCCGAAGTAACCACGGGTGGCCGTGCTTTGAAGTATTACTCCTCTGTGCGCATTGATGTACGCCGCGTGGAGGGCCTCAAGGATTCCAGCGGTGCATTTATCGGCAACCGCACCCGCGCCAAAGTGGTGAAAAACAAGGTGGCTCCTCCGTTTAAGGAAGCGGAATTTGACATCATGTTTGGTCAGGGCATTTCCAAGACAGGCGAGCTGGTGGATTTGGCCGTTAAGCTTGGCTTTATTCAAAAGAGCGGAGCATGGTTCAGCTACGGTGAAACGCGCTTGGGTCAAGGCCGCGACAACACCAAGAATTATTTAGACGAGCATCCCGAGCTGTTTGCCGAGATTGAAACGCTTGTGCGTGAAAACGCCGATAAGCTCTATGCCGGAAAGCCCAAGGCAAGCGGTAAGAAGGCCGCCAGCTTGGACGATGCCCCCGCAAAAACAGAACAGGCCGCCCCGGCAGAACCGGAAAAACCGGCGGAAAAGCCCGCCCGTGCCCCCAAAGCCAACATTGATATCATGGTGGAGGATGAATGAGAATTTCCAAAATCACGCAGACGCGCCGCGGGCGCTTTGCGCTGTTTGATGAAAACGAGGAATTTCTCTTTTCCGTGGATGGGGAGACGCTGGTGCGTCACCATTTGGAAGAAGGAACGCTGCTGGAGCCTTACCAGCTGAAAGAAGTTTTTTCCCAAAGCGAAACGCGCCGCGCCAAAGATCAGGCGCTGCGCTGGCTTTCCCTGCGCGCTTATGCATCGGGAGAGCTGTATGACAAGCTGTGCCAAAAGTTTGACGAGCATTCTGCGGCGGCCGCCGTGGCGGAGATGAACCGGCTGGAGCTGCTCGATGACGAAGCTTATGCCGAACGGCGTGCTGCCTATCTTTGTCAAAAGGGAAAGTCGGCGCGTGAAATTGCCGCCGATTTGAGCCGAAAAGGGCTGTGCCGTGAGCTGATCCAGCAAGTGATGGACGAGCTTGCGCCCGACGAAGGCGAACAGTGCTACCGTTTGGTGTGCAAAAGCTATTGGTCAAAACTGCTGGCGGGACAAACCGACAAGGTCATGGCGGCTTTGGCAAGGCGCGGCTTTTCCTACGGGGAAGCAAGGCGTGCGGTGGAGCGTGCGCTGGAGGAGCAGAATCTCGACTGCGATGTTTTGGACGATGAATGAAAAGGAGCAAAACGATGAAAATTGCCATTATTTCTTTGGGATGCCCCAAAAACCAAGCGGATGCCGATGTGATGGCGCATTCGCTGTTGGCGGCTGGGCACACCACCACACCGGAGCTTTCCGAAGCCGACTGCATCATGGTGAACACCTGCGGCTTCATTGAAAGCGCCAAGCAGGAGGCCATTGAAAACATTTTAAAGGCGTGTGCCGGGAAAGAGGAAAACCCGAATTTGAAAGTGGTGGTAACGGGCTGTCTTGCCGAGCGCTACCGCCATGAAATTGTCACGGAAATCCCCGAAGTAGATGCTGTGGTGGGTATGGCATCCAACCAAAACATTGTAGATATCATCGAGCAGACCGTGCGCGGCAGTGAACAGCCCGTGGAGGCGTACGGCGCAAAAGAGGATTATGCCTTGGGCGGTGCGCGTGTGATTTCCACGCCGTCCCACTATGCCTATTTGAAAATTGCCGAAGGCTGCAACAACCGCTGCACCTACTGCGCCATTCCGCTGATTCGCGGCAATCTGCGCAGCCGCACCGTAGAGGATGTGGTAAAGGAAGCTGAGTTTTTGGCGCAGCAGGGCGTAAAAGAACTTATTTTGGTGGCACAGGACTTGACGGCGTTTGGCCAAGACCGCGGCGCGGTGGAAATTGCGCCTTTGCTGGATGCACTCAACGCGGTAGAGGGCATTGAGTGGGTTCGCTTGCTGTACGCTTATCCCGAGCGCATTACCGACGAGTTTATCGCGGCAATGGTGCGCAATGAAAAAGTGCTGCATTATTTGGATGTCCCCATCCAGCACATTGACAGCGACGTGCTGCGCGCCATGAACCGCAAGGGCGACGAGCAAACCGTCCGCAGTGCGCTGGCTCGCTTGCGCAAGGCGATGCCGGACATCACCCTGCGCACGACGCTGATTGCGGGCTTCCCCGGCGAAACGGAACGGCAGTTTGAAAAGCTGTGCGCCTTTGTGCGCGAGGAGCGCTTTGACCGCCTGGGCTGTTTTGCTTACAGCGAGGAGGAAGGCACACCGGCGGCGCAGATGGAGCAAATGCCTATGGAGGTGCGCGAGCAGCGCGCCGAGGCCGTGATGCGTGCACAGGCCGATGTAATGAACGAGCTGCAAGCGGCAAAAGTGGGCACTGTGATGCAGGTGATTTGCGACGGCTACGACGATGAAAATGACCTGTATTTGTGCCGCAGCCGTGGAGATGCACCGGAAATTGATTCTGAGGTTTGCGTGGCAAGCGAGGAACCGCTTTATCCGGGTAATTTCTATACGGTTTGTATTAAAGATAGTGATGTTTACGATTTGTACGGAGAACTGACAGAGGAGGCGCAGGCATGAATCTTCCCAATAAATTGACAATGCTGCGTATTTTGCTCGTGCCGGTATTTATGGTTTTGGCGGCTTATCACTGGATGCTGGCGGCGGGCGTGGTATTTGCACTGGCGAGCATTACCGACTTTTTGGACGGCGCCATTGCGCGCAAGTATCACTTGGTGACGGATTTCGGCAAATTTGCCGACCCGCTTGCGGATAAGCTGCTCACAACAACGGCTTTTATTTACATGATTGTGGACGGTGTGTGCAGCCCGGTTGTGGTTGTTATTATTTTGGCACGCGAATTTGCCGTTTCGGGCCTGCGCATGATTGCCGCCGGTGCGCCGGATGGAAAAGTCATTGCCGCCAACTGGTGGGGTAAGGTAAAAACCGTGCTGCAAATGCTGACGATTATTTTTTATTACTTCGCCGTCCCCATTGAACAAATGACCGCCGGTGCGCCGGCACAAAGCGCCTTGCTGACGCAAACGGTTACTTATGTGCTGTGCTGGCTGGTTGCGGCTGTGACGCTGTTTTCCGGCGTGAAGTATCTTTGGGACAATAGAAGCTTTATCAATACTGCGAAATAAAGCCTTGCAAAATAAAACGCCCGCTGTTTCGTCTCAGTTTTGTCAACTGGGAAGAAACGGCGGGCGTTTTTATGATGGTGTGCCGGTTTGCGTAGGCGTAGAATCCCGGCCGACAAGAAGGAGTTTTTGCAGATAGCGAAGTGAAAAAAAGATGGGCAGACACAGCAAAAACCAGTAAAAACTAAACAGCGGACAAATTTGCCCCCACAAATTCAAGGGGTAGGCGTAATAATCCCATACATTCCAGCCCAAAATGTGGTTGACGACAATACCCACGCAAAGTTCAGCAGCTGTAATGACTGCCGCGCCCAGCAAGGCTTGCGCCCCGATGCGCCAGCTGGGAAAGCGTCGGGAAATGTGGCACAGCACCATCAAACACAGCCCTCCGAGCAGGGTCATGCTCCAGTGCGTATACCCCCGAACCAAAATTTCGATGAAGCTGTATCCGGCCGCCCCAATACAAAATTGAAATGAATATTTCATGCAAATCACCCGCCATTAGTATGAACGGGAAAAGACGTATTTATTTACAAAAAAGTGTCAGTATGGTATAATCAAGGGAAATATGGGAGAAGGAGAATCGTTGTGGAGAAAACACCGGTTACGGCGGGAATCGTCACTTACAATGGGTACGAGGAGGCGGTGCAGGCGGCGCGCAGTGTTTTGCAGCACACGAAAGGTGTGGATCTGCACCTGTTTTTAATCGACAATCATTCTCCCGATGGAACAGGCGAGCGTTTGCGCAATACGGACTTTGGCGAACATGCAACGGTGCTTTGCCTGGAGAAAAATATCGGCTTCGGCAGTGGACACAATCAGGTGCTGCCGCATTTGAACAGCCGGTATCATGCCGTCATCAATCCTGATATTGAATTAACCGAGGACAGCATTGCCGCGCTTTGCGCGTGGATGGACGAGCATCCCGATGTGGTGATGGCAACGCCGCGTCTGCGCTTTCCCAGCGGGCAGGAGCAGTTTACCGCAAAACGCCGCCCCACCTTTGCGGCGCTTTTGGCGCGTCAAGTTCCGCTGCCCTTTTTAAAAAAGGTGGAGCGTCACTATTTGATGCTGGACGAGGATTTATCCGTCCCGCGCGAAATTGACTTTTGCACGGGATGCTTTTTTGTCATGCGCAGCGATGTGTATGAAAAGATTGGCGGTTTTGACGAGGAATACTTCATGTATGTGGAAGATGCCGACATCACGCGCAAGGCGCAGGCCTACGGGAAAGTGATGTATGTGCCTGTCACCACGGTGACGCACGCTTGGCACCGCGATGCAAACCGCAAATGGAAAAACTTTTGGATGCAGGTGCATTCCATGTTCCGTTACTGGAAAAAATGGGGCTTTCGGCTGTTCTAAAAGCGGCGTTTTTGGCCGGATACAGCGCAAAAAGCATTCTTTGATATGGTAAGTGTGTGGGCGGTACTTAGCCCGTTGAAATATATTCGTATAAGGAGTTTTGACATGAAAGGGATTATTTTGGCCGGCGGCGCCGGAACAAGACTGTACCCCCTCACGATGGTGACGTCGAAGCAGCTGCTGCCTGTGTATGACAAGCCGATGATCTACTATCCGCTTTCCACGCTGATGCTGGCGGGGGTTCAAGACATCTTGATTATCTCTACCCCGCAGGACACGCCGCGCTTTGAGGATTTGCTGGGTGACGGCAGTCAGTACGGCGTGCATTTTTCCTACAAGGTGCAGCCCAGCCCCGACGGCCTGGNNTTTTTGCTGGGCGAGGAGTTCATTGGGGACGATTGCTGCGCCATGGTTTTGGGCGACAATATTTTCTATGGAAACGGTTTTTCGCGCATTTTGCGCAATGCGGTAGAAAACGCCGAGCAGCGCGGCCGTGCAACCGTGTTTGGCTATTATGTCAACGACCCCGAGCGCTTCGGCATTGTCGAGTTTGACGCAAGCGGTAAAGTGATCAGCGTGGAGGAGAAGCCGCAAAACCCGAAGTCCAACTACGCCATC
>DCEX01000030.1 GCA_002315015.1 Faecalibacterium sp. UBA1819
CCCCCTTTTCCAAGCCTTTTTCCCCTTGCAGCCCGGGTTCTTTCTGAATCAGGCGGCGGTTTTTCGACAGTCTCAAGCGGCACAGTGCCAACCATGGCGCTGTGCCGCTTTTTGGAAAAAGAAAAACCCGAACGTTTTCACGTTCGGGTTTTGGTGGGAGAAGATGGATTCGAACCATCGAAGCGATTACGCAACAGATTTACAGTCTGCCCCCATTGGCCACTCGGGAATTCTCCCATAATCGCTTTTGTTTTTCAGCACTCGTGAGTGCTCTATTATATTACCACGAGATTTTATATTTGTCAACACTTTTTTGAAAAAAAGAAAAAAGATTTTTGTGGGGAGTAAAAGGCTGCTCGCCGCCATGCGTTTTATATGATATACTTTTAAAAAGAAAAATGAATTTTCTTAAAATTTTTTGAAGAAACTCTTGCTTGAAAAACGTTATATAACTGAAAGGCCGATGAGTGAGCGGCGAAAGCGGAAAACAAAGGAATGCAGGGTTGAAGTGCTTGGGGCCGATGAGGCACGGCGCAGCCGCCGCAGAAGTTTTTGCGCTTGACGCAAAACGAAGAAGGGGGGCTGCGGATGAACCGACAGGAATTTTCTGATGTTGTGCGTCAGTACGAACGGTTTGTTTATACCATTTGTCTGCAATTTGTCCACAGCCCGGAAACGGCGCAGGATTTAACGCAGGAAACCTTTTTATCGGCATATCTTCACCGCGAGGACTGCAAGCCGGAAAGCTATAAGCCGTGGCTGGCACGCATTGCGGCCAATAAAGCAAAGGACTATTTAAAAAGCGCGTATTACCGGCGGGTACAGGCGGTGGACAGCGACGAAGGGCCTTTGGCAACTGCCATAGACATCGCCCCCTTACCGGAACAGCAAACCTTATCAAAAGAAGGGGCCGAAGAAATCCGAAAAGCGGTTTTAGACTTAAAGGAACCTTATCACCAAGTTTCGGTGCTATTTTTTTTGCAGGAAAACACAGTGGAAGAAATTGCAAAAAAACTGGACCGCCCGCCCAAAACAGTACATACGCAGCTTTACCGCGCAAGGCAGATGCTGCAAAAAGTCATTCAAAAAGGAGGACATCCAAAATGAATCTGTTTTTAGAAAATGGTCATTTGTCAAAAGAGGGATTGGATGCCCTTGTTGCCGGTACGCTCGATGAAATGCAAAGTTTGGAGGCGGCAGAGCATTTGAGTTTTTGTGATGCTTGTCTGCTGGAATATACACAGCGCCTTACCGAGGATACTTGGTTAGTCCCGCCGCGCCCCATGCAGGACAGCATTTGGCAGAAAATTCGCCGGCGTGTGCTTTGCCTGACGGTGAACCGTTACGCCGTGGCCGCTGTGGCTGCGTGTTTGGCGCTGACTTTGTGGGGAACCGGATTTTTTAATTACTTTTTGCCGCAGCGCGGGATGCGGCATTTGGATGGCCCGCAAAATTCGATGACCGTCAGCGCCCGTGTGGGAAATTTTGTTTCGGACAGTCAGCAAGCCATTCAGGATGCGATGGGCCAGCTGTTTTCCAACCATGATGCACGATGAATGCGCTTGTTGACAGGAGGAGCGATTGAAATGAAAAGAAAAAATGTTTTGTTAACGTGGGTGGCCGCATGTGCTTTTGGAGCCGGGCAAATGTACTTAGGATATATGAAGCGCGGCTTGTCGCTGATGCTGATTGCCGTTGCCGATTGCTTTATGGTGGGCTTTTTCAACAATGAGGTATTTTTGCTGTTTTTGCCCGTGATTTGGGCATATGCCTTTTTCGATACCTTCAATTTGCGAAATCAAGATGTGCCAAAACCCGATGCTATGATGTTTGACGTCTCTTGGTTTATGGGCCAAAATTGGAAGCATTTGCTGGAGAGCAAGCACGGCCTGTTCGGATGGGTATTGATTGGTATTGGCGCTTACGCGCTTTACAACAACTTTGTAGCGCCCACGCTGTGGGAGATTGCACACAGCTTTGGCATCGTTTGGCTGAGTAACTTTTTGTATGGTGTACCCACGCTGGTGGTGGCGGCGCTGCTGGTGGGCGCAGGAATTTATTTGCTGAAAACGCCCCAGCAAGAGGACTATGTTTCGTTTCAGGGAAGCGTTCAGCCGTCTGCACCGTCTGTTGATGTGCCGCCTTCGGCGCCTGCGCCCGCCCCACAGGCTGCCGAGCAAGAACAGCCTATTGTAGACATTGACCAGATTTTTGCCATGTCGCAAGAAGAAAATGATGCGGTGCAGCAAGCATTAAAAGAGGAATTCGGCACCGAATCGGAACCGGAGGATAAAGAGGTTCCCGGTGTTCCTTCTGTATCATAAATAGCATCATAACGTAAAACGCCCCGCTTTTGCTTAAAGGCAAAAGCGGGGAGTTCAGTTTGTCGAAAAAGCTTTNNCCCCCTTTTCCAAGCCTTTTTCCCCTTGCAACTCGTCTTCTTTTTGAATCAGGCGACAGTTTTTCGACAGTCTCTTTTGTTTAAACAGTGACGGGTTCCGTTTCGGGATGGGTTAAAAAGCGGGTGAAGGACAGCTGTTGTCCCAAGTTCAGCACATGGTCACCGATGCGCTCAAAGTCGGTGAGCATTTCGGAATAAAGCACACAGGCTTCATTGCTGCAAGTGCCTTCCTTCATGCGGTCAATTTGGTTTTGACGATATTGTGTTGTCATGTCGTCAATTTTTTGTTCCACCGCCGCAATTTTTACCAAACGTTCCTCCGACGAAAGTCCGGGATGTGTGACCAATTTCAAAGCAGAAAGTGCTGTCTCCTTCATGGAAAGGATTTCTTGCTGTGCAACCTCGGAAAAACTGAGGCGTTTTTCTTCCATGCGCTTTGTATAGCCGCAAATGTTCATGGCGTGGTCGCCAATGCGCTCCAAGTCGGATGTTGCTTTGAACAATGCACCAATGAAGGCGGAGTCTTCCTCGTTGCTTTCATAGGCGATGACATTCGTGATATAGGAGGCAAGCTCTTTATTCAGATAGTCGATATATTCTTCGCGTTCTTCTACTTCTTCAATCATTTGGGGCTTTTTCTGCAAAACAGCATCAAAGCTGGCGTCAACATTCTTTTTCACCATGCCCAGCATGCGCTCCCATTCACGCCACAAGCTGTTGGTGGCGATGGCGCTGCCGCCGATGCGGTAGTCACGCGCAGATTTTGCGGGCAAGAACGCCAAGTGATGCTCGTCCTCGTTCTCGCTGGGAAGCTCGGGCAGAATTTTTTGTGCCAAGGTTGCCAGCATAGAACCAAACGGAAGCAAAAGGATGGTAGTAGCAATGTTAAACAAGGTGTGCATATTGGCGATTTGCGCGGTGGGATTGCCGGGCGTCAGCATTTCCATCCAGCTGGTAAGCGGTGTCAGCATACACAAAATGGTGAAAATTATGGTGCCGATGATGTTGAACAGCAGGTGGATAATTGTGGTGCGTTTTGCGTTGCGGCTGGTGCCGATGGAAGCCAAAACAGCTGTAATACAAGTGCCGATATTTTGGCCGAACAAGACATAAACTGCGCCGCCCAAATTGATAACGCCGCTCTTGGCCAAAGCTTGCAAAATACCGACAGAAGCCGACGAGGACTGAATGATAGCCGTAAAGACAGCACCGGCCAAAATGCCGAGAATCGGGTTGGAAAAACGGGTCATCAAAGACACAAACGCTTCGGAATCACGCAGCGGCATCATCGCACTGCTCATCATTTCCATGCCGATAAACAGAACGCCGAGGCCGGCAACGATTTGTCCCCAATGGCGTGTTTGCGGATTTTTGAAAAACACCACAAGCGCCACACCGATGAAAGCAAACAGCGGCGCCAGTTCACCTACATCGAGCGTAATCAGCTGGCCGGTAATCGTGGTGCCGATATTGGCGCCCATGATGATCCAAACGGCCTGGCGCAGCGTCATCATGCCGGAGTTGACAAAGCCTACCACCATAACCGTCGTGGCCGAGGAGGACTGAATGACAGCGGTGATGACAGCGCCGATGGCCACACCTAAAAAACGATTGGCCGTCAGCTTTTCCAAAATTTGTTTCATGCGGTTGCCGGCGGCGGCTTCCAAGCCGCTGCCCATCATTTGCATACCATACAAAAATAGGGCAAGGCCGCCTAAAAGTCCCATAATGTCACTAAATTTCACAACAATTCTCCTTTAAGCTGTTGGAGGGAATGCAAAAGACACCCCAGAAAAAAACACAGGAAACCCAAAGAGGCGCAAAACCCACTCAGCGCTGGCGCTGAGATTTTACCCGGAACATTCCTGTGTTGTTATCTGTGCTGTGTACATGAGGCACACAGCGTGATGTTTATTTTTCACACTCTCCTAGTGTGTTTTTAGCTTTATTTTACAATAACATAAAATAAATGACACATACTATCGCCATCCGGTAAACTTCATGTAAACTTTAGGTAAAGTCGGCAAAAGAATGGCGCTTTTTACCATCATTTAGGAGAAATGGAAATCTGATGAGCGGCTCGAAGCTCAATCCTGTTGGACAAGGCGGCAAAAGTCCTCATGACAAACGGCGTTGGAGCAAAGAACACCAGTGGGCTGAAGTTTCGTGAAGGCATCGGGAGTATCCGCTTGTGTCATTCCGCCCGCCTGCTGCAAAATGAGCAGCCCGGCTGCGTAGTCCCATGGCTGCAAAATGGCTTCATAAAAGGCGTCTGCACGGCCGGATGCAACATAACATAAGTCGAGCGCAGCACTTCCGCTGCGGCGCAAATCCCGAGCAGCCAAAAAGAGGCGTTTAAACACGGAGAAGCTTTGGTCTGCTAAATGCTTGTGATACGGAGAGGTTCCAATTAAAACCAGCCCCTCCGACATCGTATTTTCGCTGACGTGAATCGGCACACCGTTGCAGGTGCTTTGACACTCGTCAATTGCCAGAAAGCACTCGTCTAAATAGGGGTTATAAACAACGCCGATTAAGGCGTGGCCGTGTTCATACAGCGCAATGGAAACACAAGAGTGCTGATATTGGTACATATAATTCGTAGTTCCGTCAATGGGGTCGATCACCCAGGTAAATCCCGCGCCAATCGTTTGCCGGCCTTCCTCCTCGGCCAAAAAAGAGCTGTTCGGCAGCAGTTTGGCACATTCTTGAATAATGAATTGCTGGCTTTTTAAGTCCATATCGGTGACGACATCCGCAACACTGCTTTTTTGCGTCACTTGTGTGGCTTTTGTTTCGGCAATCATCTTGCCTGCTTGTTTGGCAATGTTGGCAATTTTGTCTGCCAGCGCTTGTTTTTCCGCTAAAGTCATGGGAACTCTCCTTGATATTTCGACGTGTTTTTCTTATGAAAAAAGGCGCCGCAAAGATGAGTCCTGCGGCGCCTTTTGATGGCGAATCTTATTCGATAATGCTTTTGCCGGTCATTTCTTCGGGCTGAGGCAGCTCGAGAATCTTCAGCATGGTGGGAGCAATGTCTGCCAAGACACCGCCCTTGCGCAGCGAAACGTCGCCAAGACCGGCCACGAGGAACGGAACCGGGTTGGTGGTGTGTGCCGTGAAGGGATGCTCGGGGTCCGGGTCATACATCTGGTCGGCATTGCCGTGGTCAGCGGTCAGCAGAACCGCGCCGCCCTTTGCCAAAACAGCGTCAATGACTTTGCCTGCGCAAGCGTCTACTGCTTCCACAGCTTTAACAGCGGCATCAAATACGCCGGTGTGGCCAACCATATCGCAGTTGGCAAAGTTCAAAATGATGACGTCATACTTGTCGCTTTCGATGCGTGCAACGCACTCGTCAGCCACTTCGTAAGCGCTCATTTCCGGCTGCAAGTCATAGGTGGCAACCTTCGGGCTGTTAATCAGTGCGCGGTCCTCGCCCTCAAAAGCAGCCTCAACGCCGCCGTTAAAGAAGAACGTGACGTGTGCATACTTCTCGGTTTCCGCAATGCGCAGCTGAGTTTTGCCGTTTTTGGCCAGATACTCGCCCATCACGTTGGTCAAGCTCTGCGGCTTGAAGGCCACTTCAACATTCGGCATGGTAGCGTCGTACTGGGTAAAGCAGACGTAGTGAACGGGGAAGAAGCCGTTTTTGCGGGTGAAGCCGTTGAAGTCGGGATCCACAAAGGTGCGGGTGATTTCGCGGGCACGGTCCGGGCGGAAGTTGAAGAACACCACGCTGTCGCCCGCGCTGATGCGGCCGCCCTCACAGGTAACGGAAGGCACAATGAACTCGTCGGTTACATTCTCGGCATAGGATTTCTCCACAATCTCAGCCGGGGTGCCGTGGTTGCCCTCGCCGTATACCATAGCGGCATAAGCGGCTTCCACACGCTCCCAGCGGTTGTCGCGGTCCATTGCATAGTAACGGCCGGACAAAGTTGCAATTTTGCCTACGCCAATGGAAGCACATTTTGCCTCCAAATCAGCCACAAAGTCTTTTGCAGAGCTGGGCGGCACATCGCGGCCGTCGGTGATGGCATGAATGTACACTTCGGTCAAGCCCTCGCGCTTTGCCAGCTCCAACAGGCCATACAGGTGCTCGTTGTGGCTGTGAACGCCGCCGCTGGACAGCAGACCAATCAGGTGCAGCGCTTTGCCGTTTTCTTTTGCGGCTTTGCAAGCGCCAACCAGCGCTTCGTTTTTGAAGAAATCGCCGTCCTGAATGGCTTTGGTGATGCGGGTCAATTCCTGATACACAATGCGGCCGGCGCCGATGTTGGTATGACCCACCTCGCTGTTGCCCATCTGGCCGTCGGGCAAACCGACATCCATGCCGGAGGCGCCGATGGTGGTGTACGGGTAGCTGGCAAACAGCTTGTCAATGTTCGGTTTTTTGGCGGCGACAATGGCGTTGCCGTAGGTTTGGTCGGGAACCCAGCCGAAGCCATCCAAAATGCACAAAAGTAAAGGTTTTTTAGCCATAAATATAAGAATCCTTTCTACGCACCGCGTCCGGCAGCCGGAGCGGTGAAAATACGGCAGTGCCGCGCGGGGCTTTTCAGCCCATAGAAAGCCGTGCGGCACTGTTTCAAAATGCTTATTTCGATGCAGCTGCAACAATAGCGCCGAAAGCATCTGCTTTCAGGGAAGCGCCGCCGATCAGGCCGCCGTCCACGTTGGGTTTGGACAGCAATTCCTCGGCATTGGCTGCGTTCATGCTGCCGCCGTACTGCACCACAGCAGCCTCAGCCACAGCTTCGCCGTACAGCTCGCCCAGCACCTTGCGGATCGCTGCGCAAACTTCCTCTGCCTGGTCGGCAGTTGCTGTGCGGCCTGTGCCGATTGCCCATACCGGCTCGTAAGCGATAATAACGCGGCTCATTTCCTCTGCGGTTACATTTTGCAGAGCAATTTTGGTTTGCAGACGCACCAGCTCCTCAGTAACGCCCTGCTCGCGCTGTGCCAGGCTTTCACCTACGCAGACAATGGCGGTCAAACCGGCTTCCAAAGCAGCTTTGGTGCGCTTGTTGACGGTTTCGTCTGTTTCTGCGAAGTACTGACGGCGCTCAGAGTGGCCGGTGATAACGTATTTTACGCCCAAATCCACCAGCATGTCGGCGGAAATTTCGCCGGTGTAAGCGCCGGACTTCTCAAAGTGAACGTTTTCAGCGCCAACGCAGATGTTGGTGCCTTTGCATTTTTCCACAGCCGTAGCCAAAGTGGTGAACGGAGTGCAGATCACAACCGTGCAGTCGGCATCCTTTACGGCGGGAATCAAAGCGTCAATCAGCTCTACTGCCTCGGTAGCAGTTTTGTTCATTTTCCAGTTGCCTGCGATAACGGGTTTGCGCTTGGCTTTATTCATTGAAGAAACATCCTTTCGGTAAGAAGATTAAATAAGGGGCTGCTGCCTGCAAGCAGCAGCCCCTTTCCGGTTTCGGTTAACATGCCGTACCCACCGCATGGGCACAGCGAACCAACCGCTGCGCCGACAGCAAATTACTCTGCGGCGATGCAGTCGATACCGGGCAGAACCTTGCCCTCCAGATACTCCAGAGAAGCGCCGCCGCCGGTGGAAATGTGGGTCATCTTGTCAGCATAGCCCAGCTGAATGACAGCTGCTGCGGAGTCGCCGCCGCCGATAACGGTAGTAGCGTCTGCCGCTGCCATTGCCTTTGCGACAGCCAGAGTGCCGGCTGCCAAAGTCGGGTTCTCAAACACGCCCATGGGGCCGTTCCAAACCACGGTTTTTGCAGTTTTGATTGCGTCAGCAAACAAAGCTTCCGTCTTGGGGCCGATGTCCAGACCCATTACGTCGGCAGGAATCTCGTCGCAGGAAACATAGGAAACTTCGATTTCTGCGTCGATGGGATCGGGGAAGGATTTTGCAACAGCGGTATCAACCGGCAGCAGCAATTTCACGCCCTTTTCCTCAGCCTTTTTCAGCATATCGCGGCAGTAGTCGAGCTTCTCGTCGTCCACGAGGCTCTTGCCCACTTCTTTGCCCTGTGCCTTCAAGAAGGTGTAGGCCATGCCGCCGCCGATGATCAGCGTGTCCACTTTGTTCAGCAGGTTCTCGATCACGTTCAGCTTATCGGCAACTTTAGCGCCGCCCAAGATAGCAACAAACGGACGCACGGGGTCGTTCACAGCGTTGCCCAGGTAGCGGATTTCCTTCTCCATCAGATAGCCGACAGCAGTATCCTTGATGTAGTCGGTTACGCCGGCAGTAGAGCAGTGTGCGCGGTGAGCAGAGCCGAACGCATCGTTGACGTAAACGTCAGCCAAGCTTGCCAGCTCCTCGCTGAACTCGGGCAGGTTTTTGGTTTCCTCTTTGCGGAAACGGGTGTTTTGCAGCAGCACAACGTCGCCGTCGTTCATAGCGGCAACCGCGGCCTTTGCATTTTCGCCTACAACGTTGTCATCGTTGGCAAACACAACGTTTTTGCCCAGCAGCTCGCTCAAACGAACCGCAACAGGTGCCAGGCTGAATTTCTCTTCCGGGCCGTTTTTGGGTTTGCCCAAGTGGCTGCACAGAATCACGCGGCCGCCGTTTTCGACCAATTTTTTGATGGTCGGCAGTGCCGCAACAATACGGTTGTCATTGGTGATGACGCCCTCTTTCATGGGGACGTTAAAATCGCAGCGAACAAGAACCTTCTTGCCGCGCACGTCGAGATTTTCGACAGTCTTTTTACCGAGAGAACTCATTGGCAAAACTCCCTTTCTGATTTAAAAGTCAAGCTGATGCAAATTCCCTTGCATACTGGTTTTATTATAGCTTCTTTTTCTCATTTTCGCAAGCGCAAAAGTGACAATTTTTTAACAACTGGAAGAATCCGGTAAAATATATGGATTCTTGTAAAAATATAAAAGCCACAAAGTCAAAATTGACAAAAATCGAAAAAATGAAATAAAATGATTGACAAGCGGTTGGCTTTACTACATAATATGTACTTGAATGTATGGCGGAGTGCTGAAAAGCAGCGCTTAAAAGACCTGAACAGGGGGCTTTGTTTCAATTGCGATGAGGCTTTTTATGCAATTAGTTGCCCAGGCAACTAATTGAGCGCCTTTGTTCTGAAAAACGATTATGAAAGAAAACAAAAAGAGAGGATGGAGCATGTGAAAAAAAGATGGAAAAGTAAACACTTGTCAGTCATTTTGAGCACTTATTCGCTGGTAGTTTTGGTGATTTTGAATGTACTGACCGCTGTATTGATGGGAATTGTGGCAAGCAAGATTGTGGCAAGAAAGTCAACCGATTATATGGAGCAAACACAGCTTGGCGCTCAAGTTCAGGTAGAGGACTTTATTGAGCGTTACGCAATGTTGGCTGCCACATTGGCAAACGATTCTAATTTGAGAACCGCCATCACCGAAAGCAAAAAGGATGCGCCTTTGTCGGAGTCGGAGGCATACCGCAGCGCCGGAAAGGCAATGCAGACAGCCGTGGAAAGTTATTCGGATATTTTGGGCATGGGTGTTGGCAGTGTGGCGGAAAATGAAGTGTATCTGCCCGACGGTTCGACAGCCGGTGTTGCTTTTAATACACGCTCTTACTACGAGGCGGCCAATACCGGAAATATTATGCTGCTTCAGCCTTATGAAGATGTTTCTACTGGAACCATGTGTGTTTCCATTGCCGCTCCGGTTCAGAAAACCAATGGCCAAGTGGGCGGCGTACTTTGCTTAGACCTGCGCCTGGACACTTTCAGCGAGCTCTTGGCTGAGCTTTCTTTTGGCGAAACCGGGCGTTTGATGCTGCTCAGTAGGGATAATACGGTAATTGGTTTTGAAAATACATCCGTTATGGGGCGGAGCTTCGATTCGCTGGGCATTACAGACAGCGGAGCGCTCAAAGAGCTGGATAACCCCACAGGAAGCCTGTTTACTTACCATCTGAATGGGGAAAAGAAAGTGGGCAGCATTGTGCCCGTAGAACAGCTGGGCTGGAAAATTTTAATTGGCCTTTCTTGGGAAGAATATCAGCACGACACCATTTTCTTAATTTTCCTTTTGGGATTGACGCTCACCATTGACGTTGTGATAACGGCAGTGCTTTTGAAAAAGCTGCTGGCAAACCGCCTTAAGCCGGTGGCCGATGTCAAAGAGGCTTTGCGCCGTTTGAAAAAGGGTGATTTGAATTTCAAAATTCAGCGTGTCCACGATGATGAGATCGGGGAAATGGCAGACATTATGAACGAGTGTGCCGAAACGCTTTCCACTTATGTACAGGCCATTGACTTCGGCATGAAGGCTTTGGAGCAGGGCGATTTGACGGTCGAATCCCCCATTGAGTTTGAGGGAGACTTCCGTCCCATTCAAACCTCGATTGAAAGCTTTATCCAAAGAATGCGCACGCTTTTAGCAGATATTTCTTGTGCGGCCGACCAAGTTGCGGCAGGCTCTGAGCAGGTTTCTTACGGTGCACAGGCATTGGCGCAGGGCGCTACCGAGCAGTCGACTTCGATGGAATCCTTAACCGGTACGATGGAGGATATTTCGGGCCGCATTGAAGCCAACGCCAGCGCGTCCCAGACGGCAAACGAGCAAACGATTTGTGCCGGTGAGCTGTTGGGCCGCTGCGGCCAGCAGATGGAACACTTGTCGCAAACGATGACGAACATCAGCAACGGTTCCGCGAAAATCAGCAACATTATTAAAACGATTGAGGACATCGCGTTCCAAACCAATATTTTGGCTTTGAACGCTTCGGTGGAAGCGGCGCGCGCCGGTGCAGCAGGAAAAGGCTTCGCCGTTGTTGCAACCGAGGTAGGCAATCTCTCCTCGAAAAGTGCGGAAGCTTCTAAGGAAATTCGTCAGCTCATCGAAGATTCTCTGCGCTCGATTCAAGAGGGAACCAAGGCTTCGCGTGAAACTCGGGAATCTTTGTTGAGCCTGATCGATCAGGCCAAGGGCGTGACCGAGTCGGTTAACCGTATTTCGGATGCTTCTCAGGGTCAGGCGGATGCCATGAAGCAGATTAACACAAATTTAGGCGATATTTCCAGCGTTATTCATACGAACTCTGCCACGGCAGAGCAGTCGGCTGCCGCGAGCGAAGAGCTGTCCAGCCAGGCAGAACGCTTGAAGCAGTTGATTGGACAGTTTAAATTGCCGGATGGCATGACAGGAATGCATCTCCCGCAAGCAGAGTCTGCTGTGCAGAGCCATGCCGATTGGCAGGACGGCGCCAGCGACAAATATTAAAAGAGCTTACCCCTAAAAAGAGCAATAAGGCAGCGGCCCCCCGTTGAGATATCTCAACGGGGGGCCGCTGTTTTCTAATCTAGCTCTATTAGCTGGAAATGCCGAGAATAATGGTAATAATACGCAGTACAAACAGTGCGCCGACGACCCACATAATGGGGTGGATTTCTTTGAACTTGCCGCGTACCACTTTCAGAACCAGCCAGGTGAGAACGCCAAACATAATGCCATTGGCAATGGAGTAGGTGAAGGGCATCATCATAATGGCTACAAAAGCACCCATGACATCCGCCATGTCACCCTCAAACTTCACCTTGGAAACGCTGCTCATCATCAGCATACCCACAACAACGAGAGCCGGGGTTGTGGCAAAGCCGGGGATGGCAAGGAAAATGGGCGAAAGGAAGATGGACAAGATAAACAGCACAGCAGCAGTCAGTGCAGTCAAACCGGTTCGGCCGCCTTCTGCTACGCCAGCGGAGGACTCCACGAAGCTGGTAACCGTAGAAGTACCCATGCAGGAACCGGCAACCGTGCCCAGTGCGTCTGCCATCAGCGCTTTGCCTACGCGCGGCAGCTTGCCGTCTTTGTCCAGCAAGTTGCCCTTGGCAGCAACACCAATCAAGGTGCCGATGGTATCAAACAAATCTACGAACAAGAACGCGAACACAATCACCGCAAAGTTTACGGCGTTGTTTGCCACATAGCTGAAATCAAATTGGAAGGCGATTTTGCTCATATCGGAAAAACCAGTCAACACATTGTTAGAGGCAAAATCGGGAAGTACCGAAACACCGGTGTACCAGCCGGACAGCTGGGCAAAAATGCCGAGAATCCATGTGAGCAGAATGCCCCACAAAATGGCACCTTTGATGTTGTAGTACATCATAGCGCCGATGGCTAATGTGCCGATGAGAGCCAGCGCAACGGAAGCGTCGCCTACATTGCCCAAAGCGATCAAGGTGCTTTCATTGGGCACAATCACGCCTGCGCCTTTCAAGCCGACAATCGTAATGAAAAGGCCGATGCCCGCCGTGATGCCGTACTTCAAGTTTTCAGGAATGCTGTTCACCAGCGTTTCACGGAACTTGAACAGCGAAAGAATGACAAACACGAGGCCCTCTACCAAAATAGCGGTCAATGCAATGCGCCACGGGTTCTCAATGCCTTGAGCGCCCAAAGAGCCGCACACGGTGTAGGCAAAGTAGGCGTTCAAGCCCATGCCGGAAGCCAGTGCAATGGGATAGTTTGCCCAAAACGCCATAATCAGCGTGGCAAATGCGGCCGACAGCGCCGTAGCCATAAATACACCGGCACTGGGCATTCCAGCGTCACCCAGCATTGCCGGGTTAACGGCCAAAATGTACGCCATTGCCAAGAAGGTCGTAATGCCCGCCATAATTTCGGTGCGGACATTGGTGCCGTTTTCTTTCAAATGAAAGAATTTTTCCATAAACAATCCTCCAATAAAATATTATCAGAAATGAGAAGCATTTCTCACGACTGCAACGGTATTGCCGGACCCGGCGTGGAACAAAAACAGAAAATGTGAAAAAAGTATGTAAAAAATCCATTTACTAATTCTAATGGAAAGTGTCTGGAAAGGCAACTCTTTTTTGACAAAAAAACAGAAAAAACGTCTTTTGCCTTTACTCCTACTACTTTTTTCGATAAACGCTTATTTTAATCTTTTGCTTTTGACATGCTTCTATTACGAATTTTGTTCCTCGGGACTGCCCGTCCCAAAAGGCAATCACCTCATCTGCATAAGCAATTATCTCCAAATTCCGCCGCAGTGGTGCGCCGCGGCCATACTTTTGATACTCAGGCAGGAATTCGGTCAGCTTCAAGCCTTTTTGGTGGGTGTAGTCTCTGGCACAAGTATCAATTCCCTTTGCCCCGCCAGACACAATTTCAGTCACCCCCAAAGGCAGGTATTTTTCCAGATTTTCAACGGTCAGATTTCTTGAACCTATAATCGCAATTTTCATAACAACCTCAATTTAGATATATTTTAAATTCAATTTGCATTCATTCTTATCAATGATAGCACAATATAGATATATAATAAACACATAATAAATTTATTTTTGAGGTTTTTATGGCAATCAAGAGTTTATCTATTCGCATTGATGAGAAAATGCTGAACAAGCTGCATGTTGTGGCGGATTATGAAGGGCGCAGTGCCAACAGCGAAATCTTGATATTGATTCGAGACGCCATTGAAAAGTATGAAGAAAAACATGGAGAAATTAAATTGGAGTAAATGATGCGCCATCTTTTCATTGCTCAGAGATGTCTTAAAATATGGCTGAATTAAGATTTTGAGGAATGTTATGAGAAATAAAAACAATAAACACCTGGGAATTGAAGTAGATCCAGAGCTTCATTATAAGCTGCGTTATATTGCCCAATATGAAGGGCGTTCTGCTAACGGTCAAATTTTGTATTTGATTCGCCAATGTATCAAAGCATTTGAAGGGGAGAATGGCCAAATTGCCATGCCCGAAGAAAACCCGGCGACAGAAGAACATCCGCAGGATTAAAAGGTGGTATGCAAGCATGGATCAAAAGCTGTTGAGATACACACTTCGCGTTGATCGCATTCTCTTTCAGAAGTTCCGCTATCTTGCGGACTCCGAGGGTCGTTCTGCCAATAAAGAAATTGAGCAATACCTGAAAAAGCGCGTTGCTGAGTATGAAAAAGAATTCGGCAAAATAGAAGTTAAAAATAATTCGCTTTCTGAATGAGCAATGGTTTTATGCCGCCGCCCAGTTTCGGCACTGGGCGGCTTTTCATATGCAAGTAAAGCGGGGGAACAATAAAAAAACGCCCGCGGTTTCCCGCGGGCGAAACGCAATTTTTGAAAAATTGCAAGATTGAATTGGTACAGCGTATTCAGAAAAGCGCGTTATTTGTCGGAAACAGTCTCTTTGGCAGCGGCCAGCAAACCGGTAATATTTTGAATATCGCTGGGGATAATCAGCTTGGTTGCTTTGCCGTCGGCCACTTTTTGCAGAGCTTCGAGGCTCTTTAAGGCAAGAACCTTATCGTTCGGGGCAGCCTCATTCAGCAGACGCAGCGAGTCGGCCAATGCCTTCTGCACTTCCATAATGGCCTGTGCCTCACCTTGTGCCTCACGGATGCGCTGCTCACGCACAGCATCTGCACGAAGGATGGCGCTTTCCTTTTCGCCTTCGGCCACCAGGATGGCGCTCTTCTTTTCGCCTTCTGCACGCAGAATGCTTTCGCGGCGCTGACGCTCGGCCTTCATTTGTTTCTCCATGGCGTCTTGGATTTCTGCCGGCGGAATGATGTTCTTTACCTCAACGCGGTTCACTTTGATGCCCCACTTATCAGTGGCTTCGTCCAAAATCGAGGTGATTTTTGTGTTGATGATGTCTCGGCTGGTCAGCGTGTGGTCGAGCTCCATCTCACCAATGATGTTACGCAGTGTGGTTGCCGTCAGGTTCTCAATGGCAGCCAGCGGGCGCTCTACGCCGTAAGTAAACATCTTAGCGTCGGTAATCTGGAAGAATACGACGGTGTCAATCTGCATCGTAACGTTATCGCGTGTGATAACCGGCTGGGGTTTAAAGTCAACCACTTGCTCTTTCAAGGAAACTTTCTTGGCGATGCGATCCAAAAACGGCATTTTGAAGTGAATGCCCGCCGTCCAAGTGCTGTAATAAACGCCCATACGTTCCACAACAAACACCGAAGCCTGCGGCACGATGCGGAAGTTGGTCACGATGACCGCCAAAACGATGGCGACCAAAAGTAAAAAGACTAAAAACAGTTCCATTTCTCTTTCCTCCCTTAGGAAAAAATTTTTTCAACAGCTTGGATAAGCTGTTTTGACAAAAGAATTCAATGCACGGAACAGACCGCTTATGACGCATGAACAGTGCTTTGCGTCTCCACCGGCACAACCGTGAGAGTCGTGCCCTGCAAATCGGTGACGCGACAGGGCGCATTCACTTCCAAGGGGCTGTTTGAAACGGCGTTCCAATCCACGCCCTCCAAACGTACACGTCCCACTTGCCCCGGCTGTATCGGGGTAAGAACCGTTGCGATTTTTCCGATATTGGTTTCAAAATTCGTCTGCACACCGCCTGTCTTGCGCTGGCGCATGGCATAGGGCCGAAACGCAAACAAAACAACGGCGCTGACAGCCAAAAAGACAAATGTTTGAAGCAGCCAAGAGTCGGTGAAAACACTGGTAACTAAGGCTGCGGCTGCGCCAATGGCAAACCAAACAGAAATCATTGCAGTGGTGACGCCTTCGGCTATGACAAACACAATGGTAAGCAGCAGCCACACAATTGCATCAGCAGTTAACAACACATCCATAATATTCCCTCCTTATCAACCAACCGTCTTTCAGCGCTCTGCCAAGCATCTCGGTACCTTCAGCGTTGGGAAGCAGTTGATTAAGTTGAGTACATTCTATCAAAAAAACGGCCCGATTGCAAAGCTGTTTTTGACGCTTTTTCCGCTTTTTTTACATATTTTCCGCCTTTTTTACGAAAAAAAGCCGTACAATATCATGCGCGCTATTCCGCAGGCTTTCGCAATGGCCTTCAAACCGCTACTTGAAAAACTGCGCCGGTACGTCTATACTGTTAACAATGTCAAAATTATCGAAAGAGGAAAAGCAGGTGAGTGCGATGAGATGTCCTGTGTGTCGATATAAAGTAAAAAGGAATACGGCGCAGTGCCCCTACTGTGCGGCGGTGTTTCCAAAACGTAAGCAGCCTGCAAGCCACCCGTACTATGCGCGCGAGTTTGAGCGGCTGGCACAGGGGCAGGCGGCAAGATTTAATGCAGCTGCGTTTTTCGGGGGGATGTTCCACACGCTGTACCATCGTTGCTACGCACGCTTTTTTCGGCTGTTTGCGCCCTATCTTCTGGTGCTGCTTTTACTCACAGCAGCTTACTTTATGCGTTTGCCGTATTTTTTATGGCAAAGCATGTTTGGCGGCAGTTCTGTCACGGGGGAACCGCAGTTTTTGCTGGCCGTGGCGCTTTGTGCTGTGTGGGGGCTGGGCTTGGCAATTTATAACGCTAATACATTTAACGCGGAGCTGTACAAAAAAACAGGCGGGGACCCTCATTTAAAAACAACTGTGTGGGCCTGTGTGGTTATTTTTGTGCTCTTTGCAGCGCTGTGCACAGCAGGTATTTTCTATACGCAGCGGCTATTGCTGTTTGGTGTGCTAGACTATGCAATCAATGGCGGTTATCAATATGAAACCCGTGTTGACGACCATTTCTATGTCACGCCCGGCGGATACGCTGTATTTGACGCTGGGGGCACGGTTAAAATATAATGGCGTATAAGCGCTAGCAACAAAAAAAGTGTCGGGAAAGCCAAAAGCTTTCCCGACACTTCAGTTTGTCGAAAAAGCTTTGCTTTTTCACAAACTGAACCTTATCTAAAATGGAAAAGAGGGCTNNGAATCAGGCGGCAGTTTTTCGACAGCCTCAAGTGTCGGGAAAGCCAAAAGCCTTCCCGACACTTTTTTATGCAAATTCAGTTTTATTCAGCGCTGAAAAATGCAATTTTTTTGGCGGTGCTGGTGCAGACAGCAAAATGAAGCGGAGGAACTGCAACAGCACGTCCCAGCATAAAGGTGTGCACATGGGCATTGCCGCAGTTAATAAAACACTCTGCCGTATCGCTGTCATTATGACGGGAATAGTGCAGCGTGGTTTCGGTGGCTTTTAAAACGGTGAATCCGCCGTCCCAAAGGGCACGGCACTGCTCACGCAGACGCGCCAGCTGACGCACCACACGCCGCAAACGCTGCTCATTGGAGTCCCACTCAAAATAAGCGCGGTTAAACGGGTCTTTGTAACCCTGCATGGCCACCTCATCGCCGTAATAAATGCAGGGGATACCCGGCAGGGTATACAGCATAGCGTAGGCCAGCGCCATGCGCTGGATGCCGTACTCATAGCGCTCATCGCTTAAACGCCGCTTGCTTTGCCAGTAGCGGTCGTGCCCTTCGCAGCTTTCCCCGGCAATTTCCGTAATGGCACGTACGGTGTCATGCGTTGAAAGAAAATTCATCAGCGTATGCAGCGCCGGAGCAGGATAATTTTCACAGATGCGTGTGATAGAATCCGCTGCCGCTAATCCGCTGCCGCCCTTCACAAAGTTTAAAACAGCAGTTCGGAAGGGGTAATTCATCACGGAGTCTAACCCTTTTCCCAGCAGATAAGTGCGTCGTGTGCCATAGCTCCATTTATTGGTAGCGTCTTCCCAAACCTCGCCAATCAGCAATTTGTCGGGGCCGTTTCGCTTCACGGCACGGCGAATTTCCTCAATGAAATCGTCGGGAAGCTCGTCGGCTACATCCAGGCGGAAGCCGGAAGCGCCAAGGCGCAGCCAGTGGTCGATGACGCCGTCTTTGCCGCAGATAAACTGACGGTAGGAAAAATCGTTTTCATTCACCTCGGGCAGGGTTTCAAACCCCCACCAACTGCGATAGCCGCAGGCATACTGGGGCGAAAAATCGTACCAGGGGCGGTAAGGGTTTTCCGGGTCTTGATACGCGCCCGGCTGAGGATAGCGCTGTTCGCGGTTAAAGTAAATGGAATCGGAACCGGTATGGCTGAACACGCCGTCCAAAATAATGCGAATGCCCAAAGCGGATGCATCCCGGCAAAGATGCTGGAAATCCTTCTCTGTGCCCAAAAGCGGATCGATTTTCATATAGTTGGCGGTGTTGTAACGGTGGTTGGAATGCGCCTCAAAAATGGGGTTCAGATAAATTACCGTTACGCCAAGGCCTGATAAATACGGCAGTTTCATGCGGATGCCTTCCAAATCGCCTCCGTAATAATCCATATTCAAAAAGCCGCCTGTTTCGGTGGGATAGAAATAGGGTTCGCCCGTTTTATCCGTGCGATACACACGGTCATTAAAGGGCATGGAGGTGCGGGGCGCGGACTCGAAAAAGCGGTCGGGAAAAATTTGATACATCACGCCGCCCTTGACGCCATCGGGCGTTTTGAAGTCCGGCTCATAAACGGTCAATTGATAGGCTTCGCCCTGCTCGGTTGTCACTACCGCCTGGCCGAGAGAGCCGCGAAACAGCTTTTGATAATCGACATATAAGTCAAAGTAGTAAAAGTAAAGCCCGGCCTGCGGGGGAGTAAACGAAATGGTAAACACCACATCGGTATCCGTTGTTTGCTGGTGCTGCATGGGAATGGCGGCAAAAACATCAGACCCATCGCGTTTATAAAAAAACCGAGGGGACTGACAGCCGCAGCTCAGCGGTACGCAAATGCGAAAGATGACTGAGGTTCCGGCGGCAACAGCTCCATAGGGGCTTTTGTAAAATTGTTTTTGACTGTCATATATGGGTGTCATGCATAAACCTCCTGCAAGCGGCGCCGGAATGTTTCCGGCTGCCGCGGGGACGCACAGGCTTACCGCCTTTTGGCGGCAAGCAGGGAAAATCGGCACGTCCTTCAATAGAATGACGGATCACAGGACCCGGTATAGGGCTGGGGATAGAGCAAACAGGGTGCGACGGTGCGCACCCTGTTTGCTGTCATTTTCACGTTTCGTCGCAGAAAGCTGCGGCAAAAAGATTATCGAATGGGGTTCGCATGCCAGATATTGCGCGCGTATTCAAACACAGCACGGTCGGCGGAGAAGATACCGCTGTTGGCAATGTTCATCAGGCTCATGCGGTTCCACTGACCCTTGGCGGCATACAGCTCGGAAGCTTTCTGCTGTGCCTCACGGTATGCCTTAAAGTCGGCCGCTACCATGTACGGGTCACTGGTGCGCAGGTTGGAAGCCAGCTCGTGGAAGCTCTCGCCGTTCCAGCCCTTTTCAATAAAGTCAAGTGCGCTGGCCAGTTCCGGGCAAGCGTCAATATAAGTGGAGGGATGGTAGCCGAAATGGGCAAGCTCCTGCGCCTCCTTGGTGCGCATACCAAAGATGATCTCGTTTTCCATGCCGGCAGCGTCCGCAATCTCTACGTTAGCGCCGTCCAGTGTGCCCAGGGTGATGGCACCGTTGAGCATAAACTTCATGTTGCCTGTGCCGGATGCTTCTGTGCCTGCCAAGCTGATTTGCTCGGAAATTTCGCTGGCGGGCATGAGACGTTCACTGGTGGTGACGCAGTAATCTTCCAAATAGACGACACGCAGCTTGTCACGCACGGTTTTGTCGGCGTCAATCAGCTCACCCAGCTTGCAAATCAAACGGATCATCTGTTTGGCCATGTAATAGCCGGGCGCAGCCTTTGCACCGAAAATATAGGTTTTCGGTAAAAAGTCGGCGTTGGGATGATCTTTCAAATACAGGTATTGCGCGGCAATATTCAGCGCGTTGAGGTGTTGGCGCTTATACTCGTGCATACGCTTTACCTGCACATCGAAAATGCTCTTGGGGTCAATTTTTTGGCCGGTTTTTTCCGCAAGGTGAGCGGCAAAAATTTCTTTATTGCGCGCTTTTACCTCGCCCAGCTTCTGCAAAACGGTTTTGTCGTGGGCAAATTTCTCCAGCTTTTTCAGCTGAGAAGCGTCCTTTTTAAAGCCGTCGTCGATCGTTTCGGTGAGCAGCTTGGTCAAGCCGGGGTTGGAAGCCAGCAGCCAGCGGCGATAGGCAATGCCGTTGGTTACGTTGGTGAATTTTTCCGGTGCATACAAATAATAATCATGGAACACGCTTTGCTTGATAATGTCGCTGTGCAGCTTGGAAACACCGTTGATGGTGTGGCAGACATAGCAGCAGATATTCGCCATGCGCACCTGATGGTCGCCCAAAATGGCCATGTAGTCAATTTTGCCCCAGTCGTCACCGAACACCTTGTGGAAGTCCTCGCGGCAGCGGCGATCCATTTCTTCGCAAATCTGGTAAATGCGCGGCAGCGTGCGGCGGAACAGGTCGATGTTCCATTTCTCCAAAGCTTCGCTCATGACCGTGTGGTTGGTGTAGGCGAAGGTACGGCGGGTCAAGTCGAACGCTTTTTCCCAAGTGAAGCCGCAGTCGTCCAGCAATACGCGCATCAATTCAGGAATGGCGAGCGTGGGGTGCGTATCGTTGATGTGGATGGCCACCTTGTCGGGCAGGTTGTCCAGCGTGCCGTAGATAGAGGCGTGACGCTCGGTGATGTCGTGAATCGAAGCGGCAGAAAGGAAATACTGCTGACGCAGACGCAGAATTTTGCCTTCAACGTGGTTGTCGTTCGGGTAGAGCACCTTGCTGATCAGCTCGGCGTTGGCGTTTTTGTTCATGGCGTCGGTGTAATCGCCGGCATTGAAGCTGGTCATGTCAAAGCCGGGAGCCTGGGCACGCCACAAGCGCAGCTGAGAAACACCCGCAGAGTCATAACCGGAAACATACATATCGTAAGGCACAGCAATGACGGAAGAATAGTCACGATGGCGAACGTGATGATAGTCGCCTTCCCAGCTTTCCTCTACAAAGCCGTCAAACTTTACCTCAAACGACTGGTCGGGATGGTTTTTCAGCCACACGCGCCCGCCGGGCAGCCAGTTGTCGGCGCGTTCCTGCTGCCAGCCGTCCACAATTTTCTGTTTGAAGATGCCGTATTCATACAAAATAGAATAACCTGTGCCGGGAATATCGTCCGTGGCCATGCCGTCCAGATAACATGCCGCCAAACGTCCGAGGCCGCCGTTGCCAAGGCCGGCATCCGGCTCCTGCTCATAAATGCGCTCCAAACGAACACCATGCTTTTTCAGCACAGCTTCTGCGGCTTCGTCCAGGCCCATGTTGAACAGGTTGGTTTTCAGGCTGCGTCCCATCAGGAATTCCATGCACAGATAGTACACTTTTTTACCGTTTACCCCGTAAGTACGAGAAGCAAACTGCTTGCGCTTTTTGCTCAGCATTCCGCGAATGATGAGCGCTAAAGCGTGATAAATCTGTTCTTCGGAGGCGTTTTCCATGTCAACATTGTACTCGCTGAACAGCTTATCAATGAGAATTTTTTCAAATTCCTGTGCGGTCATTTTTTTGTTCACAAGCTCCACTCCCTTTTTTTTAGTGCGTTGTTACGCGCATTTGAACAAATTTTTAAGACAGATACCATGGTTCATTATAGTCCTTTCGTGCACCGGTTTCAAGAAAAAAGCAGGAATTATCACTTTTTTTCAGAAATCCCCTTTTTCTTGAGCTTGTTTTCGTCTATAATAGAAAATGCCGAGCAATGTATTGCAAAGTAAGCGCGGCAAGGAATAACGGAAAGGGGTTTTAAAAATGCCTGCCAATAAAATTAAGCTTGAGATTTGCGGTTCCAATTATGTCATTGCGACAACGGATACCGAGGAGTATGTGCTGAGTCTGGCGGAAAAGCTGGATACCGATATGAGCCAAATGCTGACGGCGAACCCGTCGGCTTCTGTAACGACGGCTGCTGTGATGACGGCGCTGGGATATTTGGACGAGCTGAAAAAGAGCACCAGCGGCGCAGACAATATGCGCGCACAGATTAAGGATTATTTGGAAGATGCCGCCAAAGCAAAGCTGGAGCTGGAAGAAGAGCGCCGCGAGGTGGAGCGCCTGCGTCGCGAGCTGGGCTACTTAAACGGTCAGAAATAAGGTGGAAAATCAGCGTCTTATGCCCGAGATTCTGGCTCCGGCAGGCAATGCCGACATGCTCCGTGCGGCTGTTTACGCCGGGGCAGACGCCGTGTATCTCGGGCTTCATCGTTTAAATGCCCGCCGCACAGCGGGCAACTTTGATGCCGCAAGCCTTAAAGAGGCGGCGGCTTTTTGCCGTGCAAGAAACGTAAAAACCTATTTAACCTTAAATACTACCCTGACACCCGACGAAATGGGCGAGGCTGCCCGCGCGATTGAAGCGGCGGCAAACGCAGGTGTGGATGCATTAATTGTGCAGGACTTGGCGGTAGCTGCACTGGCGCGTGATATGGCGCCCGACCTGCCGCTGCATGGTTCTACCCAAATGACGATTCACACGGCAGAAGGCGCGATTCAGGCGGCGGAAATGGGTTTTTCCCGCGTGATTTTAGCGCGTGAGCTGTCGCTGGCGGAAATTGCCGCGGTTTGTGCGGCAAGCCCCATTGAGGTGGAAGTGTTTATCCACGGCGCACTTTGCATGAGCGTGAGCGGGCAGTGCTACATGTCGGCGTTTCTCGGCGGCAGAAGCGGCAACCGCGGGGCGTGTGCCGGGCCGTGCCGTCTGCCGTTTTCGGCGGGGGAGCCGGGCGCTTGTCACTTGAGCCTGAAAGACCATTCCCACATTCGCTATTTGCCCGATTTGGCCAAAGCGGGTGTGCATTCCGTCAAAATTGAGGGACGGCTGCGCAGCCCCGAGTATGTCGCGGCGGCGGTAAATGCGTGCATTGCGGCGCGCAGCGGGCAGCCGTACGACGAAGAATTACTACAAAATGTATTTTCTCGCTCTGGATTTACGGATGGTTATATTACGGGGCGGCGTGACGGCACCATGTTTGGCGTCCGCACGGGGGACGATGTGGAAAAAGCAAAGCAAGCCGCACCCAAGCTGCGTGAATTATTTCGCAGGGAGCGGGAAAGTGTGCCCATTTGCTTAACATTCACGGTGCAGCCGGGGAAAGCCGAGCTTGCCGTGTCCGATGAAGATGGCCATGAAGTGGCTGTAAAGCTGGATGCCTTAACAGATCCGGCGGCCAATGACCCGCGCTCTGCTTATGAGCGTGCGCTGTCCAAAACAGGCGGCACACCGTTCTGCGTGAAGCACATTGAAGTAGAGGCAAACGGGTTGTACCTTCCTGCCTCTCAGGTAAACGCTATGCGCCGGGATGCACTCGAGCAGCTGCTGGAAAAAAGGATGCAGACTGCGCCGGTGCGGGTGTTTGATGCGCCGGAACCGGCCTTGTCTGTGCGAGACCCGCAGGAAAAGCATTGGATGGCGCGTGTGGAAACGCCGCAGCAGCTGGCCGCTTGTCTGCGTGTGTCCGAAGGGCTGGAACGTTTGGTGGTCCCGGTAGAGCACTGGCAGCAAGTGCCTCAGGCTGTGCGCGAAAAAACGTGGCTGGAGCTTCCGCGTGTAGAGTTCGGCGCACTGGAGCAGGCTGTGGCTCGTTTGGTGCAGGAAACACGCCAAGAGGGATTTGCCGGTTATGTGGTACACAACTTGGCGCACTTGCATCTGGTGAACGGCGCACCGGCCATGGGCGGCTTTGGCCTAAATGTGACCAATGCGATGTCGGCAGCCGAGTACAGTCTGCAAGGCTTGGAGCTGCTGACAGCCGGGCTGGAAACTCCTTGTGCCGAGATGCGGCCCATTGCGGGTGAAAGTCCGCTGGCTTGTATTATTTACGGCCATATTCCCCTGATGGTGACGCGCGCGTGTCCGCTGCGCAATGTGCGCACTTGTGACGGGTGCAGCCGCGAGGGGGAACTGCTTGACCGCAAAAATATGCGCTTTCCGGTGCGCTGCACCGGCCCGGCAGGGGTACGCACAATTTATAACCCGATTGCGCTTTATGCGGCAGACCGGGTGAAGGAAATTCCCGCCGACTGGATGGTGCTTCACTTTACGATAGAACCGCCTGAGCGCGTGGAAGAAGTGGTGCGCATGGCGCTTGCACAGCGTGCCTATGACGGAAAAATGACGCGCGGTTTGCTGTTTAAGCCGCGCGAGGACACGGGAAAGGGAAGTTCATGAACCTGAAAATAAAACGGTTAAGAGAGGAAGCGGTGATGCCGTTTTATGCAACGCCCGGCGCAGCGGCAATGGATTTGTCGGCGGTGTGTCCGGGCGGCAGCATCACCCTTGCGCCGATGGAGCGGGCGCTCATCCCCACCGGGATTGCCATTGAGCTGCCGGATGCAGACCATGTGGCGCTCTTGTTTGCGCGTTCCAGCTTAGGCATGAAGCGCGGGCTTTCTTTGCCGAACGGTGTCGGGGTGATTGATTCCGACTATCGCGGTGAAATCTATGTGGCGCTGGTCAATCTTTCCGGCGAGGCTGTGGAAATTTGCACCGGCGAGCGGATTGCTCAGTTGGCCGTGATGCCCATTGCGCGTGTTACCCCGGTAGAGGTGCAAACCTTGGGGGAAACCGCGCGAGGAGAAGGCGGCTTTGGCTCGACCGGGGTAACCGCGGATGCCCCGGACAGGGGAAAAGCCTGAAAAATCCTGTAAAACGGCAACGGAGGGATAAGGCCATGCAGTTGGTTTTAGCGTCGGCGTCGCCGCGCCGCAAAGAGCTTTTGGGGCTGATTACGCCCGAATTTGAAGTGTGTACCGCAGATGTTGAGGAAAGCGGTGTGACAGCCGAAAGCCCCAAGCAGCTGGCCGAAACCTTGGCGCAGCTGAAATGTCATGCGGTCAGCCAAACGATGCCGGAAAAAACGGTGATTGGCTGCGATACCGTGGTGGATGTGGACGGCGTGGTATTCGGCAAGCCGCGCGACCGCGCCCATGCCAAAGAAATGCTGCAAAAGCTGTCGGGGCGCAGCCACTGGGTGCACACAGGAGTGTGCATTCGCAAAGGAAGCGAGGAAACGCTGTTTTCCGAAAGTACGCGCGTGGAATTTGCCCCTTTGACCGACGGGGAAATCGAGGCTTATTTGGACACGCCCGACCCGTATGATAAAGCGGGTGCCTACGGCATTCAAAGCGGCGCGGCGAAGTTTGTAGCGAGCCATGAGGGCTGTTATTTTAATGTTGTGGGCCTGCCGGTACACCGTTTGTATCGCGCACTTTTGGGGCAATAACCCGAGCAGATCAAGCAAAAACAGCTTTGACAACGGAAAGGGCAAACGGGCTTTTTCGGGGTCAAGGCTGTTTTTATCTGGATAAATCGACCGTATAGGGAGAGTTATGTTGCATCATTACAAGAAAAACCAATAAAAAATACAACTTTTTTATTAAAAACTTACAAACTAGGTTGATAGAAGTGCTTTTATATGCTACAATAACAACAATCGGCGCTTGCCGCAAAGCGGCGCAGGAAGCAAACAGCGGAGGGATCGCATGGCGGCAAGGGTGATTATGGTTGCCTCGGGAAAAGGAGGAACCGGAAAAAGTACCGTATCGGTTTTTACGGCGGGCTGTCTTGCCAAGCGCGGACGGCGTGTGCTGCTGGTGGAGCTGGACTCCGGCCTGCGCAGCGTGGATTACATCGCCGGAATTGCCGGAAAGACGGTGTATGACATCGGCGATATCTTAGAAGGCCGGTGCGATGCGGCAAAGGCCATTGTGGAAAGCCCGCTGTATAAGGGGCTGTATGTGGTCAGCGCGCCGTACTCCGGGGGTAATGTCCGCGTGGATGCGCTGGCCGCTTTTGTGCGCAGCGCCCGGGAAGTGTTCGACGACATTTTTTTGGATACCGCGGCGGGCATGGGCGTGCCCTTTTTGGCGGCGATGTCGGTTTGCACCATGGGTCTGATTGTGATTACCCCCGACCCCGTAGCAACAAGGGATGGGCGCATTGTGTGTGACGCTTTATGCGAACATGGGGTTACGCAGCTGCGGCTGGTAATCAACAAAGTTCCGCCAACGATTGAAGAATGCGGCGTGAACGACTTGGATGAATGTATTGACACCGTTGGGGCGCAGCTTTTAGGGGTTGTGCCGCTTCGGCAGGCAGTGGCGGACGCCGGTTCTCATGGGCTTGGGCTTCCGCCCTCGGAAAAAGAAATTGCGCACGCTGTTTTTCACGCGATGGCAGCGCGCTTGTGCGGCGAAGAAGTGCCGCTTTTGGTTCGGTAAATATTGTTTGGATAAGATAGATGCTTTGCACCGTGCGGCCAGTGCCGCGGGACGTAAAACGCAAGCGAGGAGGAACGCTGTATGAATATAGCATTGATCGCACATGACGCGAAAAAAGAGTTGATGACACAGTTTTGCATTGCTTACTGCCGCGTGTTGTCGCAGCACAATTTGACCGCAACCGGCATTACCGGAAAAATGGTTACCGAAGCAACCGGCCTGACCATCCAGAAATGCCTTTCCGGCCGGCAGGGCGGCGCGCAGCAAATTGCGGCGAGAATTGCCTGTGACGAGATTGACTTGCTGTTATTTTTCCGCGATCCTATTACGCCGAAGCCGCACGAGCCGAACGAGATGAATTTGCTGCGTCTGTGCGACGTGCACAACATTCCCGTGGCGACCAACATTGCTACCGCCGAAGTGCTGATTCACGGTTTGGAGCGCGGCGATTTGGATTGGCGCAATATTTTAAAATACTAATTTAAAATACTAAAAAGAGCAATCACGGCTGCCCTGCGGGGCGGCCTTTTTTTGCTTTATTTTGCACTTTTCATAAAAAACAGATAGAAAGTGCAAAAAAGGGATGCTTTCAGTGCAAGAAAAATGATTTTTTTTGTGATACAATAGAGGCAATTGAAAGGCGATCGTTCTCTGCGCAGGTGTTTCATGTGCGGCGGCGCTGTAAAATGCTTTGAACTTGATAAAGGAGAAAACGACATGAAATTTTTAAATGTGGAAATCCCTGTCAAAAATCTTCCTGTACTGGACGAGGGTTTTATTCCTTTGGGAATGTTTTTTGAAAGCTATCGCAAAGGCGCAACCAAACCCCTGTGCATTGCTGTTGAGCGTTCCGGCGGCCAGGTTGGTACTTATGAGACCAAAATCTACGGCACACCGGAAATGAAAGAGGCCGACGCTTATTATGTAGATCGTTTGGTTAAGTTCCTGCTGTGGAGCTGGGGCGGCTTCAAGGTGTCCATCTGCGGCGATGACGCAGTGGCTCAGACTGTGAAGGACGCTTACAGCGAGAACGGTTCCCGTGCATTCGACAAGGGCTTCATGGAGCAGGTTTATGAAACAGAGTTTGTTGTGGAGAGCCTGCCCTACGACAAAAAGCCTCAGGAGTGCCACAAGGCGGAGAGCATTGGCCGTCACACCAACGGCGGACGCATCGGCTTTGACGCGGGCGGTTCTGACCGCAAGGTTTCCGCTGTGATCGACGGCGAGCCCATTTACAGTGAAGAGGTTGTTTGGTTCCCGAAAATCATCTCCGATCCCGACTATCACTATCAGGGAATTTTGGCGGCATTCCACACCGCTGCTGCAAAGATTCTGGAAAAAGGCGGCAAGGTGGAAGGCATCGGCATTTCCTCTGCCGGTGTATACATCGACAACAAGTGCATGGTAGCTTCCTTGTTCCTGAAAGTGGGCAAAGAAGACTTCGATAAAAAGGTGAAAAACATTTATCTGCGCGCTGCTGAAGAGCTGGGCCGCACCTTGGGCTATGAGATTCCCGTTGTTGTTGCAAACGATGGCGACGTTTCTGCTTTGGCCGGTGCAATGGGCTTGGGCGAGAACGGCATCATGGGTATCGCCATGGGCACCAGCGAGGCTGTGGGTTATGTAGACGCCGACGGCAACATCTGCGGCTGGCTCAACGAGCTGGCATTTGCTCCCGTGGACGCACAGCCCGACGCGATGCAGGACGAGTGGAGCGGTGACATTGGCTGCGGCGTGAAGTACTTCAGCCAAGACAGCGTCATCAAGCTGGCACCGCGCGCAGGCATTGAGCTGAAAGGCGAGAGCCCCGCTGAGAAGCTGAAAGAGGTTCAGGCTTTGATGGCTGAGGGTGACGAGCGCGCTGTGAAGGTGTACGAGTCCATCGGTGTTTATCTGGGCCACACGCTGGCACTGTATGCACAGTTCTATGACATTAAGCATGTGCAGATGATGGGCCGCGTGATGTCCGGCAAGGGCGGCGACATCATTATGGAAGTTGCTTCCCGCGTGATGGATGAGGAGTATCCCAGCATTGCGTTCCGTCCCGAAGCTCCCGACGAAAAAACCCGCCGCGTAGGCCAGTCTGCTGCCGCAGCAAGCCTGCCCGAAGTGAAATAAGATTTTTTGAGATACATTGTATCTTTCTGCAAGGGGGAAACTGCCTGTGGGCGGTTTCCCCCTTGTTTGCATATTGGCATAAAAGATGCTAAAATGCAAAAGGAAAGGGAGATGGTTCTTTTGCTGATTCGAAAAGCGGAAAATAAAGATATTCCTGCGCTGCAAGCGCTGCTCAAACAAGTGGGCAATGTTCACCATGAAGGAAGGCCGGATTTGTTTTTGCCCGATACCTGCAAATACAATGAGCAGGAACTGAGACAGCTATTAGCATGTGACAAAACGCCGGTTTTTGTCGCGGTGGAACAAGATGAGGTGTGTGGTTATGCGTTTTGTCAGTTGACGAAAAGCCACGGCAACGGCGCGTTTGTAGAACACAAAGCGCTGTATCTAGACGACCTTTGCGTTTTGGAAACCTGCCGCGGGACGGGCGTTGGAAAAGCACTGTACCAGTATGTGCTTCAATTTGCAAAGGGGCAGGGGTGCTACCACGTCACGCTGAATGTGTGGACGTGCAACCCGACTGCCGTCAAGTTTTATGAAAAAATGGGGTTGACCCCGCAGAAAATTACAATGGAACAAATTTTATAAAAAATACAGCCCGAAGCGCTCTTGTGAATGCTTCGGGCTGTGTGCTTTTCTGGGTTACATGCTTTCGGGTACGGTAATTTTCATCATGGTCAGTACGTTGGAAATGACGTTCTTTGTCGCGGTGCAAAGAGACAAACGTGCTTGACACAAAGCGTCGTCCACATCCTTCACGCGGCAGGAGTTGTAGAACTTGTGATACTGCGTTGCCAAATCGGTGGCATAGCGGGTGATACGCGCCGGGTCGTAGCTTTTTGCAGCAGAAATGATTTCGCCGGGGAATGCCGCAATCATGCGAATCAAATCGCGCTCGGCGGGCTCGGTCAGCAGGGGCAAATCGGCATTTTCTACGCCGCCGAATACAATGCCTTCCTCGGCCAGCTTTTTCAAAATGCTGCAAATGCGGGCGTGTGCATACTGCACATAGTAAACAGGGTTATCGCTGTCTTTTTTAATGGCAAGATCCATATCAAAGTCGATGGTGCTGCCCGGCTCACGCATGTTGAACAGGAAGCGCGCGGAATCAATGGGCACCTCGTCCAGCAGCTCGGCAAGGCCGATGGCTTTGCCGGTGCGCTTGGACATTTTCACCGGCTGGCCGTCTTTCATCAAACGGACAAACTGCATCAAAACAATATCCAGTTTCTCACCGTCGAGGCCGATGGCGTCCATGGCACCTTTCATACGCGCTACATGGCCGTGGTGGTCAGCGCCCCACACGTCAATGGCGCGCTCAAAGCCGCGAACGGCAAACTTGTTGTAGTGGTAAGCGATGTCTGCGGCAAAATAGGTGGGAATGCCGTTGGCACGCACCAGCACCTCATCCTTTTCTTCTTCGGTGATTTCGCCGTCCATACCTTTGCGAGACATTTTGTTTGCGCCGTATTTTTCCGCGTATTTCATGGAACGATACCAGATTGCGCCATCCTTTTCATAGGTAGCGCCGCGCTCGGCCAATTTGTTCAGCACGTCCTGAATCGCGCCGGATTCATGCAGCGTGGTTTCGCTGAACCATACGTCGTAGGTTACGCGATACTTTGCCATATCGTCTTTCAAAGCCTGAATGTTGTGCGGCAGGCCGAAAGCAGCAATTTCACGGCGGAGTGTTTCTTCGTCCTCATTGACAAAGCGGTCGCCGTATTTTTCGCTGAACAGCTTTGCCAGCTCTTTAATGTCGTCGCCCTGATAGCCGTCTTCGGGGAAGGGAACGGCGTCCTCGCCGCGATAGATCTGCAAATAGCGTGCGGCCAGACTCTTGCCGAATTTCACCACCTGGTTGCCCGCGTCATTGATCAAAAATTCGCGGGTCACATCGTAACCAGCCCAATCAAGCGCAGCAGCCAGGCAGTCGCCCAGAGCGCCGCCGCGTGCGTTGCCCAAGTGCATCGGGCCGGTGGGGTTGGCAGAAACAAACTCCACATTCACTTTCTGGTTGCAGCCGTATTCGGTGCGGCCATACTCGTCGCCCAGCACGTTGGCCGAGAACACCACGTTGCAGAACCAGTTCGTGGACAAAAACAGATTGATAAAGCCCGGCCCGGCAATTTCCACGCGCTCAAAATAGGTGTTTTCCAAAGTGGGCAGTGCGGCCACAACAGCCTCGGCAATTTTGCGCGGCGCCATGCCGAACACACGCGCAGAAGCCATTGCCAAGTTGGACGCGACATCGCCGTTTTTCACGTCGCCGGGAATTTCCGTGATAAACTCCGGCAGCTCACGCTCCGGCAGAGCGCCCTGTGCCATGGCATTGCGCATTGCCTGTTCGAGCAGCTCGTGCGCTTGGTCAAGAACAAATTGTTTCGGGTCGTAATATTTCATTTCTTCGTACACGTTTCATTCCTCGCTTTTTTATCGGTGTATCATTTTTCTGTTTGGATTAGTCTGAAAAGGGCGATTACAAGGAAGGGCGCACCGTAATGTCAACCGTGTTGCGGCTGACGGTGTGCGTGTCCATGTCAAGATAATACCCAAAGCGAATCCGGCCACCCTCACTCGACAGCTCCGACTCAATATAGTCGGCGGCAACGCCTAGGTTCAGAGCGCCCATGCCGGTTTCGTAGTGGCAAACGTGGCGTTTGCCTTTTTCAATAATCAGCTGGCTGGGTGCTTTGCCATAGCGAATCATACTAACCTTTTCTTCGCTTTCTACCTTGACAGTGGTGATGCAGCCCTGGTAGCCCGTTGCTTGGCTTTCCTTATATACAATATAGAAATGGTCGCCCTTTTTCATAAAACTGCCGCGTGTCATCAGCTCTACTTCGTCGGATTCTCCATCCTGCTCCATGACGCCGCGGATGGTGATGAGATAGTCCTCGCGCATGAATATTCCTTTCTTTTTTATTGGGCATTTTCCGGTTTGCAGAAAGCCCTTGATTCCATCATTGAGAAATACCGCCGTCGGCGGGGTAGTGGTCGACGCTGATGCGCGTCACTTCGCCGCCTGCATATTCGCCCAAAAACCAACCGGAAAGCGTGGCAAAGCTTTCGGTGGAATCGCTGACAAAGTAATGTGCGGTGCCGGTGTGTTCATCCTTTTGCAGCAAATCGGCGTCGCGCAGCAATGCAGCAGTGCGAAGCGCAGTTTCGCGGCCGGAATCAACCAAAGCAACATCCGGCCCCATCACTTTTGCCAAGATGGGTGCAATCAGCGGATAATGGGTGCAGCCTAAAATCAGTGTATCCACCCCGGCGCTTTGAAGCGGCTTTAAATAGTCCTGCGCCACTAAGCGCGTTACTTCGTTGTCGGCGTTAAAGTAGCCGTTTTCCACCAAAGGCACAAACAGCGGGCAGCTTTGTGCGGTGATTTGCACGTCGCTGCGCAGCTGGTGCAGCGCGGCTTCATAGCTGCGGCTGGCGATGGTGGCGGGCGTTCCGATAATGCCGATGCGGCCTGTTTTGGTGGCAGCGGCGGCCGCTTGTGCAGTGCATTGTACCACGCCGGTAAATCCAACAGGCAGCGCGCCGGAAAAATCGGCAGGCAGCGTGCTGGAGACTGTGCCGCAAGCCGCCATGACAAACTTCACCTTTTGTTCCAGCAAAAAGGCGATATCCTGCTTGGCGTAGCGGATGATGGTATCCACCCCGCGTGTGCCGTAGGGAACCCGCCCCGTATCGCCAAAATAGACGATGTCCTCATGGGGGAGCAAGCGGCGAAGCTCGCGCACGGCGGTTAATCCGCCCAAGCCGGAGTCAAAAACGCCGATGGGGCGTTCACGCATGGCCGTCATGTCGTTGTCTCCTTTTTCAGTGCAAGCGCAATCAGGCTGTCAAGCAGCTGGCCGTAGGTTTCGCCCTCGTTCATCATCAGTTTGGGATACATGCTGATGGAGGTAAAGCCGGGAAGCGTGTTGATTTCGTTGAGCAGAATGCGCCCGGTGTCTTTTTCCAAAAAGAAATCGACGCGCGAAAGCCCGCGGCAGCAAAGTGTTTTGTACGCGCGTTCGGCAATTCGGGCCGTGCGCTCCAGCACCTCCTTGGGAGCCGAGGCGGGGATGGCGGTGCGCGATGTACCGGAAACATATTTATCGTTATAGGTGTAGAACTCGGCGCTTGCCAAAATTTCTCCGGGGAATGTGGAATGCACTTCCTCGTTGCCGCGCACGGCGCATTCAATTTCCTGTCCCTGCACAAAGCGCTCAAACACAATGCGGTCATCATGCTCCAATGCCAGCGAAACCGCCCGGCGCAGTTCCTCTTTGTCGTGCGCTTTGGAAATGCCCACGGACGAACCGGCGTTTGCGGGCTTGACAAAAATGGGGTAGTGCAGTTTTTCCGCGACACGCTGTTCAATTTCCTCAAAGCGGGGAAGGTCACGCCGCTCCATCCAATCCCACTCGCAGCGGTCAATGCCGGCGGCATCCATGACCAAATTCGCAATGATTTTGTCCATGCATACGGCACTGCCCAAAACGCCGCAGCCGACATACGGCACGCCGGCAGCTTCCAAAAGACCCTGGATGGTGCCGTCCTCGCCGTTTTTGCCGTGCAGAACGGGGAACACAACGTCGATTTCTAAGGTGCGCAGGGGCTGTTCAAACAGCACCAAGCCGTGCAGACCGCTTCCCGGACAAAAGGCGGCGGGAACAGTGTCGCCGTTTTCCCACTCACCGGTGGGAATGGCGTCAAAGCTTCCGCGATACCAATGCCAGCTGCCGTCTTTTTTGATGCCAACGGGGTAGATGGTGTAAATTTCGGGGTTCAAATGCTGCAAAACGCTGTGCGCGCTGAGCAGCGAGATTTCATGTTCACTGGAAACGCCGCCAAACAGGACGGCTACGCGATATTGAGACAAAAAAGACCCACCTTTCGTGCAAAAAACGGCCGGACGGTTCAAAACCGTGCGCGGCGCGTGATATTACACTATTATGCAATGCAAAACATGATTATCATACCATAGAAAAAGAAAAATGAAAAGGGGTTTTTCCCGCGAAAAAACGCAGCTTTGCCCTTGACGCGGCGGCTTAAATATGATATGATGGTGTCACCTCGTTCGGAGGGCTCTTTTTTTGTGCGCATTTTTCGGCCTATGGCAGATGCGCCGGCCACCGGAAGAGGGAGGCTATTTATATGGAGGTGCCGAAACATGAGAGTGAAGATCACACTGGCATGCACAGAGTGCAAGCAGCGCAACTACAACACGATGAAAAACAAGAAGAACAACCCTGATCGTCTTGAGATGAACAAGTACTGCCGCTTCTGCAAAAAGCACACTGCTCACCGCGAGACCAAATAAGAAAGGCGGACAAGTACGATGGCTGATCAGACCGAAAAGAAAAAAGGCTTTTTCGCGTCCGTCAAAGAGAGAGTTTTTGAGTTCGGAAGATTTTTCCGCGACATCAAAAGCGAGATGAAAAAGGTGGTTTGGCCCACAAAGAAGCAGGTGATTAACAACACCATCATTGTGGCTGTCGTTGTGGTCATCGCCGCCATCATTCTTTCTCTTTTGGATCTTATCTTCGGCTTTGGCCTGGGGATGTTCTTGCAGACCGCGGTTTAATCTGCGGCCAAAATTCATTTAACGGAAAGCGGGGTTCGCTCAATGGCAGACGAAAGAGATGCCCAGCCGAAATGGTATGTGGTGCATACCTATTCCGGCTACGAAAACAAGGTGCGTCAGGACCTTGAAACCGTCGTGGAGAACCGCCGGCTTCAGGACTTGATCTATGAGGTGCGCGTACCCGTAGAGATTGCCACCGAGATCAAAGACGGCAAAGAGCGCGAGGTGGAGCATAAGCTTTTCCCCGGCTATGTGCTGGTAAAAATGATTATGACCGACGACAGCTGGTATGTGGTGCGCAACGCGCGCGGCGTGACAGGCTTTGTCGGCCCGTCGTCCAAGCCTGTGCCTCTTTCGGATGAAGAGGTAGAGAAGCTGGGTATGGCAACTCACACGGTTCAGCCCGACTTTGCCGTGGGCGAAAACGTACAAATCGTTTCCGGTGCTCTGGAAGGCTTTATCGGCCTTGTGGAGTCTATCGACGCGAAGGCCAAGAAGGTAAGCGTAAAAGTTTCCATGTTTGGACGCGAAACGCCTGCCGAGCTGGACTTCACACAGGTGAAACCCCTGTAAATTCACATTTTTTTCGGTAAGACCCGCGCGCTTTGCGCGGCTTCTTATAGAGCATACGGTTGTATGCTCGTGGGAGGGTGCGGCATCCGGCTGTCACCCGTAACTTACCACAATTTTTGGAGGTGCACAAAATGGCTCAGAAGGTAGTGGGGTATATTAAGCTCCAAATTCCCGCCGGTAAAGCTACCCCGGCTCCCCCTGTTGGCCCTGCGCTCGGTCAGCACGGCGTAAACATCATGTCGTTTACAAAAGAATTCAATGAGCGTACACAGAAAGACATCGGTTATCTGATTCCCGTAGTTATCACGGTTTATGCGGATCGTTCCTTCAGCTTCATCACCAAGACGCCGCCCGCGGCTGTCCTGATCAAGAAGGCTGTCGGCATCGAGAGCGGCTCCGGTGTGCCCAACAAAACTAAGGTTGCTTCCATCACCCGCAAACAGCTGGAGGAGATTGCAACCACGAAAATGCCCGACTTGAACGCTGCCAACCTGGAAGCAGCCGTAAGCATGGTTGCAGGCACTTGCCGCAGCATGGGCGTTACGGTAACTGACTAATACGCCCCGCCATTAGTGGGAGGAATATTCCGATATACCACAGGAGGAAACTATGAATCACGGTAAACATTACGTTGACAGCAAAAAGCTGATCGACCGTACAAAATTGTATGACAGCGAAGAGGCTTTGAGCCTGTGCTGCCAGACTGCAAAAGCAAAATTTGACGAAACTGTCGAGCTGCACGTCCGTTTGGGCGTTGACAGCCGTCACGCTGACCAGCAGGTTCGCGGTGCAGTTGTTCTGCCCCACGGTACCGGTAAGGACGTTCGCGTTGTTGCCATCGCTAAGGGCGACGCTGCAAAGGCTGCTGAAGAAGCAGGCGCAATGCTGGTAGGCGACGCCGACCTGATTGCTAAGATCCAGAACGAGGGCTTTGTGGATTTCGACGTGCTCGTTACCACTCCCGACATGATGGGTCAGGTTGGTCGTTTGGGTAAAGTGCTCGGCCCCCGCGGCTTGATGCCGAACCCCAAAGCCGGTACGGTTACCCCCGACTTGGGTCGTGCCGTTTCCGAGGCAAAAGCCGGTAAGATTGAGTATCGTCTGGACAAGGCGAACATCATCCATGTTCCCATCGGCAAGGCTTCCTTTGGCGCTGATAAGCTGGGCGAAAACCTCAGCACCGTCATGGAGGCTATCGTGAAGGCGAAACCCGCCGCTGCAAAAGGCCAGTACATCAAGAGTGTTACTGTTGCTTCCACGATGGGCCCCGGCATTAAGCTGAACAACGCAAAGTTCGGCGGCTAATTTTTGCCGAAAGCTTTATTGACGAAAAAGAACACCGTTTCTGCTCTGTGCAGAAGCGGTGTTTTTTTATGCCAATTCCTGTAAGAATCTCCTGCCGGTATTTGGCCAGCCGCAATCAAATGTGTTTGTATGTTTGGCGAATCTATTTTATTTGTATTGTTTCTCGTATCGCTGCCGGGCAGGCCGTTATATTTTTGTGCTATGTCACCAAAATCGTTTTGTCATTTTTTTAGGGGTTGCCAAAAGCAGTCATTTGCACTACAATAGGCTTCAAGTTTAATGCAGTATCTCAGCATGGTAAAACTGTATTTGTCAGAAGGAAGAATAATGCGGGCAATTAAAGAGATTTTATACGGAACAGAGGAGTATGCCAAAACTTTGGCACTCAGAAATAAAGTGATGCGGATTCCTTTGGGGTTAAACATCTATGAAGAAGATTTTTCTTCCGAGCAAGATGCTTTGATGGTGGGAATGTTTGAGGGCGAAAATCTGTTGGGTGTTGGCGTGATGTCGAACCATGGCCCCGATTATAAGCTGGAATATCTGTGTATTGATTCTGAGATTCAAAGCTGCGGCATTGGGGCAAGTTTGTTGGAGCACTTAGAAGAACGGGCAAAAGAGCAGGGCGCGGAAAAAATTTCAATGGATGCGCGTGTATCGGCAAAGAAATTTTATGCGCGTCACGGCTATGAAACAGTCGGAGATATTTTCTTGCTCGACTATGCCCCGGTGGAGCATATCGTAATGGAAAAGAAGCTTACCATGTAACAAGAGCCTCAAAACGTGTTGAGGCAAGGGGAGAAAAAGTTATGATTCGCTTAGCACGAAAAGAAGATTATGAAGCAATCAATGTTTTGCGCGCGCCGGTGTGCGAACTCCATGCAAACAGCTATCCGAATGTGTTTAAGCCGGTGTTTGCACAAGACCACCAAGAGCGCGTTTTAAAAATGATAGAAAACCCGGAACAAGAGGTGTTTGTGGCGGAGGAAAGCGGAGTATTGCTGGGCTTTGCCATGGTGGAGTACATCAAACGGGAAGAAACAAACAGTATGTATGCTGTTCACACGGCACATATTGTGGAAATCGGCGTAGACGAAAAAGCGCAGGGAAAAGGCGTTGGAACCGCACTGATAGAGACGGTCAAGACAGAAGCGAAAGCGCGCGGATGCCATTCGGTTCAATTGGATGTTTGGGAATTTAATAAAAGTGCACTTCGGTTTTACGAGAAATTAGGCTTCGTCACCTTCCGCAGAAAAATGGAACAAGTGCTGGACGAATCTTGAAAAATATATTGACAAATAGGACAAAATCTGATATAGTATAAGAGCTGTTTTAAAGACAGCAGGTGCTTGAACGCATAATGGGCTTGTCCCGCCTGCCGAGAAACGTGCAAAAATGAGATTTTTTTGCCTTTTTCTCGTGCGAGAAAAAGGCTTTTTTTGCACCTGTGTTGAAATGGCGAAATTTGTCTGAAACGAGGTGAAACCAATATGCCGAGTCAAAAGATTCTGACCGAGAAGCAAGCCTTTGTTGCCGAGCTGCGTGAAAAGCTGCAAGGTTCTGTGGCTGGCGTTGTGGTGGATTACAAGGGTATCAATGTGGCTGACGACACAAAGCTGCGTAAGGAGCTGCGTGAGGCTGGCGTTGAGTACGCTGTTATCAAGAACACCATGCTGCGTCTGGCGGTGCAGGGTACTGAGCTGGAGGGCATTGCGGACGCTTTTAAAGGCTCTACCGCTATTGCAATTTCCAAGGAGGATCCCATCGCTGCTGCCCGCATTCTGAACAAGTTTGCAGAGGCTTCCAAGGGTGCTTTCTCCCTGAAAGGCGGCTACATGGAGGGTTCTGTTCTGTCCCTGGACGAGCTGACCGCCATCGCCAAACTGCCCGATTACAAAGGCATGCTGTCTATGTTCGCGGGCGCTCTCACCGGCACGCTCAGCGGTCTTGCTGTTGCGATGCAGGCTTATGTGGATAAAGAAGGTTCTGCCGCGTAAGCAAAGAATTTTAAAACATTACTTTATTTTGAATTTGGAGGTATTACCATGGCTTCTGAGAAGATCACTGCCATTTTGGATTCCATTAAGGAACTGTCCATCCTCGAGCTGAAAGAGCTCATCGACACCTATTGCGAAGAGTTCGGCGTTTCTGCCGTTGCTGCTGCTGCTCCCGCTGCCGGCGGCGCTGCTCCTGCTGCTGAAGAGAAGACCGAGTTTGACGTTGTGCTGGTTGAGGCTGGCGCAAGCAAGATGAACGTCATCAAGGTTGTTAAGGAAGTTACCGGCCTGGGCCTGAAAGAGGCAAAAGAGATGGTCGACAACGCTCCGAAGACTCTGAAAGAGGCTGCCCAGAAGGCTGACGCTGAAGAGATGAAGAAGAAGCTGGAAGAGGCTGGCGCAAAGGTCGAGCTGAAGTAATTTTTCTTCCTGTTTGGCATTACAAGCCCCCGACGTGGTTTTTACCGCGTCGGGGGCTTTTTTCTGTTTGTTTTTTCTTGTGCTTGTTTTTGTTATGTTTTTCGTTAAAAGATAAACGGAAAAGCAACAAAATAATTGACTCTGATGGGATTTTATGTTATTTTTAAGGTAAAGAGGAAGTGATTGGTATTCAAGGTGCTTGAAACGCTTTGGCGTGCAAGCAAAAGCTGCGTGCTGAGCGCGGAAAGCTTTGAGGTCAATCAAACGAAATGGGAAGAAAACAACATAAAAAGAAGAAAAGGAGCTGTTGACAATGAAGAGAAGATTCTTGGTAAAAGCCGCTGCTCTTTGCGCTGTACTGACGTTTGGCTTTACGGCATCAGGTTTTGCACAGGTGAAGAGTACGGTGGAAACGCAAACAGAAAATGACTGGCTGGTGTGCAGCTGTGGAAAAACCATGCAGGAGCATCAGGATGAAATTGCGGCGGCAGATACGAGCACGCTGGATTATCTCAATTGCTCCTGCGGTGGGCGGCTGATTGAGGAGCCGATTTATACTTCTGCGGGAGAGTACACCGGAGAAAGCACCAATTGCAAACATTCTCCGGTCGGAATGGACTATGAAAAAATTTGCACGGTGACGTATGAGGTTACATGCAGCCGATGCACCTTGTCGGCACAGCGGCAGGAAGAAAAAGCTGTGTGGGAGTGCGATTTTCTTGATGAGCCGCGTGTGCAAAATGAAGTTTCGACGCCCAGCCGCGAAGTAAGTACAGAAGTTCATCAGGAGGAAATAGCCTTGCCTGAGGAAAATGAAGAAGCGAAATCTACTCCCTGTTCTTACTGTGGCGGAAATGTTACGGAGAACTTAGCGGATGCATCTACGTGGGTATTTACGGGGGAAGAGCGGCTTTGTGCACATGGTACTATCGGCGGGTACGATAAGGAAATGAGCAGAACGGTGATCTATCAGATGAAATGCAGTGACTGCGGTATAGGTTCTGACAGAGTGGTGCCCGAAACCACATGGGAATGCCATGGCGTTGTTTAAAAGTTCATATTGCTTAAAAAGCGCAGGGGCGCGCCCCTGCGCTTTATATATTTTTATGGTAAAATATATATTATTGGTAAAAAATACATGGATAAAAATTGACAAAAATTCCTTTTTATGGTATTTCAAATGCAAAGAAGCTTCAGGACTCTAAACAGTCTCGGGAAATGGGGGATGGATTATTGGAGATGTGTATGAGATTGGGTTCTGATTTCTGATATAGAAAAGAATGCAAACAACAAATGAAAGTAGTAAAGGAGTGTTCGTTATGAAAAAAACATTATTCCTGAAAGTTTTCGCAATGTCTGCGCTGTTGTCTGTTGCTTTTACGGCTTCTGCTTTTGCGGCGGAGAAGACATCGGAAGACGGAGTTTATGTGCAGGATAATGTTTCGGTGTCCGGTTGTGAAGTAAACGCAGAAGCCTGTCAGGATGAAACATCCGTGCCTGAGGAAAACCCGGATGCAAGATACATTCCTTGTCCCTACTGCGGTGGGAGGATTGTGGAAAGTGTAATTTTTACAGCTCCGTGGGATTTCACAGGTGCGCAGCGGCCATGTGTGCATGGTTCCCTGGGGGGATATGATAAGGAGCAGTACAGAAATCTAATCTACCGGACAACGTGCAACAGATGTGATATTTCTTTTCAACGGACGGCGACCGAGACCCAGTGGGCGTGCTACGGTGTGACTTAAAAAGCTTATATTGCCATAAAAAAGCAGGGGTGCTCCCCTGCTTTTTCTTTTTCTTGTGCTTGTTTTTGTTATGTTTTTCGTTAAAAAATAAACGGAAAAGCAACAAAATAATTGACTCTGATGGGATCTTATGTTATTTTTAAGGTAAAGA
>DCEX01000034.1 GCA_002315015.1 Faecalibacterium sp. UBA1819
CAACTTTTGACAAAGAGCCAAAATACAAAAAGAAAAACAGCCAACTGCACATAAGATTGTGTCCAGTCGGCTGTTTTTCTTTTTCCAAATCCTGTTCGTGATTGCTTTTTCAACACTGCTCTCAGCTCAAAGCGCGCAAAACGCTTTCCAGCTCGCGCTCGTTCTCGCTCACCAGCATCACAGGCTTGGTATAATCAAGGCTCATCAAGCCCAAAATGCTCTTTGCATCTGCGATGCTGCCGCGCGAATCATGCACGCCAATGTCATCGTGACAGCGTGCCGCAGCGTTCATAATGCTTTTCACTTCGTCAAAGTTGGAAATTTTAACCTGCTTTACCATAATGATTTCTTCCTTTCTGTAAGAGTAGGTTACCTTATCCGTCTGACAGTACGAAGGAACGATTTCGGCTTTCCCCTCCTGTCAATGGTATTATAGCACAAATTTTTCCTTTTGTGTTTGTGAATATGCAATATATACGATTTATTCACGGATTTCTCCCCGTTGAACAAAAGTACATTGTGGCAATTATGTGTTTTGTATATTTTACCAGCCGTTTTTTTCATTTATTGGAATTTATATTCCGTGATACGGAATTTTGTTCATAAAATAGTCTTATTTCGGCAATAAAATGAGGCCGGAGCATTATTTTGCCCAGCCACATTTTTTCGCATAGTTGCGCTACACATCATTTCTCCATAATATAAAACAAAAACGCACAGTAACACATTGTTACAGCCACTTTTTGTGAATCATAAAAAATACAGAAGCCGCTGTACAAATCACAGCTACGCCAATCAAAATCCAAAACCCACCGGGCGTTTTCTCAAACGGGACCGGCACGTTTGCCCCCCACAAACCAAAGATAATGGTGGGGATGGTCAGCACCACCGTCAAAGAGGCCAGCACCTTCATCACCGTGTTCAAGTTGTTCGACATCACCGAAGAAAAGGTGTTCATCGTCCCGTTCAAAATATCACGGTAAATATTCGCCATTTCAATGGCCTGTTTGTTTTCAATGATGACATCTTCCAAAAGGTCGGTATCATCGGGGAAGTTTTTTACAAAGTCCATGCGCAGCAGTTTTTCCAGCACCAGCTCATTTCCCTTGAGTGAGGTCGAAAAATAAACCAGCGACTTCTCAAGCCCCAGCATTTGGATAAGTTCTTTATTGCGCATCGATACATGCAGCTCATTTTCCACGCGGTTAGAAGCTTTTTCCAGCTCACGCAGATAAAACAAAAAGAGCGTCGCATTGCGATACAGCATTTGCAGCGTCATTCGGTTCTTTTTTCGCGTGGAAAAATTTTTTACGGGGCTGTCGGTAAATGCGCGGGCAAGCGCGCTTTCCTTTAAGCAAACGGTAATAATATTATCCTGTGTCAAAATAATGCCGAACGGAATCGTCGTGTAAACAAACCCGCGCTTAGACTGTTCCTCCACGCACGGGGTATCCACCAAGACCAAAAGATAATCTTCTTCCGCTTCAATACGGCTGCGTTCTTCTTCGTCGAGCGCCGCGCGAATGGCCGCGGGGTCAAGCTCCAGCTGTGTGCTCACGCGCAAAATTTCTTCTTCCGTCGGTGCGCACAAATCCACCCACGCGCCGGGAGTAATTTCCTCTCGCTCACGCAGGCGGCCTTCTTCCGTATTATAAATGGTAATCATATTCTCCCTGCCTTTTGCGCCGTCCGGCACAAGCAGCAGAAAGCAATTACCCTGCCATGCTGCGGACGGCTGCCTTTATTTTACTTGTACTTCGGCTTCGAGGCTCACCCTCCACAACATTTCCCTCTCTTTCTCGGTCCCTACTTGCGGCGTTTCTTCATTCATAAAATCCGCAATAACTCAATTTTATTTTATCTCCCACCGCGCAATTTTGTCAATTACTTTTTCCTTCCATTTCGGCCCAAGTTTTCAAACACCCGTGCAGCAAATCGGCGTCATTTCTATCGTGTGTCATCACCAGCATCGGTCTGTCCTTTTGCAGCCGCACGATGCTTTGTGCCGTTTGTTCTTTTGCCTGTGCGTCCAACCCCTTCAGCGGCTCGTCCATCACAATTGCCTCAGCGCCGTCGGCCAGCATAGCCCGCAAAATCGCCACCCTTCTTCTCTGTCCGCCGGACAGCGCTTTCACACGGCGCTGCGCCTGTTCCTGCACCAGCCCCACGCTGTCAAGTTCACGCAAAATTTCTTCACGGCATAAACGGCTGACCAGCGCAATATTTTCTACTGCCGAAAGGTCATCCAGCAGCCGATTTTCTTGGAACAGCGCCGATATGTACAGCGTTCCTACCTGCCCGCGGCTCGGCTGCTTGAGTCCCAGCAAAATGTTGAGGAATGTTGTTTTTCCCTTTCCCGACGGTGCCGTTACACAAATACATTCCCCCGGCTCAATTCCAGCGCTCACCCCCGACAAAATGCTTTCTCCGTCATAACCGAATACAATGTCTTTTGCCCAAAGTGTTTTCGGCGCACCGGGCGCCGGAACTTTGGCATGGCCGCATGGCACAACTAAAATTGCTTTTAAGAAAGCACGTGAAATACTGAGCACCAGTTTTTCACACACAAAGCTAAGGGCCACAATCAATACCGTCCATGCGAACAAATCCGCTGTGGCAAATAACAGCTTCGCATCATACAAGCGTTCGCCAATGCTGTTCGCTGTAATGCCAATCAGCTCGGCGGCAATTCCGCTTTTCCAGCTCAACCCCACCCCTACTTCACATGCGGCAAAAAAGTGGGGTGCCGCGGCAGGCAAATAAAGATAGCGCAGCGTCTTTGCCTTTGAAAACTGAAAGACCCTTGCCATCTCCGGCAGCCCTTGGCCTACCGACTCAATTCCTGAAAGCACATTGGCATACACCAGCGGCAGCACCATTAAAAAGCTGATAAAGACAGAAAGATTCCCTGCATTTTTCAGCCATAGCAGCGCTAAAATCACAAAGCTTGCCAGCGGAATGCTGCGCACGGTTCGCATGAGCGGCAAAAACAGCGTCTTAAAAACCGGCACACAAAATGCCAGTGCCGCCAATCCCGTTCCCAGTATCACGCCCCCCGCAAAGCCCAGCAATACACGCGCCGTCGTCTGCGCCGCCGTTATCCATGTTTGCGGCATCAGCACCAAGGTAAACAGCGCCTTTGCCACTGCAACAGGCGATACCAAAAGCAAATCCTGACCAACGGCAAAAGCCGCTGTCTGCCAGACCAAAAGCCAAAAGCAGACGGCGGCCGCCGTTTGAATCCACTGTTTTTTCTTACGCTCCATAATAGAAGTCATCACCGGGCAATTCCCCTCCAACAGAGCTTGCATCCGCTTGCATCAATACCTGCAAGTAACCGGATACTTGCTGTTTCATGGCATCTCCTTCCACAAATGTAATATTGCACTGGGGCAGCGCTTTTTCTGCCACAGCCGCCTTCGGCACAATGCCATAATCTGCAATCAGCTGTGCAGCTTCAGCGGTATTTGCATTCACCCATTCTACACTTGCCTGATAATCTGCCAGAAAATCGCTCATCAACTCGGGGTTTTCCTGTGCAAAGTCCTTTTGTACCACCAAAACACCCGTCACCAAGGCAGAGTCCGGGGAAACCTTATTCCACTCCTCGGTCAAATCCAGCAAAACGTTCAGCGTGTCCATCTGCATTTGTGCTGTGGTCACATAAGGCTGTGGCAGCATCGCCAAAGCACCTTCGCCCGCGGCGGCCAGCGCACTTACCACTTCGGTAGCCTCACTTTTATATTCAATGGTCACGTCAACTCCCGGCTCCAAGCCGTTTTCGCGCAAGATGTGGTTCAGCGCATACTCCGGGGTTGTACCCTTGCCCGTTGCATACAAAGTTTTTCCTTTTAAGTCAGCAACGCTTGCCACATCGCTTTCCGTTCCCACAATATACAAAACACCCAGCGTATTGATGGCAGCCGTCTGAATTTTGCCCTGTGTCTTATTGTAAAGCACACTTGCCAAATTGCACGGAATCATCGCAGCATCCAGCTCTCCCTGAATCAGCTTCGGTGCAATTTCATCCGCAGTGCCGTACATCTCCACCTGATAATCATGGCTTGCCGTTCCCTCATCCACTTGGTTCATCAAGGAAACAATGCCCATCGTCGTCGGGCCTTTTAAGCCTGCCAAACGAATGGTGCCGCCCTCTTGAGTAGTGGAAGTGTCAGAGGCTGTGCTTTGTGCCGCAGTGCTTTCAGAGTCCGGCGTGCTTGCAGCCGATTGTGCTGTGCTCGCGCTCTGGCTGCTGCTTACTGCCGGGGTACCGGCACATCCGGCCAACATCGTCATGCTCAACGCCACTGCACTGATAACCGCCATCCAACGTTTTTTCATATTCTTCTTCCTTCCATTCATTGCAATTTCCAGCTTATTATACTATAATAAACGCAATCACGTCTGTTGCTCTCGCAACAGCAAAGGAGTTTTTTATCATGGCACATGAAGCTTTGCAAAATTGTCCCTTGTTTTCTCAAATCTCTCCTGCCTATATTGACCGCATCCTCACCGTTCTTCACGCAACCGAGCAAACCTATCCTACCGACACGGTTCTTGTTCACGCCGGAAGCAGCAGCTCCCGGCTCGGTATTGTTTTGTCCGGCGATATTGAAGCTTGGCGCACCGGAATGACCGGGAGTGAATTTCTCAGCGCTCATATGACATGCGGCGGCGTTTTTGGCGACCTCATGGCCGCGTGCGGAACAGAAAGCCCCGTCACCGTGCGCACCGGCAGTATCAGCCGCATTTTGTGGATTTCTTATCCCGCTTTGCCCGCCCTGTTTTCTCACAGCACCGAGCCCGCCTTTCAGGAGGCCTGCACCATGTTCCTGCGCAACTTAATTTTTGCGATGGCCACAAAATATTTTGCGCTTGACCGTCGGCTTGAAATCTTAACGCTCCCGTCTCTGCGCGATAAAATTCTGTACTATTTGTCACACTGTCTTACCCCTGCTTCCAACGGCGGACGCACCATTCCGTTTTCGCAGTCCGTTTGGGCGGATTATATGCACTGCGACCGAAGCGCCCTATCGCGTGAATTGTCGCGTATGCGTGCTGACGGCGTGATCCGCACCGAAAAGCGCACCATTTGGTTATGTACCGATGCACCAAACGAGGGGGAGACGCCATGAAGCCGCAAATCATCGCCGGCATTTTAGCCCATGTTGACGCCGGCAAAACGACGCTTTCGGAAGCGCTTTTGTATGAGGCGGGCTGTCTGAGAACGCTTGGCCGCGTTGACGCACAAAGCACCTTTCTTGATACGGATGTGCAGGAAAAAGAGCGCGGCATCACCATTTTTTCCAAGCAAGCTGTTTTGCCGCTTGCCGATTTTGACCTTGTTCTCACCGATACGCCGGGTCACGTCGACTTTTCGGGCGAGGCCGAGCGTGTGCTCGGCATTCTCGATTATGCCATTCTTGTCATCAACGGCACCGACGGCGTGCAAAGCCATACGCGCACGATTTGGCAGCTGCTGAAGCGCTTTGAAATTCCCACCTTTTTGTTTATCAATAAAATGGACTTGCCCACCGCTTCCCAAAGCGAAGTGCTTGCCCAGCTGCGCCGTGTCCTCAGCGCCGACTGTGTCGATTTCTCCTGCTTTGGCACGGATGCTTTTCACGAGGAAATCGCCGTCAAAAGCGAATCGCTCCTCAACCGTTATCTGGAAGGGACGCCGCCCTCTGCTTCCGACCTGCAATCTCTCATCGACTCCCGTCGGGTATTCCCGTGCTTTTTTGGCTCTGCCCTGCGCCAGCAGGGTGTCTCGTCTTTTTTCTCCCTGTTTCAATCGCTGGTGCATTTGCGCCATTACCCGAGTGCCTTCGGCGCTCAAATTTATAAAATTACCCGTGACGCCCAAGGCAATCGTCTCACTTGGCTCAAAGTAACGGGCGGCAGCCTGCGCGTAAAACAAATGCTGGAGGGTTCGTTTTCCCAATCTGCCGAAACATGGCAGGAAAAAGCAGACAGCCTTCGCCTTTATTCCGGCGCACGCTTTGTTCCCACAGAGGAAGTACCCGCAGGCTGTGTCTGCGCCGTTACCGGCCTTACCCACACTTGGGCGGGTCAGGGGCTTGGCATTCAGCCCGATGCCCCTGCGCCTGTTTTAGAGCCTGTGCTGTGTTACCGCGTTCTGCCTGCCGACGGTATTGATCTGCACACTACCCTTTCCAAGCTGCGAATGCTGCAAGAGGAAGAACCCAGTCTGCGTGTCAGCTGGAATGATGCTCGTCAGGAAATTCTGGTTCACCTCATGGGCGAAGTTCAGCTTGAAATTTTAACCCGCCTGTTCTGTGACCGATTCGGCATTTCCCTCACCTTTGACGAGGGCAGCATTGCCTATAAAGAAACGATTGCCGATACCGTGGAGGGCATCGGCCACTTCGAGCCGCTGCGCCATTATGCAGAGGTTCGGCTCATCCTTTCCCCCGGCGAGCGCGGCAGCGGCGTGCGCTTTTCCAGCATTTGCCCGGAAGAAGTGCTTGCCCGCAACTGGCAAAACCTTATTTTCACACACTTGGCAGAAAAAGAGCATCTCGGTGTCCTCACTGGCAGCCCGGTTACGGATATTGTCTTTACGCTTGCCTCGGGCAAAAGTCATTTAAAGCACACCGAAGGCGGCGATTTTCGCCAAGCGACATATCGCGCCGTGCGGCAGGGGCTCATGCAGGCAAAGAGTATTGTGCTGGAGCCTTGGTATTCCTTTCGGCTGGAGCTTCCAAGCGAAAACGTCGGACGCGCCATGTCCGACTTGCAGCGCATGGGCGCGTCCTTTTCTTCTCCCGAAATCACCGGCAGCGAAGCCGTCCTCACCGGCACTGCACCCGTTTCTTCCATGCGCGGTTATCCGCTGGAACTTACGGGCTATACACGCGGCGCGGGACGCATTTTCTTCATGCCGGACGGCTACCGCCCCTGCCACGATGCCGAAAACGTGATTCAGGAAATCGGTTATGAAGCCGAGCGCGATGTGGAAAACACCGCCGATTCTGTCTTTTGTTCGCACGGTGCCGGGTACAATGTTCCTTGGCAGGAGGTTCCCGCCCACGCACATACCGAGCCTGTGCTTTCCCCCACGGTCCAAGAAGCCCCGGAGCAGCCTGTGCGGCGCTCTGTTGAAAAGCATGTTGATTCTCTCGCATTGGATGCCGAACTGGCCAAAATTTTCGAGCGCACCTATGGCACAGGCAAAGCCCGTGAGGCGTTTCGTCCCACGCCGAAAGCCAGCCTGGAAGCCCTGTGGGAAGGCGATATCCCCGAATATCTGCTCGTCGACGGCTACAACGTCATCTTCGCATGGGATGACTTGCGGGAAGCCGCCGCTTGCGGGCTGGACGGCGCACGCCAAAAGCTAGCTGATATCCTGTGCAATTACCGCGGCAGCCATTCCTGCGAGGTCATCTTGGTATTTGACGCTTACCGCGTCAAAGGCAATCCGGGTACCGTTGTTCCATACCACAATATTCATATCGTTTATACCAAAGAGGCCGAAACCGCCGATATGTATATCGAAAAAGCCACCTTTCAGCTGGCTCGCAAACGGCGCGTGCGCGTCGTAACGTCAGACGGCATGGAGCAAATGATCATCCTCGGCCACGGCGCGCTGCGCGTGTCTGCGCAAATGTTCCGCGAAGAAATCGCTGTGTCGGATGCGTCCGTTCGTGAAACCATTGCGCGTTCCAATCACGTCAACAATTTGCGCTTTTAAGCCTTTTTACCAGCCCATCAGGGCGGCAAGCTGTTTTTGCAGCTCACTTTGCGCTCCAAACAGACTTTGCTGGTAAAATTGCTCTGCCTGCATTTGCTGCTGTGCCAGCTCTTTTGCAAGCGCCGTCAACTCGCTGGAATAATCGCTGCGGTAGCCCTGCTGACGCAGCAAGCTGTCTGCATTCCAATCGGAAATATATTGGTTTTTCTGCTGTTCATACTGTGCCAGCTGTGCCGCCTGCTGCTGCCGATATTGGCTTACCAGCCCAGTGTATGCATCCTCATACCCGCGCTTCTCCTGTTCATAGCTTGTGGTGCGTTCTGCCTTTTGCTGGCTCAGCTGCTGCGCCAGTGCGGCCAGCTGTTCGATGCGTTCTGTTTCCAGCGCATTACGGCTGCTGCCGTATTGGTTATTCATCGCAAGCAAGGTCGATTCGCTTGCACCGCCGCTTTTTCCCATAGCGGAAAGCTGCTGGGCAATGTTCTTTTGCGCCATCATTTTTTCAATGTACGCTTGCTGCAGCCCGTCTTTTGTCACATCATTCACTTGCTGCTTGCCTGCATCATGGTTTTCCTGAAGCAGAGCAAGCGCACGCTCATAGTCCTTTTGAGCTGTTGCCAGCTGGTTTTGATAATTTCCCTCTGCCTGTTCATACATGCCGGCGTAATAGGCGTTTGTACCGGCTACATTGCGGTCATACGCCGCTTGCTGAGCCGCCACCATCTGGTTATAGGCGTTTTGCTCAAAGGCAAGCTGCTCATTTAAAATCTGCTGCAAGCGCGCCAAACCACTGTCATACCAACCTTGAGCCGCGGCCAACTGTTGGTTGCGATATTGCAGCAGCTGCGCAGCCGTACTATTGTAATAGTTTTGATAGGCCGCTTTCTGCGCCTCCAACTGTGCCTGCTTTTGTGCCGCCCACGACGATGCACTGCTGCTCGTCGTGGGCTTTTTTGTGCTTGTGGAAGGGTTTCGGCCAGTGCTTGTAGACGGTTTTGACGTCTTTTCTCCTCCGCTCACCGGGTCATCAAATACACGAAACATGTTTTTTCCTCCTTTTTATGAAATCGGATTTTCGGTTTCACTGTCCTTTTTCAGCGCTTCAAATGCATTGCGAATAACCGGAGGGATGGGTACACCCATAATGCCAAGATTTTCAATGATGCTCAACCCATCATTGGCGATAAAGAATAAAATTACCGCGTTTCTTGCCAAAGCTGTTCCCGTATAGCTATCCACCCGGCAAGCCACCAGCACGCACAAAAGCACTGCCATTTTGCGCAAAAGCCCCTTAAAACTGGTTTTGCTTTCAAAAGCGCCATCCGCGCTCTTGGGGCTTTTTTTCCACACCAATGCACACAGCACACCGGTCAGATAGTCCACCGCCATCATCGCCACCAAGGTCTGCAAACCGGTGTCCCAGCCGCCCAGCGCGTTGGCAACCACTGCACCCACAGCGCTTGCCGCTCCTAAAGCGGTGTAATAAATTCCTTTTGCTGTCATCATCATTTTCCCCCTCACTTTGCCTTTACAAAGGCTTCTACCCCGCGCACCGCCAGTGTGCTGGCATAATTTTCGGCATTTTCTTTTTTGGAAAAAGCGCCGCACTGTACGCGATACCATCCATCTTCATACTTCACAAAGCACGGAATCCCCTTGCCGGTCAATACTTGATGATATGCATTGGCGTTCGCCTTTTTGCTAAAAGCTGCCGTCTGCACCGTCCAAAGTGTTCCGGTTGTATCGACGCTGGCTTCCGGTTTGTCCAGCGCGTCGCGGAATGCCTGTACCTTTGCTGCAAACACCTCCCACGAATACGGCTTTCCTGCCCTGATTTTGCGCGGGCAGTCCTTGCCGCTCCAATAGTTGTGCTGTTTCACATTGGAAAGTCCAATGCCCCAGTCCTTCATCAAGCGTGCGGTCAGCTCGGCGGCATTGTCTGTCGCTTTCGTCAGGTCGCTTTCCGGGTTTTCGCAAATTTCAATGGCAAGGCTTGTCCGGTTGCCGGATTTTGTCCCGCTGCCGTCTCCCGCGTGCCAAGCTACTTCATTATCGGGCAAAAGCCGTACAATGAGGCTGTCGTCCACCACATAGTGATACGAAGTCGTCACATTTTTGCCGCCTCCCGTTGTCATGTAAGTGCCGTGGCTCAGTGCGCCCGCGCCTTTATTCTCATTCGCAGTGTTGTGAATGGTGATAAATTTCGGTGTCATCGCGTAGCCGGGGCGTGCCGCCGTACCGCGGGGAATCATCATTTCTTTGATTTGTGTCATCGTGTACCTCCCACTTCAATCATTTTCATTCCTTTGTGTGTCCCGTTACTCCATCGGTTCCTTCAGTTTTTCTTTGAGCGCAGCAACATCCTTTTGCAGGGCTTGGATGGCAGCCGTGTTCAGTGCAATAAATTCCTGATAGCGCAGCGAATAAACGTCCGCGCCGGTTTCCTTGGAAGCGGCGCTTTCCGTTCCGTCCTCGTTCAGCGTTTTTGCCAGAACAACCTCCTTGTCCTTGCATAAGCCGCCGAACTCCATCGCGGTAATGCCGCACTCGCCCATCGCCTGCTCCACTTCTTGGGCAATAAAGCCGTAATGCAGACGGTCGTGGTTTTCCGCATCATCAAAGCCGCTTTTCAGCTTATAGCTCACAGGCCGAAGCTTCTCGAAGAATGCCAACTGCTTTTCGCCCAACGCTGTAATCTGCTCTTTGCGCGTGGCGTCGGAAGTTTGAATCGTTCCATTCGTCGAATAAATGGACGCCCAGCGTGCTGTGCTGTTGCCGAGTGCATAAGTACCGCTTGACGATGGATGCAGACACAGCGCATCGCCATAGGTAGGGTCCTGTCCAAAAAAGAGCTTGTAAGAATAATCCGTTCCCCAGCTCAAACGAACGCCTTTTGTCTGCGCTTCAATTCCCGCATTTTTGTTGGTGTGACCCATATAAAACGCATAGCTGGATGCTGCATCTGCCGCCTTTGCGCTTGCAGCCTTTTCCGTTGTTCCCAGCGCTCCAATGTCCGCCGCCGTCGGCTTGTCCGTCAGGTCACGGTAGGAACCCGTCGTGGCCACGGTTTTCAGTTCCGGCTTACCGGTCAAATCGTCATAACTGCCTGTCCACGCCACGCTTTTGAGGTCGGCAAACCATTTCATCAGCTTTCCCAGCGACACTGCCAGTTTTTCGCCTGTGGTCAAATTGGCGCGGGTGCTCGCCTGGGTAAATGCAGCCGTCACGTTGCTTGCGTTGCCCGTAGGGGAAAGCGCCCCCACGTCCGAAGCGGTCAGGGTTTTTCCTGTTACAAATCCGCCGTTGTTAAATAACAGCTGCCCGGCTTCAATTCCCGTCACGCGCGTGGTCGCGTTAATTTCACTCGGGCCGATGTCTCCTTTCGGGCCTTGCGGGCCGGTGTCACCTTTTTCGCCCTTTTCACCGGGGTCGCCTTTTTCGCCCTTTTGTCCCTGCGGGCCGGGGTCGCCCTGTACGCCTTGCGGGCCCGCCGGGCCGGTCTCTCCTCGGGGGCCTTGCGGGCCTGCCGGGCCGGTGTCCCCTTTGTCGCCCTTGATGCCTTGCTCGCCCTGCGGCCCCGTTTCCCCTCTCTCACCTGCCGGGCCGGTCGCCCCGGTGTCGCCTTTCGGGCCCTGCGGGCCGGTATCTCCCTTCTCCCCTTTTTCTCCCTGTGGGCCGGTGGGTCCCATCGGGCCTTGTACGCCTTGCGGGCCTTGCTCGCCGCGTTCGCCCGCCGGGCCTATCACTCGTCCCAAATTCACTTTGCTCATGCCGTTGTCTCCTCTACTGTGTAAATTAAATCGCCGTTTTCGTCAATGGAAAAAGCGGGCGGTTCCTGCTCATCCGGTGTGACAATGTACAAATTGCCGTCATCTTCAATCTGCATGGCAAAAAAGCCCAAATCCACCTCGCTCACAACGCCGCTGTCTCCCTTTTCTCCCTTCTCCCCCTTTTCTCCTTTTTCTCCTTGGATTCCCTGCGGGCCTTGGGGGCCGGTTTCTCCTTTTTCCCCGCGCTCCCCTGCCGGGCCCTGCGGTCCCATCACGCCGGGTACGCCCTGCGGGCCTTGTTCGCCGCGTTCGCCTTGCGCTCCTTTTTCTCCTGCCGGGCCTTGCGGCCCTATCACGCTGCCCAAGTCCACTTCCCACATGCTTACCTTCCCCCTTCTTCCAGCTGCTTCATACGTTTTTCTAAGCTTTGAATCCCGCCAACCGCCAGTGCCAGCAGTTCCTCCAGTGCCAGCCACCGGTATGCCCTGCCTTGCATTTCGTCACATCCCAGCACGCCAAAGTGTTCCGGTTCGTGTCCCAGTTCTCTCATCGCATGCTCGGCCTGTCCGGTCAGAAAGCCATAATGCAGCTTTCCATCTCGTCCCATGCCTTTCACAGGCCGAAAACATGCCAGCAGACGCACTTCCTTTTCGTCTAAGCCCTCTGTATCGCATTCTTCAAACAACCCCTCCGGCTGCCGAAGGCTCTGCACATAAAGCTCCCGCCGCGGATGCACCAGCGTTCCGGCTTCGTCGGCTTTTGTCTCTTGGCACTCTGCCGGCTGTTCCTGTCTATCCAAGCGCGGCGCTGCATCGATCTCCACACACTCCGTGCTGACCGCCGCGGGCTGTCCTGTGGGCAGCACAAAATTCAGCACGGCATTGGTCGGTGAGCCGGTGTTGATTACCTGCGGCGTATCTCCGGCGGTCACTTTTCCAATGCGAATCGTCGCGGCTTGTCCCGGCGGCCCCTGCTCTCCGGTTACGCGCCCGAGGTCTACTTGTATCACTGCCATGCTCTTTCCTCCTCGTCCGGGTATTGCACATACAAATGCCCCTCTCTCAGCTCAAAGCGCGGGGACGGCGCTTTGTCGCCTGTGGGGCCTCTCTCTCCCCTGTCTCCTTTTTCGCCGCGCGGAATTTGAAAATGAAATACCGCCGCGTGTTCATCGCCTGTGTTATATACCTGTGCCGATGCTTCAAACGACACTGTCTGCACGCCGCCCACCGCTACCGTCGCGGCAGGCCCCTGCACCGAACCCAAGTCAAACCTTGCCAATGTCCTCCCTCCTATTCTGTAATGGTGTAAATCAACCGCCCGTTTTCCACCGTCAAGGGCGGCATGGGCTGGTTATCGTTTTGCGTCAGGTATAAATGGCCGTCCTCGCCCACAGAAAGTGCAAACATGCCGGGGTTTAACGTGGTCACAATGCCGGTGTTTCCCTGCTCCCCTTTTACGCCGTAAATAACGGTGCTGTTGGCTTCTTCGTCGTCCTCCATTTCCACCTCTCCGCGAAACGCAAGACGCTCTCGCATCGGCAGAACACGGCCATCCGGGGTCACCATCAAATGGCCTCCCAAACCCGTCACACGCCATTTGTCGTCTTTTTCCACTTCCAGCTGATTGTGCTCGTTCAAGCGCACTTGCCGTACATCGTCGCTCGTCACGGCGCGGAACACTTCATATTCCGCCAAACAGTCAATCAGCGCATTGTGCTGAGTCATCACCTCTTTGTCCGTGCGCCCGTCAAACTTTGCCTTCAGCCATTGCGCCTGATTTTGAATCCTGTCGGGCAAATCCTTGATGTTATCTTCATAACGCTCCAGCCTGCATTGCTGCAAATCCAGGCTTGTTCTCTCCTTCATGGTCAACGCTTCACCTTGCTTCCCTTTTTGTAGTTGATGTGAATGGCAAAAATGCCAAACGGTTCGCGCAGGCGCTCATTTTTCACGCACACTTGAAACAGCTTAATCTTTTTTGCTTTTCTCGGTGAGAATACCACAGTCGGGCGGTTCAGCATTTGGAAGGTCCACCGGTTAAAATCAATGTCGTTCCAGTCGAAAATGTCAATGTAATATTCTTTTGTGCGGTACTCCCAGCTTTTGTCCGTGGCATACCAAATCTCTCCGCCGCTTCTCAAATACGGCTGTCCGACGACCCAAACGCCGGTCACGGTTTTCAAGTTGGCCCACGTTCCCAGGTTCATCAAAGGTGTGGTCCAGCGGGCTTTTACAGCAATTTCATCTTCTACCCGTGCATCCTCGTCCAGCACCCGGCAGTCGTTGTAATGAAAATCCTTTCCGCCCGGCCAAAATTCCCGCACAGCACCGTCTTGTGTGCCGAAGCGCAGCTTGTCCCCCTCTTGCCAAAGGCAAACCGCGTCCACATTTTCCCACACAAAACATTCCAGCTGATAGCTGCTTTGCGGCTCGTTTGCCTCATACACCTTTTGCTCAGTGTCCATCAAATAGACACGCTGGCTTTTCGGCAAACAAAGCAAATAAAATTGCTTCCACATTGCGCTGCAAGCGTCGTTTAGATTTTCCTCCCGCGTCAGTGCGCCGTTGATAAAATAGCTTCGGTTCTGTGCATATTTTTCGCCGGTTGCCTCCGAATCCGTCAGGGCAAACACGCCCCGCCTTGTCAAAAACATCGGCTCTCCCATCGCGCTTTGAAAGCTGCGCGGCGCCACAGCATTTTCCGCCTGTACTACGTCATAAATCAAAAATTGCGCCTCTCCGCTGCTCGTCAAGGTTCCCTGTCGGATAAATACATTGCGTCCGTTTTCCTCGCCGTCTTTGTGTGCGGCCAGCATTCCGGCCACAATGCTGTACCCTGCAATGGCACAGCCTTCACTGCCCAATACGCTGTAATCCGTGTCGGCAAAATAGGCGGGGTCTTCAAAGGCGCTCCATCGGTCAATGTTCGGATACTCGGGGTGCCCCGTCAAAAATACGCGGTCCATCGCCCCGTTTACGCCGTACAGCACCGCACAGCTGCACCCATCAATGCGGTCGGCATAATCTTCCACTTCATAGGTAATGCGCACGTTGTCCTCGCCTTCCAGCGGGCTTTCTCCGGGCGCGGTGTCAAAATGCACCTTTCCCAATACCGTGTCCACGCTGAACCCTTCTTTTTTCTCCTGCCAAACGCCTTCCTCGTCTAAAATCTCCACCTTTACCGCGCTGTCGGTCAGTTCATCAAAGCTTAAAAAGTAGTCGGTATCGTCTTTGGTTCCGGCATAGCTGTCGGTGCGCTTGCCCGTCAAAAGGTTCACCGGCAAATAGCTCGTTGCACCCGTGTCCTTTTTCGGGCCTTTCGCAATCGTAATGATGGGTACGGTTGCCATTTCTTTCACCGGGCGCACGCTTTCCCCGTCGTAACAAAGATAGGTTTTCCCGTCTAAAATCCAAAGCTTTTCTTTCAGCTGCACCGCACAGCTGGCGTGGCTTGCCATTCCCTCATACAGCACCTGTGCCGTTTCCCGCGTCTTTCCTTCCTGCTGGTCTTGCTGTGTTGTTGTCAAATACAGCTTTCCCCCGGCATGAATCAGCCGCTTTTCACTTTGCTGCGGCAGTTTTAAGCCGTATGCCCCATAAATCCGCTCTCCCAGCTCCAAAATGGTGTGATACCCCATCCGCTTTGCCGGGTATCCGTCCTGATCCGGCATCATGTTGGGCGCGTCAGGGCTGCGCGCTTTGTCTACGCTCACGGGCGAGGAGGTCAAATCCACCCCCAAAAATCGTTCCAGCACCACCGCATTCGTCTGTATCGTCGGGGCTGCGCCCGGATTGATGTAATGTACCACTTTGCCCTCCTTTCAATACACATCTTCGATTGGCTGCGGTTCTCCCCGCAGGCAGTCCTCCAGTGCGGAAACATAACGCGCCCGAAAATCATTGGCGCGGTAGTCGTTGTCATCATCGCGCCAAAAATCACTTGCCAAGCCATACGGCAGTGCAATGCGTACCAGCGCTTCATGGTATTCCAGCGGCTCGTCCATGGTGTCCTGTGTCAAGCACGGCGCTGTCTCCAAAAGCTCCAAGCCCTGCATGGTTCGCCATGCGTTTTCATAGGGCAAGCTTTCCTCTAACAGCAAGTTCAGCCAGTGCGGCACAAACGGCTTCCATTCCTCACTGTCTTGCCGCGTCTGCGCCAAATAAGCCGCCGCCGCGTCAAACACTTCATTGCCTGTCATGTTATCCCTCCTATGGGGCGGCGCAGCCGCGCCGCCCGTTTCGCCATGCCCATTAAGAGGTCAGCTTCTGCTCTGTCACCGGCGAGGGGAACATGCCCGCCTTTTTCTGGTACGCTTTTACGATGACGTCTTTGCCGCCTGCCGGGCTCTTGCCCACCTGCGCGGTCACACTGTAACGCGGGTCTGTGCCGTCCGTGGTGTAAATGACGGTCGCACCGCTCTCCTCCCCGCTGATGGCGCCGCCGGCAGCCGCCACGGTCAGCTTGCCCAGCACTTTCACGGTGGAATCTGTGGTCACATCCACATACACGCCGTCCGCTTTGTGTGCATATACAAACAGATCATAGTAAAAGCGGCCTTCCACCAAACTGCCGGAAATACCCGGCGGGTCAATGTGCGTCTTTGCATCGTGAATTTTTTCGGGCGCACAGGCTGCGCGCTTATGCACCAAAATAAAGTTCACGCCCTTGGGCAAAAGTTCCTCCGGCACCTCCACCACGGGTGCGCCGAAAATCTCACCCACCTGGCCGTTGGCCACCGCTTTGGTGCCAAGCTTGTCCAAATTTTTAAACTGATCGGTGTCCACCAAAGCGTTAAATACCAGCGTGTTCACATACAGGGTTCTGCCTTTGACGGGAACTTTGCGGTTCAGCAGGTGCGCACGCGCCGCGCTCAAGCGCGCAATGACATTCGTCTTGCTAATGGCCTCCGCGCTGCCCACAATGCAGCCTGCTTTCTGGCACAGCTGCTCAAAGCAGTACTTGTCGTAGGCGGGAATCACCGCCTCGCTCATCTGAACGCCCAAAAACTTTCCCGCTTTGTTGATGCACTGGTCCAAGTTGTTGCCCTTGTCAATCACGCCGGAAAAGCTCTTGTCCTGGCTCATGGTCAGTTCCTGTACGGTGTCGCCCACTTCGGTCGGGGTGCCGTATCGCTCGCCGGAAGCCGTTCGGTCGTAGTCCACCAAAGGCACAGTATTGATGTTGTGAATGCGCACCGTCTTTGCGCCCACAAAGTCGTTTTCGCGGCTCAATCGGTTTTGCACCAAGCTGCCCAAGGTAAACGCCTGGTCAATTTTTTTGCTGTATTTGCTGTCAAGATGTACGGTCTGCATGTTCTCATTCTCCTTTTTTGTTGTGTTTTTCGCCGTTTTGTTTTTGTGAAGCCGGCCGGCGTTTCACCAAGCTGCACCCTTTTTGTCAATACAAAAAGCCCTCGTCAAACCCCGCCGAAAAGCTGTCGCGTTTTGCGGCATAGGCCGTGCTGCGCACGCTGCCCGGTGCCGCCGAACGATGGCGCATCAGGTCAAGCTCTGCCTTTAAGCGTCCGTTTTCATACGCGCGGTAGGCATTCAGCGGCGACTCTCCCTGTGCAATGCGGCGCATGACCTCCACAGGCAGTACCCGGCTTTTCTGCAAATCCGGCACCTCCCGCAAAAGCTCCAAATAAGGCTCTAACCGCGCTGTCTCCTCCTGCTGTTCCGCCTCGCTCGGCTCCCTTTCGGCGGATCCCTGTTCCTCCTGTGGTGTTTCGTCCAAAAGGCTGTCCTGTTCTTCCAATTCCATAGCGTTCTCTCCTTTCTTTTTGTCGTTTATTTCAACGCGGCTTGCCCGCTTTGAAAGCTTTTTTCGCACTGATACCCGGTCTCTTTGCGCCGCAGCACCTTTTGGCCAATTTCCTTTCGGTACTGCCCGCAGTTTCGGTTCACGCAGATATAATGCAGCGTCACTTGCTCGGCGTCCACCTCTGCTGCCGACACCCGCGCCTGTGCGCGGCACGCTTGGCAAAACTCCATTTCCTCACCCCCTTTGCTGTGCCGCCGCAGCCACCGCGCTTTTCAGCTTTCCGGCTGCGGACGGATGCTCCATTTGCGTGTCCGCCGCCGCTGTCTGCTGCTTTTTGATGGCTTCAATCAGCTGAGTCTTGCCCGGAATATAGCCGCGCGGCATATTTTCTAGGTAGGCGACCGCGTCCTGCAAAATACCATTGCTGAACAAATTGTCCAGCGTCTGTACCTGCATCAGCTCGCTCCAATAGGTCGCCGCACCCACTTCGACATTCAACTGCAAATTCCAGCCGCGCAAGGTGGTAAAATCAAACAGCGCCATCTGAACCGTGTTCTCTCCGGTGTCCGAGGGCATGGCCGAGGGCAGTTCCAGCTTCACCGGGCGCACCCCGTAGTAGACTCCCATCATGTCCAGCCAAATGCGCACGCTGTCCTCAACAAAGCTGTAAAAATCCTGTTTTTGCAGTTCCAGCGGCATCGACGTCGCCTGCTGTGTCGCCACAATGGCGGAGGTATTTTCCGGCTTAATATTGCCCAGCACCGCGTCGGAAGCGCCCATCGTGTCGCGTGTATATGTAATGACGGCTTCAATCATCTCCAGTACCTGAGCCGACATATCCTGCGCCTTAAAGTTCGCGGCCACGGCAAGATTCGGGTCACCGTTTACGGCGATGGCCTCCCCCACACGGTTTGACCACCCGCGCGGCAGCAGCGAGCGGTTATAAACAATTTTGGGGAACGCCATGCTTTTAATGTGCTGCATACTCATCGCAAACAGCTTGTTGATAAAAATTTGGTTGGGAATCATGCCTGTAATCGCGGCTTGCCCGTGAAAGCAGCGCTTCACCTTTTCCCATGCAAAAAATGCCACCGGGTAGCGTTCCAGCCCTGTGTCCGTCGGCGGGGTCACCACGGCATCTTTTGTCACTTCGCAAAACCAAACGGTCGTGCGTCCGTTTGCGCCGCGTCGTTTCCAATATTTGCGAATTACCGTCACCTTTCCGTGTTCCGGCGGGCCTTCCTCACGGCTCAACGGCTCGTCGGGGTAAATCTCCGCCCCTTCGGCAGCCATCTGCCGCACTTCCCGCACCAAACGGCGGAAATTTAAAAGCAGATACGGCTGCTTTTGGAGGTCATGCATCTGCGGATTGCCAAAATGGATGTCGGTGTTTTCCACAATCTCCGCCTCAATCACGCCGCCCGCATTTTCCCCATTTTGTCCCTCTGTGTTGAAAAAGTAATGAATGCAGCCGTCGCCGTCCACCGCCGCGTTGCGAATCACCTCTCGTGTTTTCTTTTTGAAGGCCGTCTGCTCCATAATTTCATCAAATTTTCCTTCCAGCATCTTTGTGATGCAGCGGCGGTTTTCGTCTTCTTCAAAATCGGTCACGCCTACGGCAATGTCGTCCGATACCACGCTGGCAATAAAAAACTTCACCACACGCGCTAATACATTCATCACGGGCTTGTCAAGGTCCGGGGCATGTACCCCTCTCCACTGGTTTCCAATATAAAAGTCCTCGTTCTTCTCCACGGTTTCATACAGGTCAATGGCCTCGTTAAACGCTCTCGCCTGTTCGTATTCTTCAAACACCGCGCGCGGGTCAAATTCTTCCTGCTCCCAGTCGTTCATCCTCTCTCCCCTTTCTCCTGCGGCTCTCCGCTGTACGCCCAAAAGCGCTCCCATTGACGCGCCACATTCTCTGCGTGTACGTCGTGCGGGGCAGGGCTGTTTGCCGCTTGCGCAGCCTTTACCAGCTCGGTCAGCTCGCCAATCTCTGCGCGCAGAGCCTCCATCTGCGCCCAAAGCGCACTCCAGTTGGCCTGCTCTTTTTTCCTTTCAAACATCGTGCGTTCCTCCTATCCGCCAAAGCTCATAAAATCATCCATTTGGCTCGTGTAATCGTCCGCTCTTTCCCAGCCGCGCAGCACCGCGCCGCCTTCCACCCAGCTTGTCTGCTGCGGTCGAATGTAATGCGCAATCGCCAGCGCCATCACACAGTCATCATGTTCCCCCTGCATCGCTTCGGGGCGGCCGCGCTCGTTTTTCACAAATACCAGCATCTCCCGCAGCGTCTGTGCGTCCGAAATCAATTCCGGCTGTTCTCGAACCAAACGCACCAAATCCGCTAAAATCACCGGCCTTGTCTGCATCGTGGTGCGAAAGCCCCATTTTTTCTGCGGCCTGTGCGTGTAGGTGTCCTCCTGCTCGCGCATAAATTGGCGCGGGTATCCCAGCCGCTCCACCGTTTTAATCGGATAGGTGGAAAAATTGGCCTCAATTCCTAACAGTGCCGTGTTGTACCAGTACCCCAGCGCCATCACTTCACAGGCAAAGGCATCCTCGTCATATTTTCGCCTCAGCACAGCCGCCTGTTTTCCCGTGATGTTGTTCACCACCTGCGCCACAAACCAGTCGCTCCCGTCTCCGGCGGTGTCCGCGCCAATCACATACGGTACTCCCTCCTCCGGCTCCTCATACACCCAAACGCCGCCGCGCTCGCTCGGTTCAGCGCCGTGAAACGCCAGCCGCTCCAAGCCTTGTTCCACTGCGCAAGCGTAGTGCAGCCGGGCGCGGTACAGCGGCTTTAACCCGTCATTCAACCGGCCCATAATGGCGTCTTTGTCAAAAATACAGCTGCCTGTCGATAAAAACGCTTCCTCCGGGCAAGCCGGATATTCCTGACGAAACAGCTGCAAATCTCCCGCGCAGTTGTTTTCAATGCACCAGCGCCGCCACGCCAGCTGTTCGTTATCCAGGCTGTACCGCCGTTTCAATTCGCGCTCATAGTCCGAAAGCTCAAATCCTGTGTAAGGTCTGCGGTATTCCTCCAGCTCCCACCATGCGCAGAACACGGGTACAAACTCACTTTCTCCCGCTGCCGCACGGTCCCACATGCTTTTAAATTCGTCAAAACCGTTGGCTGTGCTCTCAATGATCACCATGCTCCCCGGCGTGTCCGGCACCGCCTGCATGGCTCCTGCCAGGGTCAGCCGCTTGTCGCCCGGCCAAAAGGCAAATTCCGAAAGATGCAGGTTTTGAAAGGTGTCCGAGCGTCCAATGCCGCTTCCTCCGGCGGTCATCACTCGTACCGTGCTGTCCAATCCGCCTTTTCCTTTCGCGGCAAATACCAGTTCTTTTGCATTGCCCAGCTTTTGCTCCGGTTTCAGCCCGGCGGGTAATTCGCTGTACATCAGCTTCGCCATGCGGTACAAGTTGGCGCTTGCATCCTCCGTATGCGCCACAATGCCGCTTTTTACGCCCGTTCCCGTCACTGTTCTTTTAAACATCATCGCCTCCACCAGCGTGGAAAATCCCATCTGCCGTGCCTTCAGCACAATTGCCCGCAGCGGCTTTCCCTGCTCGTGCTGCTGTTTCAGAGCGCTGTACAGCTTTTTTTGCGGCAGATTCAGCTTCATAGGAATCACTTCGCCCTGTTTGCTGCGAATCTTGATAAAACGCTCTATGTACGCCTGTGTATTGATTGCCAATGTCTCACCCCCGTTTTTTCAAAATTCCTCTCCCATCACGCTTTTCAACAGCGTTTCATAGTTTTGCAATTCACCGTCCGCTCGGGGCATCTCCTCCTTTGCACGCACCGCCATCAGTGTTTTCAAAAAGGTTGCCGCCGTCGTGTCGCTCAAGTGGTAATAACTTTCCAGCGCCGTTTCCAGCCGCGTTCGCTCGCGTGTTACTTCTTCACTTTCGCCCTTTTCCTTCGGTCCCAAACGGCGCAGCTGTCCGCGAATCTGCTCCATTTCCCGCTCGGCAGTACACGCCGTTTCCAAGCGCCGAACCAGCAAATCCACATTCATGCGCATTCCCTCCCGCGCCATTTGCCCCAGTGCTTGCTGGCTGTTTTCCCTCTGCGCTGGTTCACTTTCCTGCTTGTGCCACTTGCGCAAGGTCGAAACCGAAACCCCACACCGTTCACTCACCTGCGCAAAGCTCATTCCCTCCCTGAGCTTTTTCAAGCAGGCACGCTTTTCTTTTTCCGAATAAGACCTTCCCTTTTTCTTCACGCTCTTTTCTCTCCTTCCTCTCTCATTCCCCTCAAAGCCCGCTGATATCGGCGTGTTCCTGGAATTTCATAGCAGATCAGCGGCGCTTGAAATCGCTCGCAGGGCTTGTCCGTCATCCCCCTGCAAGCAGCTTTGCATATAAGGCATTGCGCACGGCTGCCCAACCCCCATGCGCTCCATTTACCTTCGGTCACGCACAGCACCCCCGTCAGCCTTTACCTTTTTCACTTTTACCGAAACCCCCGCCTGCCGCCTTACCCGCAAAAGTTCCGGTCTTGTCATGCGGCAAGTCTCCGCCAACGCCTTCGCGCTTCTTTCACAAGCCAAAGGAAGCTCATAGGCATCATTCGTCACCAACATCCAAAACAGTTTTCTTTTCGACATTTTCTCCTCTTTTGTCCCATTTTCGGGATGATTTTGACAAAAAAATTTCACTCTTTTCTGCCTCATCCTGCAATTGTACTATCATACAAATGCGCATCACTTCCCAGGTGTTCCATACGCAAATGCCGTCCATCTTCTCTGTAAGGCGCTTTTCCGAGAGTTTTAAATACTTTGCCAGCTCGGCTTTTGAAATTCCTTGCTCGTTCATTTTTCGTTCCAGCAAATTGGTTTTCATCTTACCCCTTCTTTCTCATCCCATTTTTGGGATGCATATACCATACCACACTTATTTTCTCTTGTCAACCCATTTTTGGGATATTTTTTAAAATTTTTTATTGCATTTGTAGGACGATTCGGGTATACTTACATTAAAGACACTCGCTCTGCCGTTTCCTTTTTTCGGCGGACATTGTCGCAAGAACAGATGACAAGGAGGTCAGTTCTATGAATGAAATTTCCAAACGCCTGCAACAATTTTACGAACAAAGCGGGCTTTCCTATGCCGATTTAGCGCTGCGTACCGGGGTTCCCAAATCGGCGCTTCAGCGCTATATTTCCGGCACCACCGAAAAAATCCCCATGGATCGGCTGGAAAAGTTGGCCTATGCGCTCGATACCACGCCGCAGGTGCTCATGGGTTGGCAGCACGATGAAAACAGCGACATTCCGCCGGGGTTTTCTCCTTTGCCGGAAATGCGTCGTGTTCCCTTGGTTGGGCGCATCGCGTGCGGCAGTCCCATCACAGCCGAACAAAACATTGAAGATTATGTGGAAGTTCCCGTCACACACCACGCCGATTTTGCTCTGCGCTGCGAAGGCGACAGCATGATTGACGCCGGTATTGCCGACGGCGACATCGTCTATATTCGCCGCCAGCCGGATATTGAAAACGGCCAAATCGCCGCGGTGCGCATTGGCGACGAAGCCACACTCAAGCGTGTGTATAAAACGGCAGATGCCATTACGCTCATGCCCGCCAATGCCGCCTACCCGCCCTATATTCTCACCGGTGAGCAAATGCAGGAGCTTGTCATTGAGGGCAAAGCCGTCGGCTTTACCCATTGGTATGTGTAACCGCTGCTTTTTCTTTTCACTCCATCTAGGAAAGGTTGAATTGTTTTTATGCTTGTTTCTACTCCGCTTTCGCGGCGCAGCCAGTTTCTTTTGCTCACGTTGATTCCGCTCTATTTTATGGTCGCGGCCTTTTTCTTTCAAACGCCGGGCGAAATCATCGCGGGCATGGGGCGTATTTTGCAAGAGCCTGATTTTTTAATTACTGATTATTTTGTTGTGGGCGGCATTGGCGCAGCCTTTTTTAATGCAGGCTTGCTCTCTCTGTTCACTGTCGGGCTCATTTACTTTCTCGGCATGGAAATGGACGGCCACACGATTACTTCCCTATGCCTTATGTTTGGCTTTTCCCTGTTTGGGAAAAATATTCTCAATATCTGGGCGCTGCTGGCGGGCGTTTGGCTTTATGCCAAATACCACCGCACCCCTTTTTCCCGCTACGTCTACGTCGGCCTTTACAGCACCAGCCTTTCGCCCATTATTACACAAATCACGCAAATCCCGCAGCTGGCCGTGTTTCCTGTCCCCGTTCGCTTGTTGTTTGCCATCGCCGTGGGCATTGCCATCGGCTTTGTCATTCCGCCGCTTGCCACGCATGTCCATTACGCACATAAAGGTTATTCGCTCTATAACGTTGGGTTTGCCTGCGGCATTATCGCCACCATTGTGGTTTCGCTGTTTCGTTCCTTCAATATCGAAATGGAGCAGCGCCTGATTTGGCACAGCGGAATGCGCATTCAATTTCTCGTTCTTCTTTCGGCTCTCTTTGTTTGCATGGCGCTTGGCGCCGTCGTCATGGGAGGGCGTGATGTTTTCCGGCAATATCGGCTGCTGCTCAAACTTCCCGGTGTCGGCGGCACCGATTTTCTGCGCGACAGTACGCGCTGTGCCACTGTTTTCAATATGGCGGCCAACGGCCTGTTCTCGGTTCTGCTTGTGCTTCTCGTCGGCGGTGAGCTCAATGGGCCGGTCATCGGCAGTATTTTCACCATCATTGGCTTCAGTGCCACCGGTAAGCATGTGCGCAATATTTTCCCCATTATGCTCGGGGTCTATCTTGCCAGCCTCATCAAACACTGGAATTTATGCGACCCCTCTCCCATGCTGGCGTTTCTTCTCTCCACTACACTTGCACCCATCGCGGGTGAATTCGGCATCATTTGCGGTGTCATCGCCGGTTTTTTACATTCCTCCGTGGTTCTCAATACCGGCATTTTATACGGCGGCATGAATTTATACAACAACGGCTTTGCCGGCGGTCTTATCGCTATTTTTATGATTCCCGTCATCCAGTCCATCCGCTCCCGCAAAGCCCGCGCCAAAGAAAATCTCTCTTTGTAACCAAAACTTTTGCACACAGAAAAAGGACACAGGAAAGCGCGTCTTTCCTGTGTCCTTTTCTCTTTTCTTTGCTTCCAAGCGCCGTTTACGCAGTCTGCAATTGAAACTTGCTCATCAACTTGCGCAGCACATTCGCCTGGCCCGACAGTTCTTCACTTGCTGCCGCCGTCTGCTGTGCCGTTGCGGAATTGGTCTGCACCACGTTGGAAATCCGGTTCACACCCTCCGTGGTTTGGTGAATCGCTTCATCCTGCATTTTGGAGTTTTCCGCAATATTCTGCGCTCTCTGTGCCACACGGTCCACATGTTCCGCCACTCGTCCAAACGACTGGGCCGTTTCATTGGCAATGCTTGTTCCATGTTTCACCGCACGCATCGCCTGCTCAATTAAAATGGTCGTGTTTTTGGAAGACTCCGCTGTCTTTCCTGCCAAATTGCGCACCTCGTCGGCTGCCACTGCAAGGCCCTTTCCTGCCTGCCCGGCGCGTGCTGCTTCCATGTTTTCATCATTTTTTGTTTTTTCCATCCTTTTCTTTTTTATTGTGAAGAAAACATTTGCATTTCCAATTTTTTACCATTCTCCTTTCTTATTGCAACATTCCCCCTATTGTCAAACAAGTAAAACTTATTATTTTTTCCAATAAATTTCTTTTTATTTACATCCATCACATTTTGCCTTTGCCGCTCTCTTGTCTGTTTTCAAAAAACACAAGCCGCGCTGGCTTCTTTTGCTCCAGCGCGGCTTGTGTTTTTGGGTCTATATTCTGTTTTCCATCGTTTAGTAGGCACGGCAAACGGTGTTTTCCCGACACCGCAGCACCGTCTCGCGGCACAGCGCTTCGTGCAATTTCAAATAATTTCGCTTGCGTTCCCGCTGCATTTTCTCACACATGCAGCGCGCACGCCACCTTCCGCACGTTTTGTGACAGCCTTCCGAATAATGGTTACAATGTTCTTTACAAGGCAGCATCCAAACCCTCTCCTTTTATCTGGTGTTTCCTCGCTATGCTTTATTTTAAGCCGTTCTATGTGCGCATTTTGTCACAAATGCACCCACCGTCCAAACACACATTGAAAAAGATTCTTCCAACAAAACCGTTTTGCCTAAAACAATCTGCCGCATACTTTTCTACACCGCGTCATTGCCCTTATCTCTATTTTACACGATAAAAGGCAAATTGTCAGCATTTTTATGTAAAAACATCGTAAATTAAGCCAATTTTTTATCTGTATTGTCTCAATAAATTATCTCTGTGCTTTTTATACTACTTGGAACAGGTAAAATTTTAAATAGGAGGTCTCCGGCACTCCCCATAAAATGGGATGGTCGGGCGATTGCTGGCGCGCCTCAATCTGTCTGAGCTGTACGTTGGCGTCCTTCGCAGCAGAAACCAGCATTTTGCAAAATTCTTCTTCGGTTGCAAAATGGCTGCAGCTGCACGTTGCCAAATACCCGCCGCGGGGCAAAAGCTTCATCGCCCGGTAGTTAATCTCCTTATATCCTCTCAGCGCATTGTGCAGCGTCTTGCGCGATTTTGTAAACGCGGGCGGGTCCAAAATAATAAAGTCATACGCCCCCTGCTCCAATGTTGGCAGCAGTTCAAACACGTCGGCGGCCACGCAGTCCATCCGGTCGGATACGCCGTTCCGCTCGGCGTTCAAGCGTGCCATCTCCACAGCGGTTTCACTTACGTCCACCGCCGTCACATGGGCAGCGCCTCCCTTAGCCGCATTCAAGGCAAAGCTGCCTGTGTGGGTAAAGCAGTCCAGCACGCGCTTTCCCTGCGCCAACCGTGCCACAGCTGCACGGTTATACTTCTGGTCTAAAAAGAATCCTGTCTTTTGTCCGTTTTCCACATCCACCGTGTAGCGCACGCCGTTTTCCTCAATCTCTGCCAATGCACTTTTCGGTGTGGGCAGCCCATGGGCCGAAAGGTCATACCAGCCCTTATATTGTGCCATTCCCTCCAGCCCGCGAATGGCCACGTCATTTCGCTCATAAATGCCGTCAATTCTCTGGCCGTCCTGCTGCAAAACGTCCACCAGCAGGGGGAACAAAAGCTCTTTGCACTGTTCCATTCCCACGCTCAGCACCTGTGCGCTTAAAATGGGGCCAAAACGATCCACCGTCAAGCCGGGAAACAGGTCAGCCTCGCCAAAAATCACGCGGCAGCATTCCAGCTCGTGGGGCTGCAAAACACTTTTGCGGTACTCCCATGCATGGGTCAGCCTTCTGCGCCAAAACGCCTCGTCAAAGCGGTCATTGGCATTGCGCGAAAACACACGCACACGAATTTTGCTTTTTTCACTCACAAAACCGGTTCCCAAGTAGCGTCCTTTCAGGCTCACCACATCCACCAGCGCACCGTTTTCACACGGCTCCTCACGCAGCACCTCCGTACCATACACCCACGGATGACCGCCATTCAGCGCGCGTTCCGCTTTCGCACTCACGGTAAATTTGGGATAAATACGTTCCTGTTTCATGAAAAAATCTCCTTTTGGCGCTTTTTTTCCGCATCCTCTTGCATTGAGGCTTGTCTATCTTTTATATTATAAAGCAGAAACGGAGGATTTGACAATGGAAATTGAACGAAAATGGAAAATGAGCGGCTTTCCCAACCACCTTCCGCTGCTGGACACGCTGCAAATGCGTCAAAGCTATCTTTCCACCTGTCCCGTTGTGCGCGTGCGTGAAAGCACCAGCGCCACCAAACACACTTTCATTCTGTGCTTTAAAGGTCACGGAACGCTTGTGCGGGAAGAAATTGAACTGCCGTTAGAGGAAAGCGTCTTTCGCCGTCTGGAAGCGCTTACCGGCCAGCCGCCCATTACAAAAGAGCTGCGCCTGTATGCGCTGCCCGATGGTCTCACGCTGGAAGTCAGCTGTGTCGATCAGGGCCTTCCCACAGAGTTTTATTATGCAGAAGTGGAATTTGACAGCGTGGAAGCGGCAAAGGCATTCACACCGCTGCCGGAATACGGCCTTGGCGAAGAAATGACGGAAACAGCAGGCTTTTCCATGAGCCACTACTGGCAAACCACACGCCCGAACCGCACCCACTGTTTGCATTGCGGCGCCGCTTTAACGCCCGGCTTTCTGCAAAGCAAAACCCCTTTGCTGTGGACGCTGCACCCGCAGGTCAATAAGGTGCTTTGCCCGAACACAAGCGATGATTTTATTTTTCCGCATCCCACGCTCGACGACACCACGCTGGAAGCCTCACGCTGTCCCGTGTGCGGGCGCATTACACTGCCTTCCCCCTGTCAAACTGCACCCATGCAAAACCAATAACCCGCTGTTCTTTTGATAGCGCAAAAACAAAGAAGGACAAGGCCGCGCGGCCTTGCCCTTCTTGTTTTTGCCTATTACAGCACCTTGCTCAAAAAATCTTTTAAGCGCGGATGCGTGGGATTTTCAAAAAATTCCTGCGGTGCCTTTTCTTCGCACACTACACCGCCGTCAATGAATACAACACGGTTGGCCACCTCACGGGCGAAGCCCATTTCGTGCGTCACCACCACCATGGTCATGCCGTCCTGTGCCAGCTGTTTCATAACATCCAGCACTTCACGCACCATTTCGGGGTCGAGTGCGCTGGTCGGCTCGTCGAACAGCATCACGTCAGGCTGCATGGCAAGCGCACGCGCAATGGCAACGCGCTGCTGCTGTCCGCCGGAAAGCTGCACCGGATAAGCGCTTCCTCTGTCGCCCAAGCCGACTCGTGTCAGCAGCTCGTGCGCCAATTTCTCCGCGTCCTCTTTTTTCATGCCCTTCACACGGATGGGCGCAGCCGTCACGTTATCCAATACCGTCATGTTGGCAAACAGATTAAACTGTTGGAACACCATGCCGATTTTGCAGCGCATCTTGTCAATATTGGTGCTTTTTGAGGTGATATCCACACCTTCAAAAATGATGTGTCCGCCGGTGGGAACCTCCAGCAGGTTTAAGCAGCGCAAAAAGGTGGATTTACCCGAGCCGGAAGGCCCGATAACCGCCACAACATCGCCCTTGCGAATCTGCATGTCAATGCCTTTGAGCACCTCAACATGCTTAAAATGCTTTTCCAAGCCGTTTACTTCAATCAGCAATTCACGATTATCTTGTGACACTGCGGCTCATCCTCCTTTCAAACCACGCCACCAGCTTCGACAGCGGGAACACAACAACGAAATACATCAGCGCAGCGATGATATACGGCTCAATGAAGATATAAGCATTCGATGCAACCGCACTTGCCTGGAACATCACGTCCACAATGCCCACCATGCTCAAAACGCTGGTTTCTTTAATAATGGTTACAAACTCGTTGCAAAGCGCGGGCAAAATATTGCGCACCGCCTGCGGCAAAATCACAAAGCGCATGGCCTTCCAGTGGCTCATGCCAAGGCAGCGAGCCGCCTCCATCTGTCCGTGCGGCACTGCGCCGATGCCCGAGCGAATCACCTCGCTCAAATAAGCGCCCGAGTTGAGCGCAACAGCCAGCATACCCCACATCATACGGGTTGCGGTCGGGTCGGGCAGCACCAGCTTTGCGGTGGTAGCCGTGTAGTAAATCACAAATACCTGTACAATCAGCGGGGTGGCACGCAGCACTTCTACATAAGCGGTGCAAATAAACCGCACCACCGCTTTCAGCACCTTTACCACAGCATGGTCTCGGCTATTGTGCGTCAGCATTCTGCCGGACGCCACCAAAAGCCCCAGCACAATACCTAAAACCACAGCCACCAACGCCACCAGCAGGGTGTTTTTCAGGCCTTCCAGATAAAACCCGTTGTAACGCTCCCAAATTTTGAGCATTCTTTCCAATGAAATCATGTTTTACTCCTTTTTTGCAGACAAAAAAGATATCTTATTTCGTCTCATCCTTTCCGGCAGCACTTGCCGGACAAACACACACGATTCGGCGCAGGCTGATTTTCCTGCGCCGAATCGTTTTGCGGCCAGCGTGCGGTTCTTTTTGGTCCCCCTTGCTTCCCGCCTTTTGGCCGCCGCCGTTCCATTCAAGTTTTATCTCTAACCGACGCCATCCCACCGGCGCCGTTCTTTCCCGTTTGTATTCACGCTTTTCAGCGTCCCCAGATCCTTATTTTGTGCGGTGTCTTACAGCACACCCATTTCAGAAGCTTTTGCCTGTGCTTCGTCAAACCATGTCTGAATGCTGCCGTCCTCGGTGTATGCTGCAATCTTCTCGTTGACAAAGTCCAGCAAGTCGGTATTGCCCTTCATCACAGCAATCGCGTTTCCGTTAGCAGCGGGGTCGGTCTCCACGGGCACCTTGCCAATGGCCAAGCCCTCGGTGGTCTCCATGTACTGCTTTGCGCTCACTTCGTCAATCAGCACAGCCGCGCAAGCGCCTGTTTTCAGCTCTGCAATGCACTGCGGGAATTTCGGCAGCAGCAGCGCCTCGCTGTCTGCAAACTGCTCGGCCATCAGCGTTTGCTGAATAGCGCCCTTTTGGGTTGCCAGAGTCTGTCCGGCCAGGCTCTCTTTGGTTGCATATTTGTCAACATTTTCTGCCAAAACCAGCATACATTGGCCGCCGCCATAGTACAGGTCGCTCATGTCAACGCTTTCCTTACGCTCAGGCGTCGGGGACAGGCCCGCAATTGCCATGTCGGCGTTGCCCGCCTGAACTTCGGTCACGACGCTGTTAAAGTCAATATTCTGAATCTCCAGCTCCACGCCCAGCTCGTCGGCCAGCGCCTGAGCCAGCTTTGCGTCCAAGCCCACAATGTTGCCGCTCTCGTCTTGGAACTCAAAGGGAGGATAAGTCGCTTCTGTCGTCACAATCAGCTTGCCGCGTGCCTTGATGGCCTCCACAGTGTGTTCAGCGGGGTCGCCGCCTACAACGCCGGCTGCACTTCCCGAAGCCGCCGCAGATGCGGAAGGGGCAGCGGGTGTAGAAGCCGCTGTGCTCTCAGCCGCGCCGGAAGCGGTGCTGCTGCTTGCGCCGGAACATGCCGTCAAGCCGATGGCCAGTGTCAAGGCCGTCAAAAATGCCGTTACCTTTTTCATGTTGTGCTCTCTCCTTTTTTCTTTGTGCCCGCGGTTAAGCGGAGCGTTCACTCTTTTCATTGCCCTCATTATACACGCATATTTATTCATCGTCAAGCATTTCCGATAAAGTTTTTAATTTTATGCTTTTTTGCCTGTTTTTAGCAATTTCTTTGTTTTTAACTGGGTAAAATGCACAGTATTCTGTTTTTTGAGGCTCTGGTTAAAATGTATATTTATTATAATTATGAATATTTTTATTGGTTTCCCTTGTCCATTTTTTCCCTTTTTATTTTCTCTTTTGCACAAAGGCTTTTTCCCCTGCGTCAGCCTTTGGTAAAAATCGCAGAAAAGCGTCTAAAAGCGCCCTGTTTCGCTAAAACAGAATTGCTTTTCCCCTGGTTCGATATTATAATATACAATATAAAAGGCAAACTGCCTTTTCAGGCATTGCCATGTACCATCCGTGCCGGACGGGGCCTGTCCTCATGCGCCGTCCTCCACTTTTTTGCACGATGCGTGCCGGGGTCGCGCCGCCCTGTTTTTTCGAGCGCAATTCAGAAAGGAAGTGTCGAATTGAAACGTACCCTCGCCATTTTTATCAGCCTATGCATGGCCTTCACCGGGCTTTCGCCTGCGGTCGCTTTCGCACAGGAAAGCGGCGGCTTGTCGATTAACATGCCGCCGGCTGATGTCACCGTCACCGAATCAGACACCCGTCCTGCGTCGGAAAGTACGTCGGACGGTTTTCTGGACGACAATTTTTTGGATGACGACTTCTTCAACGGCGGCTTTTCCGACACTGCGGAAAGCACTTCGCAGTCTGGGCCCGAAAGCACATCGGAAAGCGTGCCGGAAAGCAGCTCTCAAAGCAGCTCAGAAAGTGTGCCCGTAAGTGAAAGCACCTCCCAGAGCACATCGGAAAGCACCCCGAAACCGGAGGCTCAGAGCGTTTCTTCCTCCGAATCTTCTTCGGAAACACAAGAGCCGGAAGAGGAGCCGGAAATCCCCACGGATGCCGAGCACGGCGCTGTGCGCGTTGTGATTTCGTCGGCCCTTGCGCTGAAAAAGGACACGCTTTTTCAAGTTTATGTAAACGGCCCCACCAAGTACCACACCACTGTTACCCTGCCGGCTACCGGCGGCAGTGAAATTCCCACCGTAACGGCCTATGCGCCGCAGCTTGTCCCCGGCCATTATACACTGGTGGTCGTTGCCGACGGCTTTGCCCGTTACACCCAGGAATTCACTGTGGATACGCTTCTGTATGAGGTTCAGCTGTTCACCGGTGTGCTTGGCGGCTACAACTACACCAGCGGCAGCAAACACCCCGGCCTTTTGCTGATTGGTGACGTCAACGGCGACGGCGCCGTTGATTCTGCCGACGTGCAGACACAGGTCAATCAGCTGGAGTCGGGCAGCCAAACAGCCTCCGGCGATTTGAACGGCGACGGCGTAGTAGACTTGGCCGATCTTCAGTATCTTTCCATTGGCTACCAAAACACCTTGGATACACAAGCTTATCTTTCCACGTTTGTTCCCTCGTCCTCTGCCACAGCCTCCACGGGCAGTGATACGCGCGTATCCTCCGGCAGCATCGAGAGCTTAACCAGTGATAAAGCTTCCGAAGGCGTTGTGCTGAAAACCGCCACCGGTTCCAACATTTCCGAAGCAACCCCCATTACGCTGGATTTCAATTTTGAAGCCTCTGCCAAGATGGAAGGTTTGCTGCTGGATGCTCCCGTTGGCGTCGACAACGCTATCACACAGGCCAGCATCTTTGTGAATTACGAAAAGGAAGACGGTACCGTTGAGGTCATGGAAATCCCCTACCGCAACGGCGGAATCGACCTGTTTGCCGCGTTCCGCTCCGGCGGCAAAGTAACTGCCCAGCCGGATGGCACGCTCTCCATCAGCTTCGGCGGCCAAATCGCCGTCAAGAAAGTGACGTTTGTCATTCAGGGCACCCAAAAGCCCACCAATCTTGCCGAAATCTCCAAAGTGGAATTTCTCAACGATATGGAAAGCCGCATTCCCCAGCCGGAAATGAACATCCCGGAAGGGGTCAGCGCACAGGCGGGCAACAAATCCTTCACCGTCACTTGGAAGCCCAGCGTCAACGTGACCGGCTATGAAGTATCGGTTTCTGTGAACGGACAGGAGGAAACCTTCCGCACAGCGCTTACCAGCTTGACCGTCACCACCTTCGGCGGCAAAAAGCTTGTCAACAACACCGAGTACACCGTGCGTGTACAGTCTTTGAACGGCACTTGGAAGAGCGGATACAGCGACCCTGTCACCGTTACCCCCAAACCCGAAGGCAAGCCTCCTGCACCCGACAATTTAACTTTGACCGGTTTGTTCGGACGCATTGACGCCAAGTGGAAAAACATGGAGGATACGGATACCTACACCGTATACTACCGTCAAAAAGGCACCGAAACCTATACCCCGATTTCCGGTCTGACCACCAACAGCTGCACCATTCCCGATCTCTTGAGCAATACGGTGTATGAAGTTTATGTCACCGGCACCAATGATTTCGGCGAAGGCCCGGCCAGCGCCGTGAACGAAGCCTCCACCGCAAACGCTACACCCGCGCAGCTGCCCGCCTTCCAGCTGATTAACTTCGCTACCGGAACGGGCGCACTGAGCGCACATATCACCTCGGCAGCTCATGCTGCCGGCACGATGGAAAACAGCCCGCTGGACAGCGGCGACAGCGCTCTTGGTGTGTTTGATAACGATTATGCGTCCTACTATCGTCTGAACGACTGGGATGACGGCGCAACCTACCCCGACAACGGCGGTATCCGCGTCACACTGGACGATACTTACAACATTGGTATGATTTCTCTGGCACAGCCCGAGGATTCCGGCTACTATGGACGTGTTCGCGTTTATGCCAAGGACGAGTCCGGCAAAGAGCAGCAGGTTTCCAATGTCACCATTGGTCAGCGAACCGATGAAAACGGACGCAAATATTATCTGATTAAAATTCCCGGCGGTATCAGCACTCAGGAACTTCGTGTGTGCGTCGGCCATCCCTACTGGATGCCGTCTGTCACCATTGCAGAAATGCGTCTGCACACTTATGACAGCTTGGAAGATGACATCTTCGCCTTGTACGCCGACGATTTGCACATTACCTTGAACGGCAATGTAAACGAAGAAACCATCAACGCACTGCAAACCCGTTTGGATACTCCCGATGCGGGCGGTGCTTACCACCCCGACCGTGCTCTGCTGCAAAAAGAGCTGGACAATGCACGCGGCTTGCTGTCGCAAACTTCTTTGGGCGGTTCCATTGTCATCAATAATGCCATGGTTCCCTCTCGCGACAACGGTCTGGGCATTACAGGTCTCAACGCATGGCAGCCGCTGGGTGTCTCGGCAGCCGCCGGCGAAATCGTGGTGCTCTATGTCGGCAGCGAAGGCTCTGCCACAGGCGACAGCACTCCGCTGGAGCTGGTTGCTGCCCAGCAGTACGCCGAGCACAACACCGTTTCCAAGGTGGTGGGCAGCCTGAAAATTGGCCGCAATGAGCTCACCATTCCCCAGCTGCAAACCATCGCAGCCGAACAAGGCGGCGCACTTTATGTCCAGTACGCCTCCAACGCCAAATATGACGCATCCAAACAGTATGTTGTGCGTGTAGACGGCGGCACTGTGTTCCCTGTCTTGAACGTTCGCGGCATGACAGATGAAACTCAGCGCAACGAGGCAATTACCGCCTACGTCCAGCAGCTGGAAGCTTATGTTTCCTCCCTGCAAGCATCGCACGAAAGCGAGCACGCCGGTTCTTCTTTCACATCTGTCAGCAGCCATGAGTATGACGAGAAAACCTGCATTTTGAACACGACAGACATCGTGATGGATCACATGATGTTCTCCGTTCCCGCAAGCCAAATCTTGAAGGGTCTCAGCGGCGGCAGCACGCAAAAAGCCCAGCAGCTCGCTTCCAGCATCAATGCGATGGAACAAGCCATGGATCTGTTCTATCAGCACAAAGGCTTAACCACACTCTCCGGTGCGGGCGATAAAAACGACACGCCTTGGCAGCAGCTGAATATCCGTTATCAGCGTATGTTTGCCGGTGCGTTTATGTACGCTGCCGGAAACCACATCGGCATTGAGTGGGGTTCTGTGCCCGGCCTTGCAGCAGGACAGCCCGTCGTGCTGGATGAAGCCGGAAAGTATGTTTCGGGCGATTTGTTCGGCTGGGGCATTGCACACGAAATCGGCCACGAAATCAACCAAAGCGCTTATGCTGTCGCAGAGGTCACCAACAACTATTTTGCCCAGCTGGCTACCTATGCAAACGGTGCAACCCGCTTTGGTTACGATGCAGTTTATGACAAAGTAACCAGCGGTACCACCGGACCTTCTTCCGATGTATTTACACAGCTTGCGCTTTACTGGCAGCTGCATCTGGCGTATGACAAGGACTATGAGTACGTCATGTATGACGATTACCAAACCCTTTTGGACAGCCGTTTCTTCGCGCGTGTCGACACTTATGCACGCGACACCTCCAAAGCGCCCGGCTCGGTTGCTTTGAAGCTCACGAACGACACCGACCAAAACCTGATGCGTCTGGCCAGTGCCGCTGCCGAGAAGAATCTCACCGATTTCTTCACCCGCTGGGGTATGACGCCGAATGCCGAAACGAAAACCTATATGGAGCAGTTCCCGGCAGAAGCCCGCACATTGTATTACATCAATGATGCCGCACGCGACTACATTTTTGCACACAGTGCAGAGGAAAGCACGCTCACGGTCAGCGGCAAGGATGTTCTTTCCGATGCCACCAGCGCTTCCATTGGCGCGCAGCCGAACCAAGTGGTATTCCAATTTGCTTTGGAAAGCGGTGTAGATGCCTCCACCATCGCAGGCTATGAAATTACGCGCGTCACCTATGAAAACGGCCAGCCGCAGCGTCAGGTGGTCGGTTACACCACTCAAACCACCTTTACCGATACGGTTTCTTCCATGAACAACCGCACCATCGTTTACGAAGTTGCGGCAGTGGATCAGTTCATGAACCGTTCCAACGTCAAAGCCCTGCCCGCCTTGAAGATTGCTCACGACGGCGCATATGGCAAAGACAACTGGACGCTGGAGACCAACCTGGTTTCCGAGCAGGATACCACTCCCCCGGCAGACCATGAAGATCCCTGTGCACCGGAAACCGTTTCCGCGATTTATACCATCGCAGATAACGATGCTTCCACCACCTACACCGGAACCACCGAAGAAAAAGATGCCGTCATCACCGTGGACTTCCATGAAACACTGGAAGTAACCGCCATGAAGTATACGGTCAGCGGCGGTGTGGGCAGCGTCAGCTGCACGGTGCAGGTCAGCACCAACGGCACCGACTGGAAAGATATTTATACCGGTACTCTGCCCGAGGGCGATGAAACCGCGGTTGTCTATTTCCCGAATGAGGACGGCGACTGGGTGAAAACGTATGATGCTTCTCAGCTGCGCCTCACCATTCACAATCCTGCCGGCGGCACCGTTACGCTGTCCGAGCTGGATATCCTCGGCCCCACAGGCGATAATGTCGAACTGAATGTACAAGGCATTGGCGTACTGAAAAACGACTATGTCTATGAGGCTGAAACCGGCGAAAAGATTCCGGCCGGTTCCATTGTACTCACCGGAACTTACAAAGGAAACCCTGCGTATAACGTTGTCATGCCGTTTGACATGGAAGGAAACGTTGTTTCCGCCAAGGACAGCGAGGGCAACTATCACGCCAGCCAAATCATTTTGGCCGATGTGCCCGAGCATGGCGAACTGGGTGAAACCTCCGACGGTACTTGGGTATATTGGATTGAGCCGGGCAACGACTTTACAATGCCTGAGCAAATCCGCGTCGAGCTGTATCGCGTCGATTCAGCCGACACCAACGCAGGTCAGCGTCTTGTCAGCGACACACTGCCTGTCAGCGTTCCTGCCGAATTACCTTCTATCACCCTTGAGCCGTAAGTAATCTTTTCCAAAGCGGTGCTCTGTTCAAGCCAAATGCGCAGAGCGCCGCTTTGCGAAAATTGTTCTTTACAAAACAACGCAAGGAGAATCCTATGAAAAAAATAATTGCCGGGCTTGTATGCGGGGCGGTGATGCTTGCGGGTTTCATTCCTGCGGCATTTGCCGTTTCGTCTGCAAGCGTGTCCATGCAGGCCACTTCCGACCAGGCGGCCACCACCTTAAATCTGTCCGATTCCGCTCAGGAGGTCACCGCTGTCAGCCTCAGCTTTCAAGTAAATGTAACCGCGGGCTCCTCTGAAAAAGCCAGCGTCTGGTTTGCCTTTGACAGCGGCTTGCCGGCCAATATTCAAGAGTATCGCTATAACGCCCAAACGGGCCGCTTAACGCTCTATTTGTCCGGTAAGAATGCTTTGTTTCAGCAAGACAGCACTTTGCTCGGCAGCATTAAAGCTTCCACGCAGGATGCAACAGGCTTAACGGTTTCCGTCCAGCCGATTTCCGATTCGCTGAAATTGGTTAATACCTCCAGCGAAGTAATGAATGCACCCGCCATTGATACCGGCAGCGTTGTACAGCTGGTTGTAGGGGAAGGCGGCGAAAACAACGCCGCAAAAGTTGACTTTACTGCATTGGCGAACGCCGTTGCCACGGCAGAGGCCAAAAACGCCGCAGAGTATACCACCGACAGCTGGAATGCGCTGCAAGCAGCGCTGCGCAGCGCAAAAGCCGTGCTGGCTGCGGCTGACTCCACGCAGGAAAGCGTCGATGCCGCCACCAACGCGCTGAACGCCGCAATTCAAGGGCTTGCAGCAGCCGGCGGAAGTTCGTCGGGCAACTCGTCCGGCGGCACCGGCACTGCGCCGACAACGCCGACCACACCGACGCCAGGCGGAGTCAACACGGTCACAACTCCCGCTAACAATCCTGCTGGGGCAGCATCTTCTTCTGCCAATAAAAAGCCGGCCTCTTCCGGTTCTTCCTCCTCGGCTGCATCTTCTTCGGAGTCGAAGAGCGAAGCGCCTTCCAGCACATCTGCTTCTTCGTCGGCGCCCGCCAGCGAAAGCACGGCACCGGCACAAAGTGGGTCTAATGCAGAGGCGACACAGGCACAGCCCACCGGAAATATTGCCAACACGATTATGATTGGCGTGATTATCCTCTTGGTGATTGCCATTATCGGCGTGGGAATTGCTATCGTGCGCAAACGCCGCTGAGCATTTTCCAAAATCGACTGATAAAAAATTCAGGGCATTCCGCAAGCTCTAAAAGCTTGCGGAATGCCCTTTTTCATTCTTCTTCGTCCGGCACATATTCCAAAATATCACCGGGCTGACAATCTAAAATGCGGCAAATCGCGTCCAGCGTTGAAAAGCGGATGGCCCGCACCTTGCCCGTTTTCAAATAAGATAAGTTTACATTGGAGATACCCACCTGCTTGGCGAGGTCATTCAAACGCATTTTTCGCTCTGCCAACATGCGGTCAAGACGAATTACAATCATAATGTGTGGTCCACCTCGTCCTGCAATCCCACTCCATATCCAATAATATACCCCGCCAGCAGGAAGCCCACTCCAGCAACAAGCGTTTGCATGGAGTTTTGTCCAGTGGAAATAGCCATTTGACTGTCTGCCATTCGGTTAACCGCAAAGCATACAATGAGCTTGAGAAAAGGCACTGCTAAAGCTATAAAAATTTGAATGGCACCGTAAAACGATAAATACCGCGCATTTCTGCCAATAAAAATTTCTCCTTTATACACATTGGCGCATACACGGCTTAAAAACCAAACCGCCATCGCCGCCGGAACCATTTGAACAGCATAAAGCAGCAAAAGGCCCATTTGTGTAATCCAATCAATTTTCCCCTCGTGGTTTGGGGTAATATGAATCCCATCTTGTGTGCTGATGGTCATTCCCTCGGCGCCTGCCTCATAACTTTCCTGCGCGTAGATCACACCATCGTATGTTCCAGTGCCCGCATGGAAAGTAAATGCTTGTCGCCCCATGATGCTCAGCACCAACCCAAACACATAGAAGGCCAGTGCAATATAACACGCAATTTGAACCAGCCGACAACCGCCTTTTACAAAATGTTCTCGCGTCGTTTGTGAAATTATTTTCATCACAATCACCTCAGCCTGATTATACCATATCCCTTGCCTTGTTTCAATTATTTTTTAATGTTTATCATTAAATATTTAATGATAAATTTCATCTTTTTTACGCTGCCAACAAAAAAGCATAACACAAGCAAAATGCCTGTGCTATGCCTTCTCTCGCTTCATCCGCAATTTATCCGCGTTCTACCTCGCCGCGATAGCTCATCATACCGCCGATGTTTGTCACGTTTTGATACCCCATCTGGTTCAAATAGTGCTTTGCGTGTGCGCTTCTTCCGCCGCTGTGGCAGTAGACAAAAATGGGAGTTTGACGCTCAGTAATCTGCTTGTCAATGCCGTCCAGCGCATCCAAAGGAATATTAATACTGCCGGGAATGTGTCCCTCGCGGTATTCTTCGGCGGTACGCACATCTAAAAGGATTGCATTCTCTGTGTCGCGGCATTCTTGCACGCCTTGATTGATATCTGTTTTATGGAATAATTGAAGGAAATTCATGTTTGTCACCCCTGTTTTTCATACAGCAGCTTTGTACTGTTTTTTGTTATTATACTATTCCAGTATATAACATCCTGTGACATCATCACACAGCACTTGCTGTATGCGCTTCAAAGGGAAAACTTACAGCAAAATATTTTTAATCAATAAAGAGGTTGTTCCGTCGCTGTTTTTGATAAATTGAATTTCATTTTCATCGCGGTAAATGCTGACGGGTACTTTAATCTCCACGCCGCCGCTGGAACGCAGCGACTGCTTTTGCAGTTTGCGCACTCCGGTGCTCGGCATCGGCATAGGTTCATCCATTTCAATCTCACGCTGTGCCAGCTCTTTTTCAAACGCTTCTTTTGCATGGGGCAAATCTCCATACAGCTTTTCACAAAGCTGTGCCACCGGGACAGCAGGCTCTGCTTCTTCCAAGCTCTGCGTCGCTTGGCTTCGATAGCTGCGGTATTCTTCACACACTGCCGCGGCAACCTCCGGTTCTTCTACCCCCAAACTGCCGTAAAACTGCTGGTTGACCTCTTGTGCCGCCTCACAAATGGCGGCCAGCTTTTCTTTGGGCGACATGCCCGGCCGTGCCCCCACTACGGAATGTGCCAAGTATGCTTGCTTTCGGCCATCTATTTCATACTTTTTTTCTAAAATGCGCACGGTACTGCCCAGCGGCTGTACCGCAACAAAAAATGCTTCATCGGGCTTGGCTGTTCCGGCGGGCAGCATGGTTTCCTGCCGCACAATACGATTGGCCGCCGTGCCTTCCTCATGCATTTCAAAATAGTGTACCCATCCGGCTTTATAATTCAGCTTCATTGCGGCAAAATATTCCACGCCGTCAATGGTCAGCCAAAGAAACGCCGCATCCCCGGCAGGAATGGCGGGCTGCACTTGCATCACATCAAACCATTTTTGAGCCAGCTCTCCCGTTTGCGCCACAAAATCGCGTTCTAAACGGCTCGCATCTGTTTGCCGAAAAAAGGAATCCTCTATCAACTCACATCCGCGCGCTTCCTCGCTTTTCCATGCTTTGGCAGCCAAAGAACCCAAGTAGATCAGCGCTTCCTCTTGCTCAATCAATAAATCAGACAGCACCGGCGCTGTCACTTGTGTATCTAAAATATGCAATACCGCTTTTTGAATGGTAATTTCCATAACGTTTCTCCTTTTGATGCCTTAGGCATACCTATTTTCCATATGCCTGCGTTCTATTATAATCCGTTCGGCAAAAAGCCGCAAGCACACATCAAAAATGGGCGCTCTCCTTGCGGAAAGCGCCCATTCCAGTTTGTCGAAAAAAGCTTCGCTTTTTCACAAACTGAGGCCTTATCTAAAATGGAAAAGAGGGCTAGCCCCCTTTTCCAAGCCTTTTTCCCCTTGCAGCCCAGGTTCTTTCTGCATCAGGCGGCAGTTTTGGGGCAGTCTCAAATGGGCGCTCTCCTTGCGGAAAGCGCCCATTCAGTTGATTCACCTATTGTTGGTTTTCGGTTTAGCCTGCCTGCTGCGTCTGCTCGCTGGAAGGCTGTGCTGCCGCCTGTGCAGCCTGTGCGGATTGCTCCTCCAGCACCACGCTCACCTGCACTACCTTGCCTTGACGTGCCACCTGCACCTCAATGGTGTCGCCCACGGCATGGCTGTCCAGCGCACTCGTTACGTCCACGGTATCTGCAACCGCATTGCCGTCAATGCTGATGAACAAATCGCCCGCTTGCAGCCCTGCTTTATCTGCACAGGAACCCTCGGTGACATCCACGATATAAACGCCGGGCTGGCTGACGCCGTACTGCATCATCATCTGCCAATCGCTGACAGCCAGCACTTGGATGCCCAGCGCGGGACGGCCCGTCACATAGCCGTTGTCAATCAAGCTCTGTGCCACTTGCATAGCGGTGTTTACCGGGATGGCAAAGCCCAAGCCTTCTGCACCTTCTTCGGCAGATTTCGCGTTTACAATGCCAATCAGCTCGCCTTTCTCATTGAACAGGCCGCCGCCGGAGTTACCGGGGCTTACCGCGGCATTCGTTTGCAGCAAGTTCATTGTCTGGCCCTTTACCGTGATGTCACGGTTCAGCGCGGAGATGATACCGTTTGTCACGGTGCCGCCCAGCGTACCCATCGGGTTGCCGACCGCCAGCGTAAACTCACCTACTACCAGCTTATCCGAATCTCCGATGACTGCCGGGGTCAATCCGGTGGCCTCAATCTTCAAAACGGCAATATCGCTCTTGGTATCCGAGCCAATCAGCTCTGCTTCATACTCCGTCTTATCGGATGTACGCACTTTAATCTGGCTTGCGCCGGAAATGACGTGCGCATTCGTGATAATGTAGCCATCCTCACTGATAATCACGCCCGAACCCGCACCGTCTTGAATATACTGCGGGAAGAACGGATTCGTGGAAATCGTTTCGGTGGTTACTTCCACGACACTCGGGCTGACGATGGAAGCAATTTGCGAAATGCTCAGCGATTCCGCCGAAAGGCCGTTGCTCGCTTGTGTGTTGGTTCCTGTTGAGCCGTCCGTGGCGGTAGCAGCTTCATCCGGCTGTTCGTACACCACGGGGCTGGAAGCGCCGCGTGCCGCAACACCGCCCAAATATCCGCCGCCAAAGCCTGCGCCTGCACAAAATACGACCAGCGCCACTGCGGCGCCTACCCGGCGTCCCCAACGACTTTCTTTCTTGGGTGCTTTGGGATCCTCGCCCTCCGGCGGCAGGTTCACGCCCGTGGTGTGATACATCGGCTGCGGTTCACGGTAAGCAGGCTGACCTTGGGGTGCGCTTGCATTGGGCGTGTTGTTCGGCTGACGATTATATAAATTGGAGTAATCAAATTCCCAGTTGTGATTCATAATGGAAACCTCCTTTTGATTTCATGCTTACAGTATACCCACCGTTTGTGTCAAATGTATCATGCTCTTGTGTTAAAACTGTGATTTTCACACGTTCTGCGGCGGTTTCCTGCGGATGCATACCGCAATTGGAGGCAGGCCGCTGCGCTGGGAAAAACATTCGGTCTGTACGCAAAATTCCGGCGGCAATCCCTGCACCCATTCCAATACAGCGTCACGCTCCACTGTCCCCTGCAATTTTCCCGAATAAGCGCATACTGTTAAAATTCCGCCGGGTTTCAGCAGCGAAAGCGCGGTATTCATCGCCGGGATGCTGCATTCCGGCATCGTAAAAAAGTCATGTGCGCCGCCGGGCAAATAGCCCAGATTAAACACAGCGGCATCCAGCCCCTCCCGCGGCACATACCTCGCCAAATTTGCATGGCTGTCCTGTACCACCTGTGCGTGCAGCCCTTCGCTGCGCAGACGCTCCTTTGTATTGTGTACGGCTTGCGCCTGAATATCCATAGCAACCACATGTCCCTGTGGCCCAACCAAACGGCAGAGCAGCACGGTGTCGTGTCCGTTTCCTGCGGTTGCGTCCAAGGCAAAGGTACCGGGAATTAAATACTGCTCCCAAAAATCATGCACCACCGAAAGAGCATTGCGCTGCTTTTCGGTTTCACGCCGGTAAACCCCTTCCCCCGCCGCGCGAAAGCCAAACTTTTCAAAAAATGCGCCTTCTTCACCTTCCACCTGCGCCGTTAACGTTTCCTTCAGCGGCACATTCAGCAGCACAAGGGTTCGTTTGAATAAAAAGGTTCCATATCCCTTTCTGCGCCACTTTGGGTCCACCCAGCAAGAAACCTTGCCCTCACAAATCGACGCGCGCCCAATGACAGCGCCGCCCTTTTGCAGCAAACAGGTATCGCTGTCTGCTTCCCGCACTACCTGCAAAGCAATCCTCCTCTTTTTTAAAAAAACTGCCGCCTGATTCAAAAAGAAGTCAGGCTGCAAGGGGAAAAAGGCTTGGAAAAGGGGGCTGAGCCCTCTTTTCCATTTGTGATAGGGATTCAGTTTGTCAAAAAGCGAAGCTTTTTCGACAAACTGAAGCTGCCGCAGTACTGCGGCAGCTTAAAATTATTTTTATTATAAATTTTGCTTGCAAAGAAAAATCATCAAGCCAGCTCACGGGTAAAACAGTATTGCGAACGCAAGAACCCGCGCTGCTCCAAAAACTCTTGGCTGCGCACATTGACACGCGAGGAAGTCGCCGTCATCAGCGTACAGCCCATTTTTTTCATCTGCGTCGATAAATTCATCAAAAGCCCGGTGCCGACACCGCGGCCGCGGCATTCCTCACGCACAAACAAGCTGTGAATGCACCCCACAAGCGCACAATCGGACAGCGACGCGCGCACTTCTGCATCCGCAAACCCGACCGGAATACCTCCATCATAGCCCAGTAAAATGCGTCTCGTCGGCTTTTCCAGCGCCTGCATCAAATAGGTTTGAAACAGCTCCCTGTCCAGCTCCTTGCGAACGGATAAGCAGAGCAGCGGATACAGCTGATCCGCCTCCTCCATGGTAACATTGCGTACCAGCATTGTAAAAAAACTCCTCTCATGCCCCAATGCGGCAAGCAGCTTTGCACTGTTTGCCTTTAAAAAGTTACTGTGTGGCCTGTCAATCCGTAAATCGCCAATGCCAAAATGCCAATATAAAGCAGCGTAACCGGCAGCCCGCGAAACATCTCGGGCACGCGGCTGTGGTCCAGCTTTCGCTGGCCTTCCGCCACCACCTGAACGGCCAAAACATAGCCCAATCCGCTGCCAATGGCAAATCCCATCGTCTGCTTAAAGTCAAAGCCCTGTGTTGCCGAAACCATCAGCGTACCCAAAATACAAGTATTAAACGTCGCCATGGGCAGCGCCGCCACGGCATGGCGGGCAATATGCACTTTGCGGATGGCCACCACCACGCCAAGCACTACAAAAAAAGCCACTGCGGCGCAAAGGGTAAAAATCAGCGGTCGGAAGTAAATTTGATAACTCCATCGATTCATCATACCGGTGGCCAAATACCCCAGCGGAGCGCTGATAATCTGCACACAGCACAGCAGAATGCTAAAGGTGAGCGTGTCGGAATGATCCTCCACAATTTTCGTTAAGCGCGATACGCCAAGCGCACGGGTAAACACCGCGTTTTGTGCAAAAACCGCCATGATCATATACAGAAAAAAGTCAAAAATTGCCTGCATCAATTCTCTCATGTCTGTTGCTTCACCCCCAAAGCCATTTGGCGCTTCACAATGGAGGCCGCACTGCGCCACGCAGCAATCAGCAGGCCCAATAGGATAAACCCGCCCATGGGCAGCACCGCCAGCGGCAGCAGGCTGTACGACATCACAGCATGGCCAAACAGGCATCCTGTACCTAAAAACTCCCGAATGCCCGCAATCAAAAACAAAGCTGCAATATAGCCCGCACTGGTAATCAAGCCTTTATTCAAAGCCGTTTTCACCCGTTCGCGCTGGGGGCGCTCATAGCGCTTGAGCACAATGGGGTCAGCGCACAGCAGCGGCAGGTAAAGCCCCATCAGCCCCAGCTGTGCCGGGGTGTAGAGTTGTCTTAACACGAACAAGGCGCCGATGTAAACCACACACGCGGAAAGCGCATACGTCAAGCCGCGGAATCGAAACAGCGAAAACCGCGTTAAAAAAGCAGCCAATACGCGCGTGGGAGTTAAAATCAACAGCAGCGCCACAGCCAATATCACGGCGTTTTGCAGGCTCACAGCTGCCACCACCAGCGGCGCCAACCCAAGGCCCTGCATCACCACAGGGTTATTTAAAAATACACGGTCTTTTTTAATGCGGCGCGCCAGATCGGCCGCTTTCAGTTCTTCTTCATTCACCGTGCAGCGCCTCCTTTTTATGAGCTTTCGGCGCAAACCAACGGTCTAAACAGCCGGAAAGCGCGTTCACCAGCAAAATGGCAAAACATACGGCAATGTCATAGCTGCCGAAATAGCGGAACGCCATTGTGGTCAATCCCACAGCCACGCCATATGCGAAATAAGCACGCCGGCTGCGCGGCCTTGTGGACGGGTCATTGATTAAAAACACCGCCGCGTACAGCATTGCACCGGTCAAAAGCTCGTATTTCACCGATTGATAACGCAAATAAAACTGTTCATACAGCGACGCCGTTTCCATCACATTTCCCACGCGCGGAAAAATCAGCGCAATAAAAAAACAGGTCAGCAAAAAGCCGGCCGGAATGGCAAGGTCAATCTCACGGCGCATCCACAAATACATCGCACAGGCAATAATCACCAAAATGGCCGTTGTTCCCATCGGCCCTGCATAATTGCCCAAAAGCAAGTTTGTCATGCGCACGTTTGGCATACCGCCTACACTCAGCGAATGAAACGTGCTGTCCGCCATCGTCGCATTGGCCGTGGAAAAAATATCAATATCGGTATACGGCACCGGATATTGCAGCATTTGTTCCGGCCAGCTTGCCGCCGCCGTACAATATCCCAACGCGGACAGATGGAAAGGGTAACTACCCCATCCGCCAAACGCCGCTTTGCCCACCAGCACCAGCACCGCCGTAGACGTTGCTACAATATAGTAAGGCACTGTGGCGGGGAACAGCATGGTCATCACCAACGCGGCGGGCACACTGGAATTTTCAGTTTGGTCGCGCTGAAAGCCGCGCAGCCAAGCCACCAAATAGTCGCACACGGTTGCCGTCACCACGGCGGTAATGCACAGCACCGCCGGACGCGCGCCATACAAATAACACGCCATCACAAGCAGCGGCAGCATCATAAACACCATGTCGCGGTTGGCTTCATGCGCCGTGGGCATTTTCAAATATACTTTCCCTGTGCTCATAGGCTGCTTTCTCCATGTTCACAAGCACTGCGAATGGCCAAAATTGCCTCTTTGCGGTTTTTTTTGCCAAACACGGCGCTGCCCGCCACCAGCACATCGGCACCGGCGCGCGTGCAAAGGGGCGCTGTATTAGCATCCACACCGCCATCCACTTGAATCATCAGCCCATCACCGGCGCGCTCACGCAGCGCGGCAATTTTATCCATTGCCTGCGGCATGAACTTCTGCCCGCCAAAGCCGGGCTCTACACTCATAATCAGCACCATATCCAGCCGGTCAAGATACGGGAACACTTCTTCCACCGGGGTGGCGGGCTTCACCGATACCGCTGCCTTGCAGCCTGCGGCATGGATGGCCTCGATGGTTTTTTCCACATCGCTGTCGGCTTCTAAATGAAAGGTAATTAAATCAGCCCCGGCGCGTGCAAACGCCTCGATATACTCCAGCGGACGGCGAATCATCAAATGAACATCATAAAAAGCGTCCACCGCCTTGGAAAGTCCCGCCAAAACAGGAATTCCCAATGACAAATTGGGCACAAAATCGCCGTCCATTACATCAATATGAAGCCAGTCTGCGCCGGCATTTAAAACGTCGCGGCAATCCTGTGCCAAATACGCAAAATCCGCCGAAAGAATCGACGGTGCAATTTTCAAATTCATGGTTATGCCTCCTGTAAGCTGTTGCACTCCAACCAAAAGCTTTCCCGTGCTTTTCCTCATGCCATGAGGTTTTTGGCGTTCGGGACTTTCAGTATACTACAAAAAAGCAAAAAAATCAAAAGCAGGGCACGGGCGTCACTTTAAAAGGACGCCCGTATTTCCTTGCTGTATTTCTTTTTTTCCGGTTTTTCCCCGGCGGGGAGCGTGAAAAAGAACGCACAATATTCGTCCTCATCGCTCTCCACCCAAATCTGTCCGCCGGACAGCTGAATGAGAACCTTACAAATGTGCAGCCCCAAGCCGCTCCCGGTGGTGTTCATGCCGCGGCTCTTGTCCTCTTTATAAAAGCGGTCAAATACATATTCCAGTGCATCCGAGGAAATTCCTTTTCCCGTATTGCGAATGCATACCGTTACCATGCCCTTCACTTTGGAAGCATCCACCGAAAAGGAAATTTCTCCTTCCGGCGGGGTAAACTTAATGGCGTTATCCAATAGGTTATAAATCACCTGATGGACCAAATCCTGGTCGGCGTTGACAATGGTTCGCACCGGGGCAAAGCCTGCCAAACGGATATTTTTTTCTTTCAAACGCTGTTCTGCGGAAAAAACCGCGCTCGTCAAGCTTTCCCAAATATCGTAAGGCGCAGCATTCGGCTCATACTCACCGGCCTCCAGCTTGGTAATGTCCAGCATATTTTTCACAAGACGTGTCAAGCGCCCCGCTTCGTTTGATACAATTTCTAAATAGTGGCGGTAATCGTCCTGCGGAATGGTACCATCCAGCATTCCGTCCACAAAGCCTTTAATGCTTGTCATGGGCGTGCGCAGCTCGTGGGCGATATTACCCATAAAATTGCGCCGAGAGGTATCAATACGCTCTAAACTTTGCGCCATATTGTTAAACTGGATGGCGACCGCGGCCAATTCGTCATCGCCTTCTACCGGAACGCGCGCCGAAAAATCACCGCCGCCAAACTTACCCGCCGCCTCGGCCAAACGGCGCAAAGGTGTGGTAAGACGCGAGGTGAGCACAATGGAAATCACGCTCGAGACCATCAGCATGAGTCCTGCTGAAAGCAAAAAAGTGGAAAACAAGTTTGCCAAAAATTCTGTCATGGTGTCGGCGTCGGCGGTGGCAAACACATAGCCTGTCAGCTCTCCGTTGATGCGCACCGGCCTTCCGGCAATGTACGAGCGTCCGGGCAAAAGGCCGTCCAGCGTGCCCATTTGCGTGTAGCGCCCATGGTTATATGCGCCCGCAACGGCCTTTTCCGGCAAATAAGCGTTAATGTAGTGTTCCTCAATATATTCCACACTGTCCCGCGTGCTTCCCAACACAATTTTGCCGTACACATCGGCCACAAAAATATTGTTGTTCGAGGCGCGTGCCGTCAGCGTCACTTCGCGGTTAATCAAGTCGTTGGCAATGTCGTAGTCGGGGGTTGTGCCGTAAACCTCCTGTAAAATTTGAATGGTGTTATCCACCGTCAAAAGCAAACCCGCATCGCTTTGCGCCCGAAAAAACACCATCGAAAGATACATCTGAATAAAGCCCATCAGCGCGGTACTTGCAATCAGCAAAAGCGCCGTGGCATAAAAATAACGTGTGGTGATGCTCTTGCGCACAGCATGGCCTCCCTTTGTTTCTGTATGCCGCCGCTCTAAAAACAGGCTGCCCTTACGTTTCGCAGTACGTTTTACCAGCTCCGGCCAAAACCGCCTGTTTGTGCGCTTAGTCCTTCACCTCAAACTTATAGCCTACGCCCCATACGGTTTTCAGCGACCAGTCGTCCGATGCGCCTTCCAATTTTTCACGCAGACGCTTCACATGGACGTCAATGGTGCGGGAATCGCCGTAATATTCAAACCCCCAAACCTCGTCCAAAAGCTGATCGCGCGTAAACACATGGTTGGGATGACTTGCCAAATAATATAAAAGCTCCAGCTCCTTGGGCGGTGCGTCCACCACTTTGCCCTTTACCTTCAATTCATAGCGGGACAAATCCACGCTCAGGCAGTCATAGGTAATCTGTCCGCCTGCGGGGGCTTGCTCCGTGGGAGTGCAGCGGCGCAGCACCGCTTTGATGCGCGCAACCACCTCTTTGGTGTCGAAGGGCTTTACCATATAGTCGTCTGCGCCCAGCTCCAGGCCCAGCACTTTATCAAAGGTTTCACCTTTTGCAGTCAGCATAATTACCGGGGTATTTCCTGCCGCGCGTACCTTGCGGCAAACCTCCCAGCCATCCATACGCGGCATCATCACGTCCAAAAGCAGCAAATCGGGCTTTTCCCTCTCATACATTTGAACGGCAGATTCGCCGTCGTTTGCAATGCAAATTTCATATCCTTCCTTTACGAGGTACAAGCGAAGCAGCTCACAAATATTTCTGTCGTCATCCGCAATCAAAATCTTTGCCATGTCAAAACCTCCTTGCTGAGTGGTGTATCCCGCTCTTTTTCTCATTGATACATTCCGTTGCCACACTTATTCTATTTTATTATAGCGAATAAATATGGATAAAAAAAGCCCTTGTTTCTTTTTTTACAAAAAAAACAGGCGGAATGATTGCTTCTTGCCCGGCTTTCCTGTATAATAACTATGGAATGTACCCTTTATTTTGGGGTGTATTTTGCCGGCGGAGCGCTTTGAGGGAACCTATGCGCCCGCCCGGCTGCTCTTACATTTTGTATGCCTGCCCGGCTTTTCAGCCGTTGGCGGGCTTTTTGTTTGGCCTTGAAAACTTTGTCCGGCGCTGTGCAAAAACCTTGAGCCTCCACACAAAATCTGCTATAATGAAAAGCGTCTTCCACAACCCTTTCCCACCGCGGGAAAGGGTTGTGCATTGAAATCCCGTAGGCGGTTCGGCGCTGCGCTGATGCCGCCTTTGCCGATAAGCAAACTTTAAGGAGAGAGTACACCGTATGAAATTAGGTATCGTAATATATTGACCGATTTTCATAATTCCATGTATCTTTATAAAAGTCCGTAAACCCGCATGGTTGCTGCATTTCTTGAAATCGCAACTTCATAAAGAAGCACATAAAACCATATAGTTTCATGCCATTTGGGTGTAAAAATGGGTGTAAAACAATAGGTACAAATCAGAGTCCAACGCACAAATTCAGTTTATATACGCGTTAAGGCTAAGACTATTTATTATTTTAAATTGAATATGGAACCGCTAAGGCGGCGTTTCTCACTTCCTACCCGGAAGAACAGGAACGCCGC
>DCEX01000005.1 GCA_002315015.1 Faecalibacterium sp. UBA1819
CTGCCAATTCCGCCACATCCGCTTATGAAGTTTATCGCTTTTCAGCGACGAAACTTATTATACCAGCTTATCGAAAAAAATGCAAGCCCTTTTTCACATTTTTTCATATTACTTTTGATTCAAAGGTCTTCGTTCTCGGCTGATGTTTCGACTGCGTCCGTTTCTTCATCGGGCAGAATATCCTCCAGCGAAAGCGGCGGCACGGCATCTTCTTCCGGGCAGCCTTCAAAACAATAGAGTGCATCCGCAATATCGGCAAACACACGCGCTGCATCAGAGCTTCCATGAGTGCCGCTGTCCATCATCACCACAATGGTATAACGCGGCTCATTCGCCGGGTAAAACCCGCCGAACCATGCATCCATCAGTTCCTCATCGTCCTCATTATAGCGTCCGGTTTGCGCCGTTCCTGTTTTTCCTCCGGCCGTTGTCATACGCGGGGCTGCGGCAGAACCAATTCCGTTTTCAATGACTGAAATCATCATCTCCTGCACCTGTTTTGCAATGTCCGGCTCAAACACCGTTCGCTGGATGGGACGATAAAAGCTTTCCGTCACTTGTCCGCTTTCGGTGTCAATAATCCCCTGCGCATAGCTGGGCTGGATATACATTCCCTCATTGGCAAAAATATTTAAAAACCCGGCAACTTGAACCGGTGAGGCAAGCAGCGCTCCCTGACCAAAGCTGACCGAGGCAAGCTGGCCTTTATCTTCGAGCTGTTCCACTGTGGACAAATTGCCCGCCGTCGTATTCCAGCCCGGCACAATCGGCGTCACCTGCCCACATCCCGCGGCCTGTGCCGCGTCATGCACGGACTGCGCCCCCAGCATGAGGCCCAAATGGATAAAATAGCAATTACAGCTTTGCTCCATCGCCTCGGTCATATTGACAACACCATGACCTTTGCCGTAAGCGCACCGATAAATATGGCCGTTGAGTTCGTATTCGCCGGTACACTCATACAGGGTATCCGGCGAAATTCCAGCTTTCAGTGCCTGTGCCGCAATGACAGGTTTAAACACCGAGCCCACACTGTAACCCGAGATTGGGCGGTTAATGAGCGATGTATCATTTTTTTCAATGCTGGCGGCAATATCGGTGGGATCAAATAAAGGCATACTGACACTGGCGCGGATTTTTCCCGTTGCCGTTTCCATCACCACAATGGCGCCGCGATCCATCTTCTCTTGGGCAATTCCTTCGCAAATGCGCTGAATTCTGCTGTCCAGCGTGAGCATCAGCCCCTCTCCCGTTCCGGGTGTTTTTTGCAAAGTTGGAACATCGTGGTTGGTGTTTAAATAAGCGCCAAGCGCGTCGACGGTACATACCACTTCTTCCTTGGTTCCCGCCTCCGCCAGCCAATCCTCACACGCTTTTTCGAGGCCATACACGCCATGGCCCTCGCCGTCTAAATACCCAATCAGATGAGCGGCAATCGGCTGACTCCAATAGCGCTGCGCTTGCCGAAACACGAATTCCGGCTGCTTTTGTGTGTCTTGCAGCTGCACTAAAAACGGTTCTCTGCGCTGAATAGAGCCATAAAAAGCACTTTTTTGGGTTTCGTCTACCGATTCAAACCAAGTGCGGTAACTTTCCTTTCCCGGAGAAAACAAGCCATAGGTACGATACTCCCAATCCGTCATTTTCCATTGATTACAATCATAAATATCGCCGCGCCCTTCCGAGAGCGGCAGCGTTGCCTCGCTTTGCTTTTGTACGGCATAACGGGCGCTTTCATCGGTGGAAAGCCACGCCAAACGCGCTGTCAGCACCGAGAACACCGCAATCATACCAACCGCCACGGCGAGAAGTCGTTTTTCTTCCACAAGACCACCTCCGCAAAGAGTATGGCCTTTCTTTTCTGCTTTTACACGGATATGCAAAAGAAATATCCCCCGGCAAACCGCCGAGGGATAAAAGGGCTAAAACCTGCCGTACAGAAAACCAATATTTCTTACAGCCGTCCTAAAAATTCTTTTGTTTTTTCGTTTTTCGGAGCTTCAAAAATTTGCTGGGGCGTTCCCTGCTCGCAAATCACGCCCTGCGCCATGTAGACCACCTTGGTGGAAACATCTCGTGCAAACGCCATTTCGTGCGTCACCACCAGCATGGTTAAGCCCTCGGCAGCCAAAGCACGCATGACTTGCAGCACTTCGCCCACCATTTGAGGGTCCAGCGCGCTGGTAGGCTCGTCAAACAAAAGCACTTCCGGCTGCATGGTCAAAGCGCGCGCAATAGCTACGCGCTGTTTTTGTCCGCCGGAAAGCTGGCGCGGCTTTGCGCTGATGTACGGCGCCATCCCCACCTTTTCCAAAAAAGACATTGCGCGTTCTTTTACCACGGCCGGATTCTCTTTCAGCACTTTGACAGGCCCTACCATGCAGTTATCCAGCACTGTCATATTTTGGAACAGGTTAAAGCTTTGAAACACCATTCCCACCTTTGCACGGTAGCGGCTGGGGTTATTGTGTCTGCCTGTAATGGGTGTTCCGTGAAACAGAATTTCACCGCCTGTGGGACGCTCCAGCAAATTGATGCAGCGCAGCAGTGTAGATTTACCGGAGCCGGACGCACCGATGATGCAGGTAACGTCCCCTGCATTTACGGTGAAATCAACGTCCTTCAGCACTTGGTGGGTTCCAAAGGTTTTAGACAAATGGTTTACCTCAATGATGGCGTTGCTCATTTGCGCGCTCCTTTCCCTCGATTGCGCCAACCTGTCGTTTTGGCTGCCAAGCCGGCGCTCTCCTCTTGCTCCTTGCTTCGATAGTCGGCATTTGGTTCTTTCGGGTTTTTCTTATAGCGATGCATTCCCTCGCCCGGCACAAGCGGGTCTGCAACTGCTAAATCGAAGTTTTCCGGGCCGTCCATTTTACGTTCCATCCAGCGCAGCAGGAACGAAGCCGTCAGGGTCATCACCAAATAGCCGCCCATTTCAATGACCGCCGAGGGGAAATACAAGTAGGTTGCGCCCACCACTGCGCGGTGCACGGCAAAAAACTCGGTAAAGCTGATAATGAACATGATGGACGTATCCTTCACGTTGATGATAAAGTTGTTGCCGATCTGCGGCAGAATATTGCGCAGCGCCTGCGGCAAAATGACATAGAGCATGGTTTGCACATGATTCATGCCAATAGCCTTTGCGCCTTCGGTTTGGCCCGGGTCAACCGAGATAATGCCGCCGCGCACCGACTCGGCCATATAAGCGCCGGTATTCACCGAAACCACCAGAATGGCCGCTGCCCAAACGTTGTTGAATTTGATGGCGTTATCGGTAAAATAAGGCAAGCCGTAGTACATAAACACCGCTTGCAGCACCATGGGAGTGCCGCGGAACACTTCTACATAAATCCGCACCAACGCACGCACCAAACCCAGCACAAAACGCTTTGCCGGGGCGTCCTCCTGCTCACAGGGAATGGTATTTAAAACACCGCACACCAAGCCGATGATGCAGCCAATCACTGTTGCCACCAGCGCCAAAATGAGCGTGTCACGCATTCCGTACAAATAGGTGGCCGAATACGTTTCCCACAGCTTTGCGATATCACTGCCAAGCTGAAGCAATTTTTCCATATCTGTTTCCTTTCCGGCTGATGTTCCGCTTAGGCCGAGGCAATCGGCTGAACGGAAATCGCTTGTGCCATCAAATCGTTAAAGTCTTGCTCGGTCATGGGCGATAACACCTCATCCAGCTTTTGTTTCAGCTCGGTGTTTCCTTTGCGCATCGAAATGCCGATATTGATTTCGCCCTCATCGACTTCAAAGCCGTTTCCCTCGTCAAAGGTAAGCAGCACCATATCCGGGTAAGCGGCAACTGCGCCTTGTGCAGTGGGCATATCGGTGCAGATAAAGTCCACCGAATCGGTTTCCAGCGCCATCAGCATGGCGGGAGCAGATTCTGCCGCGGTTTGAATGGATGCTCCTTCAATCTGAGGCAGGCAGCTGTCATACCAGATTGTTGCAATCTGTGCCGTGCAGGTACCGCCCGAAAGCTCGGCAATGCTTTTTGCGGATGCATACGGGCTGTCTTTTTTCGTCACGCACACGATGCTGGCATAAAAATACGGCTCGCTGAAATCCACTTGTTCCATGCGCTGCTGCGTCATCGACTGGCCTGCAATCACGGCGTCCACGGTGCCTGTCTGTACGGCCGGAATCAGCGAATCCCAATCGGAACGGACAATTTCCAACTCAACGCCGAGTGCCTCGGCAATTTTTTTGGCCATCATCACGTCATAGCCGTTGGCGTATTCCGTGGAATCTTTAATGGGTACTGCGCCGTTGGAGTCGTCGGCCTGAGTCCAGTTGTAAGGCGCATAGGCGCACTCCATGGCCACGGTGAGCACACCGTCCTCCAAACCGCTGCCATTTGCCGCCGATGTACCGGCTGCCCCTGCTGTGCTGCCCGAAGCTGCGCTTTGTCCGCATGCGGTCAGTGCCGCCGTCAAAGCCAATACCGCGGCCAATGCTTTCATTCTCTTTTTCATCACTCTTCATCCTCTTTTCGTTGACGGCGCAGCTAACTTGCCAAAGCGCCGCTTGCTGATTTTTCTTTTGCCCAATGGACACAAAAAAAACCACAAGGCATCTGTACAACGCCTTGTGGTCAAAGAAAAGCAATATTCGCCCTTACTTGCACCAACGGAAGCTCTCCACAGATGTGACAGTTTGCGGCATCTTATTACAGCAAACCAACGAAAGCTGCGGTAAAACAGCCCTCATTTCGGCGGAACGTCCCTTTTGCACAAGCAGCCTTTACCGGCCATATGCCTGTGTTACTCATGGCACTCCGCGCCTCTACCATTTGGTTTTTTCTTCATTCTATCACGCACTTTTCACAAAGTCAACCACACCGATATTTTTCAGATATTGCCACAAAAAAAGAGCGCAATTGTCCGTTTTTTCGGTCATCCTGTCCGCTATGCACTCTGATTGTTTTCCTTTCAACATCTTTTCAAACGCTTGTCGGCGTGCTACAATGAAAGCAATCCGTTTGATGCGGAGATTATCATGCGCTGATACGCAGAAAGTGAGGCATTTTATGGCATTAAAATTTGCAATCTTGACAGCCGGCAATATTGCAACGCATATGGCACAAACAGTTTCCCAAATGAAAGACGAAGGCATTGAATGCTACGCTATCGCCGCCCGCAGCACAGAGCGCGCTGCCGTTTTGGCAAAGCGCTGCGGCTTTGCCATTGCTTATGGCAGCTACGAGGCTCTTTTTGAGGATGAGCATGTTGATCTTGTGTACATCGGCAGCCCGCACAGCCACCATTATGAACATGCCAAAGCAGCTTTGGAACACGGCAAGCACGTTTTGTGCGAAAAGCCCATGACGGTGAATGAAGCACAGGCAAAAGAGCTGTTTGCGCTGGCCAAAGAGCGCGGCTTGCTGCTGGTAGAAGCCACTTGGACACGGTTTATGCCTTTTGTTCCAGCTTTGCAGGAAGTGCTGAAAAGCGGTGCGATTGGAGAGATTGAAACGCTGACTTGTTCGTTCGGTGTTCCCGTTGCCAAAAAAGAACGCATTGCACAGCCCGAGCTTGCGGGCGGCGCTCTGCTCGACCTCGGCATTTATCCGCTGACCATGGCCGCGATTGCGCTGGGGGAACCCAAAGAGATTTGCGGCGTATGCACAAAAACAGATCTGGGCGTAGACGCACAAAACAGCATCAGCCTTTCGTATGAGAGCGGCGCGGTTGCGTGTTTGACTTCCGGCATTCATGCACAGCTGGATAATTGCGCTGTTCTTTACGGTACATGCGGCAAAATTGTCATTCCGCACTTTTGGCACGCAGACGGCTTTACGGTTTATCCGGCAGAAGGTGAACCGAAAGAGTATTCTTTCCCGCATGATTTCACGGGTTATGAATACGAGGTTCGCTGTGCCGCCAAAGCCATTGCGCAAGGCCAAACCGAGTGCCCCGAACTTCCGCACGCGGAAACACTGCGCATTTTACACCAGATGGATACCCTTCGCAAAGCCTGGGGGCTTTCGTATCCGTTTGAATAACCCATCCAATTCAACACAAAACCCCGATGCTGTCCTGCGCCGTTTGGTGCGCAGAGAGCCATCGGGGCTTTTTTGTTTACCGGAAAGCGTTCCGCATCATTCCGTTACGACTGCCGTTGCGCCATAGCAGCACTCAGCGCCTGCGCCCAGCAGCATTTTTGCACATTCATTTAATGTTGCGCCTGTGGTCAGCACATCATCCACCAGTAATATTCGCCGTCCTCGAACCGCTTGCGGCGCTTGCACCGCAAAAGCACCCAGCAAGTTGCTTTGCCGCGCCTGTTCGCTCAGCGTGTGCTGTTCCTTTGTCTGATACAGCTTTTTCAGTGCCTGATCTTCCACAGGCAAATGCAGCTGTTCGGCCAGCGCTTGGGCAAACAGCTGCGCGGTGTCATGGCCGCGCCGACGAACAGAAGCCGGATGAGATGGCACCGGAACAATGACATCCACCGGCCAGCCCGCCTCCCGCACGCCCTGCGCCATATACTCTGCAAAAAAGCGCATAATATCTCTGCGCGCTTCATACTTCGCCAAAAGCAGGGGCTTTTTCATGGGAGGCTGATAGACAAACGGCGCATAAACCTGCTCCAGCATGGACAGCGTATGCAGGGAAAGCGGCACCAGCTCCCGCCGCAGCAGCCGAGGAATCAGCGGTGTACAGCGCTCACACTCCGGCACAAAGCCGAGAACCCGCGAACAAACCGGGCAGCGCGGCGGAAAAATGAGCTTTTGAAGAAAATCGATCCAGTCGAATGACATCTCTTTCATGCCTGTGCCAGCATCCTTGCCAAGCAGGAAAACCGCTTGTTGCTTTGAATGTTCTGCACCATTTGCGCTACCTCCGAGCGATGTCCCGTCAAAATGCAAAGGTTTTTTGCGCGTGTCACACCCGTATAAAGCAAGTTGCGGTAACAAAGACGTGGCGGCACATCCATCACCGGAATGACCACAGCCGGAAATTCACTGCCCTGACTTTTATGAATCGTAACGGCATAGGCCGGCTCTAATTCACGCAGAAATTCCGACGTATAAACAAGCCGCCTGTCCTCACTGCGCACCGTAACACTGCCCGCGCGAACGTCTACTTCCTCAATTACGCCCATATCGCCGTTAAATGCGCCGGCGCCTTCTCCGCCGCCGTCAATGCGCTGAAACGGAATATCATAATTATTTTTCATTTGCATAACTTTGTCGCCCTTGCGCAAAATTTTCGCCCCTACTTGCAGCTGCGGCTTATTGGGCGCGGGCGGGTTTAAGCAAGCTTGCAGCATCGGGTTTAAGGATGCCGCCCCCAACAGCCCGATTTTGGACGGGCAAAGCACCTGAATATCTTCACGCGGGTCATACCCATAGCTTTGGGGCAGCCGCCGCGCCACCAAATCACACACCAAGTCGGCACAGGCTTGTCCGTCCGATTCCAGCAAAAAGAAATCGCTGTCGCGCGTTCCTTTTTGCGGCGGATTTCCCTCCACAATGCGGTGTGCATTGGACACAATCAGGCTTTCTGCCGCCTGACGGAAAATCTCGGTTAAGCGCACGGTGGGAATCACGCCCGAGGCAATCATGCCGCCCAGCACATTTCCCGCTCCCACGCTGGGGAGCTGGTCTTCATCGCCCACTAAAATCAATTTGCACGACGGCTTGAGCGCAGCCAGCAGACTTTGGAACAGCAATACATCCACCATACTCATCTCGTCCACGACAACCGCATCACATTTCAAAGGATTGCGCTCGTGGTGGACAAAGCGCACGGTATCCGCTGCCCCTTGATTGACTTCCAGCAGACGGTGAATGGTTTTGGCTTCCCTGCCCGTCAGCTCATTAAGCCGTTTTGCCGCGCGTCCGGTGGGCGCAGCCAGTGCCACGCGCTCCCCCCGGCGCTCCAGCAGCGTTAAAATGGCGTTCACCGTTGTGGTCTTTCCCGTGCCGGGGCCGCCGGTGAGTACCAGCATCTTGCGCGAAACGGCGGCGGCAATGGCTTTCTTTTGCAGGGGCGCATAGGCAATTCCCTGCGCGCGCTCCATTTCCTCAATTTCCCGTTCACAGTCGTCCGCGCGGTTCGGCTGGCGCACCAGCTCCAGCAAATGCTGTGCCACGTCGCGTTCTGCACGCCAATACTCCGGCAAATACACATAGCTGCGCTCGTCATAGGTTTCAAAAAACAATTCTTCCCGTTCCAGCAATTCGTTCATCTGCTGGCGCACGGTGCCTTCCTCCACCTTCAAAAAACCGGCGGTCGCCTTGCTGAGTTTATCGAACGGCAGGCAGGTGTGTCCATTGTTCAAATTGTGGCGCATGACATATAAAATACCCGCAACAACCCGTTCACTGGCATCATAGTCCATGCTCATATCTCGCGCAATGGTGTCTGCCACCTGAAAATCCTGATAGGCGGGGTATCCGCACAAAAGATAGGGGTTTTGCTTAATCAAATCCGCGGTATCCGGCCCATAATGACGGTAAAGTGCAACGGCAGTTTGCGTCGGCAAATGATATTGCGCCAAACACTGGATGGCTTCCCGCACGCCGAACAGCCGCTTAAACTCCCGGCTGGCCGCCATGGCCTTTTCGGACGTCATGCCCTTAATTTGCGTTAAGCGCTCCGGCTCGCTGGCAATCACCTCCAGCGCTTGCTGGCCAAAACGATCCACAATTTTGCCCGCCGTCGCCTTGCCGATATACGGCAGTACACCGCTTGCCAAGTAGCGTTTTATAGCAGAAGCCGTTTCGGGCAAACGCACCTCATAGGCTTCGGCGCGAAACTGCTCGCCAAAATTCGGATGGGAGGTAAAATAGCCGTGCAGCGTCACTTCCTCGCCCTCACAAATTTCGGCCAGCTCCCCCACTGCTGTGTAAAGCTCCCCTTCCGAGGCCAATTCCAACACGGTGTAACCCGTTTCCTCATTGCAAAAAATAATGTGTTCCACTGTCCCGCTGAGTGTCTGCAAATTTTGGGACATGTTTTCACGCTCCTTTTTCAGCCCGCCTGTTTCAAACGGAGTGCAGGGCTTCTTCTAATGCCGGGGTTAACTCCTCTGCGGCCACCACACGAATATTCTTCATGCCCGGTTCCCTCAGACAGGCGCTTTGCTTTTGCTCGTACACAGCCAGCACGGAAAGCTCCGGCATTCTGCCGCGCACCACCATAACATTTTCCCAAATTTCCTCGGGCGACTCCCCGCTGATGACCACAACAGCCCGGCGCAAATGCTTTCTCCCGGCAAACCACTGCGCCGCTAAGTCCGACAGATAATATGCCCCTAAAACCGCGAACATGGTAATGATAATCAAAATAACACCGCTTTCCATCGCTCATTCCTCCTTTTTTTCATCTTATGAGAAAAAAGAGGAAATGTGAAAAGCAGAAAACTAATCTAAATCATCATGCAGCTCCTGCGCCGGTTTTTCTTTTCCACCGAGCAGTTTTTGCAAGCGTTCAAACGTTTTCGGCTTCATAAAAATCTGCAAGCAAATCCACACCTTTTGCTTGAGCGTTAAGGGCGCTTCAAACGCTTGCTGCAAGGTCATGTGATAGCGCCGCTCATAGTAAAAGTCCAAAATGGCCTTCATGCGAAATTCAATTTGGTCATAGCGTGTTTTTTCTTTCGTTGCCCAAAGCGACTGTATTTCCTCCAGCATCACGCTTTTGTTCAGCCATTCGTTCACAGCATGTGCATGGGAGGTACTGAACGCTGTGAAAAATCCGTTTTTCTGTGCGAGCAGCGGGGGCACAAAATCCCAAAGCGGATTCATTCCCTGCATTGCGTTTTCCGGCAAAATCAACGCCGAAAGCGCGTCTGTTCTGGCAAAAAACATTCCGCCCCGGGATGCAATTCCCCATTTACCCAAGGGAACCTTGATTCCCATTTCGCGCAGGGCGCTTTCATAGCGCGGCAAGTTCAGCCCGATTGTCAGCGTTTCCTGATGAGAGGGTGTTAAAGGCACAATCAAGCCGATATTTTCATCTTGCTGCATCGCAGCCGCACACGGGGCGGGGTGCAGCGCTTCCATTGCAGAAAGCATGGAGGTGGCGTCGGCAAACTGCTCCAGCAAAGGCGGAAGTGCCGTGTGCAGAAATAGCAGCCAACGGTATTTTGCTTGGATATCTGCGAGGTGCTGCATCAAATATTCTGCGGGAGAAAGCGCCGTTTCTTCTGCTTCGTGGGGAATCGTAATTTGCTTGTCCCACGCGCTGCGCAGATGTTCATTGGCGTAAACCACACGGCAAACCGTCCCCTTGGCCAGCTCGTCCAAACGCGGAACAAGCAAGGAGGCCAAAGCGTCGTGATCAATCATCACCAGCGTGAAAACACCGTCAAGGTCACACGCCGGGCGTTCGTCCGCGCTGACGCAAAGCCCCAGCGCTTCCACACCGCTGGAAAGCGGCTCAGTGCGCAGAAGATTTTGCATGACCAAAGCGGTGGGGTAATCGGTTTCTTTGCGCAGATAGTCATAAAGCGCCTTCGTCGCCGCACCCTGCGGACAAGTGGTGTAAATATGGCGCTGTGTCATAAAGTTTTTGCGCTTAAAAAACGGGCAGCCGCGCTCTTTCAGCAGCTCCACGGGCATTCCCATTAAGGGATAATCGTTCAGCGCTTCTAAATCCTCCGTGTGTACCGCCACATCCCAGCGATATCCCAGCGCTGCAAAATGCTTGGTAAACCGAATTTCATGCTTTTCTACGGCATCCCAATAGCTATTGATGGCGGGCAGTTCCTGCCAATAGCGCAAAAATTCTTCGGAGTGCAGCATCTTTCCGCGAACGGCGAAAAAGAAGCTTTGAATGTGCGGCGGAATGGGAATGGTGTCATCCCACGAGGCCGCTTTTGCGCCTTTATGGCGTGTTAAACCCCAAAAATCGACATCTGCTTGCTCCATGCGCGAAAACATTTCGTCCAGCGGATACACCGGGCCAAAAATGGTTTGGTTATAAAATAACACCTCATCGTATGTTCCGGCGTTTTCCCGCAGAAAACCCTCTTTATAGGCGGTAATGTCAAAGCCTTCGTTCGGGCGCTGGATGAGTTCATCACAGCACGCGCACAATGCGGCACGCCCCTCCTCGGTCAGCATTCCGTTTACCACAATCACTTGTTTTTCGCAAAACGCCCGCACCGCCCGCAGTAAATAGGGCACATAATCATCTACTTGTCCCTGTGCGTCAAAATAAGCAAAAATAGCCAAACGGCGCAATGGTTGTTTTTGCATCGTCATCCCTCATCCTACCGTTTTTTGATACGCCGCTTGGAAGGGTTCCTTTTTTGCGCGGCAAACTGTTTTTATTATACGCTAAAAATCCCATAAGAGCAACCAAAGACCTTTTTCCTTAGCGGAAAAACCGCTCTTTCACTTTACTTGTTTCAATCGCTAAAGTATTAAATGATTTTTTATTCTTTATTTTTGAATATATTATCGTTTAAAACACTGTAAAAGCAGCGTGAATCGTTATTTTTACAATTTTTAGCACAAAATTGGCGTTTAAATTTTCATTGCTTTTCGATGGGAAATGCTTGACGCGGCGCGAAAGTAGTTTTATAATGTTCAAAAAAGCGACACGGGCGGCCAAGAGGCACTTCGGCAGGGAGATTTCCGGCGGAGTACTTGCCCCAAGCTGAGCCCGCCGAGAAAAAAGGAGCCGACCATCCATGCTGGATATCAAGATTCAGAAAACTACTACCCCGAAAGCGAAGCCGGACGAAAATCGCCTTGGTTTTGGCAATTACTACACCGACCACATGTTTGTGATGGATTATACCGAGAGCCAAGGCTGGCACTCGGCACGCATTGAGCCGTATCATGCTCTTTCGCTCGACCCGGCCGCCATGGTGTTTCACTATGCACAGGAGAGCTTTGAAGGCTTGAAGGCATACCGCACCAAAGAAGGCAAAGTGCAGCTTTTCCGCCCGGAAAAGAACGGCGAACGTCTGCAAAGCACACACGAGCGCCTTTGCATTCCCACCATTCCGGTAGAGGATTTTGTACAGGCAGTCAAAACTCTGGTGGACGTTGACCGCGACTGGGTTCCCTCTGCGGAAGGCACCAGCCTGTACCTGCGCCCGTTCACCATTGCAACGGAGGCACACCTTGGCGTAAAGCCCAGCGATTCCTATCAATTTTTGGTGATTGCCTCTCCTTCCGGCGCTTATTACGAGGAAGGCTTAAACCCGGTAAAAATTTATGTAGAGGATGAATATGTCCGCGCTGCACCGGGCGGCACCGGCTTTATCAAATGCGGCGGAAACTATGCCGCCAGCTTGGCCGGACAGATGAAAGCACACGAAATGGGTTACAGCCAAGTGCTGTGGCTGGACGGAATTGAGCGCAAATATGTGGAAGAAGTCGGCA
>DCEX01000031.1:0-41242 GCA_002315015.1 Faecalibacterium sp. UBA1819
CCAAGCCTTTTTCCCCTTGCAGCTCAGGTTCTTTTTGACTCAGGCAGCAGCTTTTGTACAGTCCCAACGCCCGGCAGTCACGCAAGACTGCCGGGCGTTTCTTATTGAGCAGTGCCAAAAGGCGCAAAAAAGGCCGGCCCAACACCGTTTCTCGGCGGTGGGACGGCCTTTTTCAAGCCTTAATTATGCCGTTTGTGCGGCAGGTTCCTGCGTCGTTTGGGCGGCAGCTTTCACCGCCACTACCACAAAACGTCCGTCATTGGTCACGTTGTCACAGGTGGACAAAGTAAGCAGCTGGTCGCCATACGAAGCTGTAACACCCGTTTGATACAGTGCTGCATTTTGTACTGCACTGACATAAGTTTGGAATTGCTGTTCATCTGTAATGTGGGCATATTCATAGTACGGCAGCGGGTCAACAGCCGGATCGCCGGAAGTTTTAGTGTAGAACGCAGCCATCACCTGATAGTCGCCCAAGCCATACGGTGTATTAAATTGAATCACCGGATGGGAAGTCCAAAACTGTTCGTCCTCATATTGAACCAATGCATTAAACATCGTTCCGTTTTTCATGTTGTGGCCGTGAATTAACACATTCGAGTCGCTGGGGGAGCTCAGCCCGTCCACAAAGGGCGTACCGCTGAGGGAGTTCTTTTTTTCAAAATCGCGGCGCAGGTAATATTGCGAATCGCTGGGAGTATACATTACAGGATAATTCAGCTTGGTACCCTCCAGATAAATCCATCCGCAAAAATCAGAATTGATTGCTTTTAAGTTTTGATACTGTGCCAGCGGGTCGACTTGTTCTTCGCCTTCCTGCGGGAGTGTTTGCTGCGCCAATTCTTCAAAGGCATTTTGCTCTTGTTCCCCACGCACCAGCGTTGTCACAACAACACCTGCCGATACGACAAAAATCACCGATAAAATGACAATCAGCGCAATACGAAAGCGCTCAACCCATTTTTGATTCATTGTTATGCACCCTTTCTGTTAGGAGCTTTCCGAAAAACTGAAATTTTCATCTTTTCCACGGGAAGCGGCATCTGCTGCATAAACGGTCCTCACAATCCGCCTTGCAGCCGCACACTTCCTGCGAAACATTTGTGCATTTCTTTGTTTTCAGAAACGCCCTATCCCACACGAATTTCCACCATGCTTTTTCCTGTTTTTGATTTTGTTACGACAATTTGTTTTTCAATCCGTTCTTTCAGCTCGGCTACATGGGAGATAATCCCGACAATGCGGTCGCCCTCGGCCAGCTGCTGCAAAGTTTGCACAGCGTGGTTTAAAATTTCTTCGCTCAACGTGCCGAAGCCTTCATCGACAAATAAAGCATCGAGTTCAATACCGCCCGCTGTGGCGCGTATTTCGTCAGAAAGCCCCAGCGCCAATGCCAGCGACGCCACAAACGACTCACCGCCGGACAGCGAAGCCGCCGGGCGCACTGTGCCGTTATAATGGTCTTTTACGTCCAGCTCCAAGCCGCTTTTCGACTGCCTGTCTCTGGGCTGTTCGCGGCGGCAGAGTTCAAACTGGCCAAACGTCATGCGCATAAAGCGCGTGTTAGCGCGCGCGATGATGCGGTCAAAGTACGTCATCTGCACATACGTTTCCAGCGTAACTTTCTCTTTTCCCTGCACCACTCCATAAGCGGTATCGGACAACTCTTTCACCGTGCTCCATTGTTCCTGTACCTGCGCGCTGTCTTTTGCACAGCGGCCAAGCAAGCGAATGCTTTCGCGGTTTCGCTCCATGCGGCTTTTGCAAAGGCGTATTTGCTCGGTGTGTGCTTTGCGCGTCTGCTGCTGCGCGGCGCACTGCTCTTGCAGCGCCTGCACATCTTGTGCACCGGCCATCTGCTTTTCGGCTTCTTTTGCGCCGGCTCTGGCTTCCAGCAAACTCTTTTCCACTTGTTCATAGCGACGGCGAGTCTCATCGCGCCGGTGTTCAAACGCTTGCTTTTGCGCCAGCAATGTTTGTAAATGCTGCTGCGCTTGTGTACGGTCCGGGAACGGTAAGCTTTGTTTTAGCTCTGCCGCCTGCTTTTCCAAGGCTTGTGCAGTGGCTTGCAATGCTGCCGCTTCCTGTCCCGCCTGCTGAATTTCCTGCTCGGGCACTTGTATTTGGCGCTGTGCCTGTTCCAGGCGGGCGGGCATCGTTTCAGCGTATTGCGCTTGCGCTTGCGCATTTTGTACCACTTGTGCTTGTGCGGCACACCGGGCCTTGCCGTCTTCCAGCCCTTTTGCAATTTGCTGCTTGAGCTGTTCCTCCGTTTCAAAGTCAAAACACGTTCGCGCCCGCTGCGCGGTATGCTCCCATGCGCTGTTCCAGCGCGCTTTTTGTGCACCGCACGCTTGGCTTGCCTCTTGTGCCGTCCGCTCGGCAGCGTCGCGCGCGGCACGGCGCTGCTCCAATTCCGCGCGTGTTACGGCATTGGCCGGCATGACCGCCGGATGAGGATGATCGACACCGCCGCAAACGGGGCACGGCTGGCCGGGCTGCAACGTTTGTGCCAGCAATCCGGCTTGATGATCCAAAAAGGAACGCTCGACCCAGAGAAACGCCTGCGCCGCTTGACCTGCCGTTTGCTGTGCTGCAAGATAATCCTTTTGCATCTTGGCCAGCAGCTTTTTTTCGCGGTGCATATCGCGGTAAAGCTGGGCAATTTCCTCTACCAAAGCCGCCTTTGTCTGCAAACTTTCCAGCGCATGTCTTTGGCGTTCCCACTCTGCCTGTGCTCCGGCCAGCGTTTTTTGCTCCGATATCAGCGCTTCATAAGCCGCTTGCGCCTGTGCCTTTTTCTGCTGGGCAGCTTGGGCACGCTTTTGCTGTGCCGCGTTCTTCTCTTGGGCAATTTGGCGTTCTTTGCCCAGCCGCTCCAGCGTGTCGTATTGAGCCAGCATTTGGGTTTGCGCCTGCACCTGTGTGCATAACTGCTCATATGCTGGGGTTTCCTGTTCTATCGCCGTAAGCTGCGCCCGCAGCTGTTCTTCCCGCGGGGTCTGCTGCTGAATGAGAGCCATGGCCTGTTCCCAGCGCTTTTGGGCGGCCTGTGCCGCTTGCGCCTGCCCCAGCTTGCGTTCGGTTTCACTCAGCATTTGTTCCATTTCCGCCAGCTGTGTCTCCATCGCAGTCACGGCGTGTTCATCCTCGTTTTCCTGTTCTTGCGCCAATGCCACGACACAGGCGGCAAAATCGGGCGGAGGATTGGAGAGCAGGCCGCAAAGCCTTTCGGCGCGCTCGGTATCCGGCGGCATCACAGCCATTTTTGCCGCCTGCATCATTTGGGTTTCCAGCGCCGCGGCCTTTTGCTTCCACTCATTGGCTTGTGCGCGAAGCCGGTCTTGCAGCACGGCATACGACTCGGTATGAAACAGCTCACGGAAAATTTCCATGCGTTTTTCGGTGTTTGCCAACAGGAGCCGCTGAAAATCGCCCTGTGCCAGCATCGCAATTTGGCAAAAACGATTGCGGTCTAACCCCAGCAGCTCGGTAATCTCTTTGGTGACGGCATCCACTTTTGTTACCACCGTGCCGTCGGGCCGAGTGAGAACAGCATCCGGCGCTTGTGCCGTCATGCCCTCACCGCGCTTGGACGGGCGCAGATAGGCGGGGTTTCGCCGCACAATGTAGTGCTGCCCATGGTGTACAAAGTCCAGCTCTACAAAGGTGGGCGTATCGGCAGCGGCGTAACGGCTGCGCAGCATATCGGCACTTCGGCTTTCGCCGCTGGCGCGGCCGTAAAGCGCAAACGTGATGGCGTCAAACAGCGATGTTTTACCTGCGCCGGTGTCGCCGGTAATCAAGTACAGTCCGCGCTCGCCGAGCTTAGAAAAATTCACCGTTGCTTCGTCGCCGTAAGGGCCGAAGGCGCTGATGGTTAAACGATAGGGTTTCATATCATCGCTCCTCCCATACAGCTTCAATTTCTTTTTCCAGCAAAGCACGCTGGCGCTCTGTCAGCGGTTTTTCGTTTTGCCATTCAAAAAAGCGGCAAAATAGTTCCATAGGGGTCGCTTCGTCCTGCACGGTTGCTTCCGGCATGGAGGCACCCGCTCGGGTTCGCGTGTTATCGTAATCCACGCGCATCACATTGGGGTAAATGCTGCGCAGCTTACCAACGGCATCCAGCACCTCGGTCTCATCGGTTAAAGTGATATGCAGGTAATCATCCGTGGCGGTACCCTCATAAAAGGTACGCGCCGTCACTTCATCGTAAGTGCCTCGGATGGTGCGCAGGTCGTGCAAAGGCGTGAGCGGACACAGCTTGATGTCAATTTCTCCGGGCTGATTGAACGTAATCAGCGTGACGCTTTTTGTGCCGCGTGCTTCCGAAAGGGAGTATTTCAAGGGCGAGCCGCAATAGCGAACGGTTTCACGCCCCACCCGCTGCGGGCTGTGAATATGCCCGAGCGCCACATAGTCATATGCGGCGAACAGCGCCGCGTCAATATTTTCTGCGCCGCCAACGCTCAACTCCTCCGAACCGCCCGTTTTAGCGCCTGTCACAAATTGATGTGCCACCAAGATGCTGCGCCGTCCTTGGTGCGGCGGGTTGCTGCGAAGCACCACGGCTGCCGCGTCTTGATAACTTTCCATCGTATCCTCGGGATAAAACGGGCGCACCACCGATGGTTTTAAAAAAGGCATCAGCCAAACGTCCAGTTCGCCGTATTCATCGTTCAGCGTGCAGCAAGTCAGGCGGCCATCAAATACCGGGGAAAGATACACCCTGCTTTTTTGCAAAAGATGGGCGCCAAAGGCCAAGCGCTCGGGCGAATCGTGATTGCCCGCTATCAGCAAAACGGTGCATTCCAGCGCCTCCAGCCGCGTGAGAAAATCGTCAAACAGCGTTACTGCCTGCGCAGACGGCACACTTTTGTCGTACACATCTCCCGCAATCAATACCGTATTGACTTGCTCATTTATTACAATTTGCAATATTTGATTCAAAATATACTTTTGGTCTTCCAGCATAGAAAATTCGTTTACCCGTTTTCCCAAATGCAGGTCAGACAAATGCAACAGCTTCATGGCGTTTACTCCTTTGTCTGTCGGTCGCCTATCGTTTTATAACGCTTTTGCAACAGTGCCTTTATTGTACCATAAATCAAACAAAATTTCACCTGTTTATGCCGCTTCACTGCTGTTTTCACACATCGCCGCTTTGCGTCAGCTCCAGGCTTCGCTTTTTTCCAAAATCAAGGCTGCATTTCTTTTTGCAGCAAAAAAGAGATAGCTTTTGCTAACAAAAAGCTCTTTACATTTTGAGGTTCATAAGTTAAAATAAAATCGTTGGTTAGCTAATGCTAATCAGCGCCACAACATAACAGGGTGAGAAAGATTTTTGCACGGTATTTTTCACAGCACTTTTCTTCCGTGTTCCGTCTTTTTCATCTGAATTCCAACTCCATCCTTCATAACGCAAAAAACCGTCCCGGCCGGGGCGGTTTTTTGTTTTCAGCTTTTGCAGCCGTCCGCCGGGCGTTTTGCTTGCAGCAAAACGCAAAAAACCGCCCTTTCGGGCGGCTTTTTGCTGTTTGGAAAAGAAAGGTGAATTATTCACCGTAATAAGTTTTCTTGTAGATCTCCTGAATCTCAGTAACCAGGGGATATACCGGGTTTGCAGTGGTGCACTGATCTTCAAATGCTTTGTAGCTCAAGTCGCTCAGTTTGCTCATGAACTCAGCCTCATCAATGCCGCAGTCTTTGATGGACATCGGACGATCGGTAGCCTTCATCAGGTTGCGAACAGCCTCGATCAAAGCCTTGATGGCATCCTCTTTGGAAGCATTCGGAGCGCACAAGCCCAAACGACGTGCAATCTTTGCATAGCGCTCGTCTGCCACATACTCCTTATATTTCGGGAAGGAAGCAAACTTAGTGGGCTTTGTTGCGTTGTAAGCGATCACATACGGCATCAACAGTGCGTTTGCACGGCCATGCGGGATGTGATACTCACCGCCCAGCTTGTGAGCCATGGAGTGGTTCAAGCCGAGGAATGCGTTGGTGAAAGCCATACCGGCGATGCAGGATGCGTTGTGCATCTTCTCGCGGGCAACGGGATCGCCATTGTAGGATTTCTCGAGGTACTCAAATACCATCTCGATTGCCTGCAATGCCAAGCCGTCGGTGTAGTCGGAAGCCATCACGGAAACGTAAGCCTCAATGGCGTGAGTCAAAACGTCCAAACCAGTGTCAGCAACGATGCTCTTGGGCATGGACAGCGTGAACTGCGGGTCGATGATCGCAACGTCCGGGGTCAGGCTGTAATCGGCCAAGGGATATTTGATGTTGCCGTTCTTCTTGTCGGTGATAACCGAGAAGCTGGTAACCTCGGAACCGGTACCGGAAGTGGTCGGGATAGCAACCAGCTTCGTTTTGGTGCCAAGCTCCGGGAACTTGAACGCACGTTTGCGGATATCGAGGAAGCGCTGACGCAGACCGTCAAAGCTTGTATCGGGATGCTCGTAGAACAGCCACATACCCTTTGCAGCGTCGATTGCGGAACCGCCGCCGATTGCAATGATCACGTCGGGCTGGAAGGCACGCATTGCCTCAACACCGCGCATGATGCACTCTACGGAAGGATCGCTCTCAACATCGGAGTAGATTTCGCTGTGGCAGTACTGTGCGCGTTTACGCAGGTAGTACAGAACTTTGTCCACGTTGCCGAGCTTCACCATGACAGGGTCGGTAACGATGAACGCGCGAGAGATGTCCTCCATTTTCTCCAAGTACTGGATGGAGTCGTTCTCAAAGTAGATCTTCGGCGGAATCTTGAACCACTGCATATTGACTCTCCTCTTGGCAATGCGCTTTTTGTTGATGAGGTTTACGGTGGTGACGTTCTGAGACACCGAGTTTTTACCGTAAGAACCGCAGCCCAGCGTCAAGGACGGAGTGTTGGTGTTGTAGATATCACCGATAGCACCCTGAGAGGAGGGGCTGTTTACAATGATACGGCCTACGCGCATTGCAATGCCGTACTCGTCGGCAATCTTCATATCGCCGGTGTGGATAACTGCGGAGTGGCCCAAACCGCCCAGCTCGAGCATCTTGTTGGCATAATCGAAGCCCTGCTCTTTGCTGTCAACGATGAAGTAAGCCAATACCGGGCTCAGCTTCTCTTTTGCCATGGGATGGCCGCTGTCGGGACGATCCACAGGAACAATCAAAATCTTAGTTTTCTCGGGCACATTGATGCCGGCCTGCTGTGCAATCCAGTGTGCGCTGCGGCCAACAACCGGTGCGAAAACGCCCTTGTTGGGGTCGGGGAACATATAAGCGCTGAGCTTATCGGTTTCCTCTTTGTTCAAGAAGTAGCAGCCGTTGTCCTTCATGAATTTCTCGAAGTCCTTTGCCAGCTCCTTCTCCACGATAACAGCCTGCTCAGAAGCGCAGATCATGCCGTTGTCGAAGGTTTTGGACATCATGAGGTCGGTGCATGCGCGATGCAGGTCTGCCGATTTCTCGATGAAGCAGGGCACGTTGCCCGGGCCAACGCCCAAAGCGGGTTTGCCGCAGCTGTAAGCTGCCTGCACCATGCCGGGGCCGCCGGTTGCCAAGATGGTAGCAACGCCGGGGTGATTCATCAAAGCGCCGGTTGCGTCAATGGACGGCTTGTCGATCCACTGAATGCAGTTCTTCGGTGCGCCGGCCTTCACAGCTGCTTCGTACACGATGCGGGCAGCTTCCGCAGAGCACTTCTGTGCAGACGGATGGAAGCCGAAGATGATGGGGTTGCGGGTCTTGACAGCGATCAAGCACTTGAACATGGTGGTAGAGGTGGGGTTGGTGGTCGGGGTTACGCCGCAGATGACGCCCACGGGCTCAGCAACCTCAACATAGCCCTCCATCTCGTTCTCGTCAAGAATACCAACGGTTTTCTCGCGCTTGATGTCGTGCCAGATATACTCGGTGGCAAACATGTTTTTGATAACCTTGTCCTCGTACACGCCGCGGCCGGTTTCCTCAACAGCCATGCGTGCGAGCTCCTGGTGCTTGTCCAAGCCTGCCAGAGCCATCTCGTGAACGATGTGGTCAATCTGCTCCTGATCCAGTGCCAAGAACTCCTTCAAAGCAACCTGAGCCTTGCTGACAAGGCCGTCGATCATGCCTTTGACATCGGTCTCGGCGGGGGCAACGGTGGTTTTTTTCTCAGCCATTTTTGTGCTCCTCTCAAATTAGTCTTTTCCAAACAGGCAAAATGCACGGTGCATTTGTGCCGAAGATGAGCGCGTGGGCTTTTACGCCTTCGGCTCTCTCGATGCTCCTATTGTACCACAGTTGTTAAATGTTTATCAATACACGGAAAGCCCTAATGTTAAAGTTTTCACAAGCCCCTTTTTGTACAAAGTGACAAAGCAGCGCTATTTTGTTATTTTTTTGTCGATTTCTCTTGACGCAGCTTTTTTCAGATTTTTCTTTTGTGTTCGGCAGCTCTTATAGTATAATAGGAAAACAAAGAAATCATACGGGCTTTCGCCAAGGCTCGTTTAAAAAAGGAGCATTGTCATTTATGGAATGGACTGATATTAAAACCACGATTCCCGCCCGCTTTGCCGACAGCGCCGAAGCCATTGCCACCGGCATTTCCGGCGGCGGCATTTATATTGAGGACTACCGCGACTTGGAAGCGCAGGTGGAGGCCATTGCGCACGTCGATTTAATCGAGCAGGAGCTTTTGGACAAAAACCGCGACGAAGTGATTGTGCACTTGTATCTTTCTCCCGACGAAAATGCCGCCGAAGTGGCCGAGCTGATGCAGGACCGTCTGGCACGCGCCGAAATCCCCTACCGCATGGAGCTTTCCGGCGTGCAGCAAGAGGACTGGGAGAACAGCTGGAAGCAGTATTATCACGCCATGGACATTGGCAGCCGCTTGGCCATCGTGCCCAGCTGGGAGGAGTACACCACCGACCGTGCAGTGATTACGCTTGACCCCGGCATGGCCTTCGGCACCGGCACCCATGAGACCACCGCGCTTTGCCTGGAAACGCTCGATTCTGTCATCAAAGGCGGCGAGCGCGTGCTCGATATCGGCACGGGTTCCGGCATTTTGGCCATCGCCGCGCTGAAACTGGGCGCAGAAAGCGCCGAGGGCGTAGACATTGACCCCATGTGTGTACGCACTGCAGGCGAAAACGCCGCACGCAACGGCGTCAGCGACAAGCTGAAAGTGCTGATTGGCGATTTGTCCGACAAAGCCGCCGGCGTGTATGATATCATTTGCGCCAATATCGTCGCCAACGCCATCAAAGCGCTTTCGCCGCAAATTCCCGCTTTGCTCGCCGAAAACGGACTGTTTATTGCCAGCGGCATCATTGACACGCGCCGCGATGAAGTGATTGACGCGGTCTGCGCCGCGGGTCTGCGCGTGGAGGAAGTGAAGGAGAAAAACGGCTGGGCGGCGCTCATCTGCCGCCACGCATAATGCGCCCTTGAAAGGAGTTTTTTCATGCCGCATCGCTATTTTACAACGCGCGTTACCGACACTCATGCGTATCTGGACGGTGCAGACGCAAAACACTTCTGCGTCGTTATGCGGGCAAAGCCGGGCGAAGAAGCCGTGCTTTGTGACGGCGCGGGGACGGATTACCTTTGCCGCGCTGTGCGCTGCACGCCGGATTTGTGCGAACTGGAGATATTTTCCAGCGAAAAAAGCGTATCAGAGCCGACGATCGCGGTCACGCTATATGTAGGCTATCCGAAATCGGATAAGCTGGAATGGATCATTCAAAAAGGCGTTGAGCTGGGGGCGGTGCGCATTGTGCCGTTTTTCAGCCGCTACTGTGTGGTAACGCCCAAAAAAGAAGAACAAAAAAACGAGCGCTATCAGCGCATTGCTTTAGAAGCGGCCAAACAGGCGGGACGCGGTATCATTCCAAAAGTGGAAATGCCGCTTTCCTTTCGTGAAATGCTTCAAGAGGCATCACAGCATGACGAAGCCCTTTTTTTGTATGAAAAAGGCGGACAGCCTTTACATAGCCGGTTGCAAAACACGCCGCAGCGCGTGGCCATCATCACCGGCAGTGAAGGCGGCTTTTCCGAAGAAGAAGCAGCCGCTGCACACGGGGCGGGCTGTGTGCCCATTGGCTTGGGTCCGCGCATTCTGCGCTGTGAAACAGCTCCTGTGGCGGCACTGTCCGTGGTGATGGCGCAAACCGGCAATTTACAATAAATCCCGTCTTGCCCGCTTTGGGACGGCGGGTGAAAGGGTGATTGTATGTTGCTGAAAAAAACACTTTCTATGGTTTGTGCCGCCGCCATGTGCGGCATGGTTTTCACGGGCTGCTTTGGCATGGATGATTCTTCCTCCGCTTCCCAAAGCCGGAGTGAATCGCTTTCCCAAAGCCGGAGCGAGTCGCTGTCGCAAAGCCGCAGTGAGTCGCTTTCCGAAAGCCGCGCCGACAGCTCGTCCGGCATGATGAATGACATGAGCGACGCTGGTTCCGACCTGATGAACGGCGCTTCCAATGTCATCAGCGGCGCAGGTGAGGCAGTTTCCGACGTGATGAGCGGTGCAGGAAAAGCAGCCTCCGACATTACCGACCCGGGAAAAACTTCCAGCTCCTCTGACGCGGCCATGGCTTCTGCCGAGGCCGCGTCTAACTGGCAGCTGCGCCTTGTCAACGCCGCAAACCCTCTGCCCGATGATTTTGAGCCGGAAACATCGCATATTGCCGGATATGAAAACCGCCCGTTTGATATGCGCGCCGCCGACTGGCTCGAAAAAATGCTGCACGATGCCGAACAGGAAGGCTGCAAGCTCTACTTAGTGTCGGGCTACCGCAGCATTGGCCGTCAGCGTGCTTTGTTCCAGATTAAAACGGAGTCTTTTGTCAAGCAGGGGCTTGCGCTGGAACAAGCCGAGCAGGAGGCCGCGCGGTGGGTGGCGCGTCCCGGCACAAGCGAGCATAATTTGGGGCTGGCTGCCGATATTGTTTCCGCCGATTGGTACACGACACACAACGATTTAACAGAGGATTTTGAACAAACGCCCGCCTTTGCCTGGCTGAAAGCCAACTGCGCGGAATACGGCTTTATCCTGCGTTACCCCAAGGACAAGGAAGCTGTGACAGGCGTTTCCTACGAGCCGTGGCACTACCGCTATGTCGGGCAGGAAGCCGCCAAGCAGATTATGCTCACAGGTATCACGTTAGAGGAATATCTACAGGCAAACCCGGCGTAACGCATCCATTTTTCAGATTTTTTAAAGAAACGTATCATACTCACTAAACAAACCGCGCATCTTGTGCTATAATAAAAGCACTTGCTGCGCGGTGTTTTTTTTCGCCGCGAAACATGTTTTTTGAGAGGGAGGACTTTTGAAAATGAACAAAGAATTATTAAAGCAATATGCTGAATTTGCCGTCAAAGTAGGCGCAAACCCGCAGCCCTGCCAAACGCTGATTATCAACGCGCCGCTGGAGGGCGCCGAGTTTGCCCGTATGTGCGCCGAGGCCGGTTATGACGCAGGCGCAAAAGAAGTAGTTGTTTACTATAAGGATGAAAAGCTGGCTCGTTTGCAGATGCAGCGCACCGCTGTGGAAGTTTTAGAAGATATCAAACCCAACTTTACCCGCCGTTATCTCGACTATATCGAAAGTGAGGGCGGCGCATGCCTTTTGCACATTGTCGCAGAAGACCCCGATTTGTACGCCGGCATTGACCCCGAGAAAATCGCCCGTGCCAGCAAAGCACGCAGCGTCGCTTCCGAACCGTACCGCGATTACACGATGAAAGATAAGATACAGTGGAGCATTGTTGCCATTCCGTCCGTATCTTGGGCAAATAAAGTATTCCCCGGCGATGCGAATGCCGAGGAAAAGCTGTGGAAAGCGATTTTTGACGTATGCCGTGTAAAAGAGGGCGGCGACGTGGTAAGCGCTTGGAAAGAGCATGTTACAAAAACTGCTGCCCGCCGCGACCGCATGAACGAGCTGAACATCGACAGTCTGCACTATACGAGCGCAAACGGCACCGATTTGGTCATCGGCCTTGCGGATGATGCTGTTTGGGAAGGCGCTTCCAGCAAAACCCCGGAGGGCTATTCCTTTATTGCCAACATTCCCACCGAGGAGGTGTTCACCGCACCGCATAAAGACCGCGTGGACGGCATTGTCCATGCAACGAAGCCCTACGCTTATAACGGCAATGTGATTGAGGGCTTCTGGCTGCGCTTTGAAAAGGGCAAAGTGGTGGAGTACCACGCCGACCGCAACGAGGAAGTGCTGGGCAAGCTGCTGGATACCGATGAAGGCGCACGTCACATTGGCGAGGTTGCCTTGGTTCCGGCTTCCAGCCCCATCAACCGCAGCGGCCTTTTGTTCTTCAACACCCTGTTTGACGAAAACGCCGCGTGCCACATTGCGTTCGGCAACGGCTACCCCGGCACCGTTAAGGGCGGCACCACGATGACCGACGACGAGCTTTTGGCGCACGGCGTCAACAAGAGTCTCGTGCATGAGGACATCATGGTAGGCGCAGAGGATATGTCCATTATCGCTACGACCAAAGCGGGCGAAACCGTGACCATCTTTGAACATGGTGAATGGGCATTCTAAAATAAGCGTTATCTTTTTATGATGACGAAAGCCAGCGTTCCAATGACGCTGGCTTTCTTTTGTTTATCTGAACGTACATATGTTCTGCGGATTGCACGGAATCCATACGGATAATTCACCGGCTACGTTCGTGAATTGTAGTCCGAAAGCTCTTTACTAAACGGAAAAAATTTCAAAAAGTCATTCGCTAAAGCTTCTCGCTTGCTGAAAAACAAAGTTAAGGAATTATCCCATGGCACAATCTCAATCACCGCTAAAGGATGCTGCATGGAAAGCGGATTTTTCCAAAAGCCTTTATAGCCATCCGCATAGGGTTTTGGATACTGCATGATCTCTGATAACGTGATGCTCTTGTCAAAACCGGAAAGAACAGCCCACGCCCACTGCGAATCATTTTCCCTAACAATCTTCGTTAGTTCTTCCCCTGTCACCCAGCAAAAATCTTTGCCATAACAAAGTTCTTCAATTTTTCGCGGTACGCATTCAATATCTGTAATCAGCCAATTATACTCCGTTTGTTTATCGTGAATGGCATCAAAAACCCTGCCCATTTGTGTATACCAACGTTCGCCCTTTTCATTGATTGCTCCATATACCATATGCGTGTAACCTCCGCAAATTCTTCTTTGTTTGTTATTCTACCACAATTGCGAAAGAGTGAAAACAACCTGTTTTTGAGTGCAATTTTTCACCATTTCGATATACAGGATGGGCGTTCATCTTATTTTGTGTTTAAACCTTCATCGCACAATGCCCTTCGCTGATAGAAATTCTAAAAAATCACTTTTGATTTGAGGTTTTCTTATTGACGTGTATATTTTAAAATGATACGATTAACTTAAAGTATACTATTTCTGAAAAGGAAATTTTTCATGATTCGTTCGGCAATCGATCCATACCATTTTGTACAGAACCGTTAGCCGTGAACCCTGTTTCAGAAGAACAACTGAAGTATTCGTTATAAACAGCTAATCTTTGTCCTTAAAAAATGAAAATGAAATGGAAATTTTATCATAAACGTCTTTTTATAGACGTATCGGCATTCATCACAGGGATTATCTTAGTGATTGGATTTTCTTCTCCACCCGCAGCGCCATTCTCATACTTGAGGCTTATCGGATTGGTTTTGCTATTCATTCTTTTTATTCTCGCTGTAATCATTTTGCGCTGTCCTCACTGTGGAAAACACGTTCCAGATACAATGCCGATGAAAACACATTATTGCCCTCATTGCGGACATTCACTAGACTGACGCATAGCAAACAGACGACCATATCATATGACCGTCTATTTAGGTGTAAACATGTTATCAAATTAGCAGACAGCAGCTTTGGAAAAAGCATATAAAAACGCAAGCCGGGAAAATCCTACCGGCTTGCGTTTTTTCATGTTATCCTAAAAAATCTCAAGCTTTCACCGTGCTGTTTTCGTAGACACAAAAACGGTAGTGCAGCCCTTCGTGTTCTTGCTGTTCTCCCGTTTGCGTTAAAGCCCAGCCCGGCTCTTTGGTCAAATCGGGGAAGTAGGTGTCCGCCGGAGCGATAGCGTCTACATGCGTGACATACGCGCGTTTGCAGTACGGCAAAAGCGCACGGTAAATGCCCGCGCCTCCAATCACCATCACGTCATCCTCAGCGTAAGTGCGAACCGTCTTTCGCACTTCGTCAATGCTTTGGCACACCTGTGCGCCTTCTACGGTATAATCCGGGTTTTGCGAAAGCACAAGATTGGTGCGGTTTTTCAGCGGCTTTCCCCCCGGCAGACTTTCCAGCGTTTTACGCCCCATGACCACCACTTTTCCCTGTGTCATCGTGCGGAAATACTTCATGTCCTCGGGAATGGAAAACAGCAAATCGCCCTCTTTGCCAATGCCCCAGTCGGCACCGACAGCAACAATCAAATCCATGTTGGTTCCTCCTTATTCCGCCACGGGAATTTTGTGGTCAAATGCGTGGTACTGATAATCGTCCAAACGGAAATCATCCACGGTAAAGCCGTAAAAATCCTTGACCTCGGGGTTAATCCAAAACTTCGGCGCGGGGTACGGCTCACGGGTGAGCATTTCTTTTACCATGTCCACATGGCGGTCATAAATATGCGCGTCGGCAATGACGTGCAAAAGCTCGCCCGCCTCTAAACCGCTCACCTGTGCGAACATGTGAACCAGCACGGCGTACTGGCAGACATTCCAGTTGTTGGCGGTCAGCATATCCTGCGAACGCTGATTCAGTACAGCATTTAAGCGGTTGCCCGATACGTTCAGCGTTAAGCCGTAGGCACACGGGTATAAATTCATTTCGTGCAGGTCGGCATGAACATAAAGATTGGTCATCATGCGGCGGGAGGCAGGATTGTGGCGCAAATCATATAATAAACGGTCCACTTGGTCGAACATGCCTTCTTTATATTGGTGCTTCACACCCAGCTGATAGCCATAAGCCTTACCGATGGTGCCGTCCTCTCCTGCCCATTGATCCCACACATGGCTGTTTAAATCGCAAATGCGATTGGACTTTTTCTGCCAAATCCACAGCATTTCATCAATGCAGCTGCGAAACGCCGTGCGGCGTAAGGTCATCGCGGGGAATTCTTCATATAAACGATAGCGGTTGACAATACCGAAGCTTTTCACCGTGTGTGCCGGTGTGCCGTCCGCCCAGCGCGGGCGAACCTCCAGCTCGGTATCCCATACACCGTTTTCTAAAATCTCTTGACAGTTTTGGCGAAAGCGCTCGTCTGCGTAGCTCATCCTGATTTCCTTTCTGTGCGGGCACCGTGTGCCGTCGTTTGTCATTCGTAAAATTATCATATCAAATTTTACTCCCAAAGGAAAGCGATAGAGTCACACTCAAATGATTTTTTCATGATTTCATCGACAGAAAGGCTGTTGCTTTGTCTTGACGAACCCCACGCAATCTTGTATAATGACATAAGTTTCGTATTTTTATCAAAACCAATATCCGGGTGTAGCGCAGCTGGTAGCGCGCCTGCTTTGGGAGCAGGATGCCGGGAGTTCGAATCTCTCCACTCGGACCACATTTTTTAGAAAAACCGCCTAAACAGGCGGTTTTTCTGCGTTTTGAGTTCGATTTTTGCGGTTTTGGCAATTGCTGTTTTGCGGCGGTTCCAAGAGCAGAAAAGCGATGGGCGTATGAATGAGAATAGTCGTCGAAACTGCCAAATCCCTAACCCATCCCTAACGGGAAAAGAGGGATGATTTACCTGGCGGCATAGGGCTTGTTGCTATTTGTCCGTACCAGAATATAGGACAACTCTTTTAAGGTAAAATCAGAGCAACAGACAGTTGCTTTGCTTTTTGTTTCCATCGTGGTACAATTCCGGTAAGGTGGTGATCGATATGGAACCAAAAGAAATTCTTCTGGAACTGCGTACCAAGCATGAGCTCTCACAGGAGCAGTTGGCGGAAAAGGTGCATGTAACCCGGCAGGCGGTTTCCCGCTGGGAGACGGGCGAAACGGTGCCCAATACGGAGACTTTGAAGCTGCTTTCCAAACTGTTTGATGTTTCCATCAATACCCTGCTGGGCTCGCCCCGGCAGCTGATCTGTCAGTGCTGTGGCATGCCCTTGGAGGATGCCAATATCAGCAGAGAGACAGATGGCTCTTTTAACGAAGAGTACTGCAAGTGGTGCTACGCTGACGGAAAATTTGTTTATACAAGTCTTGAGGAATTGCTGTGTTTCCTGGAGAATCATATGTCCAATGAAACCTGGCCTCCCGAACAGGTCAGAGCCTACTTCGAAACTCAGCTTCCAAAACTAAACCACTGGAAATAGGACAAAGCATCAATACCTCCCTCTGAAACTTGAGATTTTCAGGGGAAGGTATTTTTTATGCGTGACTGGCGCAGTTGAGTGCCTTTTCAGCCGCCGGCATGATTTTGGCCGGGCCTATTGTCTGACAGAAAAAATGGGGCAATACGCCGGAAAATATATCGCCCCATTTTGAATCGCTGCTCTTATCCGACCCTCTCGATCGGTATCACCTTGCACCGGCTCTCCCCCGGCGGGTCGGGCGGCTCGGGTTCCGGCTTGGCCGTGGCCGTTTCCATGAAGCCTCCGATCTTCTCCGCCGCGCCCCTCTGCATCTCGTTGGTGATGTGCGTATAGGTATCGAGGGTAAACCCGGCGCTGAAGTGGCCCAGCATGCTGGACAGGGTCTTCGCATCCACGCCGCTGGAGAGGGCCATGGTGGCAAAAGTATGCCTTAAATCATGAAAGCGCACGTGCTCCTCGATGCCGGCCATTGCCAGCAACTTGCGGTTGATCCTGGACACCGCGTCCGGGCTCCAGTAGCCGCCGGTGCGGGGCGATGGGAACAGAATGGGGTTGTCGGGGTGCTGTTCATGCTCCCGCACCAGGATGTCCACCGCCTGCTGGGACAGCGCCACCCTGCGCACGGAGTTCTTGGTTTTCGGCTCTGTTATCACCAGCTCCCCGTCGATGCGGGTGACCTGCTTGCTCACCGAGAGGATACGGTCCTTCACGTTCAGGTCATCCCACTGGAGCGCCAGCAGCTCCCCCCGTCGCAGGCCGCTGGACAGCTCCAGGAAGAACATGGGCAGGACGCCGTACTTCTCCGCCTCCCGGAGATACACCCCCAGCTTCTCCGGCGGGATGATGGTCATCTCCCTGTGCTCTTTGCGCGGGATGCGGCAGTTGTCGCAGGGGTTGTGCGGGATGATCCGCTCCTTGACCGCCTGCTTCAGCGCCGAGGAGAGCACCATGTGGATGCGGCGAACCGTGCTTCCGGACAATTCCGTGTTGGTCTGCTTCTCGAAGTGCTGCACTCGCCCTTTGGTTTTGGAATCGTTGTACATCTTCTGAATCTGGATGGCGGTGAGCCGCTTGAGCTTGACCATCCCAATGGCCGGCACGATGTGGTTCTCGATGATATTCCTGTAGTTCTTGGCGGTGTTGGGACGGATCACCGGCTTGCTGTAGGTCTCGAACCACAGCCTGCACCACTCCGCCACGGTGTAGTCCTCGTTGTGGTTCATCGGGATGCCCCGGTTGTCCCGAATGGCCCTGTCCAGCTTCTCCTTGCACTCGGCCCGCGTCTTGGCGGACACGCTTTTCTGGATGGCACGGCCGGTGGCGGGGTCGATCCCCAGGGTGTATCTGCCTTCCCAGCGGCCGTTGGGCTTTCTGCGGATGCTGCCCTCGCCGTTTGCTCGTTTCTTTGCCATTGGTTGTCCCTCCTTTCGGCAACACAAACAAATACCACAGAATCCCGGAAATAGCTACTAAAATATTTCCGTCTTTTGGGCCGCCTGCTCCTCGATCCACGCCATGAACTTATCCCGAGGGACGATGATGCGGCTGCCCAGGGTGATGGTTGGGAAGTCCTTCCGGTGGGCCACCTCGTAGGCGTGGGCCAGGCCGATGCCCAGCACATCGGCCACATCCTGCACGGTCAGCATCAGAGGGAGTTCATTAAAAGAGTTGTACTTGGATCGTTTCATCAGATTCCTTTCTACCCTTCCCGCGGAAGGGATTTTATTCTTTGTTTTGAGGCGCATTTTCTGCGCCGCTCATCCGAAACCTGTTAAAAAGTGCAACGCACTTTTTATAGCACCGCAGGTGCGTCAGGTTTCGCATGAGACGGCGCAGCGTGCATAAGCACGATGCGAGTGTGCGCAGCACACGTGCTTTCTGCTTATCAGCAGAAAGCAGTATTACATGGTCATTTGCGGCCACTGTTCCTCATGGTCGTCCGGCTTGTGGCCCTGGGCGATCTTCTTCTCCCGCAGCTTTCTGAGCCGCTTGCGGTCGATCTGAATGCCGCCGGGGCGGGACTTTGGCAGGGAGGTGTCCTGGAACACCCGGCTCATGTGGTAGAGCAGCCGGGTCACCGCTAGCATCACATCGGGCGGGCGCTGTTCCTCCCTGTGATCCAGAAGGTACCGGGCGTATTCGTTCCCCTGCTCCGCCGACCGGGTCAGCCAGAGGATTGCCTGCTCCTCATCCCGGGACACTTCCTTTCCCGTGAGGTACAGCTTGCCCAGCAGGTACTGGGCATAGGGATTGCCTTGCTCGGCGGAACGGGTGAACCACTCCACCGCGCCCGCCGTGTCCTGTTTTGTGATCTCGCCGCGGAGCAGCTCTTTGCCCAGGCGGTACATGGCCCAGCGGTTTCCGCCTTCTGCGGCGGTGCGCAGCCAGTCCATGCCCCGCGCGGTGTCCCGCACCTCCAGATCGTCCGAGAGGTACAGTTTGGCCAGGGCGTACTGCGCCGCCAGACGCCCCTGCCGGGCGGCCTGCTCGAACCAATACCGGGCGTTCACCCCGTCGGGGATCAGCAGAGGATCGTCCCGCCAGAGCTTGCCCAGCAGGTATTGAGAATAGCGGTCGCCGCCCTTCGCCAGCTTCTCCAGCTCCGATACCGCGCCGCTCCGCTCCTCCAGCGTCAGTTCTTCATTTCGAATGACCTCCCGCAGCGTCCAGTAGGCATAGGGCGCATTTTGAAACTGCTCCGGCTCGTCCCGCTGGCCCATGTCCTGGTCCTCGAAGGTGATTTGGCCCAGCCGCAGCCGCTCCGCTTCCCGAATGACGGCATTTTTGATCTGCCGAAACTCTTTCTCCTTGGACAGCGGGCGCCGCTCCCGGGGCTTATCATGGTAGTAGCTGTCCACCTTTCCCTAGAGCAAAAACCACTGGTTATAGCACTGGCGCACCATAGAAAGCCGCTCCATCTGGTCCACGATCTCGTCCACCAGCTGCTTGAGCCGCTTGGGAAGGTAGCTGTAGGACTTCTTTCCCTTGACTGTCCCAAGCCCCGCCGCCAGCTCCTGCATGAGCTGCTCAGCCTCCGGGTGGTCGCACAGGCCATCCCGCATCGCCTGCACCAGCTCCAGCATGGCCCGCCGCGCCTGCCGCACCAGCTCGTCCCGGGACTCCGACTTCTGCTCGTAGAGGTGGAGCATCTCGTCCCGAAAGATGTCGTTGGTCAGCCTGGATTTAATCTGACGGATGCCCTCTTTGGATAGGTAGGCCTGTCCGGGTTTGACCGACCAGGCCATCATGTGGACGTGCGGATGCTCCCCCTCATCGTGGAAGGCCGCGTACCAACGGAAGTCTGCGGGCGGTATTTTCATCGCCGCCGCGATCTCGTTGCGGTGGGCGTGGATGAGATTTCTCCACGCCGCGGCGTTGTCGAAGCCCAGACGCGCCGCGTCCTCCCGCTTGAGAGAGATGATGTGCGCCCACATTGCCGGTGTACTGCTCCAGTTCCTCCATCGCCTTTTCCAGCGATACGCCGTCGCTGTCGCCGAACAGCCCGTGGGAACCCAGCCGCTCTGCCCGGGGCCGGGTGGCGATATACTTCAGATACTGCTCCGACTGTTGGAGCGCGTCCCAGTTGGATTCCAGCGCCAGCGTGAGAAATGCGGAGGCTGCCGCCTTGGTGGGCTTGGCCTGGTAGCTCGCATACTCATAGAGGGTTTTGGTGTCGGGGAAGTCCTTCACCAGCTTGGCAATGAGCTGCTCTTGCTTGCGGGTAGGCGGACGATCATCCGGAAGAATTTCTACCCGTTCCCGGGTTGCGATGTAGCGCAGGTACCCGGCAGCGCCGCCAGTGCTTTTGATGTAGGGACTTTTCAGAATCAGTCTTGCCATTCGTCATCATCCCAGTCCGGCTCCCCGGCGGCGCGCGCCCGCTTCTCCAGCGAGATGAGACCGTTGCTGGCTTTCACGTTGTGGACGCTCTCCGCCCGTCTGCGTTTCAGATCATCCCGGTCTACCTCCACCGCATCCGCGATGATCCCGATGGGAAGATCCAGCTCCACCTCTCTGGTGAACTCCCGCCTGGCGATGTGATCCTCCAGCTGACCCAGTCTGCCGTCCAGCGTAGCCTGGAGCACCGTGGGCAGCAGCGATTGGTTGTCCTGAGTTTCCAGATAGTCCACATAGAAGTTGATGGCCTTTTCCACAAACTCGTTTTTGCTCCGGCAGTTGTCCGCGGCGTACCACTGCTCCAGCCTGCGGCTGGCCTCCGGCTTCATCCGCAGCGGGAGCCGCTCTTTCGTTTCGTTACCCATGAAAATCCTCCTTTCATCCAAACAGACATCGGCAAAAAGCCCGCAACACGGGCCTTTGGGGGAAAGCTGACGCCAACAGCCTTTTTTCCTCCCGTCAAAGACGCCAGCTTTCGCACCCCCGAAACTGCCCGCACTGCGGGCAGACGTGACCGGCCGGGCGGCGCTTGCGGCGCCAGGGTTTTATCCTGCTTTCTCCTTCGTCCCCGCTTTTTCCTCCACCCCCCGGAAACGATTCGGGAGACAGCTCCGGAAACGCCCCCGAAAGCGGCCCAAATCCGCCCTCCAAACCCGAGGGGGCATCCACCCCCGCGTTCTCGGCCAAAGGCGCACACAGGGCGTTCTGGGGGCTTCTGCGGGCGGATTCCGCCAGACGCTCCGCCGCCTTCTGACGGGCGGCGTCCTCGTCCAACTGCCGGAACTGCCGCTCGTAGAACGATTCCATCGCCGCCTGGATGGGGCGGATGGTGTAGAGCAGGTTTCCGTTGAGCGGCCGGCCGTCCTTGCTCCGAATCATGGTCGGCTCGGTGCGGATGAGATCTTTCTCCTCCAGGCTGCGCACATACTTGCTGACCGTGTTTTCGCACATGCCCAGCGCCTTGCCGATGGTTTTGTAGCTGGGCCAGCACTGATAGGTTTCTCTGTTCTCGATGCTCAGCAGGTAGCAGTAGATCGAGATCTCCGGGTGACTGAGACCGATGTGAAACACTTCGTTGGGAACCAGAAAATAGTTTTTGCGGGGATCGCGTTTGGGTCACTGTTGAAACTTCATTTCGAACCTCCTATCTGTCCGTTGTTTGCAGCACGAACATCATCCGCCATACAATCGCTCGCTCATTCTGACATGGGTGTCATCTCGCCGGAGAGCAGCTGTGTATTCTCGATTGACCGTTCCTCAAAATTCATTTTGAAAATACCCCCTCACTATTTAGCCGAACTATATAGCGAGCTGACATAAAATTGACAGAAAAAGAGCGCCTGCCACTCGGCAGACGCTCTCGTCTTGATGCAGGTGTATCAAGTTGTTTTGGGCCGCAGACGACAGATCCCGTCCGCTTCATCCCGCTCCTTCAGCAGCTGCGCCAGCGCGGTGAGCAGCTTTTTTGCAGGTAGTCCACGCTGCCGCGGTTCAGCTGATGGGCTTCCGCGTACTTGCGGATGGACAGGCCGTCCACGAACCGCTCCTGAAAGTACGCTTGGTGATCCTGCAGCACCGTCGTCAACGCGTTGTCCAGAAACTGAAGGTCCTCTTTCAGTTTGGCGAAGTCACTTCGGGTGATGGCGGCGTACCGCTTCTCGTTCATGCAGAGATGATACTTGGCCAGATCGAAACGATAGTTCTCGCAGAGCTCTTTGGCGTATGCAAGGTAGGTGGGCGCAGATTGATAGGCGCGGGAACCGTATTTCGCATCCTGTTCCGCGCTCTTTTTGCGGATTGGTCCACGCATACCGTCCTCAGCAAGATTGGAGATGACCGCCTCGGTGATCTTCATATTGGTGACCCGCTTGTACCTGGCCTTCCGCTCGCCGTTCACCTCCACGAATTCACAGAAGGATTTCTTGCTCAACGTGAAGTACTGCGGAACCTCAGAAAAAGAATAGGAGCGCAGGATGACCATCTCCTCGCCAGTTTCAGCATCCTCAGCCGCCGTGACCAGATAGATTAGCTTGCCGTCGTACCGCCGATAGTACCCGGCCCGGATTTTTCTTTCTGCCATCTGGTCACCTCACCTTTCTGAATATGCTTTTGGTTACTGTGTGCGGAGTGGTAATTGCGCTTTTCGCAACGACCACACGCTCCTGGTTAGCGGAATTCTTCGTTTCAAAAATTCCCCCGACCGCTCCATTCTTTCATTTTGGTGTTGGCCCGCAAGCAAAAGAACAAATACTTCAATTCAGAAGTTACACCGCACGGTTGCCTTATGATTTCAGCTTATATATGCGGTTTCGATTGCCGCCCTCGGTAACGATCGTTTCTTCAATGATCATCTCACTGAGTATCCGTCTTGCGCGTGTGTCTTTAACACCAAGCATATTGGAAATGTCCGAGCACTTTGCAGAAGCATGATCGGTAAGATACTCAAGGATAGTAATTTTCTGAGCGGCTGTTTTCGCTCCTTTATCGCCGCTTTTTATCGCCACTTGCTTATCGCTACTTTCTTTTTTGAGTAGCGATAATGACAGGGCCGTTCTCTCCGGCTCAGAGGACTCCTCTATGATGGGTTCTGTCCATCCCTGCTCACGCCAGACGCGGAAGATGGTGGGGATGCCGCCGCCAACACTTCTGCCGATATCGATGAGGTTGAACATCTTCACCATGGTTCCGTTTCGAGGGTCGGAGATGCCGTCGCTTTTCGCCGCGTCGATTTCAATGCGGAAACTGACGGGGTTGGACTCGGTGATGACATTCCACTTTTTGACGATGACCAGGCCCTGCCTTCCATAATAGTCGGCATTGGCCAGACAGTTTACCAAGGCTTCCCGGAGTGCCTGATGCACGGGCGTATCGTCCGCTCTTGTGCCGCCGTCCATATACTCCTGCAGCTATTTCTTTGTTAAGGCGGCGCATATTTTGTGCCGCTTGCGGCCTCTGTCCGCCTTACTGCTCTGTTTCATAAGGCCAGGTATTAATGCCGCCAAATTCGTAGATGTTGGTATAACCCAACTCGGCCAGTGTGGAGGAGGCTGTCTTGCTGCGGTTTCCACTGCGGCAGTAGACCAGTACCGTAGAGTCCTTTTCCGGGATCACCTCGGCGGCAGTTGTTTCGTCAATGGTACCCACTGGCAGCAAGACAGCGCCGGGGATGTGGCCACCGTCGTACTCGTCCTGCTCCTGGACATCCAGGATGATGACCTCTTGGGTGTCCATCATTTCTTTGGCTTCTTCCTGGGTAATCTGCTGGTAGGAGCTGTCGGCGGCATTCCCGCCGCATCCGGCCAGCAACAGCAGAAGGGAAATGAGTAGGGGTAACATTCGTTTCATTTGAGTTCCTCCAAAAGTCCGGCGGCAAAAGCCTTATGACTCTGCTCCGTGAAGTGTACGCCGTCATAGGCCAGAGGGATGTCCCACTTCCCGACATCGGTAAAACGGACGCCCAGTCACTCCGCCAGGGCCTGGCTGAGCTGGGCAAAGGTGCGGGAGTCCTCAATGAGTTGCGTGCTTGGACCCCACTCGCCCATAGCCATTGGCGGCGGTGCAATCAGCAGGATCTTGCTTCAATCCAGGGATATGCCGACGAGGAACCTCTCCAGCCGCTCGACAGTCTGCTCCGGGCTTCGGCCCTGAAGCAGATTGTTGGTTCCCAGCCCCACAATCAGCAAATCAGTGTCATCTGGGAGAGCTGGGGCAGAAACAGGAACCTCCCGGCCATTCTGTCCCATGTTGTAGACGGTCCAGCCGGTTTCCGCAGCCAGGATATCCCCCATCGATTATCCCCATCATAGCGTCCGCCGAAATAGCCACGGGAATCGTAGCCGCAGGTGTTAGAACGGAGTCAACCCAGTATTTTTCGCAGCGCATCAACAATTGCGTCAATATCATTCTCTATATTATCTTTTCCAAATGACAACCTAATGGTTCCCTTTGCCTCCGTTTCATCTAAGCCAATAGCCTTTAGTACATGAGACACCTGTGTTTCTGCACTATTACAAGCAGAACCAGTAGAAACACAAATTCCCATTAAATCCAATCTATGTAAAAGGGCTTCGCCGCTATAGCCAGGGAATGAGAGGCTTAAATTTCCAGGGATATGCACCTTGCTCCCATTTCGAGAGAATCGTATATTTGCATTTGACAACCCTACAAGCAATCTGTTTTCCAGTAAAGCTAAATGTGACGCTGTATCTTTCATTGCAGCCACATTCTTTTTTAGTGCAGTGGCCATACCAACTATCGATGCAACATTCTCCGTTCCTGCTCTCATGTGGTGTTCCTGTCCACCTCCGCTTGCGTATGGCATCAGTGGCGTCCCTTTTCGAACATACAGAAAACCTATCCCTTTTGGGCCATTAAACTTATGAGCAGAAGCGGAGAGCATATCTACACCAAGCAAATTCACATTTATTTCAATATGCCCAACTGCCTGAACAGCGTCTGTATGAAATATGGCACCACAGGAATGTGCAATAGCAGCTAAAGCAGAAATATCCTGAATAGAGCCAATCTCATTGTTTGCTGTCATGATGGAAACCAATCGAGTGTCAGAATTGATATATTCTGACAGGGTTCCGACATCCACTATGCCAGTACAATCCACAGGGAGATAGGATACAGGGTACCCCATACTTTCTATATCAGCACACGGACGCAGAATCGCATGGTGTTCAATGACTGAAGTTATGAAAGCATGTTTGGTAGAGCCTGAAAATGCGGTTCCTTTTATGGCCCAGTTGTTACTCTCTGTACCACCTGAGGTGAAAAATATTTCTTCGGGTTCAGCGCCGATGCATCGAGCAATTGTTTCTCTCGAGTTCTTTAGTGCTTTTTTCGCCGTTCTCGCAAATGAGTAGGGTTGTGAAGCATTACCATACTCTCCTAAAAGATATGGCTTCATTGCCTCAAAAGCATCCATATCCAATTGTGTTGTAGCTGCATTGTCAGCATAAATGAATCGCTTCACGATCCCACCTCACTCAAACAATTTACATCCTTCTTCTTTGAACTCCTCAATTTTCTCAAGGAGCTCCTCGACAGTACATCCCAGATACTCAGCAAGGCAATCCATACAGTAGAAATTCTCTATATCTTCACCCAAAAGTTTTTTGTTGATGCCAACGGTATTTTTACTGAGGTTCTTTTGTCCACAAATAATGCAATCAGTTCTCATATGAAATCTCCTTCAGCGAGAAGGAAGGCACATCCTTACCCTTGAACTCTACATCAAGAATCCCAAGTTGCCGTTTAATGATTTTCCGCATACGAACAGCAGGCTGGAGGCAATACTGCTGGAATCTCTTGGGGTTGATATCCTGTGCGCTCCGCACATTCGGGAAGAGCAGTTTTAAATATGCTGTTGCAATTCGCTTTACGGCCTCCGTGTCACGGGTATCTGCCTTATCAGGCACATCAACAATTTGGTCAACAATCGCTCTGTAGCTCACATCATTGCGAAGCTCGTGCAAAATGGTGCAAAAGTATTCTGAATTCAACGCCCAGCCGGACAGTTTCAAATCATCATTCATTCTCGGTATATCCCACCCCTTGATGAAACCATGGATTCGGTCTACCAATGCACTTTCTTGAAATAGTGACGGCAGCTCGGAGAACATATTCTGCCACTCATCCATATTATCCTGTGCGATGTTACCCAGGAAGATGATGCCCGCATCAGATTTTCCCTCATAGCCACCAATGTTAAACTGCCCATACTCCATATATCCCTGCATGATGGATCGCATTTCATTCACATCGCCGAACTGCACCAACTTTACCTCATCGATTGCAATAAAGTCATGTCCGGTAACAAAGCCGGGAGTCTTCCGAGCGGTATCATAAAACATTTTTGCCCGAGTTACCTTTCCGCCATCTGTTAGAAGACCATATTTACTCACATGACCAAACACATAGGACTTACCAGTTCCTTTCGGAGCCAGCTCAATTAGATTAAGACGCTTTTCGACAAAAGGCAGGATGCGAGTTAGCATCGAAAGTTTTTGTTCTTCACTTTCGTATCCACCAGCATTGTAGTCAATTGCACCCAACAGTACATCTATCCATTCGGAAGTTGTAAATTCATTTCGCACATCCTTATAGTAATCAAGATCGATGGTATAAGGGCAGAAATTTGTAAACCCCGTAAGACGAATTTTCCCTGGAATTTTAGGCTTCACAGTGTCATCAGGAGGACGATAGCCAAGTTCGACTACGCCCCAAACCTCTTGCCCGCTGACCAGTTCTCCACGGTATTGGTCCCATACGGACACATCAATCATGGTTTCCTTGTTTGTTAACCCAAAGTCGGGCAACGAAAATGTTATTTCTCCTGTTTTGATGCTAATATCCACAGAAATTTTCGTGAGAATTTTGACACGCTCATTGTCGTTAATGATTCTATCTTTAATCCTGATCCATTCTTCTTTATTTGGAAGATAGGTGTGGATAAAATCCGTGAGCTCGTCGATATCCAAATTCCCTTCATCATCTGCAAACTTTTTAAGCAGCCAGTCTCTCAAAAACGATGGCAAGCCCAGAGCAGAAAAGAAGTTGCTTTTCTTCAAATCCTTGTAGACAACCATTTCATCGAAACAATCTCTAAGTTTTTCTGTCACGAGTATCCCTCCTTACAGAATGTTCTTTTCGCTGCCGCTTTCCTTCTTTACTCTCAGAGGCAGGGCAGTGGCCACAGGCATTCCACCAGCAAATACATCTACGCTGTATGTTTTGGCACGGCGAATTTCGGCCATCTCCTCTACAACATAGAAATTTTCATCAATTGGCTTTGCTTCATAGACATGACCATCTATTACAACGCTGACATCCACCAACTTTTCTGTGGCAAATATTTTAATTGCAGCTTTCTTACGGAAGCTGACGGTAATTTCGGGGATGCCGACAAACAGCGCCGTCGAATCAACCGGCATTATCTTTACTTCAATGGCAGTGTTAAGATACGAAATCTCAATAATTGGTACAGTAATTTCCTCCAATGTTGCACCACCATGAGCCTCAACATTGGCTTTCCGGCTTCCTCTGAAACGGTCATAATTAGCAAGTGCCCAGAAATCTTCAGCATCAGTTGCACTGTCTGGTCTTTCATCGATCTCACTTTTAGGACAGCATCTTCCAGAGTGCTTTCCGCTTGATTCCATTTCCCACAGATTTTCAGTCTCATGAATGACTGCAAGTCTACTCGCACCATGGTCTGCAATTAAGATGGCCTTTTGGTAGTCCCCGTTTGTGAGGTTTGTTTTGATTTTCTTTAGAAGCTCATCAATCAGCTCCAGTTCACGAATCAAATGAATCGGGAGCTTTCTGTCCTCACGACTATAATCATATCCTTCTTCGCCGTGATGCTTGATTTTATCTATTTTATCAACAGTAATAATCGGGAACTGTTCTGTGGATAACATATCCCAAAATTCCTTATTCCGGCTCGTAATGGAGGGAAGTTCACATCTACATACTGTGATTTTCGCCATCAACTCAAGAGCATGACATCTGGCCATAATATAGCCAAGATATTCAACGCCCAATGCATCAGTAAAATAGGTCTGAGCGTTTGTTACATCAATTTTCTCGATCACAGAACTCCGGGGCGGAAGAATGATATTGTAATCTCTATCGACTGCCTGCTTCTCAACGACCTCCATGAAGTTCGGGAAAATCTTGTTGACAACCTTTTGATATTTGTACTCTTGGAAATATCTGTCAAGCAATTCGTTTTTGAAACGGTATGGTGTCAGGTAAGCACGAAGATCAGGATAGATGCGCTCCAATATACTAAAAAGTTCAACTCTTTCAAAGTCTTCACTGTACCTATCCAGCAACTTGAAAATAAGCTCTTTTTCCTGAATGGTATTGTCTGTTAGATAGTAGAGCGCATACTTTCCCTTGCTCTGGACAATCTTGCAGAAATTATTAACTTCATCGAGCGGGTTGCCAATGGCACTCAAATGTGCTTTTCTGCGTTCATATATGGACGCAAATATGCTATCTCTTGGCTCGACTTCTAAAATAGTGCGATATAAATTGTGAACGAACCCTGCCGGGGAAGAAGCTGTCTCTATTGCCTTGTTTAAGTATGAGTCGTTGCCCGCATGGAACAGTTTGAGCCCAATAAAGTACAACCAAAGCCATTTTTTATCTGCACTATTTTGCTGGTAGGTAGAGATAACAATATCCAGATTGTAAATACTCCCTATTTTTGCAGAAATGAGCTGTTGCCACGAAGGGTATTCTTGAAGTTCTGCCAGGGCATACTGCCATTCTTCTTTGCTGCCATAACTTTCTGCCAATCCAGCTGTCATTCCATCCAGGTGGCACAAAACCTCGTAAGGATTCTTCAGGTCTGAAATTGCATAGAGAGAAAATGGATAACTGTCTTTGCTTTTGTGGGTTTCGATGTATAACACTTCTGCGGCGGCTGATTCCACCGCCTTAGCTATGCCTCGAAGTCCCTTTACCGCCGGACTTGTGCCCGTAAGTTTGATGCCTTCTTCAGTAAAAACAAGTCTGGGCCGAACAGGTCGTACGCCATCCAAAATACAAACTCTGCTATCCACACGCCGATCGCTTTTGATAAGAGTGCGCAGATATTCGTCACATTGAAAGGTGAGAATTACCGCATGACCGGCAATACTCATAGATAGAAGTTCTTTTAATTCTTGCACCAATGCCTTTTCGCCTTTTAACATGAAGAAACTCGAAATTTCACTAACAAAAAAACTGCTGTTTTCGTTGGCAAGGCGCTCAAGAATGTTCGGGATTATAGGAAATTCGTCTGCTTTACAAAACTCTGTGTCAGAAGCACACAAAAAGACATTCTGGGGCAATTTATAATGGAGCACGATAGCATCCAAATCTGCCTTGTTTTGAACATCGACAATAAGAGGTTCGACATTATCCTTCTTCAGATAACGGTCAATTTTTTTAATGACTTCTTGGATGGTCATTTTGCACCTCCTTAATCCCCTTTGATGATCTCCATACCAACAACCATGTTATCCCGAATGAGGTCCTTTAGATACTTCTTCACATCAGCAATATCCATTTCATCAATTTTGGCAAGAGCACGGTCACAACCGCCCTGATTGTATTTTGCTTCCGCCATCTGGCGAAGCTTCTTCTCAATTTCAGGAAGGCCAAACCAATCAAACGGCTCTGCTGTGATGTGAGAGTCAAGATAATCTTTTACTTCTTGAATATTCGTCAGCATGACGGAATAGCTTCCAATAATGCTGCTCTGAAACGCTTTATCCAAAGCTGCGGCATCATCCAGCAAGTCAAAGAATTTTGCAGAAGCAAAGTACTCCATTGCACGGTCAATTGACTGCTCATCGGCCTTTGGACGATTGACAGCACCAAATGCGGCTTTTGCCTTCGCCACCTCGCTGTCTGGAACAAGACACAAAATGGGCATTTTGTGTTTTTTCGACCAATCCCGGGGAGACTCTGTTCGGGTTTTCTCTCTCCACAGCTTCTTTAACTGCGTATTTTTCTGTCCCTCTTTATAGGCGGCAACTTTGGCCTCGACCTGGTTCAAATAGTCCGCTTTTTCGTAGGTGAACGAACCGGCGGGCATTGTGGCAAATACTTCCTTAATTTCATCGTCCGACAGATCATCAAGATAGTATCCGCATACACGCTTAAACAAATCAACCTGGTTATTATAGAAATTGCGGAATGTGCTTTCATTAGCCTGAACGAGTTCCAAGAAGGTTTGCTTCTGGGAATCCAACAGAGTTCCGGCCTTTTTCAGGGTATAGAGCATCCCGAGGAATGGTCCTAACTCATCGAGATAGTTTTTGGCGGCCGCATAGGAGATGCGAATATATCCACACTTGTCACACCATTCCCGTATGGTCGCATCATAAGAGATGCTTTTAGAGATAATCTTATTGCTTTCTACAATAATTTGATACTCCAGAATAACCTCACGGATTTTCTGTTGTGCGGTTTCGACATTCCACACCCAGTTTGCTGCATCTGCATCAAACTTTTTGCGAAGGACATTGATGTATTGACCTCCATCGCCGACCGTTTGAGCAAGGGAGACAAGAGTACCATTTTCAAAAGTTTCAAGGTAGGCAGCCATGCCTTGGGTACACTTCTCTTTGGTCAAAATGCTTTGCAAATCATTTGCAGCATTTCCGTTAGTGAGGGCAAGATTCCCGATTGCCATGGCAATATCGCTGTCAGTCGTCCCGGCTCCCATGTTATTACTGTTGGCAATCCCACAGAAAGAATCGATGATTTCAGACAGCACAGCGGTTTCTGTTTGAAGCGTCTCTTTCTTAAGAATGTACTTCAAAGTCCAAATAGGGAACGAAAATTCCTTCATCCTACTGCGGATGCGTTCTCTTGTGTTCAGAACAGAGGTACACATATTGAGCGGAATACCAAATGCTACAGAAGTAATTTCATTGAAAGCCTTCTCTGCGGGCGTTAGTGCAACAATATACTTGTCCTTATAACGAGGATTCGGTGTGATTTCGAGACGAATGACCTCATCAATCATTTCCTTGAGCTTGTTGACATTCAAAACATCGTTGGTGAGTCCATCGCTCCAGCTATATGTACCGGAAGCGTATTCTTTCAGCACAAAGCCCAGAATAAATGCAGACAGATTACAGGGCATAAAACCGTAGGGTGCAACCTTCAAAACATCATAAATTTTCTTGATTGATACACGGCCACCGCCGTTCTGGAAGCCATCATTTATGATTTTATCAACGCACACCTTGATTTTAGAAATCAAAAGATGAGGTTTGGAAACCCAGTATTCAGGCACCTTCCATGCACCATCAAGAGCAGTTTCCAACTTTGTGGCAGGACTGCCAGACAGGAATGTTCCGGCAGTTTTCTCGTTGAAAGCACACTCAACACCTTGTTTCAGGCTGCTTGGTGTATACATATTGGCGATTACATTGTAAGAACCCTCAAGACAGGACACAAATTTTTTCTTGTTGATTTCTGCGAGAAGTCCGTACAGAGCGTCAAGCGTAGTCGCCCGCTCTCCATCCGGCTTATCAGCAGTGTGAACCATGAACTCACCAGCAACAATGCGGGTTTTCCATTTTTTCAAAGAATCCTTCGCATTGTTAGCATATTGAGTTGCCAATGTATTATCCTTGCCCTGCTGGGACATAGATAATGCCATATCGTGACGGTAAACGCCATAGCCATCCGCTCCGAATGGGGTTCGGCTGGCATCAATGAAAATCGTATTGTAAGTTCCAGCAGCAAGGGCATCATGGATTTTCTTGCCCAGAACAACGCTTTCGGTATCATCTTTTGCGAAACATACTACAGCAACAATCTTGTTTTCATACTTTTCTTCCGTGTTGCGAAGTTGCTTGATCGTAGAATCGAAGTCGGAAGCAGAAACAAAACGCAGCTCATAGCGAAGCTTTAGGGCGCCTCCAAGGGTAATAGCGTCAACGATTCGAGTCCGATCAGCGAGTTCCTCCGTGATAAAAGCAGAAGTGCTTTTTTGGTCAATTTGCTTTTCAAAAGGCGTTACATCAATTTCATCCTCATGGTTGTAGGCTGCATACTGCGATTTTCCGCCGCCGAGGGACTTGGAGAATAGCACCTTCTCTCGAACAAGCTGCTCAGCACATCTCGCTGCGGAGCCCTCCATGTCGGTCCCTTCAAACGCATTGTCGAGATTTTTTTCATTGGGAATAAACAGTTCAACAGAGTCGCCGGCGTATTGGGAAATTGCCTGCAACAGAAGAACCGTCTTCAGAACTCGTTTTTGGTCAGAATCAAGTCGTTGATTCCCGGCACGGTTGTAGTAGTCGAGAATGGAGCGAATATCATGCGCCAGATATTCTTTGCCTTTGTCATAGAAGAATTCCCAAAGCATATCAACAGAGAGCAGCGGGTTATCATCCTCCGGCCCGAAATTGTCAATAAACCATTGGAAGCCCTTGATTTCATCGCCACGGTCATTCTTGATAAAGTCAAACATACTGCGCTGGTTGGAATCAAACGCAGAGGAGATGTGTTTCAAGAGCAGGGCGGCATAGGGGTGTATCGGGAGGATATCCACCATCTCTTTGTCGGTGATACGGGCCACCGACTTTACCAGCTTACGGGATTCCTGCGTTCTGGCGGTAAGGTCCCCGAGAGCAAGCTCCCAATCTTCGAGTACGGCTTTATCCTGGTTTTTCTCCATAGCTGCACCCATGAGCTGGAATGCGATATTTTCGGGCAGACTGATTAAGCTATGCGGACTGACAAAGCGTCCGTTCAGCTTAATAAAGTCTTGGTCACGCTCATGGAACAAACCTTGGGTAACATGGGTAACCAGCACGAAATAGAAGGGATCGGTTTCGCTGATTTCACAAAGCTCCTGGAATCCGGTGAGATTGCGGGCATTGTTGTAAAAGTATTCAGTAAACTCATCCCACATAAAGACAATAGCTTTCAAGCTGTTTGCCTGAATCACTTCACGAATCCAGTTGCTCAAATCAGTCACGCTCAGCGAGAGGGCTTTTACTTGACGCTCATCGGCTACCTTAAAGATGTCGTCCATAACCTTTGCCAGCGCATCGCCTGAAAAAGTGCGTAATTTTTCAATTACAGTATCGGCATCATCTCCACCGAACAGGTTAGAGTATGTACCCGTAATCAAGCCGTTGAAATAATTTTTGTTGTCCTTGTCGGAAAGCCATGTGATAGTGGCCTCTTTTAGTGCGTTTCCACCCTTGTTTTCAATTCCGGCATCGACAAGTGCTTTTTCTATGCTCTCCTGGATAGCAAAAACAAGGTTGTGGTCGCTGCGAATGGTAGCAGAGCCGTAGCGATGGACTGTCAAAACGCGACCACTGGATTTCACAGCCTGGAAGCGGTTACACAGATCATTATCCAACTTGTGCCTTTGGAAGTATTCACGAGTTTCTTCCTCACTGGAGTCCAGTAACTTCTTCAGGGTATGGACAGCGTGAGATTTGCCTGTACCGTAGGCTCCCTCCACCCACAGGCAGAGTTTCTGCTTACGCTCAAGGACACTGATTGTGTTCTTCAGAAGTTTCACAAAGGTCTCGTGGGGGAAGAATTTTTTCCACACTTCTGGGTTCTTCGTAATGACCGCTTCATTTACGGCAGGAAAATAATCTGGGTCAATATCGAAATAATGACGGTATTTTTCCAACATCGGCATTGTTTCTTCCTCCTTAGAACAGACTCAGTACATCCTGGGATGTTTTTTCGCTGTTGAGTGTGATATTATCCAGATCAAGCGTAAAGCTGGCATTGATAAAGTCTGGATAGTTGATAGTCAGGCCGTTAAGAATCTTTTCCATCTGATTGCGATCCAGTCCGAAAATCTCAGTAGGGCTGATACCATCACTATCAATATCGTGATTCAAGAGCCGGGACAGGGTAAACTGGTAATAATCGCCACAAGCCTCGGCAAATTTGTATAAGCTGTAAAGAATGACAAGCGGATTCGGATTTTGCCAGGGCATTCTCATGATAGAAATCATGCTTTTTTTAATTTCTCCGTTTTTGTTTTCCTTGGATTCGATTTCAGGGATACCAAAACCAATTTCTTTGAATGCTCCGTTTGTATCCAATATTGTTTTGAAGCCATTCCAGAATTCTCCTCTGGCCTTTTTACCGCCATCTTTCTTGCTGCTATCTTCTCCCATATCAAGCAGCAGATTCGATTCAATGTATCTGTGGGAAAAAGGAATGTTTCGGATATACCATCCAAAAGCGGGAGTATAAGCAAGATTGCACAGAATAAGCGCCCATGTATATGCCGCTTCCATATCTTGGTTCTGAATAAACATTCCAAAAGCAGTCAATTTTTTGCTGGCAGTCATACCCGCATCGTTCATCATGCCAAACATAACATCTGTTTTGCGATTTCCGGGTTCAAATGACTGGTCTTTCAAAAATTCCTTAATCCACATTGCATCGACGCCAACGCTCAAATAGCGATTGATTCCTTTTAACGACTTCATAGCTTTACTTCCTTTCACTGAATTATAATAAAGGCAACCACTTAAGATTTTCAAGCAAGCACGACAGCGTACACAGGTGTCTAAAATGGTTAGTTCTCCATCCTTCATTTGAATATTCCTGCTTGGGCACTCTGCAACACAAGTCATGCATTGGATACAATACTGTGTTTTCGCAAGGATACTTTTGAAGTAATAAACAAACTCTATCGAGTTCTTCGTTCTTCCTGATGTCTCGATTTCAAAGATGGTTTTATCGCCATTGGTATGCAAAACGCACTTCCGAACAACGCCATCGTATTCAAGATGATATTCGCTTTCGGAACACTCATGGATGTCTCCTAAAGTCTTATACCATATTTTCCATTCAGGTCTGAGGTTTTTAGCGGTAAACTTTAAAAGGCCTTTTTCTTCATCAAATTCAAACAACTCTTCCTGAGAAAATTTAAGTTCTCTACCACTTAACCGAGTTTTCCATCCGCCACTTTCAAGAAAACGAGCCGCATTATCTCCGGATAAGTCTTTTTGACTGTTTTCAATAATCTTATTGCAAAAGAAATCAACCGTCTCTGGGAAGCATTGCTTCTTAATGTACTCATGCTTTTCGGATGAATTCGGGCACATGATGCATCCGACACGATTGAAACCATATTTATAGGCCGTATTCATTGGCAGTTCTTGCGAATAGATATAGAGAAATACTTCTGCGGACGACCATTCAAGCAGAGGATGAAAACTATGCTGTCCTGGCATTTTCTTTCCTAAGCTTAATTCATCATATTCTGCACGGGATGCACTCTCGTCTCCACGAACACCAGTTATCATCATGGAATGAATCCGGTTGATATTATGAATTTCGCACAGTTTATTTATGACTGGAGCAGTCTTATGCACAGTGCAGCACCATCTTAAACGGCGGGCTGGCGGGCCGAAGGAATCCCACGAATCCGAAGCCGACATAGTGGCCTTGGCGGTGAAGAAAGCGATGTCTCGCTCTCGGCAGAAGCTCTCAATTTGAGTAACAAGGCTTTTAGTTGTGGGAAACTCCATATCGGTGTCGCCAAAGAGAACTTCAAACTTATTGTGCGGCAAAGCCCGCTGCACCAGATCGAGGGCTACTACACTATCCTTACCACCACTGAACGCCACATAGAAGACATCGACTCGATCCATGTAGTCTACATAAGTGTTGTATATTTTTTTAATTGTTTCTGCGGCCAGTTTCTCCAACAGATCCCGGTTCTTTTCAACCATTGCAGGGATGTCAACAAAGCGGAGAGGTTGTCCATTTGGTTCTGGGTCATCCAAAATGACGATTTCGGGTGCCGTGTAAAGACTCCCGCCTTTTGTCTTGGCAACCTGCCGGCCCCGGTAGAAATAATTGTTGGCCTCCGCCCACATATATGGGTAAGAGTCATTCTTTGCATAATTCCAATACCGGTCAAATCCCAGAATATCCAGTTCTTTATAATACACCGGACGGGGTTCCTTGCTAAAGGAAAGTGGGGAACTGTTTAGCAGCAATCCACCTGTCTCGGCATCCCAAGTGTATGAGTACATATTAGTCGGTGTCCTTCCTTTGCCTTTGTGCGTTCGCCTTGATAATAAGCGATTCTATTTCTGAGTATCTACGGCGGGCAAGATACCCCTTGTCACTCAAAAACTGAAGCACGGGGGCTTTTTTCATCTCTATTTGATTGTTTGCCAATAAGTCAACGATTAAGTTATCGAAGCTGTCAATACCTGCAGAACGCTTGACGATTGCGCCAGCACATTCGGTCCCATTAAAGCTGCTGTGCAGAAGCATATATTTTTGACTGTAGCTCGCCACATAATGCTCCAACAAAAAGATGTTCCAAGGGAATCCTACATAGGGAAATGCGCCGAAGTTTGTCGCTTCCAGCAGAGGAATATACTTTCCCATGCAGATACGATCCAAAGCCTCATCCATTGCTTCAACGGGAAAATAAGCGGCAGTTTTTGCTACAAACTGATCTCGGCTGATTCGCAGGCTATTTTCGTAAATCGCCTCAAAATATATGGGAGTTGCGAGGTTGTTTGCCAAACTCTGAAGCTCAGACAGCGTGAAAGTATCATGACTTCTCGCATATTTTGCAAACACATCTGCCATCGAAAGTTCCTGCCCCGAGCGGCTGATAATATTTCCCTTGAAGGAAAATTTATCGCCTAATTTTGCCTTTAGCGCATCCCGGAATCCATACATAGAGAGGGCGTGATTCTCATCTATGATATAGGGATATTTCGCACGGATTGCATCATAGAGCTCATTGCCGCCAATAAAATCTTTCTCGTCAATGGTTCTCTGGATAATTTCGGCAATTCCGTCCAGTTCTTCATCGGACAAATGGACGATACTTTCGTGAAAGTATTCGCTGCGGCCGTTGTTGACGAATTCAACATTGCTGGCAAGAATAAACTTTATCTTACTTTGCGGGAGATGCGGCAGAGCAGCAAAAATCTCATCATAAGTCGCCGGCCTGCCATAGTCTTGCAAGCAAGAACGAACTTCAGATAGCGGGTCCATGCTAACATCTGGCGTCTTCGATATAAAACTTCTGTTGATGAAGAATCTGCCGTCTCCTATAAAAGTCAGGTACGACTTCAGCATATCAGCATCGTGGATATGGTAGTCCAAGAACGCATCGGAAAATTCGGCAAAAATCGCTTGATAGTAGATAGCGGATTTACCGTCCGCAAAGGCGGACTCGATGTAATTTAGCAATTCGTCCTTTAGTTCTTTACTCAACATGACATCCGGGAGAAATGCTTTTCCCTCGTAAATAATGCAGAGTTGCTTGATTTTTTTGCTAATGTCATCATTAGGATCAGTTAGCTCTCTATCATGGGTTGCCGTGTAATACCTCTTGAATTTGCGTATCTCAAGAGGCGAATCCATGCGAAATCCCTTCTTGAAGTATTGCCCAAGAACCTCCTCATAGCCTTCATCCCTGTAGGTTTCTGCCGGTTCCGAATCGTCCTTTGCAGGTGCACTCCAAGTCAGGTCTGAGCCAATAAATCCCAGAAATTTCTGTATGGCTGCACGGAGACGGTTGTGCTGCCTTGCATTGTAGGAAAGAAAATCCGCATTGCTTAAGAGCAACTGAATGGTCTCCTGTACCGTTTGTTTGTCCGTTGTGTAAAGCTGCCAGGAGGCCAGTTGGTGTTCTTGGGCAAATGCCTCACAATTGTTTATCGCAGAAGTATAGCTCCGGCAGGTGGCATCAGCCATGTTCAGTGTTTCAGATAGATATCGAGAGAAGCTTCTGCTATTTATCTCACAAATCGCATCGTTTTCAAACGACTTTCTTTGATGGACTTGTTCAAAAGTTTCCTTCTCTTTTTTTCTATATGTGATAACGATATTTTCGTAGTCCACACTACACAAGTCCAAGACATAGCGAATTTTTGCTGCAATATCGTTTGCACTCAAATTGGTTTCCAGCATATATGCGGTTCCTGGTATAGGTTTAGGAGCAATCATAAAACTGTAATTATCATCACTCGCAAGTTCGATTCGGCCAGATTTTTGCACAAAAGACATTCCAGGCTTGAATGTGTGCGGATAATCTTCCATCACAGAAGCCATCACAGCAACATAGAGAGCTGTCCACGAATCGCCACACGCTTTTCTCTCACCAAAGTAACTGAACCGCTCTGGCTTAGTGTACGCCAAGTCAAAGTCCGCATGAAAATCAAGTTCAAAAGTTGTGTCCTGACTATGAGAACTCTCCGTATTGGAGATATCTGATTCGATTGCAGGAGTGTTTTCTGAAAAGATGTAGGAATCTCCAATATTTGATGCCCAGCTCACATTATCGAGAATCTCCTCAACAATAGCGGGACGAGCAATATGGTTAATGGCCTCACATATCTCTCGAATTGTGACTCTTTGACTTTCGGGAGAGGCTTTCAGTGCATTATAGATTTGATTATATATAGCAGGGTATTTTTGCAACAACCTTTCGTCTTGCTCGGTTTTTGTGTATGTAGCAATAGGAGATTCTGCCTCGGTCATCTCTACATCGGGCGGGCTTTGATTCAACATTTCATGATCGATGGTGCTACGATCTTCTGCGATCTTTCCATCAGTAATGCGAGCGTAAAAACCTTCTTTTGTGTAGTTATAGTAATGCCGTCCCGCATCAACAATCTTATTTATTTGCCGTTTACGGGTTATCCTGAAAATCTTGTTCTGTTCAATGGTGCGTTGCACTTTTTTAATGGTTTCAAAATCGGTTGTCTCGAACAGTGGATTCTGTAGGACTTTTATTTTCAGACAAAAAGTTTCTATTTCAGAATAACATCTATAAAGCTCCGAAAGCTGTGAAGGAGACACTCGTTCAGCAAGATACCGCATAAAGTCGCCTTCAACGGTTTTTCTATTGCTTATCATTGCCCTTGCCTCCTTCAGTAATTTTGGGTACTCATCATACGATTCATGATACAAATCTGCAACAAGTTTGGTGGCTGGTTTGAAAACTGTGTGACCGAGATACGCTGACTCCATGCTTTTCATTTGAAATGAAATACCATTTGTATTGCGATACACTTCATCAACTTCCATACCTCGATGAAGTGCCATTGTCCTTAAGTCACGAGATACTGCCTTAATTGCGGCCGAACGTATGAGTTCGCCTTTCATAGAGGCAAGAAGCCCTTCCAATAGGATGACTGCTTCATATTTATCCCAGGACGGTTGCCTCTCTACCATACATAACTACTCCCTTGAAGATGTTCGGATTTCTTAATTGCATTGCTTTATTTTGGCTCTTTTACATATTCCATAATATCGCCAAAATCACAATCGAGGGTCTCACATATACGACCTAAAATAGCGAGATTTACCGCTTCATCTCGTCTTAACTTTGTCATCGTATTCGGCGCAATATCTGCGGCCTTTCTCAAATCCGCTTTGCTCATTTTCTTGTCTACAAGCAACTTCCACATACGGTTATAAGATAGAGCCATGCATTCTCTCCTTCTTTCAAGCAGCAAATGTATTTTGTAAGGCAATTCTCAAAAATGCACAATACGACATTTTAGTTTATATTTTAGCACTAATGTCTGGCTCTTTTCAAGAAAATCTCGCAATTTTATGCGAGACTTGTGCGGATATTTGAGATAAGTCGTAAATTTGTTGAGGTATTTCCCATATTGAAGCACTCCACAATACTCTTGCAGCTATTTCTTTTCTTTGTTTATGCGGCTCAGTTTTTGCGTCAGTCCATGTGTCTGTTTCTGCAGTGCAGTTGCTTCTGGTATCTCCGGAAGCAACTGCACTGCAGGTGTTGGACAGTTTTCTTACCCGTGGTGTTTTGCGGTGACACAGCGGCCCACAGGGCGAGACTGGCGGTAATTGCTGCGGCTATGTCAATTTGTTCTTCATTCCGATTCCTCATCAGATACGAAACGAGCACCCACTCTCCTGGTTCGACAGGAGAATGAGCGCTCGTTTTCGTCGTTGTGTAATTCCGCCGAAAGTCTCCAAGCCAGCTCAAAGCCGGCGATAAAGCTGTCGAGGGAGGTCTGTTCTCTGATAGAGTCCTGGGCATCGATGATCCGCAGCACCAGTCTTCGCTCCGACTTTTCCAGAGCTGCAATTAACGCCTTGTGGCACTTCTCCACTTCGTTCGCCTGTTCATCAAGCTCCGGGCGGACATAAAAGCAATCATACAGCTCTTTGAGCAGTTTGTTTTCCATTGTCATCATCTCCTTGCGACCCAAACATATACCACACCTTCCGCACAATGGCTATCAGAATTTCAGAAGATTGTCCAGAACGTCTGCCGCTTGCCACAGTTCCTCCTGGGATACTTCTCTGGAGGTGTCTTCGCTTTTGGTGGCGTGGCTGGCCAGGTAGGGGGAGTAGTTCTGTCGCGTCATTGAAGTTCGAAAATGCCCCAGCATCTGAGAAACCTCTTTCGTGTCCATTCCGTTTTGCAGAGACAGGACGGCGCAAGTGTGCCGGAGATCGGCGAACCGAATATGATCCAGCCCGGCCTCTTTGATGATCTTATTGTGCATCCGGCGCACCATCTGGGGTGAGTAGGGCTTTTGCGTAGCTGGGTGCATGAACATGAGCGGGCTGCTGGGGTGCCTGGCGTGTTCTATGTTTAGGAGCTCAACCGCTTCTGTGGTCAGGCTGATGGTTCTGGTGCCGCCTTTGTACTCCACCAACTCTCGCCGTTCCACCGAGCGGTTCTCCGAGATGGTCAGCGTCCGTTCCGCCACGTCCAGGTCATTCCACTTCAGCGCGATCAGCTCTCTTTGCCGAAGTCCCGCTGTCAGCGCCAGCAGGAACATGGGGAGGTGGCCCAGCCGCTCCGCTGCGTCCAGATAGTCCTCTACTTCTGCTGGCGTCAGCACATTGGCGCTGACCTTCTTGGGCTTTGGATAATGAAACGCACGGGCGGGGTTTTCCTCTATCAGTCCGTCCCGGATCGCTTGGTCCAGGCATTGTTGGAGCAGTCGGTGGATGTGCCGCATGGTGTATTCGCCCAGTCCTGGGTATTCAGGGCTTTCCGGGCGGTGGCCGCCAAAGCGTTTTCTCTCTTCCAGAAAATCTCCGACCTGTTTCGCAGTCAATTCCTCCAGCGGTATATTCCCCAAGCCAGGGAGGATATGGTTTTTGAAGAGATAACCGTGGGCTGCATAGGTGGTTGGCCTGCTTTGGTTCTTGTCATAGGTCTCCTGCCAGTGGAGGATATACTCTCTCAACGTCATACCCCCACCTCCATGCATTGGCGCTGCAGGTTCCGGAAGGCCACCCACGGCAGGCCGGCCTGTTTCAGTATCCGCTTGTGCAGGTAGTAGAGCTCGTGGAGCTGATACGGCGCTCCGGTCTTGGGGTTTAGAAACACATAGCAGTCGGTTTCCGGTATCTGTTCCAGAAGATGTTCCGCCTTACGGTTGAGGGCCAGCAGTCGATGTCCCTTGAGGATATACCGGCAGCGGATATGAAAATC
>DCEX01000031.1:41277-47035 GCA_002315015.1 Faecalibacterium sp. UBA1819
TACCGCTGGAGCTGCCCCAGGCGCAAGGGGGCCGTTTTATATTCCTCTGCCTGCGGTTCCTGGCAGAGCCGCACCGTGTTATAGGGGATAAGCTGGTCACGGGCTGCTTCGTCCATACAGCGCCGCAGGAGCAGGTGGACGCACCAGACGCTTCTGGCGCTGAGCCTCTGGCTCCGCAGGCTATCATAGAAGCCGGTGACAGTGTTTTCCGACAGCTCCGCCAGCGGAATGCTCCCAATCTCGGGAAGGATGTGGCGGTAGATCAGATTGCGGTATCCGCCCACTGTGCTGCCGCTCCATCTACTCTGGTTCTCGCAAAACCAGCGGTCACACCACTGGCCTACGGTATAGCTGTTTCCTTTCTGCATATCGTCGCCTCCTTTCGGCAACCGAACAATACCACAGAACGAGGAAAATAGCTACCGGAAAGAATGGACTGTTTACAGAAGAATGACTGTTCCGAACGATATTGCTTGTTGTCTTTCTTGTCATCTGCTGATTATATGACAAGAATCCGATTATGAGCGAGTTATTGCGGCTGCATATACATTTTCCATCTTTTGAGAAAGGGTGTGCCTCGCCAGGGCTTATTCTTTGTTTATGCGGCGTATTTCCTGCGCCTCTGCTCTGAGATGAACCGTCCTGTCATCGCCCCCTAAAACCGGACGGAACTTCTTTTAATATACAGAATCCAATCCCACACCCATCCCAAAAGGAGAAAGTTTTGCTTGAAACAAGCAGGGCAAAAGAGTGTCAAAGATAAACTGCCGGAGCAGAGGAAAGGGTCAAAGAGGGCGGTAGAGTGCCGGCTGAAGATTCAGACACACATTTGGGACCGCATTCCCAGACATTCGAACCCCACACGCCGGACCAAACACTGCCAAACAGGGTTAAAGAGCATTGAAAAGCAGCAGAAAGCAGCGGTTTTTCTCTACCCCTTTTCTCCATTTCGTGTAATCCCAAATGCGGAAATATCCCGAAGACGACCCCTACATAGAAACATCTTCCATGACAAGCTGTTCGCTTTCTGCATGACCAGAAAGTGCCAGGAACTCACCGGCAATGTCTGGATTTTTGAACCGAAGCACATCCGTATCTTTTCTGCCAAACGCAAGAAAATCCACGCCGCCATACCACACAACGCTTTCATCAACGACGGCATACCGCTGATTCAGTTCTTTGTGCGTATGGACCACAATACCTGTCTGCCTCATCATCTTGATCGCTTCACACATACTTTCTTGATTTGATAATTCTCTGCTATCTGCCGTTCTGGTATGGATCGCAATTTCGACACCGGAAGCAACCGCCTTCTGTAAAGAGGGAAGAAGTTTCACGATTCTGCCTTTTTGCAGATAAGGACTGACGATAACCACGCTGCGGGCGGCATCATCCAGGTCCTGCTCAAAGGGAAGCATAGATGAGTATCCGTCGTAAATCACGCTGACAGACTGATCCGCTGCACCGAATTTGACCTGATATCCCAGTTCCGCATAGCCCTTCAGGCGTTTATGATACATCCGCTCCAGGGTGGGAACATGGATATCCACATAATCATAGATGCGAGCTTCCTGCTTTCCTTCATAATTTCTATGGAGACGTCCGGCATACTGTGCCAATGTACCTTTCCACGATATGGGCATCGCCAGAAGCAAGGTGTCCAGCCGCGGAGAGTCAAATCCCTCTCCAATATACTTTCCGGTGGCAACGACCACCACGTCCTCATCGTCAGGCACATTCTGCAATGCTGCCAGCTTTTCACGCTTATCCTTTTGCTTCTCACTACCAATAAGCAGAAAGACATTTTTCACTTGATCCGACAGACAACCAGCAAGCAATACAGCGTGTTCCTTCCGCTCCGTCAGCAGAATCGGTGTACGCCCCTCCTGTATCAACTTCAAAGTGTCTGACACCAACAGTTCGTTCCTGTTTTGATTTTCAATTACTCCGACGTACATATCCTGAATCCCATTGGCATTTGGTAGCCTCATGCGTGTAAATCTGGGAATTACAATGTGAGAAAAGCTTCGCTTTTCTGCCTGACTTTTGGCGTCCACCAAATACCGGACAGAGCCGCACTGCATAAAGATGATGGGATGATGACCGTCCTTGCGGACAGGAGTAGCAGACAAACCGTAAACATATTTGGCTTCAACTGCTTTCAGCACGGTTTCGAAGGTGAATGCGGCCACATGATGGCACTCATCTACAATGACCATTCCGTACTCTGTCACAAAAGACTTTACCGTCTTTTCTTCTCCCTCAAGCAGGGACTGCATGGTGGCAATATCGACAATCCCACTGCGGGAATTCTTTCCGCTGCCGATTTGGCCAATGAGGTACTGTTTTTTCTTCCTGCCGCGCTTTTTTGGAAGTTCCGGCAGAACCTCATGAACATTCAGAAATTGTTCCAGCGAGGATTTCCACTGTTCCAGCAATGCGCTGGACTGCACCAATACCAGAGTATTGACTTTGCGCTGTCCAATCAGATAGGCGCCAATCACAGTTTTTCCAAACGCAGTAGTTGCTGAGAGAACGCCCATGTCTGCGGCAAGCAGGGCCTGGGCAGCAGGTTCCTGTTCTGGGCGCAGCACCCCATTGAATTCCACATCAATGGAACGTCCCAGTGATCTGTGATCTTCCAGAATGACAGGGATTTCATATTGATCAAATAACCCCAGAATCTCATCCATGCAACCACGGGGAAGGCCGATGTATTCCTCATCTTCATAGCCGCAGTCCAGAACACGAGGAACGCCATAAACGGAAATGCGCATGGCTTGCTTGGAGCGAAATTCCGGATTTGGAAACGCCGCAAGTCTCTTGAGCGTATTCAATGCCCCTTGAGAGAAGTCTTTTTTCTCAATATAGATCAGATTGGAACTATACAGGCTTACCTGCAGCGGAAAATCTCTGTGTGTCAGTTTTGTCTGGGTTCGCTTGCGCTTCCATGGCACTTGCTTCTCCCCAGCATCTTCCAGTTCTCCCATGTCGCCATGATGACATAGTTTCCCCAGACATTCTTCCAACTGTTCCGGTGTAATTTTGGGCAGGGAGGACAGAAACGCCCACTGATCGGGATAAGGCTCAAAGTGATCATCCACAAACAGAGAATTTCCGTCTTTCTGCGCCTGGCCTTGAAATGGCAGGGCAATCAAATTCCCAAAACCGCCCTTCGGCACAAGATCCTGAGACGGGAACAACCGGTCATAGGATGAAAAGGATAGCTCATGTCTGCACGACATGGTTCGGGTCAGCAAACCGGTCCCCAAGCGCCTGGCATCGGCGGCAGAAACAGGCTCCGAAAAGAAAAACCAGATATGTGCGCCGTTTCCGGAACGGGAGCGTTCCACTGCTGGTACAAGTCCTGCTTCTTTGCAGGATTTGCAAAATGCAGTCACATCAAGCTTCCACTTTTCTTCATCAAAATCCGCAGCCAACAGCCAGGTCCTGTTGTCCTCCAGCATCGGATAGATTGCCGCCACATCTCTGCACAAAGCATCACGGCCCATCAAATGCGCCTTGACCACATCGGCCGTGAGTGGCCGAAACTCACGGTTGGGGCACTCTACGCACCTGTATTTCTTTTTATCACACAGGCCATGCACCCATTCATTTTTACAGACTGGGGTGTAACCGGTTTTCCCGGTGGTCGTGCTGTGATATCGGCGTGCATATACATCTTCCCGCCCTTTGAAAACAGAGAGGAAATACTCGATTTTCTCCTGTGAGGAGCTGTGTGCGTGAACCGGAGCAGACTGCACATCCGTTAGCGCACAGCTGCGCCACAGCGGCTCGGAGCATACCGCCCTTTTGCCGTTTTCATCTTCACAGAGAAGCAGCGCCTGCCCTCCATCCAGAGACGGGACAATTTCAAGAAGCGCATACTCCCGGTTATTGATGATCGCTTTTCTATTCATAAACAGTCCCCCCTCCACACCCACAGTCACTTCCGTCTATACTTTGTTTTCCTGCCGTTTCCATCCTGATAAATCAGGCCCTTGGCGACCATGTGTTTCAGAATTCGGTTGGCTGTGGCTTGGCTTACATCCAGCAGCTGATCCACATCACGGCGTACGATATGGCCATGGGAACCAATGAAATCCAGAATCCGCTTTTCATCGCCTTTGACCGTGCCAATCAATGTCTCTGTATGATTTGCGCCGGCGTTCCTGTTTGGCAGCGTGATTTTGAATGCGTTGCTTGATACCTCGATTTTTGGTTTCAATTCCGTCTCCCCATAGGCGTTCATAATTTTAGGCATACCCGTGCCGTATGCCTCAATCAGCTGCAGACGATAAAATATGGCTGCCAGCTTGGGATTTCGGCAAACCGAGAGTCCCAGCATAATGTCATCCAGTTCAATGCCGGAAAGCAGTCCGCCTACAGAGACAAATTCAATTCTGTCGGCATATACACTGACTAGGGTGCTTGCACGGAAGGAATAGTCTCTGTGGACCAGCGAGTTCAGCAGCGCTTCCCGCAGTGCATCTTCCGGATAATCCCGTGTGTCGATTCGGTATAGCCCATCAAAAGTTGCCTTTGTCTGGTTACGCAGATCCAGATAGCTGTACAACTCCTCCATTTGCTGAAACAGCGAACCGCCAAATTCTCTTCTGTCCTGAAAGCTTCCTTTATCTTCCCCAGAGAAGGTCGCCGCCTTAATGGTGCTGGGACACTGATCGGACAGGAGCAGCGCCACATTGGAGTAGATACCATCTGCGGAAATCATCCCAAGGGTCTGCATTTTTGCAGCATCAAATGGGATATTCTGCTTTTCAAATTGCTTCTCTGCCGCTTCAAAGCTGAGGTTCTGTTCCAGCGAACGCATGGATTCGAAGTTGTCCCCATCAGTTTCCTTGATCATTCTTCGGATCGCAGTATCCGTAGCCGGGTCAGAAGATGTGCCGTTTCTGACATAGACCCCACTGGGTTTCAATCCCTTACTGCCCAGATAATAGGGCCGGTCGGTTCCTTTTTGAATGGTCACAGCAATGATATCCTTGTTGCCGACGTGTTGGTTTTCGTAGCCCACAAACATTGTCACATCAGGCTTGATGGAATCTCGAATCATATTGTTTAGCTGCAAAATGACTTGGTCGGCGTTTTTGACTCCCACAACACTTCCATCGCCGCTGACACCAATATACAGCGTACCGCCTTTTGTGTTGGCAAAGGCAATGACTTCTTTGCAGATATCTCCCACGACCTCTGCTTTCAGTTCAACAACTTCACTCTCAACAAATGCCATACACAGTACCTCCTTTTCTTAGTTGTCATTATAATCATTCTTGTCATTCTTGTCAATTTGTATCCATCTGACAAGAAAATTATTCCGTGTTGTCAAAGCCCACGGCCCAGAGTATTTCTTTGTTTATGCGGCGCATTTCCTGCGCCTCTGCTCTGAGATGAACCGTCCTGTCATCGCCCCCTAAAACCGGACGCAACATCTTTTAATATACAGAATCCAATCCCACACCCATCCCAAAAGGAGAAAGTTTTGCTTGAAACACGCAGGGAAAAAGAGTTCTAAAGAGGAACTGGCGGAGCATAGGAAAGCGTTAAACAGGGTACAAAAGCTCTATTTGAAAGGACGGACATATTTTTGGGAGCAGGATGCCGGGAGTTCGAATCTCTCCACTCGGACCACATTTTTCAAAAAAAACCGCCTAAACAGGCGGTTTGAGACTGTCGAAAAACTGCCGCCTCATTCAGAAAGAACCTAGGCTGCAAGGGGAAAAAGGCTTGGAAAAGGGGG
>DCEX01000031.1:47055-55971 GCA_002315015.1 Faecalibacterium sp. UBA1819
AGCTTTTTCGACAAACTGAAACCGCCTAAACAGGCGGTTTTTTGCGTTTATCAACCATATCAAAAAAGCACGTCACACCCTACAACCTTTACTTTGCAGGATATGGCTTGCTTGTGTTTGTTCTTCCGAGAATATAATCCGTAGATACTTGGTAGTAATCCGCTAACTTGAGCAAATGAATCACCGGGATGGTTTGAAACCCACGCTCATAGCGGGAATACACCGTCTGGCTGATTCCTAAAACTTCTGCTATATCTTCCTGCCGCAGGTCTTTATCTTCCCGCAAATCCCTCAACCGTTGAAAAAACACATCCCGCACCGCCTTTCATCCTTATTGATAGGATTGACGATACCGTAATTTTTTATTAGAATGTCGATTGTAGAACCTATTAGTGCTAAGGAGGTATTTTGATGGCTTCTCATCAAGATTTTGTAAATTACGTTATCGACCAACTCCGGGCATCTGGAGATATTCGCAGCCGAAAAATGTTTGGTGAATATGGCCTTTACTGTAACGACATCTTTTTTGCAGTTATTTGCGATAATCAGCTTTTCATCAAAATCACACCTGAAGGTGAAGCGTCATTTCCTTCTCTGCCAAAAGCCCCGCCCTACGATGGTGCAAAAGATTCTTTTCTGGTAAAAGATGTCGATGATATCGAAATGCTGACAAAGCTTGTGGCGATTACCTGTGAATCTTTGCAGCTTCATGCACCGAAAAAACGCAAGAAGTAATGTTTGTACAATTGTTATTCTCCCCCTCTCAAAGCCTTGTCCCCTTCTTTTGAACCATGTATAATGAAAAGCAAATGACCAACAAGGAGAACCGCCATGATTCGTGAGATTTGCAAAGATGAAATGTTTCTTGCCCAAAAAGCCGAGCCTGCCACGCCGGATGACCTTGCCATTGCCGCCGACCTTTTAGAAACGCTGGTGCATCATCAAGAGGGCTGCGTCGGCATGGCGGCCAACATGATTGGCGTAAACAAACGCATCATTGCCTTTGAATCAGACGACGGGTACATGGTGATGTTCAACCCCCAAATCGTCAAAAAATCAGGTCCTTATGCGGCGCAGGAAAACTGCCTTTCTCTTGTCGGCACACGCCCGGCCAAGCGCTGGAAATCCATCAAAGTGCGCTGGCAGAACGAAAAATTTCAAGAGCGTCAAAAGACCTTTACCGGCTGGAGGGCGCAAATTATCCAGCATGAAATTGACCATTGCGAGGGCATTCTGATATGAAACAGCTCTACATCCACGGGCTCGGCCAAACGCCCGCTGTTTGGCATCCCGTTTTGCGTCTGCTGAACGCCCCGGCAGACTGCGCCGAGCCTGACCTTGCTTCGCTGGTTTGCAATCAGCCGGCGACTTACGCCAATCTTTACAGCGCCTTTGCCCGGCTGTGTGACGAAAGCGAGGCAAAGCTTGCGCTCTGCGGCCTTTCACTGGGCGGTGTTCTTGCGCTTCACTACGCCGTAGAGCATCCCGAACGTGTGGGCGCTCTTGTTCTCATCGCGCCCCAATATAAAATGCCGAAGCGTCTTTTACAAATACAGAATGCATTGTTTCACCTCATGCCTGCATCTATGTTCGGGGAAACCGGTTTTTCCAAAGCACAGTTTATTCAGCTGTGCGGCAGCATGACAAATTTGGATTTTACCGCCGCCCTCCCCCGCATCTCCTGCCCCACCTTGGTAATTTGCGGCAGCCGCGACCACGCCAACAAAAAGGCTTGTACCCAACTTGCACAGCTTGTGCGCGGGGCCGAGTTTGCCATGATAACGGGCGCCGGACACGAGCTGAACCGCGAAGCACCCCAGCCGCTGGCAAAGCTGCTGCAAAGCTTTTATACCAAAGCTGTAACGGGCGATTTGCACGATTGAGCTGATCGCCCAAAAACGAGAAATCACAGGAGGCTTCCCACGATGTTTCAAGATAAAATTGCCGTTGTCACCGGCGGTGCAAAAGGCATTGGCAAAGCCATTGCCGAGGAATTTCGCAAGGCGGGTGCAAAGGTATGCATCATCGACCTGTTAGATAACGATGGCTTCACCGGCGACCTTGCCGAGCAAACCGTTTTGGAGGACTTTGCCCGCAAAGTGATTGCCGAGCACGGTCATGTAGATTACCTCATCAATAACGCCTTACCCTTGATGAAAGGAATTGACGAATGCAGCTATGAGGAGTTTAACTACGCGCTGCGCGTTGGCGTGACTGCACCCTTTTATCTCACAAAGCTTTTTGCCCCGCACTTTGCGCCCGGCGCGGCCATCGTCAATATTTCTTCGTCCCGTGACCGCATGAGCCAGCCCCAAACGGAAAGCTATACGGCGGCCAAAGGCGGGATTTCCGCTTTGACCCATGCGCTTGCCGTCAGCCTTGCGGGAAAGGTGCGGGTGAATTCGATTTCTCCCGGCTGGATCGACACGGATTACACCGTCTATGAAGGTGCGGACGCTATCCAGCATCCCGCCGGGCGGGTAGGAAATCCGCTGGATATTGCCCACATGGTGCTGTATCTCTGTTCGGACAAAGCCGGGTTTATCACCGGCGAGAATATTTGCATCGACGGCGGCATGACCCGCCAAATGATTTATCACAACGACTTCGGCTGGACGCTGCAAGGAGGCGAAACGGAGTGAAAACGGCGATTTGCTATTATTCCCGCCACCACGGAAACACGCTGAAAGTGCTGGAGGCCATCGCCGCCGAGAACGAAGTGGATCTGATTGACGTGACCGCTCGGCAGATGGTAAGGCTGGACGAATACGACTGCATCGGCTTTGCGTCCGGCATCTACGGCTTTGAATTCCACAAAGGCGTGGTGGAGTTTGCGCGGCAATATCTGCCCGCGGGCAAACCTGTCTTTTTCGTATATACCTACGGCGGGGCAAAAGGCACCGGCGCAAAAGCGGCAGCCGAGATTGCCAAGGAAAAGGGCTGCCCGGTGCTGGGGGAGTTTGCCTGCAAAGGCTATGATACCTTTGGGCCCTTCAAGCTGGTGGGCGGCATTGCCAAGGGGCACCCGGACGAGCAGGACTTCGCGAATGCCCGTAAATTTTACTGCAAAATAAAAGAATTTTTTGAAAAATAAAGTTTTATTCCCTCTGGCATAACCAAAAGGAGGTTATTCTATGTTTGGTCCAAATCCGAACGCGGTTCATCCCAATGAAAACCTACCCAGCATTTGTTATATCAAGAATGTGATTACTCGCGCGAACATTCAGGTAGGTGAGTACACTTATTATGATGATGCTGACACTAGAGGCGAAGATTTTGAGGCACATGTCACACACCATTATGAATTTATTGGTGACAAGCTTATCATTGGGAAATTCTGCGCCATTGCAAAAGGTGTTGAATTTGTGATGAACGGAGCCAATCATCGCATGTCATCAATTTCCACTTATCCATTTAATATTTTTGCTCACGGCTGGGAAAAATGCACTCCCAAATTAGAAGATCTCCCCCTAAAAGGCAATACCATCGTTGGAAATGATGTATGGATTGGACAAAATGTCACGATTTTGCCTGGCGTTTACATCGGTGATGGCGCTGTTATCGGAGCAAATTCCATTGTCGCGAGCAATATTCCACCATATACCATTGCTGCCGGAAATCCTTGCCGAGTAATTCGCCCCCGCTTTAATCCAGAGCTGATAGACTATCTTCTCCGGCTCCAATGGTGGAATTGGAGCGCCGAGAAAATCTTTGAAAATTTAGATACGTTGTGCAGCGGTGACCTCGAAAAAATCCGCTCTATCGCATTGTGATGGAAAGAATCTCGTGAAACTTGCCCATCTCTCCGGCACGCATGGTCTACTTAGTCCCGAAGTGCTTGAGCTTTTAAGGCAGAAAGATGCAATTCTTCACTCCGGCGATGTCAACCGCCGGGAAATCGCCATGATGATGTCCGAAATCACAGACGGCAAGCTGGGCAAGCTGAGTGTTGAAAAAATCGTAATTCCGCATGACGGCTGCAAGAGGTGACCCGATGGAGTTAGGACTTACTTTTCCGCTTCAGCGGTTTTTAAAAATACCGCCGCCGCCCTATGGGGCAGAGGCCGACCGGCGTTTATGCTGGGATTTGCACTGCATTGACCTGCAAGGGCGCAAGTGTCTGCTGGCGGTTCATTGCCACAGCCGCTATACCTTTGTACGTTTTGACGTTACGCCTTTTCAGTGGGCCGATATTCCCGGATTGTTCCGGCAAGGAGCAGCCGAAAGCTTGCTGGCCGCCGGATTTACGCAGCAGCAAATCACAGATTCCGGGCTTTTTTCCAAAGCCGCCATCATCACCCGCACGCATGGCCGCCGTGAAGTGGCTTTTTTGAACCGCGCTTGGGAGGACGTACTGAGATTGGATTCCTCTTTAGATCCATCCAGCCAAGCACAGCCTCTGCTGGAATATGCTGTGAATACCCAACCCAGCCGATGTGTAGGCTTCGAGGGGCTTGGCACGGCTCTTGCCCGCATGACCGCACTGATGGAGTTGAAATGACGCTCTAATAATATTATATTGATTAAAAACAAGCCATCCCCCAATGCTGCACACACTTTACTGTGCAGCATTGAGGGATGATTTTTTATGATTCTTCTGGCAAAATACGCTCGATTGGCTTGCCTTTTGCCAGCTCGTCTACCAGCTTATCCAGCCGTCGGATTTCGCGCATCAAAGGGTCTGCAATTTCTTCTACTTTCACGCCGCACACCTTACCTGTAATCAAAGTTCTTTTTGGGTTCATCGCAGGTGCACTGCGAAAGAAATCGCCATAACAAATCTCCGATTGCTCCAGTCTGTTCAGCTCTGTGGGCGTATATCCGGTGAGCCATTGCGTTACTTGGTCAACTTCACTTCGCGTTCGGCCTTTTTTCTCTGCTTTATTCACCAAAAGCGGATAAACTTTTGAAAACAACATTTGGGTAATATCTGCGCGAGGCATAACATCTCTCCTTCTCTATCCTAACAAACAACGGCCATTCGATGGTTTCAGCGGTAAAACAAGCTCGGAACGGCACGGCGTACCTCTGTAAAATATCGCTTTGCCGCCATGCGCGGCGGCAATTTGTTTCACAAGCCGCAGGCCGGTGCCGTGTGGTGCGCCGCCGTCCGGCGCAAATGCTTGCGGCTCTTGCGATAGACGCGCGCTGGCTTCGTCGCCGCCCTCCACCCAAATTACAAGCTGCTTGTGTTCCGCTTTGGCTCCCAGCCGGATCGCACCGCCCGGGGCGTTATGGCGCACACTGTTTGTCAGCAAATTATTCAGCGCCCTGCGCAGCAAAAAGGGGTCTGCTTCCATTTGCGGCAGAGGTGTTTCGGGCATCTGCATCTCAAAATCAAAGCCCTCGGCCATTCCGCCATTGAGAAAATCTGCCGCCGTTTGACGCAAAAACACTTCGGGGCAAAGGGTTTCTTTGCGCAATGGCTGCATTTCTGAGTCAAGGCGCATTGTAAGGTTTAAGTCGTTGACTAAATCCCGAATCACTTCACTTTGTGCCCGGATAGCAGAAATCTTCCGCTTTTGCTGCGGCGCAAGGCCGGGTGCATCCTCCAGCTGTGCGGCATATCCCATAACGACTGAAAGCGGTGTGCGAATGTCGTGGGATACGCCGTTAATCCACCCGGAGCGGGCAGCGTCGCGCACTTGCTGGCTTTGCCGCGCCCAGCGTCGCACCGCGAAAGCCGCCAATCCAAGCACGCCCCCCAGCGCTAAGAGAAAACCGCCTAAAAACCAAAACGGGGTTTGCAGCAGGGTGCTTGTCTGCATGGCAATATCATGCTTCCACACACTGCCTTTGGGCGCGCCCACCACAAGCAGCCCATCCTCACGCACCCAGCACTGAACAGGATAATCGTTTAAATACCAGCGGGTAAACGCCGCCACATCCGACAGGGTGTACTGCTGCGGTACATCGTCGGGCTTTTCAAACGACCACACCACCCGGCCTTCCTCGTCGAGCAGCATCATCCAGCTGCCCGGCTCAAGCAGTGCTTGCCCGCTGAAGGAATACTGCGTTTTATCCCACACCAGTGCTTCAGAAAGCTGCGAGGGCGGTGTGGCCCAATCGCGGCCTCCGCTTGAATTATAGGAAACAAAGGCGAACATGCCCACCAGCGCAACAGCGGCAATCAGCAGTGCCGACAGCGTTACCAGCAGAGCGCCTTTTGCAGCACTGCGCCATTTCATCGCGTGTCCTCCCGTTTCAGCCGGTAGCCCAGTCCGCGTACCGTCAGCAAAAATTGCGGATGGGACGGCGACGGCTCAATTTTTTCCCGCAAGCGGCGAATGTGTACCATAAGCGTGTTTTCATAGCCGACCAGCGGCCCTTCCCACAAAGCGCTGCACAGCGCGTCGATGGTAACAATATTGCCCTGCGCATCCCACAGCTTTTTGAGCAGGGCGAATTCCTTGGCGGTCAGCGCCGTTTCCGCGCCGTTTCGGCAAACGGTTCCCTTGCCCCAATCAATTTGTATCTCGCCCAGCCGTGCACCGGCGGGAGAATCGGGATAAACACGACGCAGCACCGCTTGAAGGCGCAGCAGCAATTCTTGGGGCAAAAAAGGCTTTGTAATATAGTCGTCCGCACCCAGCCCCAGCCCGCGCAGACGCGCTTCGTCCTCATCGCGAGCCGAGAGAAACAGCACCGGAATATCCCGCATTTGCCGCAGGGTGCCGAACAGAGAAAAGCCATCTCCGTCGGGCAGCATCACGTCCAGCAGCACCGCATCCGGCATACTCGCCTGAAATTGCGTGACCGCGTCGCGGCACGAGAGCGCGGCAAATGTTTCATAACCCGCTTGCTTTAACATTTCGCCCACCATGTTTTGCAGGACGGGTTCATCATCGACAATCAGAATTTTGCGGGCCACATTTGCGCCCTCCTTTGTGTTTCACTGCTTTTATTATAGAAAAAACGTGTGCTGCCGTCCAGCGCCATCGGGGAGATTTCAGGTAAATGTAAGGATAGCTTCATGGGCGTGTAAGGCAGGCATGATACGATGATGTCACAAAGGAGGCTTTGCCATGAATATCATCGAAACAACCGATTTATGCAAGCAATATGGCAGTGCCCTGCGCGTGGCACATTTACATTTAACTGTACCGGAGGGCAGTGTTTACGGCTTTTTAGGGCCAAACGGCGCGGGAAAATCCACAACGTTAAAAATGATTTTGGGGCTGGTGCGCCCCACAGCGGGCAGCATTGAGGTGCTGGGAAAGCCTATGGACAGCCCTCACCGTTTGGCGGTGCTGCGGCAGGTAGGCAGCCTGATTGAAAGCCCCAGCTACTATGGTCACTTAACCGGCGAGGAAAATTTACGCATTGTGCAAACGCTGCGCGGTGTGCCGGAGAAAAACATCCGCGAGGTGCTGCAAATTGTGCGGCTGGACGGTCAGCGCGAGAAAAAAGCGGCGCACTACTCTTTGGGGATGAAGCAGCGGCTCGGCTTGGCCGCAGCCCTGCTGGGGTATCCGAAACTGCTGATTCTGGACGAACCAACCAACGGGCTAGACCCGGCGGGCATTCAGGAGATGCGTGAGCTGATTTGCGATTTGCCGCGCCGGTTCGGCATGACTGTGGTGGTGTCGAGCCATCTTTTAAGTGAAATCGACCAAATGGCAGACCATGTTGCCATCATTCGGGAAGGCGAGCTGGTATTTCAAAATACCTTGCAAGCGCTGCACAGCCGAAGCTGCCGCCATTTAGCGATGAAAACCACAGACAACGAAAAAGCCCTGCGGCTGCTGAAAAAGCAGTCGCTCTCCTGCCAAGAACGGGAAGGCTATGTCATTCTGCCTGTTCTCCGCGATGAAGCCACCGCGAAACTCAGCTGCTTTCTTGCCGAGCAGCACCTTGGCATTGTACGGCTGGAAGAACGGCAAAAGAGCTTAGAGGACATCTTTTTGGAGCTGACGGGAAAGGCGGTGAGCCTGTGAAACTGCTGGGCTTAGAATTTTACAAATGCCGCCGCCGAAAAATTGTTCTTTTATGTGCGGCTGTGCTGGGGATAGAAGTGTTTTGGATGGCCGCGACCATTTCCCGGCAAGACCAAGACACTTTGCGGCAAGGGTGGATGATGCTTTTGTACAATTTGGCCATGGTGGATGCCATTGTACTTCCCTTGAGCGTGGCCGCTCTCGCCAGCCGAAACTGCGAATTAGAACACAAAGGAAACACTTGGAAACTGCTGGAAACAATGGTTTCGCCGGACAGACTTTATGCGGCAAAGCTGTGCTGGGGAGCGCTGATTTTGGCCGCACTGCTTATCCTTCGTTCGGGCGTGTTTCTCGCCATGGGCATCCTGCTGCGCTTTCCCGGCGAAGTTCCATGGGGGCGTTTTGCCGTATTCACGCTGATTTCGTGGGCAGTATCTATGATGGTTTATGCGCTTGGTCAAGGGCTGTCACTGCGTTTTGCCAATCAAGCACCGGCGTTAATCTGCGGTATTGCAGGAAGTTTTCTCGGCATTCTTTCTATGCTGTTTCCCCCGGCGCTTATGCGCTGTGTGCCGTGGGGCTATTATGGGCTGCTGGCACTGGTGGGCATGGACTGGAACAAAGCCACGCGCATCACACGCTTTTTCTGGCAGTGGCCTTCCCCTGTTGACCTTGCCCTGCTGGCAATCTGGGCGGCGGCATTTGTGACCGTTGGGCGCACGCTGTTTTTAAAAAAGGAGGTCTAACCCATGCTGTTTCGTTGTTTGAAAGCGGAAGTGCAAAAGTGCCGCCGCTCGCCTGTTTGGCTGGCGTTTTTCATTCTGCCCGTCTTTCCTGCCATTTTGGGAACGGGAAATTATTTAGCCAATCCCGAAGCGCTGGAAAACGGCTGGTACAGCCTTTGGGGGCAGCACACCTTGTTTTCTTCCATGTTTTTTCTGCCCGCTTTGCTGGGTGTGTTCTGCGCATGGCAGTGGCG
>DCEX01000031.1:55996-56555 GCA_002315015.1 Faecalibacterium sp. UBA1819
AACAGTTTTCTCACCGCGCCGGTTCCTGTGCGCGATTTATATGGAGCGAAGCTGATCTTGGCCGGCGCAATTTCGCTGCTGGCCGAAGGTTGGATTGGCGCGTTGTTTTTGCTCAGCGGAAAGGCGGCAGGGCTGTCCGGCCCGATTCCGCCTGAACTGCCGGAGTGGCTGCTTTGCGGTGCGCTGGGCGGTGTTTGCGTATGCGCGGTGCAGCTGTTTCTCAGCATGGTCATCCGCGCTTTTGCGCCGCCGGTCGCGTTCAGNNGGGCGGCATTCTTGGCCTTTTGATGACGGCGCAGGGCTTGGGCTATGCCTGCCCCTATTCGCTGCTTTGCATCGGGATGCGCGCGAATAACCCGCAAATGAAGCTTTCCATACTGCCGTTTTTGCTTTCTGTATTGGCGTATACCATTGGGTTTACGCTTGCGGCACTGCGGTATCTGCGTCGGCATGACGCAGCAGCAGAGTAACAAAGGACAGAAAAACGCGCCGAGCCTTATCAAAGGCTCGGCGCGTTTTTAACGCCGCTTGCGCCAACGGGGGGAAGGAACCATTCTCA
>DCEX01000035.1:0-110410 GCA_002315015.1 Faecalibacterium sp. UBA1819
GCAATTGTGCGGTGCTGCCTTATAACTCTCCCTTCCGTGTTTGATTGTTTTCATTCTTTCTCACCATACGTATTGATATGGATAAGCTCTTTTACTTGTGTTCATACCTTTTGTATCTTTGATTATGTTTGTATTCTTTTGTGTATTTTGTTATTTCTGGTGAACATTTGCATAATTAGGGATTGTGAATACGTCTTTACGTTATTTGTTAGAGGCAAATAAAAAAATAAGCGAAATGAGATATTAAGCGTACTTTGTACAAATTTTGTGCTCATTTTATTTCCGGTGTGCAGGTGAAAAAGTGAAAAAATTTAATTTTTACACCCTGCCTGAGCTACATCATTTCCTATGAGGCAAAACAAAAAAGGCTGAGAATGTTTCCAGCCTTTCCTGTGATGGGTTATATGTAATTACATGTTATCTCTCATTGGATGTACTTCTGTCCAGCTGTCCAGCACTTTTAAGAGTGCGTCAGGCGGTAAATAATCAGAATGACCTACAATATAGAAAAGCACAAAAAAGAACTGCTGTATGGAACATATAAATTGGTTGGCCAATGTCAGCAGCTGCCCTATGGCAGAATTCACACGAGTCTCTCCTATATCTGTCATTTGATTGCGTTGATAATCATACATCTCAGCTATCGTTCTTTCCCATGGTCTTCTGCTCTGCGAAGATGGTAGACATGAGAGCCATTCAAACACGGTAAGCCCTTCAATTTTTTCAAATCCCGTCTGAAATCGTTCTCTCCACTTTGCACGTTCACTTTGCGGAAAGGTATCTGTTATTTCGCTGAACCGCTCCTGTTCAAGCAGCATGATGTACTTGTAATACACATTTTGTTTCAGATATTCGTATCGAAACCGCTCCCATTGTTCCATATCGTTGAGAATACATTTTTTCGTTAACTCTTCCGACGGAAGACGGCCATTTCTAAGTGCAGATTTATAAACACACCATTCCTTTCGTGCACTGTTCAAAAGCAGCGAAGCCTTTGAAAGAGCTTGTTGTTCATCCTTTATATCATAGAGCTGTTGCACCAAATTTGCAAAAGAGCGCAAAATCAACTCTTCACGAAGTATGTCCGCATAGCTCTCTTCGCTCATTTTTTGAATAGAATCATTTCCCTTAACCAAATTCTTTGGTCCTTTAACATACTTTGGTTTTGGTGTAGAGGCATAATAAAAAAGGACATTCGTATGGTAGGCAAATCTTGGAATAATTTTAGGGCTTCGTCCTTTTATCAAGTTGCGGTGCTTCTCTTTTGAATACCCAATCGGAAGCACATCCTGAACAGTCGGATTTCGTTCATGATTTTTGACACCCTGTAAAAATATTTCATCTTTTCGTAATTTTGCATATGCATTGAACACATCCCGAAAACGGTGAGCCTCCTTATTAATGATGTACTGCACATCATTGGCGTCACTTGGAACAACAAACCCCTTCAACACTCTTGTTTTATTCTTCTTGAAATCTGCATACCGCTCTTTCGTACCACTCAACAAAGGTTTGAAGATTTCATAGCAAAACTGGTCGTACCCCGTTGTCCATGCAACGTCTGTGTTATCCGATGTCTCTGACAGAATCGCTTCGCCAGCTCCACGGATGCAGTACCAGATGTTGTCTTCATATGTTTGCAACAGAAGATCAAAGAATTCTTCCTCTGTTTTCCATGAAAGCAGTTCCTTCATATGCACGATTGTGCTGTGGAGTGGCGGCAGTGGTACATCCTCTGCGATAATATCCTCAAAATACGAGATTAAACGATTCACCCACATCACGAACGTCTTCTCATTTCTTATAGACGCACGAACCACTCCTGCGTAGCAAATCAAAAATGATCCCATTTCCTTGCCCCAGTACACATATAAATCATTGATTAATTGATCAAGTTTCGGAAGAATCATAAAAAACCTCATTTTTCGCTTTAAAAAAAAACAAGCTTTATGGTGTAAAATCAAAGTAAATCTATTACAAGGAGGAAGAAAAAATGTCTAACACACAATGTCAAAATGAATTGGCCTCATTGGAAGAAGAGGCTGACAAAATGCAAAATTTTTTTGATGAGATTGACGCAAAAGAGGAATGGTCGGTAAGCGAACCCGACATATCCGACTTGGATGACTTGGAGGACTTTGAAGAATGGGAAGAACGGGATATGATCCCAGCGGCAGAATACTTTACTCCTCTGCAGGATGCTGACCACCTGATTGAGAAAAAACACCTGCAAGTTGGCTGGGCCATGTACCTTGCCACCCGCAGCGGATACGGTGAGGCGGCGCTGGCCTACCTCACAATGAACGGCAGTGACGCTTTCATCGAACAGTGCCGCACAGAGGTCCTTCCCCATTTCAATCAGGCCAGCTCACCTCTTCTTTCAAGCGGGAATTGTATTGGACCTTTTGGGCTGGAAAGTGAGGTGAACTTAGATGACTGCAACTAACTTGCCGCTCGCTCTGAATGATGAAAAAGGAAATGTCTTTCATCTATCGGAAGAAGGAATCCGCTTTGTCGAATCTAAACCAACTCAATCGACCTTACTTTCGAATTTTTGCTTGCTTGTGCAGGACTTTTTCGTTCTGACCGGGGAAAACGACACTGTTGAAGGCCCATTGTTCCGACTGCTCATCACTCGCGGAAGCGAAACAGTACTTCTGCCAGAATCTTTCTCAACCCAATCACTTCTCAAATGGCTCAAAAACATGCCGGATCCGAGGCTTACAATCTTTCCTCGGAGCAAAGCTTGTCAAATGATTGCCGACTGTGTCCGCTTACAGTTGCAAGGTAATCCGCGGAAAATTTTTTCGGTCACACATCCCGGCTGGAGTCACCTTGATAAGCACTGGATTTACGTTCTTGGGGATACGATATTTTTGCCTCAGGGTCTGAACCTCTGCGACATTCATTGGAACGGTAAGGGCTCACTGCGTGTGTATGAAGGGGATTCCGGTGCGGACGAGGCCAATCAGAAATTAGAATCCGCCGCCTGGTTTCTTCTTCTCGCACGCTCAATTCCACAAGTCAGCACTCCGCTTTGCCTTTATTTTATCCTCACTCTAATCTATACTCGGCTAATCCACATGGGGGTTTCCCCCACATTTTGGCTATGGATGGTAGGCCATTCTGGAAGCGGAAAAACAAGCATCTGCAAACAGACGCTTTGTTTTCTTCCCGATTCTGCTCAAACCCCTTTCACGGTCAGCTTAACCGGCACAAGCGCCGGCATCAACCAGATACTCGCTGACCGATATGACGCCCCACTTCTCTTGGATGACTTTTCTTCAAGCGAAGGAACGCAGCAGCAGAAACTTTACCAAGATTTGATTGATGCAATTATGCGGCATAGTACCAACGGCAGTGGACGCCACACCAAAAACGGTCTTGTGGAAACTCATTGTCTCCCTGTCGTTACTGCCGAAATATCCTTAAAGAGCTACTCTCTTGCCTCTCGCGCTCTGTCTGTTTTCATTCCTTCGGGGATCGATTTTTCTCTGTTCGATCAGATCCAACAAAACCCGCATCTCGTGTCTTTTGTAAATGATTTTTTAGTGTGGCTGGTTGAGAATTGAAGCCGCTTTGGTTTTACCGCAAAACATCATTTTCCGTTATCTGTTTTTTACAGAGTCCCGAAAAATAATTTCTCCCTTTACCAGATAGATTTTTCCTCTGCTTTGAAAGCCGGGCTTCATATTTTCCATCATGCATTCCGCCGCTTTTTTTGCCATATCGAACACATCCACAGCAACCGTCGTTAAGGGCGGCTTTGTCATGGAGGCAAAGATGTCATCATCAAAGCTGACAATGGACAAGTCCTCCGGCACACGAACGCCCTGCCGATGCAGCTCCTGCACCAGACGGTAAGCAGTTTCATCGCAATTGCAAACGAACGCCTCGGGCAGTTTTGAGGGCAGTATCATGTCAATCGGCTCGTTGTCCAACGTTCTATCGGAAAGAATCCACTCTTGTCTCAGGGGAATTTTCCATTGCAGCAGTGCCCGTTGATAGCCTAAAAAGCGGTCGTTGATGCTTTGAGTCACCATAGTAGTTCCCACAAAGCCGATTTCTTTATGTCCGCATTCCAACAGATAGCACGTTGCATCGTACATATTATAAAAGTTTTCTACCAAGACACAGTCGTGGCTTTTTGTTGCATCATAATGATCCACGAAAATACGCGGTATAGGAACTTGCTGAACCATTTCAATAAAAGCGGGGTCTAAGCTGCCCAGCAAAATAACACCGTCGAAGGATGCAGCCTCTAAAAGAACGCGCTGTACCGAATAATCCTTTTGCCGAGCCACGTTGACCAAAGTTGCAATGGCGCCGCGCTCCAATAGCTCATCCGCAATGCGCTGATAAATTTTCACATAAAAGTAACTGCGTGTGCTTTCATCAAAAAATTTACTGTCGCAAAAGACAACCACTTTTTTCACAGACGATGTTTTTGCAGAATCCTGCACCGAAAGTTGGTATCCGCTCGCCTGTGCTTCCCGGCGTATTTCCTCTCTTAATTTCGCACCGACACCCTCTTTTCCGTGCAGCGCTTTTGACACAGTTACCTTGCTGACGCCTATTTTGTCGGCAATCTCCTGCATCGTCACCTTTTTCTTACTCATATCTTTAAACCTCTTTATAAAATTCACCGGGCAATTTTGACCAAACGGCGGCAGAACCGCCCCCTTTCTTGTATCAGGAGCCGTCTGCCGCCGCACTTTGTATTGTCTTATCCTATCATACCATTGTCAAAATGTATAGTCACAGAAAGCGATTTTTTTGTTACAAACACTTCAAAATCATATCTCCGATGCCAACTTGGTATCCAGCCCAAGCATAGGAGCCTTTTCCGTTTTGAGCTACAATCACGAGCGGCAGCCGTGCATCTTGAATGTCAAAGGCGGCGTAATCTGCCGAAAGCTCAAACGGCGCTTTGGTAAAGAACAGCTGTGCCTTTCCGCCCAATGCCTGCACCGCTTTGGACAAGGTCGGGTCTGCTGTTTCCTCATTCTTTTGCAGCACAAACACGAGCGCCGCATCCATGGCAGTAAAGTATTCGCTCATTTGAATCATCTCATTGAGCAAATGCTCAGTGGGCTCCTGTGAAGTGCCAAGGTAGCAAAGTACGGTTTTTTCCTGCTTTGCCAGTACCTGTGCCACATCGGTGCAAGCATCCTGTACATCATAAAGAACGGTGTTTGTCAGCTCTACTTGTTTACCGGCCGCCTTTGCCTCCGGTTTACGCAGCGCCAGTTCCGCGCGTGCTCCGGCCTCAACCGTAATGAAATCCACACGCACCGGGTTGCTCTCGTCGGGCTGACGGTTTGTGACAATCACGCGGTAATGACCCGCCTGAACGGGGCATTCCAAGCAATCGTCCTTCCAAGACAAATGCCCAAACCGAAGCGTTTGATACTCGCCGTTTTCCAGCTTGCCTACCGTTACATGAGAATCATACTCCAACAGGCTTTTTGCCGGACGCTTGAGTACCAGCAGTCCGCTTGCCTCGGTATCGTCTTGTGTTCCAATGCGGTGGTATTCTCCTTGGTGGTAGTAAGACACGCTGCCGTCGCTTTTTTCAATGCGTGCGGGGATGCCCAAGCTGCGGCAGACAGCCACATAAAACACCTTCATGGATGTTTCGTTGGCCGCACCCAGCTTCCAAATACCGCCCGGCGTTTGACGTGCCTGACGGTCTTTCGGCTCGTGGTAGAGGAAAATATGGTGGTTCACCCATTGCCACAGTCTTGCCGGCTCGGTACGCATTGCCTGACGCTCGGCAGGTGTAAAGAGGGCTTCCAGCTGCTTTTTATAATCGGTCAGCACTTCCAAATGAATGCGCGGATTCATCAAATCCTGTACAAACACCTCATGCGGATAGGTACCCTGATACTCCATCGCGTGTTGGAGATGGCCATTTAACACCTGCGCAGTTGTATCCGAGAGATCCTTCTGCTCCAAGCTGGTTAAAAGTTCTTTTGCTGTTTCGCGCCATGCCATGGGCAAACCAGCCACAAAGTCAATGATTTCGGCTGCATTTCCGCGTGCTTTTTCCAAAACGGGGGCCAAATCGGCATCACCCAAGCGCTTTGCCTCGCGTTCGGCGCTTTCGCCCGCTAAGAACGATGCTTCAAACGCTTGACGTACTTGCACGGCGTGGCTGCCGCGGCGTTCCTGTTCGGCTTGCTCGGCCTCTGTCAGCGGGGCCGGAGCCGTAACTCCTCCCACCGGGGGCAGGAAGGTAAAGTCATATCCTTCGGTTTCATGGGTACATGCGTCCAGCACGAGTGTTACGGTTTCTTCGTCTGCATCGCGGCCATGGAAACAGCCTGTTGTATAAACGCCGTCTTTGGAAGCATGAAGCAGCAAATCGCCCCAGCCCGTTTTGGTGCGCACACAGCCGGTTTCATCTGTCACAAGGCTCAAAATGGGATAAAATTCGGAATAGTTCACCACCTGCATGGCCACCTTTGCACCACACACCGGTGTTCCCTGTGCATCCGTGACGCGCACACAGAGCGGACGGGTTTTGGCATAATGCTCCAAAACGTTAATCTCTTTCTGAGTACCGTCTGTGGACACGGCATTCTCCGTTTCAGCTCCCAGACCATCTGTGTTTACCTTTGTGTGAATCAGCATCGCTTTCGAGGCGGGCAGACAGAACCAGCCGCGATCCAAAAACAGCTCCGGTTCACAAGCGCCCAAGAAGTGCCAGCCATCCTCCGTGTACACTTCCACCCAAGCATGGTTGTCATCACAATGGCTCCAGCGCGGGGCATAGCATTGACGCGCCGGAATACCCACACTGCGCAGAGCTGCCACAGCCAGCGTCGATTCTTCTCCGCAGCGTCCAAACGCATTGTTTAAAACGGTAAGAGGCGAAGCGGTGCGGGCGTTTGTGCTTTGGTAGGTGGCTTTTTCCAAACACCAATAGTTCACTTCCACCGCTGCACGGTACAGTGTCATTTCCTCTTTTTCAGGGGCAAACAAGCGCTCGGAAAGAGCCTGCCAAAACTGCTTTTGATAGAAGGTGATATGCTCGTTGTTAATGCGATAGGGCAGCACATAATTGCAGAACAGCTCCTCGCTCAAGGTTTTGCCCCAGGGCGTATGGCTGCGCACATAGAGCGCCTGACGCACGACACGCAGGAAGTAGTCTTCCTCACATTCCGTCAAATCCGACAGCGGCATGTTGCGGTACAAAAAGTCTAAATACTTCAGTTCTTCCTCTGTCGCCTGCTTTTTTACATGGGGCGGAATGCAGCGCAGACGGCGCTCCATCTGAGTACGGTCGAGCACTTCCACCTTTCCGTCGTCATAAAGCAAAACGCGCTTTTCCTCCTGCGGACAGTCACAGCTCAGCACAAAGCCTTCGCTCATCACTTCGACACGCGGACAAATTGCCGGTTTTTCCGGCATTTCCAGCGCGTCCAAATCAGCGGTGAAATGGCCGTAATCGTCAAAATAGCGGTGTTCATAATAGTAAATCCGGCGCAGCTCCCACTTGATATACTCCACCGCAGGAATATCGTAAGATTCGCCGTTCTCGGTAAAGAACACAAAGCCCCAAAGCTCGGGATAATGAATATTGATTAAGCCGGTCGGCGCCCAAACCCAGTTATCCTCGGGAAATGCGCGTCCCGTTTCCGGGTTGATGCGCTTTTCATAGCGGCCTTCTTTTTGGTCTACCAGCCACTGCACACGGGAGAAATTCACGCGGTAGTAATCGCCAACGCGGGGGGTGCGGCAGTCTTGCGCCATCTCTTTTAAGGCGGCAAACGGCATGACAACCTCCACCATCCAGCAGCGGTTATCGGCGTTTGCGTCGTTGAGTGTTCCCTCAATGTGCACCGCTGTTTTCAGGCCTTTGATATCCCAGCCATTCAGCGGGCGGCCGCCGCGGTCACGGTAAGGCTTTGTTAAAAACAAATCCCACACCGTGTTTAAGGCATTCATTTCAAACTCGAAATACTGGTGTGTATCGGAGTCCGGGTCGATAAAAATTTCAAAATCGTTATCGTAAAAAATGACGCAGTCGCGCTCGGTGAGCGTTGCCCAAATTTCATCGCCGTACAATACCGCGCCAAAATACAAATTTTCATCATCCCACAGCATTTTTGCACGGGTTTCATAGCGGGGCTTGGGACGGATATCGCCCTCGATATCGACAAACAAATCAGTGAAAGGGGCATCGGCCCAAAATTCCTTATTGATGTTTCCGTCCAGATGGAAGGGTTTTGTCGCCCGTTTGCAGTAGTAGACGGGCGGCTGGAACCCGCTTTGCGGGATGGCAATTCGATAATCGTTCATATGTTTCTCCTTTGATAAAAGGCGGGCGGGCTTTTCTGCCCGCCGTCCGCTAAAACGGCCTGCTTGAGCTCCTTTCTGCAAGCTTTTCCGCTAATGATAGGGCAAAACTCCCCTCAAAGCGCCGTTTTTATTTTCACCATTAGTTATGCGTCACCACTGCGCCGCTGCCGCCGTACATTTCCACTTCGCCCTCCAGCTCCAGCTTGAGCACGGTAACGTTTTCGTGGCAGTCTTCCGGCGTCATGGCAATCCAAGTGGTTCCCGGAATGTTGAACCAAGGCACTCCGCCGTGAATGTCATAGGTCAACTCTTTTCCGCTGTGCAAAACCGTGATTTTCTTAATTTTATTGCACAAGCCTTTCAAGCAGACATGCTCTCTGGGCATATCATAAACGAACAGATAAAGCACATCGCCGCTTTTAGAAATCGTGCTGCCGCCTTGCCAATAGCGCTGCATGATACCCTCTTTTGTGCCGAAAATTGCTTCTTCGTGTGCTTTCACCCACTTGCCTAAGCCGGTCAGCACAGCCACCTGACGCTCATCTACGGTGCCGTCCTCTTTGGGACCGATGTCCAACAGCATATTGCCGCCCATGCTGATGCAGTCGCAGAACATGCGGATGATTTGATTCAAGGTTTTGTAGTGGTTGTCCTTGTGCTGATAACCCCAAGACGTGTTGATCGTGGTGCAGAACTCCCACATGCCTTCGGGACGGGTAATGGGAATGCCCTGCTCGGGGGTTTTGTAATCGCCATAGCCCTGCAAACGAGAATTGATAATCAAGTCCGGGTTGAAGCTTTTCAGATAATCTTTGAACTCGGGCAGGCCCCATTGTTCGGCGCTGCGCTCCCAGTCACCGTCAAACCAAAGCAAATCCACTTTGCCGTAATTACCCAAAACCTCGGCCAGCTGGTTTCTGTCGAACTCCATAAAGCGCGCCCACTTTTCCGGGTGCTGCACGCCGTCTGTGGGAGAAGTAAAGCGGTTTACGGTTGACAAGTCTTCAGGAACTTTGCCGCCTTCATAAACACTTGCATAGTCGGGATGAGACCAGTCAATCAAGGAGTAATACATACCCACGCGCAAGCCCTTTTTGCGAATGGCATCGGCATATTCTTTTACAATATCTCGTTTAGCGGGCGTCTTTTTCATCACGCTCAAATCGCTGTATTTGGTATCAAACAGCGCCACACCGTCGTGATGCTTGGTCGTCAGCACCGCATAACGCGCACCCGATTTTTCAATTAAATCGGCCCAGTCATCTGCGTTGAACTTGGATGCTGTAAAACCATCCAGCTGCTTCATATAATCTTCATAGGAAATACGTCCGTTATAGAACGACCACGACTCCGCAATGCCGTCTACGGCATAGATACCGTAGTGAATAAAAATTCCCAGCTTTGCGTCTTCAAACCACTGCTGCATCATAATCCCTCACCTTTATTTGTTTTTATTCAAAGATTTCAGCATTTCATAAATTGTGCGCACCGCCACGCCGGAAGGGGCATCCTGTGCATAAGGATACACCACAGGGTATTGGATAGCGGTAGCGGCAATATCTAAATGAATCCAGGGTTTGCCTTGTGTAAACTGATGAAGAAATTCGGCGGCGCTGATGGTTCCTGCGCCCGCCATATTTTTTAAATCGGCAATATCGCCTTTGACATAGCTTTCATAACGGGGATCCAGCGGCATCCGCCAAAAGTCCTCGTTCGCCTGCTTGGCTGCACGGCAAAAATCGTCATAAAACGCTTCATCGCTTGCGAATACGGGTGTATACAGACTGCCGAAGGTTGAGCCTGCCAAACCTGTCAGCGTCGCCATATCTACGCAAGAGGCCGCATTTTCCTTTTCCAGCAAATAGGTAATGGCATCCGCGAGAATCATACGCCCTTCACAATCGGTGTTCAGCACTTCGACGGTCATTTGGTTCATCATGGTAATGACATCGCCGGGTTTATAGCTGTCGCCGTCAATCACGTTTTCCGCTGTGGGAATGACCGCCGTCAAATTGACTTTCAGGCCGTTTTGTGCCGCAGCCAGGACAATTGCCATCACCGTAGCCGCACCCGCCATATCACCCTTGATATAGGGCAGCGAGTCTTTGCCTTTCACGCAGTAGCCGCCGGTATCACAGGTAATGCCTTTGCCCACCAAACCGAATACGGGGGCATCCTGTGCACCGCGGTAACGCATTACGATGAGACGCGGCCCGTGGGCAGTACCGCGCCCTACGGACATCAAGCCATTCATGCCCAGCGCATCCAGCTCCTCGGGCACAAGCACTTGCACGTCGATTCCGTGCGCTTTACCCTGCTGGGCTGCAAATGCTGCCAAAGTTTCGGGGTAAATATCGTTGGGGGCCCGCTGCACCAGCGGACGCACGGTATTGATTGCCCCGGCGACATTCAAAGCTTCCTCAAAAGCGGCTTGCACATCGGTTTTCTCGGCAAATTCCTGCTCGGAAGAAAGCCATACGTTAAGCTCTTTTTTCTCGGCGCTTTCCTTGTGATAGCCGCCAAAGGAGTAAGCCGCCAAGCAAATTCCCTGTGCGGCTGCCGCGATAAATTCAGACGCTTTTTCCGATTCGAGTTCAGGCAGCACTACCTGCACGTCACCTTTGGCATATTCTTTTGCTTTGTGCCACGCCTGCGCAAAGCAAACACGCATGGTTTGCGCTGCGCTTTTTTGGCGTTCGCCGCAGCCGACATAGACGCGGTGAGGAACTTCTTTGCAAAGGGAAGGCACCAAAAGCACTTCCTTTTCCTTTCCGCAAAATATGGCGTTTTCGCCTTGTTCGGCCGCATATTGCCCCACAATTTTCAAAGCCGGGGCGGTTGCTTTTCCCAGTTTGATTTGCATTTTATGCTCCTTGCCGCAGCACTTTTCCACCCTCAAATAAGAAGCGGTGGAAAAGTGCATTCTGCTTGTTTCAAAATCTCGATTAACGGTCTAAAGCACGGCGCAGACAGCCGGTCAGGGTAAAGGTGGTATCCAGCCCGTACTCCCAATACATGGCGCCCAACAAGCCTTCGCGGTTGACATAGTCTGCCTTGCACTCGATGGATTCCTCATCGTCATAGCTCAGGAAGGTTTCACCATCAAACAGCCAAGGTGCTTTTGCCTCGTCATCCCAGTAACGAACAAAGCCGTTTTTGTTAATGTAATTTTCTTTCAAATCACCGTAAGCCGGGCCATAGCCGCCAGTGGTGCCCGCCATTTGCATATAGCCGTGGTCGACGTCGGGCACGTTTTTCCACATGCGAGAGTAGAACGCCACGCCGATTACCATTTTTTCTTTGGGTACACCGGCCTCGTGGAAGCACTTCACTGCAAAGTCAACGCTGACGGGCAGCAAATCGGCATCTTTTGTATAAAGGTTGGTGTGGTGTCCCGCATGTGTGACAAAACCGCCGCGCAGGTCATAGGTCATCAGCTGAACGTAGTCCAGATAAGCCTGTGCCTCTTTCATGTTGGTGCAGCGGGTGTAATAGCTGTCGCCGCCGGCTGCAATGGTCAACAGCAGCTTTTTATCCTGATAGGTATCGAACAAGCCGCGGATTTCCTTGAGCAGCAGAGTGAAGTTTTCCTTGTCATCGGGGCTGGAGGCAATGCCCGCCACGCCAATGCAGGGGTACTCCCAGTCGAGATCCAAGCCATCCAAGCCGTAACGCTTGATGATCTCCAGCGCTGTTTGCGCCACAGTTTCTCGTCCTTTTTGTGTGGAAGCGGCTTCGGAAAAGCCGCCCGCGCTCCATCCGCCGACGGACAACACGATAGCGCATTCCGGGTTCAAAGCTTTAATTTTTGCAAAATATTCCGCATTTTCGCCCGGCTCATAAACAACGGCATCATTTTGAATATGGCCGAAAGCCAAATTGATGACATCCAGCATTTTAATATCATTTTCCTGCATCATGGGCAGGTCTTTTGTGCTAACGTAGGCAATTACCTTTTTTCTTTGCACAGTGCAACACTCCTTTATTTGCAATTGGGTAAAATAGGGATGCAAAAGCGGCAAATGCCGCATAACCGGTCATTGCAGTGTCTTTCCTTTGCAATTTTCCGATTATGCGGCACTCTTAAATGCTCCTCTTTACAGTGCAGACAGGCATCGACCTGTATGCTGCTGCAAAATTATCTCTTAGGAACCCATGTATCTGTCATAAGCGGTGTTCTGGATTTCCATGTATTTCTCCAGACCCATCTTATTCAAAGACTCAATGTAGGAATCCCATTCTGTCTCAATGTCACCTTGGCCGGTGCACCATTTTGCCTTCTGCTCGCTGATCACCTTGGTGAGGTCGGCGCTCAGGCTGGACAGGTCGGAAGACTCTTCCGGGGTGTAGTTCATCAAGGGGAGCGGCTCAAGCAGGTACGGACCATACAGCTCTTTGCGCTCTGCGCCCTGAATCTGCTCTTCTGTTTTCACAACATATTTCTCGGTTACTTCTTTAGAGAGGTTCGTTGCTACATAAGAACCGGGAGCCTGTGCAGGCTTGCCGCTCTCAGTGGGCAGAATCTCATACTGCTCACCGCTGGCTTGCAGGTAAACACCATAGCGCAGGTTCAAAGAGGTTTCTGGCTCATAGAACGAGTCGATAAAGCGCATGGTTGCTTCGGGGTACGGGTTGGTCGTGGTGATCAAGCCACGGCCTTTGTCGATGGAGAAGTCCAGGGAGCCCCAGTGTGCGCCGGCAGGACCTTCCAGCGGAGCAATGGCGACAAAGTTAGCCTGTGCGGAAGTGACAGGGCCGTTGGTCAGATAAGCGCCGACGTTGCCCGAGTCAATCTTAGCCATGTACTGGTTGTGGTCGTGTGTAAAGCACTCTTTATCAATCAGGCCGCCGGTGTACATGTCGCGGAACCAGATGATATAGTCTTTATACCCCGGCTGAATGACGGAGCAAACAATCTCGCCGTCTTTCACCATGATGGGGTCATAGTCGGTGGAAATGCCCCACATGCCGGTGAAGTTTGCGTCACCGTTCCAAACGTGGTAGGGTGCAACAGGCTCCAAAGTAAAGCCGATCTCATCCTTTTCACCGTTGCCGTTGGGATCTTCGTTCACGAAGCGATCCATCAGGTTTTTGAAATCATCCACGGTTTTGATGTCTTCCACCTTCACGCCCAAAGCGTCGCACCAATCCTTGTTGATGTTCAGCGTGGTGGTCATAACGGGCTCTTCATCCTCGTTGATGGAGGGAACTGCATAGATATGTCCGTCGGGCATGGTGATTGCTTTGCGGATTTCGGGGTTTTCGTCCAAAATCTTTTTCAGGTTGGGGGCATAGCCGCCGTCAATCAAATCCTCGATGGGACGGATGAGGCCCTTCTCGGCATAAGTAGCAATTTTGGTGGTGCTCAAACCGGAGAACACAGCATCGGGCAGCTCCTTGGAGGAAGCCAGCAGCAGGTTCAGCTTCTCGTCGGCGCCGTCGCCGCTGACGGTTGTCCAGTTGACTTCCACATTGGTTTTCTCTTCCAATTCTTTGAAGATGGGGAACTCTTCCCACTCTCCGCCGCCCGGGTCACCGTAGCCAACGGCATTGATGGTGATCTTCTCATCCACGACCGGGTAGCCTTCCTTTGCAACCGTGACTTGCTTCGTCTCGCGTGCATCGGCGCCGCCGCCGCAGCCAGTCACTGCCGCAGCAGCCATCAAAGCTGCCAAAACAAGTGCGATGTTCTTCTTTTTCATTTTCTTTCCTCCTTGTATGTTTGAAAGCCCTGCGTACCGCTTAAAACCGCCTAAGCGGCACGCAAGCGCCTTTCCAATATTTCCGTCGAAGCAGCCATTGTCGCACCGCTGCTTCGATGGTCACGTTCGGGAATTAGCCCTTCACCGCGCCGATCATCATACCTTTGACAAAGTGCTTTTGCACAAAGGGATAGATAATCAAAACCGGCAAAGAAGAAACGATGATAACGCCATACTTAATCATCTCAGACAGCTGGCGCTGTGCCTCCAGCGTTTCCATGCTGGTGCTGCCCATATTGGCAACGTTTTGAGACTGAATCAAAATTTCACGCAGAATGACCTGCAAGGGCTGCTTTGCTGCGTCAATAATGTAAATCAAAGCGCTGAAGTAGGAGTTCCAGTGGCCTACTGCATAAATCAACAGCATAACAGCAATAATGGGCTTAGAAATCGGCAGAACAATTTGGAAGAAGTACTTAATGTAGTCGCAGCCGTCTACGTTCGCCGCTTCCCACAGCTCGTTGGGAATGCTTTGGTCAAAGAAGGTTCTTGCGACAATCAGGTTGTAAACGCTGACCGCACCGGGCAGAACCAACGCCCACACCGTATTATACAAGCCCAAATCCTGAATGAGCAGGTAAGTCGGGATCAAGCCGCCGCCAAAGAACATCGTAAAGGTGAACAAGAACATCAAAAACTTCGAGCCCACCATCTCGCGGCGAGAGAACGCAAACGCGGCAGGAATGGTTGCAATCAAGTTGATGGACGTACCCAAAACGGTATAAATAATACTGTTTTTATAGCCGATCCAAATCTTTTCAAACTTGAAAATCTCTGCGTAGCCGCGCACGTTAAAGCCCTTCGGCAGCAGCAGCACATTACCTGCCGCCACCTCATTCGGCGCACTGAACGAAGCAATTACAATGAACCACAAGGGATACAAAACGATAATCAAAATTAAGAACAAAAAGATATGATTGATAATATCGAAGGCTTTATCCGACTTTCCTTGTCTTTTAAATTCCTTACTCAGCAACTGAAATGCCATGCCTGTTTCCTCCTCACCAAATCGAGCTTTGGCCCATCTTCTTCGCAAGCTTGTTCACTGTCAGCAGCAAAATACAGTTGATTACTGTGTTAAACAAGCCGACCGCCGTAGAGAATCCGTACTCACTGGAAATCAAGCCTACCTTGTAAATATAGGTAGAAATAATTTCCGAAACGCCCGTATTCAGCGGATTCTGCATCAAGAACGCTTTTTCAAAGCCAACGCTCATGATGGAGCCGCAGCTCAAAATCAGCGTGATAACAACGGTGGGCATAATCGACGGCAAGTCGATGTAGAAAATACGCTGCAGCTTTGTGGCGCCGTCAATGATGGCCGCCTCGTGCAATTCGGGGCTGACGCCGGCAAGTGCCGCAATGTAAATGACAGCGCTCCAGCCCATGCTTTGCCAAACACCTGACCACACATAAATGTGACGCCAGTATTTTTCAAGGCCCATGAACAAAATAGAGTCGTGTCCAAGGAAGTTAATAAACTGATTGATAAAGCCCTTGTCCGCAAACACGATGTTGATGATACCAACAAGAACCACCGTGGAAATGAAGTACGGCGCATAAGTAACCGTCTGCACTGTCTTTTTAAACTTCAGATTGCGTACCGAGTTGAGCCCCAGCGCCAAGATAATAGGAATGGGGAATCCCACCAGCAAACCGTAAAGGCTGATTGCCAAGGTGTTCGTCAATAACTGAACAAAATAGGGGGAATTGAAAAAGCGTTGAAAATGTTCCAGGCCAACCCAATCGCTTCCCCAGATTCCCTGGAACGGGCTGTAATCCTTAAAAGCAAGGATGACGCCGTACATGGGGATGTAAGAAAAGATGATCAGTCCGATCAGCGCAGGCGCCACAAACAAGTAAAGCTGCCAGCTCTTTTTCAGCCGTTTTCCCAAACTTTGTTTCGGCGGTGTAAAAGGAGCGGCATTCTTTTGCGCTACGGCAGCCGCGCCTCCCTTAGCTGTTTTCATATACATGACCTCCTGGTTCCCGTTTGTTAAGTAACTGTTTTGTTTGTAAACTTATCTTATCGTGATTTTGTCTATTTGTCAACGCATTTGTTAACTTATTTTTGTGCTGAAAACAAATTCGTAGAACCCTCCATGTTTATTTCTGATTTTTTATGCAACTTCACACATCTTTTTCTCTTTTTCCTTAACTTTTTCAAAAAATGTTTCCTATCCTACGCAAAATATCCGATTTCTTCTTTTTACAAAGATAATTTTCTGTTGTTTTTCACAAATACAAAATTAAAAATCTATTTTATAAGCACCATATCTAATTGTGTTAAAAAAAAGACAACTTTATTACAATCAAAGTTTTGCACTTGTTTTCAGAAAAGTAACACTTACTTGTTGCTTAACATTATTAAAAATGTTTCTTTTTCTTATTTTCTCCGTTAAAAGCCCAAAAAGAAAAGGCCGCTGCCGGAATGACCGGACAGCGAACCTTTTTAAAATGATTCTGTTTTGCAATACGGCAAGCACGACTCAACCCTTGCTCTTGAAAAAATTAGCCGGAAAGCTCAGCACCGGAAATGTACGCCGTACCAAAGGCGCATCCGGCACATCCATCTCAAACTCATAATGGTCGTAAGCATTGATCACATGCGTGTCAAAATGGTCGTATTCCCGCGGAAAGCTGCCGTAATTCATATGTACATGGCCGTGCAGATAAATTTTCGGCTTCCAATCTTCTAACAAGTTGTTAAAACATTCAAATCCGCGGTGCGGCAAATCTTCTCCGTCATGGCATCCGCGCGCAGGGGCATGAGTCACTAAAATATCAACGCCCTTTGCACGCTTGATTTTAGCCCCCAGCTTTTTAACCCGATGGGTCATTTCCTTTTCGTTATACTGATGCGGTCCGTTTTTGTAGCGCATCGAACCACCAAGCCCCGCAATGCGCAGCCCATGGTAGTCATACACTGTGTCCTCAATGCAAGTGCACCCTTCCGGCGGGTTGCGCTCATATGCGGCATCATGGTTGCCATGTACATACAAAACCGGCGCATGAGTAAACGTAGCTAAAAACGATAAATAGCTGGCGCGCAAATCGCCGCAGGAAATAATCAAGTCCACGCCTTCCAGCCGTTCGGGGCGAAAATAATCCCACAGCATCTTACATTCTTCATCGGCCAGCGCCAATATTTTCAAATCTGCCCCTCCTTCCTGTAAATTCCCTGTACCTTTACTAAAGGCTTGGCAATTTCAATCAAATCATCAAAAGCAGGAATTTGCCCGACAATATTATCTGCCAGCCAGTCCATCTTTAAAATTTCTTCCGGCGTAAAGCTGCTGTCGTTTTGCGGGGTTACCAAACGACCGCCTTGGTCAAACACTTCTCCGCCGAATACATCCACCTTGCCCTCACACAAACCCTGCTTTAAGAACTCCGTCAAACGCTTTGTGCCCGGCGGCAAGCCTCGGCTTGTCAGCACGTCAATCATACCCGAGCCAATGCCCCACCAGTAGTTCACTGCACATCCATCTTCTGCGGTGTCGGCTTTCCACGTGTTGTTCAAGATGCTGCGCAGAATTTTTTCGTAGAACTCACCCCAATGCCAAAACGGCATCGCCATGGGAATGGGCTGATTTTCCCTTGTCAGCAGATACACGCCATAAGCGCGCTCGCCCTTGGGCAGACCGGTGTCGGGGCTGGAAATGACATGAATATCCTTTTCTTTAAACAAATCTAAGCCGCGCCCGTCTTTCTGCGAAGTCCATTGCAGATAAATTCTTGCGCGCGGGTTCACCAGCTTTGCACCAATGGCAAACGCATTCACACCGGCCGTCATGCCGTAAATGGGATAGGTGGCAAAGTAGCCGATTTTATCGTTTTCCGTCAACGCGCCCGCAATCGCGCCCAAAATAAACTTTGCCTCATAGAGCCGCCCGTAATAGGTGCGAATCGTGGGATGGGGCATGTTGAGCGAGCAGTTTAAAATTTTGACTTCCGGGTGGCGTGCCGCTGCACGCAGGCTTGCCCCGAGCAGCTTCGGCGTTGTGGTGAAAATCACGCTGCTTCCGTCGCGGATAGCCCGTTCAATCACCTCATCGTCGTCGGTTCCAATGCGGATATTATCATAAACATGGGTATAAACCCGATTGGGCAGCGCTTCCTCGACATAACTGCGTCCAAACTCATGCGCATACACCCACGCGCTGGTGTCGGCACTTTTTTCATACAGAAAAGCTGCATTCACCGTAAACTGTTCCAACGGCAAAATTCTGGAAAGAAGCGGTGCGGAATGGTTTTCCGGCTCCATGGAAACTTCCACGGCTCCAGCCTTCGTCAGTCCAACCACTTCGGGCCAAAGGGCTTCCAGCGTTTGTTCCATTTCGGCAGACGAACGGCCAATTTGCTGTTCATAGGGATACAGCTCTAAATACATGAGCAGGGCATCCCCCGGGGTGATGGGCAATTTTTTGCCGCCCAGCTTTTCAAACACCCCGGCAAAGGTATAATATACGGATGCAAAATCGCGCTTTTGTTCCTCTGTCCAAGGCTCGTGCTTGCCGTTGCAGGTCAGCATCAGCAAGCGCTCAAAGCGCCCCTGCTCGCTAAAGCCGATGAAATTCACTTTCGTGATATCGTAAAACGCAAGAAACTCGTGATAAATCTCGCTGCCCTTACTGCCGCTTCTGCGCGGAACGACGCGCGTGACATAGCCGGGAATCGAAGCAGCATCGAAGTGCTTCAAAACACTGACGCGCTTGTTGCCTTCCTGAACATAGAAGCGGTTCATAAACTCAAAGGCTTTAATGGGGTCACGAATGCCCTCGTTCATATGAGCGGCACACAGGTTGATCCATTTCATCTGAAACTCTGTGCCCTCTTCAAGCAGCGGCATAAAGTTTGCGGCAAACGCCGCTTTTCGTCCCTCTGTTTTCGTTCCGACAATGGATTCCATCGGAATATTGACAAGGCCCAGCGGCTCAATTCGCTCTACCTGTGTATTTTCCAAAATATCATCCAGCACTTGTAAATAAGGATAGGCACCCTTCGCGACTCGAAGGCGAAATTCACGGTGTCCCTTTCTCAGCGCCTTTCGATATTCGTCTTTTGCCTGCTGAATATCCATACTTCCCCTCCGTTCCCTCATGTACAAGGTTCTTTCTTTCATCTTAACCCGATATGAAATAAAATGCAATATTGTTTTCACAACATTTCCATATTATAATAAGAAATAAAAAAATAGATACAAAAAAATCATCGAAAAGGAGCACCCTGATGGACGACGTCAAACAAATTGAGCAAATTGTCACCGAGCAAAGCGATGCGCTCAAACAGGCTGCAAAAGCCGTTTGGGAAGCGGCAGAACTGAACTGGCGCGAAGAAAAAAGCGCCGAAGCGCTCAAGCAATATCTGCATACACAAGGATTTTCCATAACAGCACCAGCCTGCGGGATGGACACCGCATTCATCGCACAGCAAACCGTGGGCAGCGGCGGGCCGGTTATCGCTTTTTTATGTGAATACGATGCGCTGCCCGGGCTTTCGCAAGCTGCGGCTGAAACCGCGCCGCACGCTGTCTGTGCCGGTGCTCCCGGCCACGGATGCGGCCACAATTTGCTGGGAACCGGTGGTGCAGGCGCAGCCGTGGCTCTCGCAGCAGCATTGAAAGCGCGCGGCCTCAGTGCCACGGTGCGCTGTTATGGCTGCCCGGCAGAAGAAGACGGCGGCGGCAAGGTGTTTTTTGCGCGTGAAGGCGCTTTTGACGACGTGCAGGCCGTGTTTGCATGGCATCCGGGTGACGCCAACTATGTTTTGGGGCAAGGGACGCTTGCGGTCACCGGCGTGCTGTATCGCTTTGCGGGTGTCACAGCACACGCGGCAGCCGCCCCGCACACAGGCCGGAGTGCGCTGGATGCGTGTGAACTGATGAACGTTGGCTGCAATTATCTGCGCGAACACATTCTGCCCACGGCACGGCTGCACTACGCTTATCGGGACACCGGCGGCACTGCCCCCAATGTTGTTCCCGACCGCGCTTGCCTTCATTACTATATCCGCGCTTGTAAAGTAAAAGACATGATGGAGATTAAAAAACGTGTCGACGATGTTGCGCGCGGTGCAGCGTTGATGACAGGCACAACGCTGACAATTGAAGAAGTGGATGGGTTTTCCGACTTTGTCCCCAACCGCACTTTGAGCGAGCTGACCGCGCAATGCTTGCAGGAAGTGGGTGCGCCGCCCTTTGACGAACAGGACGAAGCGCTTGCCCGCCATTTTGCCGATACCTTTTCGCCCGAAGCGCGTATGGCCAATTTGGCAGTGAGCTGTCACCAGTCGGGCTTACCGGTGGACATGCTGGCCGGACAAGCATTGTGCCGCACCACCGCCCCCTACCATCACGAACCCCACCAAACAGAACCCGGCAGCACCGATGTTGGGGATGTCAGCTACTGCGCCCCCACCGTTCAGCTGTATTGCAGCTGCTGGGCGCTGGGAAGCGGCGGGCACAACTGGCAAGTGACGGCCCAAAGCGGCTCTGTGCTGGGGGAAAAAGGCATGTTGACCGCCGCCAAAGTGCTGGCGCTGGCCGGACTGCGTGCAGTCGAAAATCCCGCTTTGCTGCAAGCGGCTGCCGAGGAATTGCACCAAGCTTGTCCCGAAGGCTATTGCTGTCCGATGCCGCAAAACGCCCAGCCGCACCCTGCGTTATAAACCAAATCAAAGGAGAGCGCACAATGAAGCGTCAAGACTATTTAACATGGGATGAGTATTTTATGGGCATTGCCTTGCTGAGCGCACAGCGCAGCAAGGATAATTCTTCACAGGTTGGTGCGTGTATTGTCAGCCAGGAAAATAAAATTTTATCTTTAGGCTACAACGGAATGCCCATCGGCTGTTTTGACGATGACATGCCGTGGGAACGCGAAGGCGAACCGTTGGAAACAAAATATATGTATGTGTGCCACGCCGAGCTGAACGCGATTTTAAACCACGCGGCCGGAACCGGCAGTTTAAAGGGCTCTCGCATTTACACCACGCTGTTTCCCTGCAATGAATGCGCCAAGGCAATTATTCAAAGCGGCATCCGTGAAGTAATTTACTATGAGGATAAATATGCCGATACCGATTCGGTAAAGGCTTCCAAACGGATGTTTGAAATGGTGGGCATCACCTTCCGCGCCTATCAAAAAAGCGGCCGTCAATTCACTTGTTCCCTTTAACCGTTTTTTCTTGATGAAAATATTATAAAAAGCCGCACCGAAAATTCCGGTGCGGCTTTCACTTTTAAAAATCTTATTCGTGCAGCAAGTTAAGCGAAATCTCATACTTCGAGTCGAGCGCACACTTCTGCGGTGCAGTTGCTTTGTACTTGTTTACAGCTGCCGTTGTCTTGACGGGGCTGAGCACCGTGCCTGCACCAGCTACGCAGCCGCCGGGGCAAGCCATGCCCTCCAGCAAATAGCCGTCCAGCTTGCCGGCTTTGGCCATCATGAGCATTTTTTTGCAGTCCTGCAAGCCCTGAGCAGCCATGACCTTCACTTCGCGGTCGGGGTCCAAACGCTTGATGGCGTTCACCACTGCGTTTGCCACGCCGCCGGACACTGCAAAGCCGCGTCCGTCTGCGGTTGCTTCTGTCGGCTCTTCTTCCTCGGCAATTTCAGAGAACTGGATGGCGCGCGCGGAGAACATGCCCATCACTTCTTCAAAGGTCAAAACAAAATCCACGTCGCTACGCACGCTGCGGCGGCTGGCCTCCAGCTTCTTTGCAGCGCACGGCCCGATGAACACAATTTTGCAATCGGGGTTTTCTTTCTTCAAAAGACGTGCTGTCAGCACCATCGGGGTCAAAGCCATGGAGATATACGGGGCAAAATCCGGGAACAGCTTTTTCGCCATCACGCTCCACGCCGGGCAGCAGGATGTCGCCATAAACGGCTGTTTTTCCGGCACTTCACGCATGAAGTCCTTTGCTTCCTCAATGGTGCAAAGGTCTGCGCCGATGGCAACTTCTGCCACATCGTCAAAGCCCAAAAGCTTCATAGCGGGCTTGAGCTTTGCAGCAGTCATCTCGGGGCCGAATTGGCCGATAAAGGCCGGAGCCACAGCTGCAATCACGCGCTCGCCGCTGTTGATCGCCTGAATGACCTGGAAAATCTGGCTCTTGTCTGCAATTGCGCCAAACGGGCAGTTAACAAGGCACATACCGCAGGAAACGCACTTATCATAATCAATGGCGGCATGACCCTGCTCGTCCGAGCTGATGGCATCCATGCCGCAGGCTTTGGCACACGGACGCTCCATTTTATTGATGGCGCCATAGGGGCACACATTGGCGCACTGACCGCACTTAATGCACTTGTCCTGATCGATCACGCTTTTGCCGTGAACAATGGAAACAGCCTTCTTCGGGCAGATCTCCACACAGGGATGCTCCAAACAGCCTTGGCACATGTTGGTGACATGATAAGACTTCTCCGGGCAGGCGTTGCAAGCAAACTTGATGATATTGATGAGAGGCGGCTCGTAATATTTTTCGGGGATTGCGCATTCCTCAATGCCGTCCGTCAGGGGTGCATGCTGATCAACCGGGCGCAAAGGAAGGCCGCAGGCCAAACGCAAACGCTCGCCGACAATGGCGCGCTCCAGAAAAATACTGTCGCGATATTTGCCCACTTCACCAGGCAAAATTTTGTAGGGCAGCTTTTCGATGCGGTGATAGTCGCCGCCTTCATACGCCATTCTTGCCACTTCGGTAAACACCTTGCGGCGGATGTCGGTTACAGAAGAATAGATGCCACGCATAACTCCAAAAACTCCTTCGTTATTTTTTGCACAATCATCATACCACTACCGGCTGTCAAGCGCAATAGCTTTGCCGGACATTTGTTGAAAAAACCTATATTTTTATTGAAAAAAATCAGTTTTTAAGGATGATTGTTTTGTGTAGTCCCGGCAGGCGGAACGTCTTGTGCTTCGGGCAGTTCCGTCTGCTTGTGCAAAAGGCGCGGGGCCAGCGTTTCAATGGCAAACGCCCCCAGCGGCGCCGTTAAAAAGATGGCCAAAACAGCAACGGAAAGCACCGTTGCCCCGCACGACAAGCCCATGGCCAAAGGAATGCCGCCAATGGCCGCTTGAACGGTGGCTTTGGGCGTGTACGCCGCCATGCAGAAAAAGCGCTCCCCTTTCGACAGCGGCGTTTTAAGCACACTCACCCATACGCCAATCATGCGCATAACCAAAGCGCCCGCAATGAGCGCCACAGCAGCCAAAACGGTTTTCAGTGCTTGTGCCGGGTCAACTGCCGCGCCAACCAAAACAAACAAAAGCGGTTCCGCTCCCACCCAAAGCTTGTTGTACTTTCCGCACAGACGTGCCGATGCCGCCGGCAGTTTACGTCCCATCACAGCCGCGCAGATCATCACAGCGATTAAGCCGGAAAAGCCGATTACTCCGGTGAACAGCGATTCGGCGCTCACCAGCAAAAACGACACACTGAGCAAAACCAGCACTTTCGCGCTGTCGCGCATGTGATGAGAGCCAAAGAAAGCCGCCAGCAGCGCGCCGCACACCACACCGGCTGCCACGCCCAAAACCAAAGAGGTGGGAATGCGCAAAAACTGTCCTGCTGAGAAGTTTTGCCCAGCTGCGATGTCAGTAAACGCGGTAAATAAAACAATGACAAATACATCGTCCACCGACGCGCCCGCCATAATCAGCTGCGGAATGCCCTTATCCGTGCCAAGCCGCTCCTCGGTCAAGCGCAGCATTTTGGGCACAACTACCGCCGGGGAAACGGCGGCAATCACCGCGCCGAGCACTGCGCTTTCCACCCTCGACAATCCCAGCAGCGGAGGAGCCAGCAGCACCGTGCCCGCAATTTCAAAACAAGCAGGCACAAAACACAGCAAAATCGCCGGACGGCCCACACGGCGCAGCGCCGCAAAATCCATGCTGAGGCCCGCGCGCGTCAGCACAATAATGAGTGCAATTTGGCGCAGCTGTGCCGAGATTCCCAGCAAAGAGCTGTCCAAAAGATTGGTTGCATACGGCCCCAACAAAACGCCCGTCAGCAGCATCCCCGGCAAGGCGGGCAAGTGCAGGCGCTGCATGGCCCACCCCAAAAACATGGCGCATAAAAACACCAGCGCTAAACTCAACAACATTTTCCAACATCCTTTCCTTCTTCGCACGCGGTATTTTTTGCAAAATCCGCGCTGTATGTTCGCCTGCGGGCAGCAAAAAAGGCTGACAACCCCTGCAAGCGCGTTGCAGAAGTCATCAGCCTGTCAAATTCTTTTTCGTGTATCAACAGCGAAAAGTATTTCTCAGCGGTTTGGGGCAAATCCCGGGGAGAACTTCATTCCCCATACTTGCGGGATTATAGCACAGCTGCTTTAAAAAATCAAGCCCACGCGTTTAAGCATTCGGCTGAACCGTTCCCAGTGTCGTGCCTGGGTAATAGTGCGCCAAAATTTGGTCGTAAGAAGTGCCGTTGAGCGCCATGACATTGGCTGCAAACTGGCTCATGCCTACACCGTGACCGTATCCTCGCGTGACAATGGTAAAGCAGTCATTTGTCCAAGTAATGGTAAAGTCGGTGCTGCGCAGCCCCAGCGCCGTGCGCAGGTCGGAAGCTTTGCACTTGGTTTGGCCGATCATTACACTGGTGACATAATTTTGCTCGTTGCGCTGGAACACGCCAAACCACTGCGAAGGCTCGGCAGAACAATCAATCCCCGCAAAATGAGAGGTTAAAGCGTCTTTCACCTCTTGCGCTGTCATCGTGAGCGTTTCTTCAAATTCGGGGCTTTGCGTGTCGGCAGACGAATCGACAGGGGTTAAGTACGCAACACTCTGCCCCCAAACATCCTCGGCACTTTGCGTCATTCCGTTTGAAATTGCGTGATAGCAGGCTGTAACAGGCTCGCCCTCATAAGTCAGAACCTGTCCGATAATGGGCTCAATTAAGCTTTTTAATCGCTGGTAATATACCTCATAATCTTCTCCCCACAGCATTTTCATTTCTTTTTGCGTAATATAGCCCAGCTTTCGGGTGGGGTCGGCCTCAAAGTCAGCATTTGCGTCCAAAAGCTTTTGCTCTTTGTTTGGGTTCTGCTGCAACGCCAGTGCATAGCTGTGTGCCGCCACAGCCTGTGCCATTAAAGCATCATCGGCATAGGTCATGGGCATTTCCGCCGCCACTGCGCCAATCGTGTAGTCCAGCGCCGACACCACGCTGACGCGCCCGGTGGTGGCATCTAAAATAGAAAAGTAGTCGCCCGTCGTTGTTGGCTCTTGCGCGGTCTGCTCCTGCGGCTGGGCTTCGCTGTCGGCCAACGGAACACTTTCCGCGGTGCTTTGCGGGCTTTGCTGCGGCGTGCCGCCTTTCCAGAAAAACGCCGCCAACGGCACCAGATAAATCAATGCGGCAAATAGCAATAGAGCGGGTACAATACGTTTCATGTAAAATCCTCCTGCTTTCTTCATTGAGACAAACGGCGCTTTGTCAAAAGTGCGCTGTGCCTTTGCGTTTTCGGTGGTCGTTCTTGTTTTTTCTGTAAATTTCTGTATAATACATATTATGGCTGTTGCACGATTGGATGGAACGTGTGACACCTATGCACAATCGGTGCATAGAAATAGAGAGGGAATTTTAAGGGAAAGGAGTTGTGAAGGCATGTCAATTCATCGTGAATGGGAACAGACAAGCTCTATGACAACTTTATGCGAAGAGTATTTAAAAAATAACCACATCAACCCGGAAGAATGTGAACGACTTGGGGTAAAGCGCGGCCTGCGTAATCCCGACGGCACCGGTGTGCTTGCGGGGCTGACGAATGTCTGCGATGTCGTCGGCTATGAAATGAAAGACGGCAAGCGTGTCCCCATGGAGGGCAAGCTGATTTACCGCGGCATGGATGTTCGTCGGCTGATTGAAGCGGCTCACCGCGAAAACCGGTTTGCTTTTGAGGAGGTTGCTTGGCTGCTGCTGTTCGGCAAGCTGCCCACTGAAAAGCAGCTGGAGATGTTTCAAAACACCTTAGATGATTTGCGCGAACTTCCCAAAAGCTTTGTGGAGGATATGATTATCAAATCGCCGTCGCCGGATATTATGAACAAAATGGCGCAGAGCGTTTTAGCTATGTATCCGTATGATGAGAAAGCGGACGACTTGAGCCTTGCCAATATTTTGGCGCAGAGCATCACCCTGATTGCCGGTCTGCCCACCATCACCGTGAATGCCTATCAAATTAAAAAGCGCGTTTATGAGCGTCAAAGCATGTATTTTCATCTGCCGATTCGGGGGCAAAGCACAGCCGAACATATTTTGTCCACCTATCGTGCCGACCAGCAGTTTACGCCGGAGGAAGCACGTCTTTTGGATCTTTGCCTGGTGCTTCACGCCGACCACGGCGGCGGAAATAACTCCACCTTTGCCTGCCGCGTGCTGTCCAGCACCGGCACAGATACTTACAGCGCCATTGCAGCGGCCATCGGCAGCTTAAAAGGGCCGCGTCATGGCGGCGCCAACCACAAAGTCATGAAAATGCTGGATGATATGTGTGCTGTTTTGCCTGAAAATGCAACGGATGATGATGTGCGCGATTATCTGCGCCGCGTGCTTCGCAAGGAGGCCAACGACCGTTCCGGCCTGATTTACGGCATGGGACATGCAATTTACACCAAAAGCGACCCGCGCGCTGTCATTCTGCGTGAAAATGCGGGGACGCTGGCAAAAACAAATGGTTTTGAACGGGAATTTTGGCTTTTGTGTGCGGTGGAGCGCTTGGCACCGCAGGTGTTTGCCGAGGAAAAAGGCGGAAAAGATGTTTGTGCGAATGTGGACCTTTTTTCCGGCTTTATCTACCGTATGCTCGGCATCTCCGCCGATCTCTACACGCCGCTGTTCGCCATCAGCCGCATTCCCGGCTGGTGCGCACACCGCGTGGAAGAAGTTGTGTTTGCCAATCGCATTATGCGTCCTGCCTACAAATTTTTGGGGCAGGAGCAAGAATATATCCCTTTGGAGGAACGTATATGAAACAAGCTTTGTCCTGGCCGGCTTCCACTTTGATTGCGCTTGGGGTTATCCTATTTGTTGACACCGTATTCACTTTTGACCCTTCCACCGGCTTTTTGGCAGGAAGCGCGATTGGACGTTATGTGGTGTACGCTCTGGCGCTGGGCAACATTTGGCTGTTCAGCCGTTCTCAGGTAAAAGCCTCCGCAAAGCCTTTGGCACTTAGCACGGTAAAGACAGTGTTTACGCTTGCGAGCGCCGCCAGCGTGTTTTACTCCATCGCCATCGTTATTTTTTCTGCAATGGGGGTGGAAAGTGTCCCGACAGGCCATCATTCCACCGCTTTTGCACAGTCCTTAAACGCCATGGCCGATATCGCCTGTGCCGTTTTGTTTATGGGCATGGCCGTTTGGTTCAGTGTCATCGGAAGAAAATTTTTATCCGGCAAGGACAGCGCCAGTCCGAATGTGCTGCTTTTGAGCGGTGCCGTGGTTCTGGTGGGGCCAATTCTTGTTTTGCTGCGCGAGGCTGTGTTCCGCTCCATTTCTTCTCATCGCCTTTCCATCGTGATTCCGGTTTTGGCAATGCTGTTCTCTGTGGGCTTTCTGATTGCGCTTTGCCGTTTTTTGTTTACGCAGGGCGCAGATTCAGCCCGCCGCCTTGTCTTTTGGGGCTGGAGCATCTTTTTCTTTGGCGTTTGCTTAGCACTGCCGCAAACGCTGTATTTTTCGACAAGCCAGCCCTACTGCATGGCATTGGTGCCTCAGGTGATTTTTTGTGCAGCACTGGGCATTTTGGGGGCGTGCAGCGCACAGTGGGCGCGCTGCGGTCTGGACATTCCGGCGATTCCGGCACCCTCCCCTGCCGCACAAGAAAACAGCGAACCGCAGCAGGAGCAAGCCGAGGAGCAAACGTAAACACAGCAAAACGTCGGCGTTTTTCCGTACAAAGAAAAGGTCAGAAGAAAGCCGCAGCTTTCTTCTGACCTTTTATACCATCTTTTTTGTTTTGCCATTTGCGGCGCATAAAAAGAGTGCGATTATAAATTGCGCACCACCAGCTTTTTTCCGCCGCCAGGCAGCAGCTCACATTTTGTTTCAAACAGGCCGGTGGAGTCCACCAGCTTGTGCAGCTTGGAAAACCCGTAATTGCGGGTATCAAAATCGGTATACAAACGGCTGAGCAAATCACCAATTTGAGACAAGGAAACATAGCCGTCCTCGTCGGAATCGTAATCAATCAGCTCTCGAATCTTATCCACAATGACTTCCAGCGGCACAAAGGCAGAAAGTTCTTCATCAAAATGAGGTTCTGCCGGAAGCGTGGAAAGCTCGGCGTCAAAATGCGGCTCCGCCGGGGCGCTGCGTCTTGTCTTTTCACGCCGCACCGCTTTGGCACTGCGCTTGGAGGTTCGCCCTGTGGGTTCAGACGGCTCCTGTGCATTATCCCGCAGCCCTTTCAACACGTCGAGATACTTAAAGGTGTCACACGCCGCTTTGAAGGCCGTCGGCGTTTTGCTTTCGCCCATACCGATGACAAACATGCGGCTTTCACGCAAGCGCGAGGCCAGGCGGGTAAAGTCGGAATCCGAGCTGACCAGACAGAAACCGTCCACATTTTTGGTGTACAGCACATCCATTGCATCAATGATCATGGCGCTGTCCGAGGCATTCTTGCCTTGGGTATAGCTGAACTGCTGAATGGGCGTCAAGCTGTTTTCCAGCAAAACCTTTTTCCAGCCAGCCATATCCGGGCTGGTCCAATCGCCATAAATTCGCTTGTAAGCCGGGGTGCCCGACAGGCTCACTTCATCCAAAATAATTTTGATATATTTCGGCGATATATTTTCGGCATCAATCATCAGGGCAATTACTTTATTGGAATTGTTCTCCAATGCTATCATCCTTTTTTCTTTTTGTCAGATTGAGCGTCCGCACAACGCTGCGGCACGCTGCTTTCTTTTATTATAACGGATTATCTCAAAGATAGCAAAGAGATTCCTGCGGTGTATCAGGACAAAATAAACATTTCTTTGAGGGAAGCTTCTTTGCAGCGACAGGAGGAATTATTGTGACATCGTGGCTTATACGAACTTTTATTCGACGCTCTGAGGACGTGCAAGATGCATCCGTGCGTCTTTCCTACGGCAATTTAGCCGGTATCACCGGGATTGCCTGCAATGTTCTTTTGTGTGTCATCAAGTTTTTTACCGGCCTTTTCACCGGCAGTATTTCCATCACGGCAGACGCCGTGAACAATTTATCGGATGCATCTTCCGGCATTATTACCTTGCTGGGCTTTAAGCTGGCGGGAAAACCGGCTGACCCGGAGCATCCCTATGGCCACGCACGCATGGAATATTTAGCGGGGCTGGTGGTATCGTTTATCATTCTTCTCATCGGGTTTCAGCTGGCGGGAGAAAGCCTGCAAAAAATTCTGTCTCCTGTCCCCTCCTCGTTCGGCGTTGTTCCGGCAGTGCTGCTGCTTTTTTCAATTGGGGTAAAATTTTGGATGGCGAATTTTTACCGCACCATCGCTAAAAAAATTGACTCCACTGCGCTTTTGGCTTCTGCCGCAGACAGCCGCAACGACGTCATCAGCACAGGCGCTGTTTTAATTGCGCTGGTGATTTCCGCATGTACCAGTCTGGACCTTGACGGCTGGATGGGAATGGCTGTTGCGCTTTTCATTTTGTACAGCGGCATTGGTTTGATTAAAGACACCTTAGACCCGCTTTTGGGCCGCGCTCCCAGCGAGGAGCTGACGCGCTCAGTAGAGCAAAAAATTCTTTCTTACGAAGGAATTTTGGGTACGCACGACTTAATGGTACATGACTATGGCCCCGGGCGCTGTTTTGCCAGTGTTCACGTAGAAATGAGCGCTGATATGGACGTAATGAAAAGCCATGATATTATTGATACCATCGAGCGCGATTTTCACGAACAAGACAACATTCACCTTATCATTCACTATGACCCCATTGAAACAGGAAGTGAAGCTGTCGGCACCATGCGCGAATGGGTGTCAAGCCGTGTTCAGGCCGTTTCGCCTGACCTATCCATCCACGATTTTCGTATGGTGAAGGGAGAAAGCCACACCAATCTCATCTTTGACGTAGCGGCTCCCTCTACTTACGAAGGCAGTGATCAAGCATTAAAAAATGACATTGAAGCATCTATTCGCGCCGACGCAAAGGGCGAAACCTACTACTGCTTCATCACAGTAGACCGCAGCTATGCCCCCTATCATCAAGATGATACAGCAACTTCGGCAGACAGAAATCATAAGAAATGAGGCGTTAAACAATGAATTTTGAAATTTCCAACCGGATGTCCGGCTTAAAGCCGTCGATTATTCGTGAATTGCTCAAACAAATGGCCGACCCTGCCCTGATCAGCTTTGCGGGCGGAAATCCTGCTCAGGATTCTTTCCCCGCCGAGGAGATTTGCCGCTTTTCAGACGATTTGCTGCGCAGTGAACCGGTCAAAACACTGCAATATTCTGTCAGTGAAGGGATTCCCGAAGTACGCGAAGCCGTAAAACAATTCGCCAATCGATTATTCCCGATTTGCAAAGAAAGCGACTCTCTCGTAATGATGTCGGGCAGCCAGCAGATTTTAGATCTCACGGCCAAATGCCTCTGCAACGAAGGGGCTGTCGTCGCGGCAGAGGAACCGGCCTTTTTAAGCGCGTATCTTACCTTCCGCAGCTCGGGTGCAGAAGTAAAAGGTGTGCCGATGCAGCCGGACGGAGTGGATTTGGAAGCGCTGGAGCGCGTGCTTTCGGCCAATCCCAAGCCCGCATTTTTTTACTGTATCCCCAATTTTCAAAACCCAACGGGATATACCACCAGTCTTGAAAAAAGAAAGGCCATTTATGAGCTGACCGAGCGCTATGGGGTACCGGTGCTGGAGGATGACCCCTATGGTGAGCTGCGCTTTTCCGGCGAAGCACTGCCGCCTATCAAAGCACTCGGAGCGGGCGAACATGTGATTTATGCCGGAAGTTTTTCCAAAATTCTTTGCCCGGGAATGCGTCTTGCCTATTGCATTGCCGACCAAAGCTTCATGCGCCATATGGTGACCGCGAAACAGTGCAGCGATGTCCATACCAATGTGTGGGCACAGCGCGTTTGCGAAAAGATTTTAACGCAAACCGATATGAACCGTCACCTTGCACGCCTGCGCAGTATTTATGGCGAAAAGGCAAAGCAGATGATGGACGCATTGGACGCAAAATGTCCTCAGATTACCTATGTTCGCCCGGAGGGCGGCATGTTCTTATGGGGAACGCTTCCACAAGGCATCTCCATGCCCGATTTTGTACAGCGCTGCTTAGAAAAGAAGCTGGCTGTCGTTCCCGGCAACGCCTTTTATGTAGATGACAGCGCACCGTGCAACAGCTTCCGTATGAATTTTTCCGCACCAAACGCAGAGCAAATTGAACGCGGTGTAGAGATTATGGCTGGTGTTTTGGCCGAAATGGCACCTACTGTATAAATGACTCCCAGTATTCCTATTGATTCACTATCCGAAGGATAGAAAAGGATGCCGGGGCAAAGACTTTCGTCTTTGCCCCGGCATCCTTTTTAAGTCATTTATTTCACAAAATCAAGCATACGGCCCCAACTCTACAAACTGAAGGTTGGCCGGGCTGTAAACCGTATGGGTGCGAAGATAATCCACCCATGTGAAATATCCGCTGGGCAGGATGTGCATTCCGCCCCAGCCGGCAATCTCATCGGGCAAATAGCCCTCATCATTCGCCAAAGCCTCATGAGTGTCAATGTAATACAAGCCCTTGGTTGCTGCCATTTGCGCAATTTTATTATTGAGCGTATGCAAGCGGGTCAAAGAATAATTGCTGTTTTCCTCGGCGCACGCCTTGCTTACCGGTGTCAGGCCCTGCACATAGATGGGCACTCCCGGGAAAGTCTGCATGAGTTTATCCAGCAACTGGTCATACCAATGCATTAAAGCGTCGTCGCTTGGGTCACTGACAATGGAGTTGGTGCCGATCATGATATAAATTTTCCCCGGTTTTTCGGCACTGATGGCATCCCAAATGGCGGGAATCTCCGCCTTGTTGTGGCCGTGGTCAATCACAGCGGCGTTATCCAAAAAGGTTTTTGGCGTTGAATTGCGAATACCATATACTTTTGCAATGCTTTTTAACGGCTCATAAATAGCAAAGCCCTCTGTCACAGAGTCACCGATAAAAAGTGCATCCCTAAAATATTCATACGAAAGCTGTCCGTTTGCCGGAACCGAAACCATAGAAGAAATGGCTGCCACCTGAGCACCTGCGTTGACAGGCCCCTCCTGTGCTTCCAATGTGTTCCACTCTTGCTGCGGCAAAGGTTCTTCACTTTCTGCCTGTACTTGCGACTCATCCTCCGGCTGTGCAGTGCTCGTTGCCCCCAGGGTTTCAAAGGCATCTACCCACACCACAGGTTGTCCGTGCACAATTTTTACTGCCGCATACGAATTGCCAAAAAGCAGCGCGACAACCAAAACGCTTAACACGGCTTGTATCAACAGCTGTTTTGAACGCTGAGACTCTCTTTTTTTCTCTTGTTTACGTTTTGTTTCCAAGCTCCCATCCTCCTAGGCGTATTGGATCAGCCGTCAAGCGGCAGTTAAACCGCAGGCGCTGCGGTATAATAAGGCGACCCCGGCACATAAAGGACACCGGGACGATAAACGGTGTGAGTAATGAGATATTCGCGCCATGCACCGTAGCCATCGGCATTCAAATGCAATCCATCCCCTGCGCTGTATGCAGCGGAAAGAGCGCCTGTATCATCGGCCAGCGCCTCGTATAAATCTAAAAAGTACATTCCTCTGTCATATGCAAGCTTCGCAATTTGCTGGTTCAGCCCTTGTACACGCTCCAGCGCGAACTTTTCGTTTTCGGCAATCTTTTCAGCGGTGGCGGGCGGAATCGACTGCACATAAAATATCGTATCCGTCGGGAGATTTTGCTTGAACAAATCAAGCATTTGGCCGTAATATTGCAAAAACCCTTCATCCGACATGGTTTCCAGCGCATTCGTTCCCAGCAAAATATACACTTTTTTTGCGTTCGCCGCAATCACCTCATCCAAAGGCCGAACGCTTTCGCCGGTATCTTTTACGACGGTTCCGTCAATGAACGTCTTTGGGCCTGCGCCGATATACGCGGCAAATTTGGCGTTTTCAAAGCCATTGGAAGTATATGTTGTAAACCCTTGCGTCAGTGAATCGCCCACAAAAAGCACATCGTTAAAATAGCTCATATCCACGCGCCCGTTTTCCGGCAAACGCACCCAGTCGGTCGACACTGTTCGCATGGTCCAATTTTCCTGATACACCGGACCTACTTCTTCTCCGGCTACCACCTGATTGGCCAGTTCCTCGGCAAGTGCCGCACTTTCCGCGGCGGCAGCCGAAGCAGAAAGGCTTTGTGCAGCTGCGATTTTCTCCGGCGCTTCAATAATGGCTGTAATTACCCCCGAAAGAAGCAATATCACCACAAAAGCGCCGGAAAAAAACCACTTGCCGGAAGGCATGGTAAGAGGTTTTTTGGTATATTTCGGCTTTGGCTGTGCGGGCTTTTTGGCCGCGCCAATCACCGAATGAAAGAAGGGCTTTCCAGACGTTTTTTTCTGTTGAGACGCACGAGTGCGGCTTGCTGCGGGCGCTTTCTTGGCCGGGGCATTACGCGCACCGGGCTGTTTTCTCGCTTGCCCGGCCGATGACGAGCTTGCCGAACGTTTATGATTAACGGTACTGCGTTTTCTGTTAGCGCTTGAGCTTTTTGCCCCTGCGGCAGGGGTACGACTGCGGCTTAGAGGAAGCGACAAGGGAAGAATCACTTGTTTTAACGATTTGGAGCCTTGCGGGGTCTTTTTCAAACGCCGATCCGGCAGTTCCCAAAACTCCTGTTCTTTTTCCGAACGGCTCATGCGCAGCCTCCTTTTTTCTCATTCAGCGCGCGCAGTATGCTTTCAAACATTTTCCGAACCCAAAGAAATGTCAAAAACTTTTGCCAGACGGAATAATGTATAAAGAAAAAAGTGCAAGAGTTCTTACAGAACTCCGACCGTTTTTCATGCATCAAATCTCACGTCTAATTGCAAAAGCGAAACACTTCAACGTTTCAGAAAAGCTTAAAAGCCTGATACTCCGAACGCCTCTTATTATACGCTTTTTTTGCAAGATGTTCAACACCGGTCAGACGGATAACGTCCGAAATCCGCAAAAAAAGCCATGCAAAATAATTTTTTTACAAATGTTTCTTTTTTATTACTTATAAAGCTGAAAATTTCGACTTTGCAGAAAGCCCCTAGGGCGTATCTGAAAACAAAGAAATGCACAGATTTTTCGTAAGATGTGTGAGGCTGCAAGGCAAAAAGCGCAGGAATCCTTTGTGGATTCCGAGCATTTTTCACGCGGCAGACACCGCTTCTGATAGAAAAAGATGAAAATTTCGACTTTTCAGAAAGCCCCTAGTACACAGAAACGCCCCAACGATCTTTTCCAAGACCGTCGGGGCGGCTGAAGACTTTTTAACGCAAGCTTTCGTCGCTCAGCAGCATACTTTACTGCAAAGGCTGTGCTTGCGGCTGCGGCTGTGCCTGTGCCTGATTCAGGTTGGCAGGCTGTGCTTGGTTTAAGTTCGCTGTGCTGTTTTCCCATTGACCCGCCGCATTTTTTGCAGCTTGACGCGCTTTTTCTGCGGCAATCATTTCGTCCGTGATCAAAGGAATCTGCGAAGTTACAAAAATTTTAGAAGGGGGCGGCGGCGCCGGCCATGCAATCGGCTTTACATTCAGCTTCTGGACCACCACGGGCGGCTCTTCCTGAACAGGTTCCGGCGCGGTTTCCTGCGGCTGTTGTTCTACCTGTGACAAAATATTGCTTTGCACGGCCTGTGCAATGGGCTGAGGCGTCTGCACCGGCTGCTGCACTTGCTGCTGTGCCGGCTGTGCTTGCTGCGCACGCGCCAAGGCATCGAGCTGGTCGGTGTTGACCGGGTTGGTAACATCCCCCACACGAGCTGCCTGCGCCATTTGCATCTGCTGCGCACGGCGCTGTGCTTGAATGCGTTTTGCCTCCTCTAAGAGCGCAGCGCGGCGAGCTTCTTCTTCCATGCGCTGCTGGCGCTCTGCTTCGGCCTGTTCCTGAGCGAGCTGAGCCTGACGCAATGCCTGCGCCTCTCGGAGCTGCTGCTCATACTGCTGCTGGGCTGTCACAGCTGCCTGCTGTGCCGCTTGCTGCTGTTGTGTCAGCGTATTATCCTCGCTGAAGGAATGGAAGTTAATCGGCTTCCAGTTATGCTGCACAGCAGGTTCGGGCGCTTGTTCCGGCATTGCCGTCTGCACCGTCGGCTGAGCTTCATAAACCGGGGCTTGCACCGCAGCGGCCTGCACAGGCTGTACAGGTTCAGGCTGCATGGGCTGTGTCTGCGCCACAGGTGCGGCAGGTGCCTGCTGTGCCGTGGGCTGAACGGCCTGTGCATACTGAACAGGCTGCGCCGGATAAGCCGGCTGGACTCCCTGCACCGGGACGATTTGCTGCGCCGGCTGAATCGTTTGAGCGCCGGCCGGCTCCTGTGCAAAAGGATCTACCGCATCAAACACGGAGAAGTCCGGCATATTTTCCTCCGGAGCTGCCGCACTGGCAAAGGGGTCATCTGCCATGGGCTGCACAGGAGGCACCGCCGGGGCTGCCGGGGATGCCTGGCCACCGAGATTCATTTCTTCACCGGAAACAAACTGAGATAAAAAGTCATCCTCGTCATCGGGATGGCCCGCCGGGGGGTTGTTTTGATCCAACTTGACAATATCGTTTAATGTACGAATTTCCTGTACTTTGCACACAATCAGGCCGATAATTGCCGTGGCCAAAGCCAGCGTACAAACCAGCATGATAATGCGCAGCGTGTTGGAAAACAAACTGCTGCTTGCCAAAAGCCACACGCAAATGCCAAGTGCACACCCCAGTACCGCAACAGTGAGCACCGTTGCTATAATTTTACGATATAACTCTTTTTTTGCCATTACTTTGTCGCTCCACTTCTTGTTCAACTGCCGCACATAGAATACGGCTATTTTAAAAGGAGATGGATCACCGAAATTTATTTCGTGCCGAAAATACGGTCGCCGGCGTCACCCAAACCGGGTACGATGTATCCGTTCTCGTCCAGTTTTTCGTCCAATGCCGCCACATAAATATCCACATCATCATGCTCTTTTTTCAGGCGCTCCACACCTTCGGGTGCGGCAATGATGCTGATAAATTTAATATGTTTGACACCGTTTTTCTTGAGCTGCGCCACAGCGTCGCAAGCGCTGGCACCCGTTGCCAGCATGGGGTCGAGCACAATTACTTCACGCTCGGCAATGTCGGCGGGCAGCTTGCAGTAATACTCCACAGGTTCCAAGGTTTCCTCGTTGCGGTACATGCCGATGTGACCCACCTTTGCAGCGGGAAGCAGGGCCTGCATACCGTCCACCATGCCAAGACCGGCACGCAGGATGGGAACAAGAGCCAGCTTTCTGCCCGAAAGCACGCGGGTAGAAGCGATAGCCACCGGGGTTTCCACCTCAATTTCTTCCGTAGGAAGGTCGCGCGTTGCTTCATAGCAAAGCAGCGTGGACACCTCGCTGACCAGCTCTTTGAACTCTTTGGTACCAGTGCTTTTGCTTCTCAAAAGGCTTACCTTGTGCTGTACGAGGGGGTGATCCATAACCAAAAATTTGCCCATAGTAAAAACTCCTTTTCGATTTCATGATGCACAACCGAACGGCTCGTTGCCGTTCGAAAACAGTCACTTTTCCAATTCGTGAATTTTTGCAATGCGTTTCTCATGGCGGCCACCCTCAAACTCGGTGGTCAAAAACAGCTCTGCCAGCTCGCAGGCGGCACCCGGGCCAACTACGCGGCCGCCCATGCACAGCACGTTGGCGTCGTTGTGCAGACGGGTATATTTCGCGCTAAACGCATCCGAGCAGCAGCACGCACGGATTCCTTTCATTTTGTTCGCCGCAATGCTGATGCCTACGCCGGTACCACAAAACAGCAGCGCTTTTTCGCACTCGCCGTTCAAAACAGCCTGACAAGGCGGTACGGCCATGTCGGGGTAATCGACAGACGCTTCGCTGTATGTACCAAAATCGCGGCATTCATACCCCAAACCGGTCAAGTACTCTTTTACTGCTTCCTTCAGCGCATAACCGCCATGGTCAGCGCCCAGTGCAATCAACTTTGCCATGTTTTATCCATCCTTCCTCAAAAGCGGCATTCACCGCGTGATTTGTTTTCGTCACCCTCTGCGTTCATTATTCCGATTGTTGTTCGCTCAAACGCTGCGCACGTTCGCGCTGCGCCTGCGATAAGCGCAAATAGTCCGGCGTTAAAACATCGGCCTGCACCGCCTCATCCTTATGCTGCGCTGCACAAAGGCAAATACCTGCCGCACCGCCCAAACGCGCAAAGGGTTCCAGCGGCTGAAAGACAAATTTCGATGAAAAGGCTTCCTGCACCAGCGCTGCGCCATCTCCCATGAGATAAACCGGCCCGTGCATCGTTTGCAACACAGGTTCCAAGCGCTCCACCGGCATCGCCTCATCGGCACAAAGGCGCATGACCGCACCGTCTTTTCGGCAAAAAGCCGCAGCGTAAACCTCACGGCGGCGCGCGTCCAGTGCGCACACGACATTGCCCTCTACCGGCAGGCTGTAAGCCAGTGACTCCAGCGTGGAAACCCCGACGCAGGGAATCCCGCGCGAAAAGCAAAGCCCTTTCGCGGCAGCCAGCCCAATGCGAAGCCCTGTAAAGCTTCCCGGCCCCAAATTAAAGGCCAGCAAATCGACATCGTCAAGCGAAAGGCCCGTTTGTGCAAGCGCCTGACGGCACAGCGGCAGCAGCGTTTGCGAATGCGTCAGCCCCGCGCGCAAATTGGCCTCATAGAGGATGGTACCGTCCTGCCACACGGCAACGCCCGCCGTTTTGCCGGCGCTGTCAAAGCCAAGAATCTTCACTCAAGCGCGCTCCCTTCCACGGTAATCCGGCGTTCATTTTCGCCCAGATATTCCATATGAACCCGAACTGCTTTTTCGTCTTCAAACAGCTGTGTAAAATTCTCGCTCCACTCTGCGGCGACAACCATCCCCTCATCCAAGTAGTCGTAAAAGCCGGCTGTCATCAAGTCTTCCCTTGTATGAATCCGGTACAAATCAAAGTGTGCCAGCGGCTGCTTGCCGCGATAGACATTCACGATGGAAAAGGTTGGGCTCGACACTTCGTCTGTACAGCCAAGGCCGCGGGCAAGCCCTTCACAAAAAGCGGTTTTCCCGGCTCCGAGGCCTCCGCTGAACAAAACCAATGTGCCCGGGGCGAGCGTTTGTGCCAAACGAGCCGCCAGCTGCATGGTTTCCTCCTTGGAATGTGTGACGTAAGATGCCAAATGCCTACCCTCCCATACACAGATATTCAACTTATTATATACCAGAAAAGGGCATGTTGTAAAGTGTTCCATGCAAAGAACACGAGAATTTAACAAATGCCTTTCTATTTTCACAACAAAAAACAGCTGCCGCATTGATTGCTTGCGGCAGCCATTGCACTTCATTTCCAATTTACATGTTCTGCGTGGGCGGGGTATCGGCATGCATACTGAACAATGCGGGAATCGAGGCCAAGGCCGCCGCTCCCACCACGGTAAACACCGCACGGGAGAAAAAGCTGGCCGAGCCGCCCAAAAGCCAACCCACGGCATTAAAGCCGAACAGGCCGATCAATCCCCAGTTGATGCCGCCCACAATAATCAGGGCAATGCAAACCTTATAGAAAATATTCATCCTGCATACTCCTTCCTCTTTGCCTTCCGGCAAGGTCTACGCTTATGCTTCCCCTTTTGAGAAAGAAATATACATCCGCTTGAAAACAAGGCAAAAAAACGCACAGATCCGGCACGTTTGCCGAAAACAGTTCCCCTTGAAACCTTTAGTTTTTCAGCGCTTGAAGCGGCGCGGGAATGCGTCCGCCGCGATGAATAAAGACATCGGGAGCAAAACGGCTGATTTTCATAATGGGCGCGTAACCCAGCAAACCGCCGAAGTCGAGCACGTCGCCATCCTTTTTGCCGATGGCGGGAATCACGCGCACTGCGGTTGTTTTCGAGTTGACCATACCAATGGCAGCTTCGTCGGCAATAAGGGCGCTGAGCACCTCGGGCGTGGTGTCGCCCGGCACCACTACCATATCAATTCCGACGCTGCAAACAGCCGTCATGGCCTCCAGCTTCTCCAAAGACAAGCTGCCGCGCTCCACCGCTTTAATCATACCGTCATCCTCAGACACCGGGATGAAAGCGCCGGACAGGCCGCCCACATGGTTCGAAGCCATCACGCCGCCCTTTTTGACTGCGTCATTGAGCATAGCAAGAGTCGCCGTAGTGCCGCAGCCGCCGCAGCTCTCCAAGCCAATCTCTTCCAAAATATTGGCCACACTGTCACCGATGGCGGGCGTCGGCGCCAAAGACAAGTCGATAATACCGGCCGGAACGCCCAAACGCTCACTGACCAAATTGGCCACCAGCTGACCCATGCGGGTAATTTTAAACGCAGTGCGCTTAATGGTTTCGGCCACTTCGTCCAAGCTGGCATCCTTCGGCATTTTTTCCAAAGCGGCACGCACCGCACCGGGGCCGGAAACGCCGACATGAATGACACAATCCGGCTCACCCACGCCGTGGAATGCACCCGCCATAAAAGGGTTATCCTCCGGCGCATTGCAGAACACCACCAGCTTGGCAGCGCCCATGCACATATTGTCGCTCGTCAGTTCGGCAGCCTCTCGAATTACGGGGCCCATCATCTTCACAGCGTCCATGTTGATGCCGCTCTTGGTGGAGCCGATGTTCACCGAAGAACACACCACGTCCGTCTGTGCCAGTGCGCGGGGAATGCTTTCAATCAAGCGGATATCGCCCGCCGAAAATCCTTTGTGTACCAGCGCGGAAAAGCCGCCCAAGAAGTCCACACCCACAGCCTTAGCCGCCGCGTCCAATGTTTTGGCATATTCCACGGGGTCTGCATTGGGTGCGCTCGCCAGAAGCATGGCAATCGGCGTAACAGAAATGCGCTTGTTGACAATCGGCATTCCGTAAGTATCGCTGATTTCGTTGGCTGTTTTCACAAGGTCTTTCGCGCGGGTCGTAATTTTTTGATAAATCTTTTCGCACGCTTTTTTGGGGTCGGCATCCGCACAGTCCAGCAGCGAAATGCCCATGGTCACTGTGCGCACGTCTAAGTTTTCATCCGCAATCATGCGGATGGTTTCCAAAATATCGTTGGTATTCAGCATAGTAACGCTCCTTTATGGATAATCCGCCGCATCAAACGTGATGCATTGCCTCGTAAAGCTCTTGACGGGTGCAGCGAATATCCACGCCCATCTCTTGGCCCAAGGCTGACATTTTATGCGAAAACTCTGTAAACTCCATATCGGAACGGCTCAAATCCACCAGCATAATCATCGCGAAGGTACCCTTTAAAATGCGTTGGGTCACTTCTTCCACATTGGCGTTTGCCTGTGCGCAAGCAGTGCACACTTTCCCTAAAATCCCGACTTCGTCACGTCCGATTACAGTGATAACAGCCTCCATAATTTTGATACTCTCCCTCCAGTTATAGTAAAAGCACGCGGCTTTTGCGTAAATCACTGTTAGTATAGCACACATACCGCGCTGTGGAAAGAACCTTTTTTCCACTTTTTTGCAAAATTGCCCTACCCTCACACTTTTTTCTGTTTTTGGTTGCACGACCCATGCGTGAATGCTAAAATAAAAAACAACGCTTGCCCGCTTTGTGCGGACATACGAGAGGGGAATTACAATGGAAAAACTGCTGAAAATTTTATCGGAAAATGCAAGAATCAGCTTAGAGGACTTAGCCGCCATGACAGGCATGGGCACCGCCGAGGTTGCCGCTGCACTGGACGACTACCGCACCCGCGGCATTATCCACGGCTATCAAGCGTTGATTGACTGGGAAAAAGCGGGCGCTAACCATGTGCAGGCACTGATTGAGCTGCGCGTCACCCCTAAACGCGACTTTGGTTTTGACGAAGTGGCACAAACGGTTGCCTCTTTTGACGAAGTGGACAGCGTCATGCTGATGAGCGGCGGCTACGACTTGTGCGTCATGCTGAGCGGAAAAAGCTTTCAGGAAATTGCGCTGTTTGTGGCGCGCCGTTTGAGCACGCTGGACGGCGTGCTTTCCACTACTACGCACTTTGTGCTGCATACTTATAAGAAAGACCGCGTGATGTACGACGGAGAAACTGTGGACGAACGGGAGCAGCAATGATGAACTATGACAACCTGATTGCCCACAAAGCCAAAGCCATGCGGGCTTCCGGCATCCGAAAATTTTTTGATATTGCCGCCGAAATGAAGGACTGCATCTCGCTGGGCGTGGGAGAGCCAGACTTTAAAACCCCGTGGGCCATTCGAGATGCAGGCGCGCGAAGCCTTCAGCGCGGCCGCACTTGGTACACTTCCAATGCAGGTTTGAAAGACTTGCGCACGGAAATCTGCCGTTATCTGGAGCGCCGCTTTGCGCTGGAGTACCAGCCGGAGGAAACGCTTGTCACCGTAGGCGGCAGTGAAGCCATCGACCTGTGCATCCGCTCACTGGTTAACCCCGGCGACGAAGTGATTATTCCCGAGCCGTGCTATGTTTGCTACCATCCGATTACAACGTTGACCGGCGGCGTGCCTGTGTGCGTACCTTTGAAAGCGGAAAACCAGTTTAAATTGACGCCCGAACAGCTGCGCAGCGCCATTACGCCCCGCACCAAGCTGTTAATTTTGCCGTTCCCCAATAACCCCACGGGAACGGTGATGACGCGCGAGGATTTGCGCGCGTTAGCCGATGTATTAAAAGGAACCGACATTGTGGTGCTGAGTGATGAAATTTACGCTGAGCTGACCTACACGGGTGAGCCGCACTTCAGTATTGCACGCTTTCCCGACATGAAGGAACGCACTATTGTAGTTAACGGCTTTTCCAAAGCTTATGCAATGACGGGGTGGCGGCTCGGCTACGCCTGCGGCCCGAAACCACTGATTGCCGTCATGACCAAAATTCATCAATCGGCCATTATGTGCGCACCCACCACCAGCCAATACGCCGCTGTCATTGCGCTGAAAAGCTGCGATGAAGACATTGAAGAAATGAAGCGCGAATATGACTTGCGCCGCCGCTTTCTGGTGTCGCGCCTAAATGAAATGGGGCTCACCTGCTTTGAACCGCGCGGGGCGTTTTATGTGTTCCCGTCTATTGCACGTTCGGGCATGTCGAGCGAAGAATTCTGCACCAAGCTGCTCTTTTCCAAAAAAGTGGCCGTTGTGCCCGGCACGGCGTTTGGCGATTCGGGCGAGGGCTTTGTGCGCATCAGCTACTCGTATTCGCTGGAGCATCTGACGCAGGCTTTGTGCCGGATGGAAGAATTTTTAGCAGAGTTGGAGGCATAAGCCTTTGCGTGCTTTCATCAGCAATGCAAAATGAGATTTCTTTTTGACAAGGAGTTAGACCTTTGAACAACCAAAACAGCCGCTTGTTTGTACGGCGAATGGAAGAATATGACGATGCATTATTGACACAGGCCGTCGAAGAAGTTTTTGCAGACAGCGCGGCCATGCGGCAGCTCACCCCCGACAGCCGTGTGCTGTTAAAGCCGAATTTGCTGGCAAAGCATGTACCCGAACGCGCTGTTACGACACACCCCGCCGTTGTCCGGGCGGTGATACGCGCGTTAAAAAAACGCGGCATTCAGCACATTACGGTGGCCGACTCTCCCGGCGGCGTTTACACCCCTGCCGTCATGAAGCCGCTGTATCGTCAAAGCGGACTGCAAGCCGTCTGCGAAGAAGAAGGCGCTGTGCTTTACACAGCCTGTGAATGGGGCGAGCGCGCGTGTACTGATTTTGATTTGGTGCCCCGCTTTTCATGGATTCAGCCCGCGCTGGAAGCTGATTGCATCATCAATCTGCCCAAAGTGAAAACGCATGTCATGATGGGCATGAGCTGCGCCGTCAAAAATCTATTCGGCCTCGTTCCGGGCTTGCAGAAAGCAGAGTTTCATATGCGCTTTCCCGAAAAGGAACACTTTGCACGAATGCTGGTGGATTTGTGTGAAGCGGCCCGTCCCGCCTTGACGATTGCCGACGGCATTCTTGCCATGGAAGGGGATGGCCCCGCCGGCGGCCAGCCGAGAAAACTGGGCTTGCTTTTGGCGAGCGAGGACCCGTATCTTGTCGATTTAGCGGTGTGCCGCGTGATGCACTTCCCTCCGCAGCAAGTGGAGTATTTGGCTTGCGCGATGCGCCGCGGCCTTTGCGCAGATGCATTCGAGGAGTCGCGTGCGCAGGGCGATGCCGACGCGCTGTTCCCTCGCACGGATTACCAGATGCCGGAAAGCTATGTTGCCGTCAATTTTTCCGGCAAGCGGACACGCGCGATTCGATGGCTGTTCCCGTGGCTGGAAAAACACGCCGCTCCGCGTCCCGTCATTGTTCGCAGCCGGTGCATCGGGTGCGGAAAATGTGCCGAAATCTGTCCGGGGCACACCATTCAGGTAAGCGCCGGAAAAGCCCGCATTTCACCGCAGGGATGCATTCGGTGCTTTTGCTGCCATGAGATGTGTCCGGTAAAAGCGATTGATGTCAAACGTTTTTTCGCCTTTCATTGACAGCGGCACTGACGGGAATTTTGTTCAGGAGGACACTTTTTTATGAAAGACCAAACACCCAATCCACAAAGCGTGACTGTCGTTGCGCCCGCAAAATTAAATTTGACACTGGACATTACAGGTCTTGCCGAAAACGGTTATCATCTTGTCGATATGCTGATGCAGACCGTCAGTTTATATGAACGTGTCCGCATTGAAAAAGACAGCGACCTCACCGTGACGCTGCCCCACAGCTATGTGCCCGGCGGCAAAAACAATACCGCATATCAAGCGGCGGTTGCGTTTTTTCAGCACACCGGTTTGTTGGCAGGGGCTAAAATTACCATTTATAAATCGGTTCCCGTTCGGGCGGGAATGGCGGGCGGCAGTGCCGACGCTGCCGCCGTCTTGGTGGGGCTGAATGATCTCTACCATGCAAAACTCAGTATGGACGAGCTTTGTGAAATCGGCTTGACCGTAGGGGCGGACGTCCCCTTCTCCATCAAAGGCGGAACCATGCGCGTTACCGGCATTGGAGAAGTGATGGAGCCATTGCCCTCTTGTCCGCGATGCTGGTTTACGGTTGTCATGCCGCAAGCCGGGGTTTCCACGCCGCAGGCGTATGCACTTTACGACGAAAAAGGAACCGACATTCGCCCCGACAATGAGGGCGCCGTACAAGCGCTGCAAGAAAAAGATTTGTCGGCACTGTGCCGCTCCATGGGCAACGCTTTGCAGTTTTCGTCTCCCAGCGCCCACAACCAGCCCATTTGTACCCAGCTCATGGAATGCGGGGCACTGGCTGCGCAGATGACAGGCAGCGGCGCGGCTGTGTTCGGTGTATTTGCCACAGAACAGCAGGCGCAGCACGCCAAAGAAGTGCTCTCCCGCAGCTACCGCAGCTGTTGGGTGCTGCACCCCGTCCGGCGCGGTGCACATATCCCGGACAAGCCCTCCGGCACTGCCCCTCGCCGCAAAGCAAAACGCAAAGCGCAGTGAGCGCAAAAAATTTCTATCATTTTCCATTTTTTGTGAATAAAAGCTTTTTCCCTCGGCCATCCTCTCTGTGAAACGAAAGGATGGTTTTTTCTATGAATACTTACACTTCCAACTATAAAAAATTTCATCGCAGCGTATTTTTTGGCCGTCAAACCACCTTTGCCCGCCGCGCACTGCGCGCTTTGCTGGTTGGCACCGCACTCGCCGCCGTGCTTTGTGTTGTCTCTCCCTTGCTCACAGGCAGTGCCGCCGTGCGTCAAGATACTCTGCGGCTGCATGTGCTTGCCAACTCCGACTCGGAGCAAGACCAAAAAGTGAAGCTTCTGGTGCGCGACGCGATTCTTGACGCGCACAGCGAAGTGCTGGGACAGGCAAAAACCAAGCAGGACGCCATTCGCCGCGCCACTGAAATGCTGCCGGAGATTGAACAAATCGCCAACCGCGTGTTGAAAGAAAACGGTTTTTCCTACTCCGCCACCGCCAAAGTGGAAAACATTTACTTTGCCACAAAAGATTACGGCGACTTTACTTTGCCCGCCGGGCGCTACGACGCGCTGCGCATCGAACTGGGCAGCCACGAGGGAAAAAACTGGTTTTGCGTGCTGTTCCCTCCCCTTTGCGTTCCCGCAGCAGTAGACGCCGATGAAGCGCCCCAGTACACCAGCTCCGAACAAGATGTTGTTTCCAGCCCGTACCGCGTAGAATTTGCCGCCGTAGAAGCACTGGAAAGTGTAAAAGAATGGACAAAAAACACCTTTTTTGAAAAGGATAACAGTGAAAAATAAGTTAAACGCAAAAAAATAGGGAGTTTTCCGGCACGATTTTTGTTATTTTGTGTTAAAGTTTTGTCAATGCTATTGCTTTGTGCGTTGTTTTGATGTAAAATAACAGAAGAAAACGGGGTGGATGGGCGTGAGATACACGCACCGTCAAAGCCCAATTACAAGGAGGATTTACTATTATGGCAGTAAGAGTTGCAATCAATGGTTTTGGTCGTATCGGCCGTCTGGCTTTCCGTCAGATGTTCGGCGCTGAGGGTTATGAGATCGTTGCTATCAACGATTTGACCAGCCCGAAGATGCTGGCACACCTGCTGAAATATGACACGGCACAGGGCCGCTACGACGGACACACCGTTGAGTCCGATGATAACTCCATCACCGTCGACGGCAAGAAGATCGAGATTCTGGCCGAGAAAGATCCCGCTCAGCTGCCCTGGGCAAAGATCGGTGTTGACGTTGTTCTGGAGTGCACCGGCTTCTTCACCTCTAAAGACAAAGCAATGGCACACGTTACTGCCGGCGCTAAGAAGGTTGTTATCTCCGCTCCTGCCGGCAACGACCTGAAGACCATCGTTTACAGCGTAAACGAGAACACCCTGACCCCGGACGATCAGATTATCTCTGCTGCTTCCTGCACCACCAACTGCCTGGCTCCCATGGCAAAGGCTTTGAACGATGCTTATGCAATCCAGAGCGGTATCATGACGACTGTTCACGCTTACACCGGCGACCAGATGATTCTGGACGGTCCTCACCGCAAAGGCGACCTGCGCCGTGCTCGCGCTGGCGCTGCCAACATCGTTCCCAACAGCACCGGTGCTGCTAAGGCAATCGGCCTGGTTATCCCCGAGCTGAACGGCAAGCTGATCGGCGCTGCACAGCGCGTTCCCGTTCCCACCGGTTCCACCACCATCTTGGTTGCTGTGGTTAAGGGCAAGGATGTTACCGTTGATTCCGTGAACGCTGCTATGAAGGCTGCTGCTTCCGAGAGCTTCGGCTACAACGAGGACCAGATCGTTTCCAGCGACGTCATCGGCATCCGCTATGGTTCTTTGTTCGACGCTACTCAGACCATGGTTGCTAAGATCGACGATGACACCTATCAGGTTCAGGTTGTTTCTTGGTACGACAACGAGAACTCCTACACTTCTCAGATGGTTCGCACCATTAAATACTTCGCTGAGCTGGCATAATTATTTGCACGCTGAAAAGAGGGGCAGTGATTGCCCCTCTTTTTTGTTTGAAATTTGCAAAGTCTTTTCGCACTGCTGACACACGGGCAAGAGCTGTTTGATGCTCTACCCGTGTTTTATCATTTTTATCCAAATAACGCTCTTAAAGCAATCTATAACCATATTTTGTTTTTATTCTTCACAAAAAAGCTCCAAAAAGTTGGACAGCGCTTTGCACATAAAATCCTTTTAAACTTTTTTTACAAAAAGGACACGTTTTAACAGAACATTCAAAATTGCTTTACCACAATATGTTATCATAATAACAAAGGTATCGACAAAAAGCGGACGGATGTTTTCATCGAATGATTCAGCATCAGATTGCTGAAGTTCATTGGTGTTGACGATTGTAAAAAGTGAGAAAGAAGGGCTTTGACGTGAAAAATTTAAAGATATCTGGAAAATTCATCCTATCCTTTGCGATTATTCTGGCGCTGATGCTAATTCTGGGTATTGCCTCCCTTTTAGCGGCAGTGCGCTTGAGCAATGTTACCAAAGTATATGCGGAACAATCCATTCCGGCAGTAAAGGAAATGTGGGCGCTGCGCCGCAACATTTTGTCCACTCAGCGCTACGCGCTGCAAATCATTGTATCTGAGTCGGAGGATGAGCTTGCCAACACTCAGAAAATGCTGGAAGAAGAGCGCGCAAAAATTGACGCTAACGTACAGGAGCTTTTGGTGTTAACGCCTCCTTACGAAAAAGAGCTGAAAGAAATGCAGGCGATGCTCGAAGAAATCGTCACCTATCGCAATGAAATTTTGACGGAATCTGCAAAATTTACCGATGCGGGCGAAAGAAACGCCTACGCTATTTATAACGAGAAGTATGAGCCTACTTTCAATAAGGTTGCCGACGCAATCGTGGACTTGCAGGGACAGCTGGACACCGCCATTGAAGATCAGTACAGCAAAGCTATTAACACACGAAATACGGCTATTTTGATTGTTGCCGTGCTCACTGTTTCGGCTGTTGTTCTCACGGTCCTTATCACTACCCGTCTGACTCGTTTCATTGTTTCTCCGGTCAAGCAAATCAAAGAAGCAATGGAAAATTTGGAAAAAGGCGAATTTTCAAAGGTCAACCTCAACTACTACTCCAAGGATGAGCTTGGACAGGTGTCCGACTCCACACGAGCAATGGTGAATCGCCTTGCCTTTATCGTCCGCGATTTGGGCCGCGGTTTGGAAGCTGCATCTCAAGGTGATTTTACACGAAGCAGTGAAGATGACAGCGTTTATATCGGCGAGTTTGCGCCGCTGGCCGCTTCTACCTACGGGATCATGCGCGGGTTAAGCGACACTATGAACAAAATCAACATGGCCGCCGACCAAGTTTCCAGCGGTTCGGATCAAGTTTCCGCCGGTGCGCAGGCGCTCAGCCAAGGTGCTACCGAGCAGGCCAGCAGCATTCAGCAGCTTTCGGCTACTCTCACTGAGATCTCCGGGAAAATTACCGAGAATGCTCAGAACGCACTGGAAGCACGCAAGGAAGCCGACAATGTCAATACAGAGGTTGGCTCCAGCAACGAACAGATGAACAGCATGATCTCTGCGATGGACGACATCAGCAGCAAATCCAATGAAATTGGAAAAATTATTAAAACGATTGAGGATATTGCATTCCAGACCAACATCCTTGCCTTGAACGCCGCCGTGGAAGCAGCTCGTGCCGGAAACGCCGGAAAAGGCTTTGCTGTGGTTGCCGATGAAGTGCGCAGCTTGGCACAAAAATCCAGCCAAGCCGCCCAGGATACCACTGTTTTGATTGAGGAAACCATTCGTTCTGTTGAAACCGGCGTCACCATTGCCGATCAGACGGCTCATGCAATGCAGCAAGTGGTGGATGACGTTGCCAGAGCCGTTGCCCTCATTGACCAGATTGCCCAAGCTTCTCAAGAGCAGGCTACCTCTGTCGAGCAAGTTACTTTGGGCATTGACCAAATTTCCAGCGTTGTTCAAACCAACAGCGCGACCGCAGAAGAAAGCGCCGCGGCCAGCGAGGAGCTTTCCAGCCAGGCTGCACTCATGAAAGAGCTGGTTAGTGTGTTCCACTTAGTAGAAACCGAGGATACCAGCTTGGTGCGCAGCACAGAGCCTGTTACTTATCAAACAGCTCATACGGCAAATACTGCCGCACCGGATCACTCGAAATACTAAGCTTTGATTCGCGCTTTTAGATGGATCCATGGTTCTCCCCGAATACGGGAAGGAGGCACAGACATTTTGTCTTGTGCCTCCTTCCCGTATTTTTTTGCGTCGGAACAGCTCTGTCCTCTCTCCTGCGAAGGCTTTTTCTGTTCGTCACCTTCTTTTTTGTGTGCTATAATAATAAAAAACGCAAAAGAAGCAGACAGGAGGACAGCAATGAAAAATGCACATACAAAAGTCGATCTCCATACCCATTCAACGGCGTCAGACGGACAGTATGCACCGGCTGAGTTGGCTGCATTGGCAAAGAAAGCCGGGGTCGGCGTGCTGGCGTTAACCGACCACGATACCACTGCCGGGCTGCAAGAAGCCGCAAAAGCCGCGCAAGAGGTTGGCATTCGCTTTATCAACGGCATTGAGCTTGATACCAAATCCCCCGGAATCGGTGGACGCTTTCACATTTTGGGCTACGGCATCAACCCGTTACATCCTGCTTTGCAAAGCCGCTGCACCGGCTATGCCGAGCAGCGCCGTGCTCGCGCAGAGCGGATTTTGCATTATTTAGCAGAAAGAGGAATACCGCTTTCCTTTGCCCGCATTGAGGCACTGGCAAAAGGCGGAGTCATTGGGCGGCCTCATTTTGCCCGCGCCATGCTGGAACAGGGCTATATTACAAGCATCGAAGAAGCGTTTGAAAAATATTTGGATACACCGGAATTTCAAGCGATTGACCGGCCCAAACCTCACCCCAAAGAAGCCATCCAAATGATTACACAGGCGGGCGGCCTTGCCGTTCTTGCCCACCCTTATCAAATCAAGCTCGGTGCGCTCGACTTGGAAACACTATTGCGCGAGCTGAAATCCTATGGCCTTTTCGGCATGGAATGTTATTACAGCACCCACACACCGCAGCAAACGCAAACGCTTTTGGCCTTGGCTCAAACGCTTGAACTCTCTGTCAGCGGAGGGTCGGATTTTCACGGAGAAGCGGTAAAACCGGACGTTCGCTTGGGTACGGGAATTAAAAACAGCTTATGTGTTCCCGATTCCATTTCTATTCTTTCTTTCCTCCCATAAAGGCATTCCAACAGCCAAACAATTGTAAAATTGCACAGCAGCGAAAGCGCTTATTCGGCATAATTTCTAAAAAAAGTAACATATCTGAAAAAAAGATTGCATTTTTAACGAAAAAGGCATAGAATACAGTCAAGAGGTTGGAAACGTTTCCGGTAACGTTTCCAAAGAATGATGGTCAAAAATAAACTTTTAGGAGGATGAACTATGAAAAAGCGTATTGTAGCCGCTGCGATGTCTACCGCATTGGCGCTGGGCATGTTTGCAGGATGTTCCAGCAGCACTTCTTCTACGGCGCAGAGCACCGCAGCCGGAAGCACTTCCAGCACAGCTGCCAGCACCGCCGCTGCCGGTGACGGTAAAGTATTTTACTTAAACTTCAAGCCCGAGCAAGATGCACAATGGCAGGAGCTGGCCGAGCTGTACACCGCCGAAACCGGCGTTCCCGTCACAGTAAAAACTGCTGCTTCCGGCCAATATGAAACCACGCTGAAAGCAGATATGGCAAAAAGCGAAGCACCTACCTTGTTCCAGGTCAACGGCCCCGTCGGCTTGGCCGCATGGAAAGATTATTGCTACGATTTAACCGGCTCTGCGATTGCCGGTGAGCTGTCCAGCGATGATTTCGCTCTGATGAACGGCAACGAAATGGCTGGTATCGGCTATGTCATCGAGACATACGGCATCATTTATAACAAATCTTTGCTGGAGCAAGCCGGTTATACTGCCGATGACATTAAGAGCTTTGACGATTTGAAAGCGGTTGCAGAAGATATTACCGCCCGCAAAGATGAGCTGGGCTTCTCGGCCTTCACCTCCGCCGGTATGGACGGTTCTTCCGACTGGCGCTTTAAAACTCACTTGGCCAATATGCCCATCTACTACGAGTATCAGGCGGACGGCATCAACACCACCGACGCCATCAAGGGCACCTATCTGGACAACTATCGTCAGATTTGGGATTTGTACATCAACAACGCCACCTGTGAACCGGGTCTGCTTTCCACCAAAACCGGTGATGACGCCGTTGCAGAGTTCATCACTGAACAGGCTGTTTTCTATCAGAACGGCACTTGGGCTTACGCCGATGTCGCTGAGCTGGGCGACGAAAACCTTGGTATGCTTCCCATTTACATCGGTGTAGAGGGCGAGGAAAAACAGGGCTTGTGCACCGGCACTGAGAACTACTGGTGTGTCAACAAAAACGCCTCCGAAGCTGATATTCAGGCAACGCTCGACTTTATGTACTGGTGTGTAACTTCCGAAACCGGAACGAAAGCAATGTGCGGCGGTGAGGGTGCAATGCCTTCCGGCAATGCAGGTATGGGCTTTGTGATTCCCTTTAAGGGCAATCTGGAATCCACCAATCCGCTGGTCAACATCGCCAACCAGTATGTAGCCGACGGTTACACCCCCGTTTCTTGGAACTTCTCCACCATGCCTTCCGAGGAGTGGAAGAACGGCGTTGGTTCTGCACTGACCACTTATGCCGCCGACCAGAGCGACGCCAACTGGGACGCTGTGAAAACGGCATTCGTAGATGGCTGGGCAACTGAGGCTGCCGCTGCTAAAGCTTAAACTTGGAATGAACACCCAATCTTAAAAAAGTGGGCGGACGGGGTTTTCCGTCCCCCACTTTTTCTTATCACGAGCTTACTTGATTGTTAGGGGGTTGTTGTGATGCAAAAAAGTATCAAACGCTATCTGCCCATTTTTGTTTTGCCAACGCTGATTGCTTTTACCATTGGCTTTATCGTACCGTTCGGCATGGGGCTTTGGCTTTCCTTCTGTGAATTTACTACGGTCACCGATGCAAAATTTGTCGGGTTTTCCAACTATATCAAAGCGCTTCAGGACACGGTATTTTTGCATTCGTTCTGGTACACGGCTCTATTCGCCGTTGTTTCCCTCGTTGTCATCAATGTGTTTGCGTTCTTGCTGGCGCTGGCGCTGACCCAAACAATGCGGGGCACAAACATTTTCCGCACCGTATTCTTTATGCCGAACTTAATTGGCGGCATTGTGCTGGGTTACATTTGGCAGCTGATTTTCAACGGTATTTTGGCACCGTTTGGAAAGGCACTGGCCTTGAATGAATGGTACGGCTTTGCAGGCCTTGTCATTCTGGTGGCATGGCAGCAAATCGGCTATATGATGATTATTTACATTGCCGGGCTGCAATCCATTCCGGGCGACGTGATGGAAGCTGCTGCCATTGACGGCGCGGGCAGTGTTTACCGCCTGTTTAAAATTACCATTCCCATGATGATGCCCTCCATTACCATTTGCACCTTCCTTTCGATTACAAACGGCTTTAAACTGTTTGACCAAAACCTGTCTTTGACCGCCGGTGAACCTTCCAAAATGTCGGAAATGATGGCACTCAACATTTATAACACTTTCTTTGGCCGCACCGGCTGGGAAGGCGTGGGCCAAGCAAAGGCCGTGCTGTTCTTTATTCTGGTGGTTGGCATTGGCTTAATTCAGCTGAAAATCACGCGCTCTAAGGAGGTGCAGCAATAATGAAACGGAAAAAACAGCTTTCTTTGTTGGGAACCTGCGTGTTCACCATCCTTTCGCTGGTGTACATTCTGCCTATTTTTATTGTGCTGTTCAACTCCTTTAAGAAAAAAGCGTTTATCAATCTGGAACCCTTTAAGCTGCCCACCGAGAAAAATTTTGTCGGCTTTGAAAACTACCAGGCCGCCATTGACCAGTACGGCTTATTGGATGCCGTGGGCTGGACCGTTTTTATCACCGTTGGTTCCGTGCTTGTGATTTTGGTTTGCACCTCGATGTGCGCATGGTATATCACCCGTGTGCAAGACCGTTTTACCAAAACCGTCTATTTGCTGTGCGTTTTTTCGATGGTAGTTCCCTTCCAGATGGTCATGTTCACGCTGGCGCTTGTGGCCGACCGCTTAAAGCTGAATACGCCTTGGGGCATTATCATTGTGTACCTTGGCTTTGGTGCAGGGTTGGCGGTGTTTATGTTCTGCGGCTTTGTCAAATCCATCCCGCTGGAAATTGAAGAGGCGGCGCTGATCGACGGCTGTTCCCCGCTGCGCACATTCTTTTCCGTAGTTCTTCCCATTATGAAGCCCACTTATATTTCCGTCGGCATTTTGGAAACGATGTGGATTTGGAACGACTTCCTGCTTCCCTATCTCGTTTTGGATACAAATAAGTACAAAACGATCTCAATTGTGATACAATATATGAAAGGCAGCTTTGGACGTGTGGATATGGGCGCTATTATGGCAGCGCTTATCATGGCCGTGATTCCCGTCATTGTATTTTATTTGAGCTGTCAGAAGTATATCATCAAGGGTGTTGCAGCCGGCGCGGTGAAAGGCTGAGCCTCAGCAACCCCATCAACAAGAAAGGTGGCTGCCGTTTTATGACCATCAAAGACATTGCCAAGCTGTCGGGATATGGTGTTGGAACGGTTTCGCGGGTGTTAAACAACCATCCCGATGTCAGTGAACAGGCTCGAAAACATATTTTGGCGGTCGTGGAGTCGCACGGGTTTGAGCCGAACGCCAACGCCCGACATTTAAAAATGCAGGCGCCGTCCTCGATTGCCGTTTTGGTAAAAGGCTCGCAAAACATGTTGTTTGCAGATATTTTGGAGCGCATTCAAGCCATTTTGCGTGATTACGAGGAGGATGTGTATGTCGCCTATTTAGACGAGGATGCCGACGAAGTGCAATATGCCGTACAGCTTCAGCGCATCCGCCGTCCGAAAGGGCTTATCTTCCTTGGCGGAGATTTAGAGCATTTTCGGCACAATTTTTACAAAATTACAATTCCATGTGTCTTGCTGACAAACCAAGCTGCTGACTTAAAGTTTTCTTTGCTTTCCAGCTTTGCCACCGACGACACCGGCGCGTGCGAGGCCGTCATTGATTTTCTGATGGAAAAAGGCCACAAAACGATTGGTGTTGTCGGAGGCAATCTATCTGCCGAGCAAATTTCCACGCTGCGCCTAAACGGCATTAAACGCGCATTAGCACGCCGCGGCATTGCCTTTGACGGGCAAAAGCAGCACGAACCCTGCCGCTTTTCGATGGCCTGCGGCTATCAGGCAGCGATGAAACTGCTGCGCCGGACACCGGACATCACGGCACTGTTTGCACTGGGCGATGTGATCGCGCTGGGCGCAATGCGGGCTTTATGGGATTTAGGGCTTCGCATTCCGCAGGATATTTCTGTGGTTGGCTACGACGACATTGCCTCGGCACAATTTTGTTATCCACGCTTGACTACCATTCGGCAGGACACCGCTGCCCTAGCGGAAAGAGGCGTGCAAACACTGCTGCGTCAGCTTTCCCAAATCGGCGCACCCGTTCACGAAATTATTCCTTTTCAGCTGTGCGAACGGGAAAGCGTGCAAAGCAAAACAAATAGCGAAAACACACATCAGAAAGGTTGATTCTCATGAGAAGCGCGGGTATTTTACTTCCCATTACAGCGCTGCCGTCTCCTTTTGGCATTGGAACCATGGGGCGGGCTGCTCGTGAATTTGTTCATTTTTTAAAGCGGGCGGGCCAATCTTATTGGCAGATTCTGCCCTTAAACCCCACCAGTTACGGAGATTCCCCGTACCAGTCTTTTTCCTCCTTTGCCGGCAATCCTTATTTGATTGATTTGGATGCGCTGAAAGACGAAGGGCTGTTACAACCCGAAGAATATGAAACACTTTCTTGGGGCAAGAACCCAAACGATGTAGACTATGGCCTTTTGTATAAAAACCGCTTTGGCGTTTTGCAAAAGGCGGTTGAACGCCTTGAAAACAGCCATGCGCAGGAGCTGCAAGCCTTTTGCGAAAAAAACGCGGCATGGCTGGACGACTACGCTTTATTCATGGCGCTCAAAGACGACTTTTCCGGCGCCCCATGGTCGCAGTGGCCTTCCGCGCTCAAAAAACGTGAGCCGAACGCCTTGGAAGAAGCCCGCACCCGTTTGAGCCGCGCGGTGCAATTTTGGAAAGGCGTGCAATACCTGTTTTTCCGTCAGTGGAAATCGCTGAAGGCATATGCCAATGAAAACGGCATTCAAATGATTGGCGATCTTCCCATTTATACAGCGGCGGACAGCGCCGATATTTGGGCCGCGCCGGAGGAGTTCCAGCTGGATGAAGACCTGAACCCGACCGAAGTAGCAGGATGTCCCCCCGACGGCTTTTCCGCCGACGGCCAGCTTTGGGGCAATCCCCTTTTCCATTGGGAACGCATGAAACAGGATGGCTTTTCCTGGTGGATTCGGCGCATTGCCTATCAGTTTGAACTATACGATGTGCTGCGCATTGACCATTTCCGTGGCTTCGACGCTTATTATGCCATTCCGGCCAGTGCAAAAAATGCTCAAAACGGACGTTGGCGGCCCGGCCCCGGCATTGACTTTTTCCGCACACTGGAAAAAGCACTCGGCAAACGCAATATTATTGCGGAAGATCTCGGCTTTTTAACCGATTCGGTTCACCAGCTGTTAAAGGACACCGGTTATCCCGGAATGAAGGTGCTGGAATTTGCGTTTGACAGCCGCGATGGCGGCGGAAGCAATTATCTTCCCCACCATTATCCCGAAAACTGCATTGCCTATATCGGTACGCACGACAATGAAACGGCTTTGGGCTGGTTAGAGTACGCCCCGCCCGAGGATGCAGCTCTTGCACGCGAATACTTGCACTTAGACCCCGTCGAGGGCGAACATTGGGGCATGATGCGGGCGCTTTGGGCCAGCCCGGCCGGATGCACCATCGTTCAAATGCAGGATTTGCTCGGCTTAGGCCATGAGGCTCGTTTCAACACCCCTTCCACCGTGGGGCAGAACTGGCGCTGGCGCGCTTCAAAAGGCTTTGACAGCAACGCATTGGCCAATCGCGTGCATCGTCAGATGGAACTGTATGAACGTTTGCCCCTACAACCCAAAAAAGAAGAAACCGATTAACTCCCCTGCTTTCTCTCCCCAAAACAAACAGGACGCCAAAAGGAATTGCATCCTTCTCGGCGTCCTGTTTGTTTTTTCGGGTTATTCCAGCACAAAGCACTCTGCGTAAAACGCGCCCGCCATTGCGATATCCGCCAGGAACAGCGTTAAGCTATTTTCTCCATTGCGGAATTTGATGGTTTGGCCTGTTCGTTTGCACGTTGCCTTGCTGACTTTCTTATCCACATGCAACGTCAGCTTTTTGGGCAAAACAGGCGCATCCTCGTAAGCATAAAAAGCAAACACGGTATCCTGTTTTTGCGTGTAGAACAGCTTTTCCTCAAAATACGGGGCACACAAATGGGTTTCATAAATTCCATCGCCAAACAATTTCAGCCACGCGCCCATTTCACGCAGGGAACGAACGGCGGGTGCAGGCAGCAAGCCGTCGGGCTGCGGCGCAAGGTTTAAAGCCAAATTGCCGCCTTTGCTGACAACATCAAGCAGCAAATGCACCAATTCCCTGCCGGTTTTAAAGTCATCGGTATAATGGAAAGAAAATTTGTCGCCCACTGTGGTGCAGGTTTCCCAAGGCACATCCATGGCCTGTTCCGGGACAGTTTTTTCCGGCGTGATAAAGTTTTCGTATTCACCGCCGCAGGTACGCTCACAAACAATCAAATGGGGCTGCGTGGTAGCGCGAATTTCTTCCACAATTTCGCCCAAACGAATGTCCTGCCCTTGGTTATCGGGGCGCACCCAGCCGCCGTCCAGCCAAAGCACGTCAATTTTTCCGTAATTGGTACACAGCTCGCGGATTTGCTCATGAACAAACGCAACGTATTTTTCCCAAAGCTCGGGATGCTCTTTTACATCGTAATTGACATTGCGAGTGGGAGCTGTGCCAAACTCCGGGCACCAATAGTAGGGGCTGTGCCAATCGGGCTTGGAAAAATAAGTGGAAATGCCCAGCCCTTTTTTGCGGAACTCCCGGTACAATGCGCCTACAATATCGGCATCGGGATGCGTGTGAAACGGGCAGTCGGGCGATGTGATTTTATAATCGGTTGTTTTGGTGTCAAACATGCAAAATCCATCGTGATGCTTGGTGGTAAACAACAGATAGCGAAAGCCGCATTCTTCGGCCAATTCCGCCCAAGCTTTGGCGCTGAACTTCACAGGGCGGAAGGTTCGGTTTGCCTCCCAGTATTCCTGCTTGCAGGTTTCGGCATCGGCCCAAGTAAAGTCCTCTTGGCTCCACTCGGCATCCCCATCACTCAGCGGCCAGCTTTCATACGTTCCCAGCTGACATCCCGGGGCCCAATGCATCATAAAGCCCAGCTTTTGCCCCATAAACCATTCCAAGTGCTTTTGCACTTCCGGGGACCGAGGCGGCATATAGTCTTCAGGGGCGGTGTAATCATGTACACCATTGGCAACCACTTGTTTTTTCATAAAGCGGAAATCCTTTCTTTTTTACTATTTTTGATATTTGGGGCTGTCGGCATACGTCTTTGCACCGGCGGCATAAATTCCCGGGCGGCACATCTGACCAAAGCCTGTCACGGCCTCTCTTGTTCCGTCTACGGCGGGGTCGGCGTATTCATAGTACCACTGTCCCAGCCGGGCAAACAGCTCGGTGCGAATTGCTTCATATTCCGGGTTGTCAACCAAATTGTGCTTTTCTTCGGGGTCATGCTGTCACCGAGGTGCCACTTGCCGGAAAGGGCGCAGGTATAGCCGTTTTCGGCAATCAAGTCGGGGTAAGTGATACGCCCTTCTAAATATTGAATCGGGCTGCTTTCACTGGCAAAATAGGGGTGGTCTGCGTGTTCGCCCAACGCTTTTTTATCCAGGCTGCCGCTGCGAATCCAGTCATGTACGCCGTGCTGAGAGGGAATGCATCCCGTCAAAATAGAAGCACGCGCCGGACTGCACACCGGAGAAGCACAAAAAAAGTTTTCAAAGCGCGTTCCCTCGTCTGCCAAGCGGTCGAGGTTGGGGGTGTGGATGTCGGTATTTCCGGCACACCGCATGGCCCACGCCCCTTGGTCATCCGTTAGAATAAAAAGCAGGTTTGGTCTTTTTTTCATAAAAGCTCCTTTTTGAAAAATAGAACCGGCGGTGCCCGAAGGCGGCCGCCGGTTTTCATAATTAGGCTGGTTTTCTTCCACCGGCACGTTGTTTTTCTGCTGGTTAGGATGCAGACTGGAAGGTGCTCAGCTGATTGCTGACTTCTTCCAGCAGCTGAGCCGAACCGTTCTGCTCAAGCGCCTGCAAGAATTTCGGAATGTACTCCTCGGGGTCTACGGAGCCTGTTTCCAGAGAAGGACCGTACTCAGAAATGGTGTTGGTCAATGCCGCCACCTGAGTTTCTACGGGCACGCCGTCATTGGAAGAACGGATAGGCCAGCAGAACCGGCAGAACAACAAGCACCGTTAAGGCCATGCGTCCGCTGTCTGTGGGGGCGCTTGCAGCCATTTCGGCATATTCCAAAGCGTTTGCCGAGGACTGCTTCATAAACTCAAGGCTGTTTTGCATACTCCATAAGAGCGTTTGAACGGGGGACTTTTTCTGGTGTTTTTAACGCCTTACACAGATATTACCCAGCAGGTATGGGTAATGATGTCGCCGTATTTTATTTGCTCGGTGCTATTTCTGATTGCGGGCGTTCTGTTTTCTCTTTTGCTTTCTTCGGGGCTTTCCCGCCCGGTTGTGTCTTTCACCAAAAAAATTGAGGCCATTCAAGACACACGAAACGTGCAGTGGAATGCTCCCGACAACAAACAGCCGCGTGAAATTCAGCAAATGCACCGCAGTTTCGGCCAATTGATTCAGCGCATCAACCATTTGATTGAGGAAGTAACCAAAAAAGAGAATCAGCGGCTTGAAAGTGAGCTGCGGGCGCTGCAAGCACAAATCAACCCCCACTTTATGTTAAACGCCATGAACGCCGTCAACTACATGGCACTAGCGCGGGAGGCCGACGACATTGCGGCAACGGTAAACTCGATTGCCAGCTTGATGCGGTACAGCATTACCGAACCCGACCGAATGGTAACGGTGGCAACAGAGCTGGAAAATGTAGAGGAATACATCTCCATCTATGTGCTGCGCTTTCGGCAGGATATTCGTTTGGAAATGCTGCCGGGGCTTTCCCCCGCACAAGTCATTATTCCAAAATTTACGCTGCAGCCGCTGATTGAAAACTCTATTCGGCACGGAATCACCCGCCAAGACCCGGGCATTACCATTCAGGTACGCGCCTATGAAAAAGACGACGCCTTGCTGGTTGACGTGACGGACACCGGCATGGGAGCCGACGCCCAAAAACTGAACGACTATTTAGATTATAAAGCTGTCGATTTAAAAGTGACGCACGGCTTTGGCATTCGCAACGTGAACGAACGGGTTCGGCTGCGTTTTGGAGAAGCCAGCGGACTGCGCTATGATAACTATGAGGGAAACCGTCTTTTGGCACGGCTCACCTTCGTTTACGAAAAAGAAAACATTCCGCCTTGGATCTAAGGGTGTAAGGCGGAATGTTTTTGTTTTCGTGTTGTATTTTTGACAGCTTCAGAAAAGTCTATCGCAAAATTGCTTTTACTCGTTGGCGGCTATTGAGCCGGCAGACTTGCCTGCATTTTGCAGCATTCCCATCATAATGCGATAGCGCACGTCGGCCAGCTGCTCGCTGGTACTTTTTTGCAAAGCATCCAAATCTTGCCGCACCAAAGCACGCAAAATATCCTCGTGCTGCGCGGCTACGGCTTCCAGATCGGGATGGCGAGTGGCAATTTGAGAGTTGAGCAGCGTCCACAAGGCGGTGAGCAGCTGCTCGGTCAGCGTATTGCCCACATTTTTAAAAATGGTCATATGAAAAGCGCGGTCTTCTTCGGCAAACACATCCCCCATTTTTGCCTTTGCCTTCATGCTTTCCACAAGCATCCCCATATATTGCAGCTGGTCGGTGTCCATGCGCTGGGCCACGCGCGGCAGCACAGACATCTCCACAATCGTTCGCAGCTCTAAAATATCAAACAGAAGCTCGGGGTTCAGCTCCAGCGCAATCCCCCAAGTGTTGATTACCTGCTGGGTTAAGTCCGGCATTTTCGCAATGCGTCCACGCCCTTGGGTCGACTCAATTACCCCTTGTGCTTCATACATGGCAAACACATCGCGCAAGGCGGTGCGGCTTACGCCGTAACGCTCCATCAGTTCCTTTTCCGTGGGAAGCTTTTGCCCCGATTTTAAATGTTGTACAATTAAATGCTGGATCTCTTTATTCAGTTTTTTCTCTACAGATGCCATAGGCCATCTCTCCCAACACAACGCTTTGACAAATTCGTCCACGTTTCTTGCACTTTATATTATAGCTTATTTTTACAAAATTTACCACATAAAATAAAAAATTAACATAAAAGTGTCCATTTTTTATACAATGTACAGTCAAAATGCCGAATAACTGTTTGAAAAGCCAAAATTTTCAGCTTTTTCACCATATCTTTTATCCTATCTTTTAAGAATATGTTACGGCAGTTTTGTCGCTATGCTTTCATGATTCCCGCTCTAATTGGTAAAAACCGCTGAAAGCGAAAAGGAGGGCCTCTCCCTTTCGCTTTCAGCTTTTTCCTGTTTTGTTCCTATCAGGACCACTCAGCCTTTGACAATCTCCGGCAAAGCCGCTTTTTGCTCGGCAGTCAGCTGATAAACTTCGCTGTTTGTCATATCGGTAGGATTATTTTCAATCAGCACAAGCTTTGTGCCGGGCCATGTTACCGTGTTGTGCCACAAACTTTTCGGGATTTTGTAAACGCGCATCGGCTCCATTTTTACAGAGGTAATGTTCACCGCAGCGCCGTTATCGTCATCCGCTTGAAGCAGAACACACTCGCCATCGAGCAGCACAAACAGCTCATCGGTTGCGTTGTGGCGCTCCAAGCATACGGTGCCTTCCAAGCCGTTGGCCGGCTTAAAGTTTTTAATGCCAACCTTCCATACAGGGTTTTCATATACCCATTTCAATGCGGTTTTATCGTCCCCAGCCAAGTCGTGCGACATCCATTCAATTTTGCTCATTGTGATACGCTTCCTTTCATCCAATCAGTTCGGTTGCTTTCTTTACAATATTCTCTGCGGTTAAGCCATATTCTTTAAACAGCTCTTCCGGCTTGCCGGACTGACCAAACACATCCTGCACACCAACTGCCGCCACCTTAATATCGGTTCCGGCCAGCGCTTCACAAGTGGCAGAATACAAACCGCCAATCACGGAATGCTCCTCGGCTGTTACAACCGCTTTGCACTTTTTAGCCATCTCCACTACGGTTTCACGGTCGTAAGGCTTAATGGTATGCATATTGACCACTGCCGCTTTGACGCCTTTTTCCGCCAGCATTTTTGCAGCCTCGATGGTTTTGCTTACCATCAATCCGGTGCAGACCAGCACCACGTCGCAGTCGCTTGTGCCGCTCATCACATTGGCTTTGCCGACGACAAAGGGGTCATCCTCATTGGTAATGCATTCGCAAACGGGGCGCGCCACACGGATATAAACCGGGCCGTCGATTTCCGCCGCTGCAAATACGGCTTTTTTCATTTCAATGGGGTCGCAGGGAACGAGCACCGTCATCCCCGGAATGACACGCATCAAAGCAATGTCCTCAATGGCCTGATGGCTGCCGCCGTCCTCACCGACACACAAGCTGGAGTGGGACAAGCCAAACTTGACATTCAAACCATCATAAGCAACCGAGTTGCGGATTTGCTCGTAAGCGCGTCCTGCGCCGAACAGCGCAAATGTGCTGACAAAAGGTATATAACCCTCCACAGCGTAGCCTGCCGCTGCGCACACCATGTTGGCCTCGGCAATACCGAAGTTGAAATGGCGGTCGGGATATGCTTCTTTAAAAATGCTTGTCATGGTGGCATGTGCCAAGTCAGCATCCATTGCCACAATTTTATCATTTTTTGCGCCAAGCTCTTTCAGAGCCTCGCCGTATGCTACACGCAAAGATTTTGCTTCACTCATTTTACTCTACCCCCAGCTCTTTCATTGCTGCTTCATAATCGTGCTTGCTCGGCGCTTTTCCGTGCCAGCCGAACTGATTTTCCATAAAGGAAACGCCCTTGCCCTTCGATGTTTTGCAGCAAAGGAACAGCGGTTTTCCCTCGTGCGGTGTGTGCAGTGCCTTCACCAGTGCTTCGATGTCGTGGCCGTCTACTTCCACGCACTCAAAGCCAAAGGCGCGATATTTTGCCATGACATCGCCAAGGCTCATGACGTCGTCGTTGCTGCCGTCAATTTGCAGGCCGTTCCAATCCAGCATTACCGTCAGATTGTCCAGCTTGTAGTGTGCAGCGCTCATTGCTGCTTCCCAAACAAGGCCTTCCTGAATTTCGCCGTCACCGACAATTGCGTACACTTTTTGGCTGCCGCCTTTTTTCTTCAGTGCCATTGCCATGCCGCCGGCCACAGAAACGCCCTGGCCAAGCGAACCGGTGTTCATATCAATGCCCGGCGTTTTCTTCATGTCGGGATGACCCTGCAAATGACAGTGCAGCTGGCGCAGGTGCCACAAATCTTCCCGCGGGAAGAAGCCCAAATCAGCCAAGACGGCGTACAATGCGGGGCAGGCATGGCCTTTGCTGAGCACCAGACGGTCGCGGCCTTCCCATTTCGGGTTTTTGGGGTCAACTTTCATCACATCGTTATAATAAAGCGCCATGAGCATATCCACAATGGACAGCGAGCCGCCCGGGTGGCCCGATTGCGCCAGATACAGCATTTTCACCACATCGGCACGCAGGCTGCGTGCTTTTTCTTTTTGTTTTTCAAAATCCATCATTTGTTACACTCCATTTCTAGAATAAAATCAGCCTTTTACAGCGCCGGCAGTTAAGCCTTCCACCAAACGCTTTTGTGCAAAGAAGAACATGATACAAACCGGAACGATGGTAATGATACCGCCGGATGTCAGCAAATCCCACTGAACGCCAAGGTTACCGATTAAGCTTTTGAGTGCAACCGGGATGGTTCGGTTGGAGGAGTTTGTAAACATGGTAGCAAACGTATATTCATTCCAGCTTTGCATAAAGATGTACACGCCCGTGGAAATGAGGCACGGAATGAGCACCGGCATGACAATGCGGATAAAGCCTTGCGCACGGTTGCATCCGTCCACCATCGCCGCTTCTTCCAGCGAAACGGGCAGGTCGCTGATGTAGCCGTTGAGCAGCCACACGGTGAAGGGAATGGTAAAAGTGGTATACGACAAAATCAACGCAAGCGGTGTGTACAAAATTCCAATCGTGCGCATGATGGTGTAAAGAGGAATCATCAAAAGCACGGTGGGGAACATGTTGTTGGTTAAAAACATCACCATCAATCCGCGGCGGCCTTTAAATTCAAAGCGGGTAAAGGCATAAGCCGCCAAAGTGGATACCACCAGCGTGATGGCCGTGGTGCACACAGCTACAAGCAGGCTGTTGCCCATCGGTTTCAAAAAGTCAAATTCGCTAAACAGCTTCTCGTAGCTTGCAAACGTCAGCTGCTGCGGCCAGTAAGTTACAGGGCCGTAAAGCTCTTGCTCCGGCTTCAGCGAGGTGACCAGCGTCCAGTAAAACGGGAACAGCAAAAACAGCAAAATCAGCACCACGGGAAGCCACAGGGTGAAAAATCTTTTCAGTGTTTTCAACTTGTGTCACCTCTCAGTTCTTTTTCAGCATTTGCTTTAAGTACGGCACAGACACCAAGCACAAAAGCAGTGTCAGCACAATGGAAATCGCGGACGCATAGCCCAAGTCAAGCGCCGTAGCACGGTTGTAAACATAAACGCTCAGCGTTTGCGTAGAATAAGCCGGGCCGCCGGTCATGTTGAAAATCACGTCCACCGAGTTTGCCACCCAAATGATACGCAGCAGCGTTGTGACAAAAATGGTGTTTTTCAGCGAAGGAATGGTAATGCGTGTCAGCTTTTGCCACCAAGATGCACCGTCAATGTCGGCAGCTTCGTACAAATCCAAAGAAATTCCCTGCAAACCTGCCATCAGCATCAAGGCGAAAAACGGAACGCCCTGCCAAACAATGGTTAATATGACCGAGAAAAAGGAGGTTTCCGGCTGCGCCAAAAACGGAATCGGCTCACTGATCAAATGCAGTTTTTGCAGCAGATCATTGATGACGCCATAGTTGCCGTCGTACATCCAGCGCCACATTAAGCCGATTAAAACGCCGGGCGTAACCCAAGGCACCAAGCTGACGGCACGCGCCAAACCGCGGCCTTTAAAGCTTTTGTTTAAAAGCAGCGCTAAGATAAAACCGAGAATGAACTGGAAACCGACACCAAATACGACCCACAAAATGGTTCGCCAAAGGCTGGACCAAAACAACTCATCCTGAAACGCTTTGATATAATTTCCTAATCCGATAAAGCCGATTTGACTTGGCTTGCGCAGGTCATAGTTCTGCATACTCATTAAAATGGCATTGCACACCGGAACAAATACGACACAAAGCACAACCAACAGTGCCGGTGCTACCAACAAATACGGCCAAATATTGGTGCGCGGCTTTTTGCTTTTTTGCACAACCTTCAGCTCCTTTTGCGAAAGTATTTCAATTCTCCGCCGTCATCGGGCAAAACGGTGTACGGTTTTGCTGTTCCAAACCCCTCTTGACGGATACGGGTGGGCAATCGCCCCCTTTTTTATGATGCGGCTGTTTTGTTTGCCCGGCCACCCCGTTTCCCTGCCGGGAAACGGAGCAGCAAAGCAATAAAAATGAACGGATTATTCTCCCCAAAGGCCGGTTTGCAGTGTCTGCATGGCTTCTTCTGCTGTAATCTGTCCCAGCAGTGCTTGCTGCACCGTAGACGGCCAAATATTGGAAATCCAGTCGGAAGTGGTATCCAAAATGGGCAGGATACCTGCAAAGTCGATGCCCTCAATAGAAGCTTTCATAAAGACGTTATTCTGGAACTCATCCATCTCCTGCACGCGGGTGGAAACGGGAACGTTACCGGTTACGGTACACCAAGTTTCCTGTCCTTTGCCGGTTGCCAGATACTTCATCCACTCAAAAGCGGCATCCTTGTTTTCACAAGTTTCAAGCATGACGTTCTCTGTGTCGCCCATGCTGGTCCAGCGTCCTTCACCTGCGGGGAACTGGAAGGCTGCCACGTCGTCGCCAAAGGTTTCTACCATACCTTTATAAGAACCGGTGTGGTGAATCACCATGGCACATTTGCCGGATTTGAAGTTGGTTTCGATGGTTTCCTGGAAGCCGTCGTTGGGAGCGGTTTCGGGCACATAGCCATTGGTGTACAAGTCGATAAAGTCCTGCATTCCTTTGACAGAGCCTTCGCTGGTCAAATCTTCAAAGCTGCCGCCCGCTGCGTAAATGAAGCTGCCCCAAGGCTCTTGACCACCGGATGCACCGCGCATCGAGAAGCCGTACTGATCAATTTTGCCGTCGCCGTCTGTATCCACAGTCAGCTCTTTGCAGGCGTTGAGGAATTCTTCGTAAGTAGTGGGTACTTCAATGCCTGCGGCCTCAAACATGGACGGGCGGTAGTAAACGTAGAGAATCTGGGTATTCCACGGCATCACATAAACGCTTTCCGTTCCAGATGCTTCTTTCATAATGTTCCAAAGGTTATCCGCCGTAAATTTGAAAACGATTACGCCGCCGTGTTCGGTCGTCCGAACGCCTAATCTATTTTCTGCTAACCACCGATTTTTCCTTAATTCTTCTTTTCACAAAAACACCTGCCGCATCCAAGCAAAGACGCGGCAGGTGTTTTTGTATATATATTTACATTTTTAATGTTAATTAGGGCGTTTCTAAAAACAAAGAAATGCGCAGATTTTTCGTAAGATGTGTGGGGCTGCAAGGCAAAAAGCACAGGAATCCTTTGTGGATTCCGAGCATTTTTCACGCAGCAGACACCGCTTCTGATAGAAAAAGATGAAAATTTCGACTTTTCAGAAAGCCCCTAGGACATTTCGTTTTCCAACGCCTCAAAGATGCGCTTTCTGATGGCAAGCAGCGCAGTTTCTCCGCGAGGATAATCTTTGAACGTCCACGGGCTTTCGGGCGCCACCTCACGCAAAAGCGCACAGGTTGCCTCGCGGCCTATTTTCTTTTCCAACGTTTGCAAAATACGCAAATCATCCAGCGCTTCGTTTTGCACTTCGGCGCGGATAGAGCTTTGGGGCGCTCCGCTTTTGCCGGGGTAGACCAGATAGGGGTCGCCGGACGGGAACGCAAAATTGGAGTGTGTCTGTGCATAAGGATTCAAAGGGCCACGGGAATACTGCTCATAATAATAATTGTATCCCCAGTGCAAAAAGCCCTTGATGCGATACAGATACATCAGTGCGCCCATAATGCGGTTGCGGGAGCTGGGCATAGCAAAAAAGCGGTTGGGCACATCGACCCCCTGTGCACAGCAATAATAAACCCACAGATTTTCCACACCCGCATCAAAAAACGGTTGAATATGGTCATTCGACGGAACAGGCAATGCGACGGCGCCGGTGCGGTAAAATTCCAAACTGCTCAGCGCATCCATCACACGGCAGCCTTCCAGCAAACCTTCTGTTTGCTTTTTTGCTGCCAAATAGTCCTCCATTTGCGTTTCGTTCGGCTCGTCGGAAATGTGATAATAAACATGGTCGCGGTCATAGCCTTGATCGGTCAGTTCCGCTTGCAGCGCGGGCAGAAACGCTTCTAAGAACCGGCGGTATTCCGGGCTTTTGGCCGAAACGTGCCAGCCGAATTTCTTCACCATCACGCCGTCTTCGTTCACTTCAATTTTCGGCGTTGCTTTTGCGCCCCACTGGGTAAATAAATGGGAAATTTCCAAATAAGAAATTCCGCAGCGGCGGCAAATGGCTGTCCAGCGGCGCAGCTTAGAGAAATCAAAGCTGTAAGTACCCTTTAAGCAGTTGACCCCTACCAGCTGAACCGTGGGGCGCTCGGTTCCCACAGCGGTATCCAGCGGCGGCGTAAATACAGGAGTTAGCAGCATGTTCACTCCGTGGCGGGTGGCCGCCATCTCAATAAAGCGCTCTAAAATATTCCAATGCTCCTCGCTGAACACCTTTACCCCGTAGTGGTCAGCCAGACAATCGGCATAAAACCACTCGGTATGAATCAGCGTTTGGGCATCGGGCACGGTTTTGCCGACACGCAAAACAAAGCTTGCGCTGATTTCCGTTTCATCTTCATCGGGATTTTTCCACGCGGCACCGTTGCCCAAAACGATATTTTGATTGGGAATCAGCCGAATGGTCACTTCGTAGTGTCCGGGCTTTGTGTTTTCCGGCAGGTCAAAACTCACCCATAAGCTTCGGTATTGACGCGGCACCGGGAAAATCTCCGGTTGTTTGAGGGGCGAAAGCAAATCCGGGAACAGTCCCGGCTCTTTGGTTAAATAGTCTTCATCCTGCATAAATTGTTCCCAGCACGGAAAATCGGACGGAATCAACTCTACTTTGCTGAGTTCTGCTTCACACGGTGCGCCTTCTACCTTGACAAAATAGCTCTGCATTAAGCCGCCTTGCCGGCCGCTTTCGGCATGGTACACCAGCTGCACCGCTGCGCGTGTGTTGGGAAAGGCATACACCTGCCCCGAAAGTGCCTGCGGGCGCTTTGTGGGAAATACTTTTTCCAGCGAAGAAGCAATAAAACACGTTGTCTTAGCCATAACATCCACGCTCCTTTTGATTATCCTTTCATACCAGACAGTGCGATGCCTTCCATCCATGGACGCTGCAAGAAAATATACAAAAACGGCGGCATAGCAAACGCACCGACACAGCCCATATTGTACTCTTTCATCGCCGCGTTGTAAACGGTAAACATATAAGTTTTCGAGCTTTCGTTCAACGGCAGCTTAATTTTACCTTTTATCCTCCATTGCCTCTCAAACGATTTACGATTTGCTGTCAATTTGTTATAATACTCGTGTACGGCAGCTATAAACGCGCGCAGATGCAACGGGCGATTTTGCCCCTTTTTTACCTCCTAAATTCCCCTGAAAACATTTTTTATTTTATTGAATCAATGGTGAACTTATGAACGAACCTTTATTGCTCATTGGCTTTGTTGTTTTAATTTGCATTTTAGCCAATCGATTTCTAGGAAAAATCCCCATTCCCTCCCTGCTGATTTTCATTGGGCTGGGCATGTTCTTTGGGGAAAACGGCGTATTGAAAATCGCTTTTGACAACTATGACGTTGTTAATATTACTTGTTCGATCTGTCTTATTTTTATTATGTTTTACGGCGGCTTCGGCACGAATTTGAAGGCGGCCCGGCCCGTTCTGGCTCCTTCCATTGTTATGTCTACATTGGGGGTTGCCGGAACAGCCGGTGCGCTTGCGCTTTTTGCCCATTGGGTGTTGGGGCTTCCTCTTTTGGAATCCTTTTTAATCGGTTCTGTCATTTCCTCCACCGATGCCGCGTCGGTGTTTAATATTTTGCGCTCTCAAAAGCTGGCTTTAAAATATCACACCGACTCTTTGCTGGAAATTGAATCCGGCTCTAACGACCCGATGTCTTATATGCTGACCACCGTTGCCGTCGCTTTGCTGGCCGGAGAATCGATTTCGGTTCCGTTGCTGCTTGCCCAGCAAATGGTCATCGGTCTCTTTTTCGGCGCTTTATTCGGATGGTTAGCTGTCAAGCTTCTGCATCAGCAGCTGCTGCCCTCTCAGGAAAGCCACACCGTATTCTTACTGTCTATTATGGTTTTGGCCTATGCGGTTCCCTCCTGTTTCAACGGAAACGGCTACCTCAGTGTGTATTTGTGCGGCATTTGGATTGGCAATTCTCATTTGCCTCAAAAAAAGTACCTGGTTCACTTTATGGATGTGCTCACCCACATTGCACAGGTGATCATCTTTTTCCTGCTGGGTCTGCTTGTCACCCCCATTCAGCTGCCGATGGTCATTGTGCCGGCCATTGTGTTAACCTTGTTTTTAACGCTTGCAGCGCGCCCATTGGTCAGCTTTCTGCTTTTGAAGCCATTTGGCTGCAAGCTGAATCAAATCGGACTTGTGTCATGGTCGGGCCTTCGCGGAGCCGCCTCCGTTGTATTTGCCATCGCAACGGTGCTTGGCGGCGTTCAAACAACATACAATCTGTACAACCTAATTTTTTGCATGGTACTGCTGTCGATTTCGGTTCAAGGCACTTTGCTGCCCTTTGTGGCCAAAAAGCTTTCTATGATTGACACTCAAACCGATGTCGGCTGTACTTTTACCGATTATCAAGAGGACAGCGATATTCACTTTATTAAACTGCATATTGATCACGCCCATTCATGGTGCGGCCAGCGATTGAGTGAGCTTCGCCTCCCGTCCGATTTGCTGGTTGCCATGGTGATTCGCGGGCAGGAAGTGATTGTGCCCGATGGAAGCACCCAGCTTGCCTGCGGCGATTTGCTGGTGTTGGCAGCACGCAGCTTTGAAGATAGAGAACATTTAAGGCTGCGGGAAGTGGCGGTTAGTCCGAAAGACACCTTCGTAAATTGTGCCTTATCACAAATCCCAAAAGCACATACCAATCGTGTCATTTTAATCAAGCGAGGGATTGATACCATCATCCCCCGCGGAGACACTTTGATACGAGCGGGCGATATTTTGATAATGGCACAATTTTCCAATTCATCTTATACTGCTGAAAAGTAAGGCCAGTTTCCATGGAATTTGCTAATTTTCTTTTCTTGTAAGCTTATTTTTATTATCTTTTTGTCCAAATATTTTGCAGTATGTGATTATTGTTTGGAAAGTCAATGAAAAATTTACGAAAAAGTAATACAATAAGGGAAATTGTTGCCATCTTGTTCGGCTTGTTTCCCGCACCGCTTTGTTACCTTGTATCCCTTTGAAGCATCCGAAGAACGACGGTCAACGATAAAAGTTGAAAAGCAGAAAGGAAAAGAGAGCTACATGAAGAGAAAACTAAAGTTCCTCAGTTTGCTTCTGGCGCTCAACATGGCAGCACCTTACAGCTACAATTTGACCCGCTTCTATACGGGTATGTCGCTGCAAGCTTATGCTGCACAGACACAGAGCGTTTCCGAAAGCACCTCTTCCCCGCAAGCACAGAGCACCGCGGAGCAAACTGGCGCTGAGAGCACTTCTACCCCGGAAGCTGTCAGCGAGAGCACCGCAGCGGATGAGTCCGTGAGCACCTCTACCCCCGCAGAATCCGAGAGCACATCTGCTCCCGCTGAGTCGGTTGCACAACCCTCGGCAGAGCCCGAGGCCCCGAAGGCTGAGAGCGAAAGCACCGCAGCGTCCGACACAACCGACAGCAATACAAACAGCCTGCCCACCACAGCAGCTGAGGAAACTGCTCCGGCGGCATTGGCCAACGCCGCAGATTCCAAGGCTTTGGAAGACGGCATCAACGATGCTTGGACCGCAGACAACGTAATCGGCGGCAACAGCACTGTGTGCGCTGTTGAAAACGGCTGGCTGCACATCAAGTCCGGCACCGAGAACGGCAACAACCCCGGCACGAAACCAGCTATGTTTGTGAACCCCAATACCTTCGACTTCTCTCAAGCAGGTTATTTTGAGTTCACGATGAAAACCAATAACGCCAACACCGGCGTCAGCGACGCCGACCGTTTTGGTGTCTATCTTGGCTACAATACCGATCAAAACGGTATGTTCGTCGGTTATGACAACGGCGGTTGGTTCTGGCAGAAATATACCGGCGGCAACGGCGACTGGTATAGCGGCAGCCGTCAGCCGGCACCGAAACCCGACAAGGAACTGCAAGTTCGCATTGAGTGGACCGCAGACCACAAAATGACGCTGAAGCTGGACGGCTCCGCTGTATTTACCGATGAAGATTTCTCCGGTATTGCAGGCGTTTTGGGCAATCAGATTGCCATTAAAGCAGGTACTTACAACAAGAGCAACACAACAGATGTTCTCTTGAAAAACATCCACTACACCGGCCAAAAGGAAGCAGCGGCCTATGCTGTTACCGGCAAGGTTGTGGACAGCGAAGGCGCAGCCATTGAGGGCGCTGACGTTACCATTGGTACAGAAAAAACCACTACCAATGCACAGGGCGAATTCACCGTACAGCTGTCGAACGGCACTTATGACGTAAAAGTGACCAAGTCCGGCTATCAGACGGCAACCACCACCGTAACCGTGAAAGACGGCGCTGCCTCTGTTGCAGACATCACCATGCAGAAAAGCGTTGCTGTGGAAACCGAAAAGATTTCCTCGGAAGCGATGGACGTTTATGTTGCCAAAAACTTCCCCAGCGTCGTTCGCTATGAGATGAAGGGAGACTTGGCGGGCAAAACCTTCTATGGCCAAACACAAGCCATTGACAAGGTAAAAATCAACGGCACAGAAGTGACCGTCAGCCCGGACAACGTGAAGGCTGCCTTCGCAGCGGATAAGGCTACCTATGTGATGACCATTAAAGATGAGGCCAACCACATTGACGCAGAAGTTACGGCTGAATTGGTCGTCAGCGGCGATGAGCTTGCTTTCAACATCACTAAGATTGACAACAAGCTGCAAGACCAAACCACCACGAACACCTATGGTCAGCAGGTGGAAACCTATCCGATTCAGACCATTTCCATCCCGAATCACAGCTTGATTTCTGTTTCCGCTGCACAGGCAGGCGCCAACATGAAAGGTGCTGTGATGTCCTCTAACACGCATAAGAGCGGTGACGAGCTGATTGAAGTAAACGCCGACACGGAGTTTATTACAGACCGCGACTATATGTATGCCTTTGTATCCAATGATGAGTTGAGCGCCGGTATGTGGAGCAACTCCGAGCACAATGGCCGTGTTGTAGCAGCTCCCGTACAGGGCGGCAGCCAGAACACCCGCATTTATGCTACCGTGACGGAAGTGGAAGGCACAAAAACGCTCGGCCTCGCCAGCGCTGAGTGGTACTACCACCGCAATATTACCGACTCGAAGGGTGTTGAATACACCGTAACCGAGACGGAAATGCCGCAGAGCAAAATCACCATTACCGGTGACCGCAACGAGGACCAGACCATTGACTGGCAGGACGGTGCGATTGCGTTCCGCGACATCATGAACAACCCGTACAAGTACGAAGAAGTGCCCGAGCTGGTAGCATGGCGTATTGCCATGAACTTCGGCGGCCAGGCACAAAACCCGTTCCTCACCACGCTGGACAACGTTAAGCGCGTTGCTATGCACACCGACGGTCTGGGCCAGTCCATTCTGTTGAAGGGCTATGGCAACGAGGGCCACGACTCCGGCCACCCCGACTATGCTGACATCGGCCAGCGCATGGGCGGTGCCGAGGACATGAACATGCTGATGGAAAAAGGCGCTGAATACGGCGCACGCTTCGGTATTCACGTCAACGCCAGCGAAATGTATCCTGAAGCCAAAGCCTTCAGCGAAGAAATGGTTCGCAGAGTAAATGGCAACCTCAGCTACGGCTGGAACTGGATTGACCAGGGCATCGGTATTGACGGTTTGTATGACCTCGCTATGGGCATGCGCGAAAGCCGTTTTGACGAGCTGAAAGAGCTGGTTGGCGACAACATGGACTTCATCTATGTGGACGTTTGGGGCAACCTGACCTCCAGCAATTCGGAAGACTCTTGGGAGACCCGCAAGCTTTCCAAGATGATTACCGACAACGGCTGGCGTATGACCACGGAATGGGGCTCCGGCAACGAGTATGACTCCACCTTCCAGCACTGGGCAACTGACCTGACCTACGGCGGCTATACCTCCAAGGGTGAAAATAGTGAAGTGATGCGCTTCCTGCGCAACCACCAGAAGGATTCTTGGGTAGGCGATTATCCCAGCTACGGCGGCGTTGCAAACTCTCCCCTGCTGGGCGGCTACAACATGAAGGACTTCGAAGGCTGGCAGGGCCGCAACGACTATGACGCTTACATCGTCAACCTGTACACCCACAACCTGATGACGAAGTTCTTGCAGCACTATCAAGTAGTTGACTGGGAGGACGGCGCACCCGTTCAAATGACGGATAACGGCGAAACTTACACCTGGACACCGGAAAAGAAAATTACTTTGAAGGCTGACCCGAACAAAACTTCCGCTGAAACCGATGTGGTTGTTGTGGAAAGAGAGAGCACCGACCCGAACACCGCAGAGTATCGCAACCGCACCGTTACTTTGAACGGCAAAGTGATTGCTCAGGGCGCGGTATCTCGCGGCGATAACGGCACAGGCGGCACCGAGAGCTACCTGATTCCGTGGGTATGGGATTCCGTCACCGGTGACCGTGTGGCAGCAGACGCTGAAAAGCTGTACCACTGGAACACTTTGGGCGGCGAGACCACTTGGGAACTGCCGAACGGCTGGGAGAACCTTGCCAATGTAACGGTATATAAGCTCACCGACCTCGGCAAAACCGAAGAACAGAAAATCCCTGTTTCCGGCGGCAAAATTACTTTGACCGCAGAGGCACAAACTCCGTATGTTGTCTTGAAGGGCGAAGAAGCCAACCTTGACATCACTTGGAGCGAAGGCATGCACCTGACCGACGTCGGCTTTAACTCCGGCGATGCAGGCCTGGAAAAATACTGGACGAAAGACGGCAGCGGCACAGCTCAGATTGCTAAGAGCCAGTTCAGCAACCCGATGCTGAAGCTCGACGGCGAGGTGTCCATGACACAAACTCTGACCGACCTCGCTCCCGGTCAAACTTATTCCATTTATGTCGGCGTAGACAACCGCAGCGATTCTCAGGCATCTATGACGGTTTCCGTTGACGGCAAAGTGCTGGACAGCAACTACACCGAGCGCTCCATTGCGAAGAACTATGTCAAGGCTTATACCCACAGCAATTCCAGCGCAACGGTAGACGGCACCAGCTACTTCCAGAATATGTATGTTTACTTCACTGCACCGCAGAGCGGTACTGTGACCCTGACCCTTTCTAAAGCAGCCGGTGAAGGCAGCGTTTACTTCGACGATATCCGCGTGGTAGAGTCCGCTATGGATGTTGTTGAGAAAGACGAGAACGGCAACGTGATCGGCTTGCACCAAGACTTTGAAAACTCCGTGCAGGGCTTGTATCCCTTCGTTGTCGGCGGAATTGAAGGCGTTGAGGATAACCGTACTCACCTTTCCGAGCTGCACGCACCGTACACGCAGGCTGGCTGGGACGTGAAAAAGATGGATGACGTTCTGACCAAGAACGACACCGATTCCCAGTGGTCTGTCAAGGTGAACGGCCTGTTCGGCAGAAGCGCTCTTGTCATGCAGACCATTCCGCAGAACTTCCGCTTTGAGCCGGGCAAAAAGTACAAAGTTTCCTTCGATTATCAGGCTGGTTCTGACGGCATTTACGGCGTCATCGTAGGCAATAACGAGTACAGCGGTTCCGAAACGGTTACCGAATTGCCGATGGCAATGGGCAGCAACCAGGAACAAACTTATAGCTTTGAAATTGTCGGCGCTGCTGACGGCCAAACCTGGTTCGGAATTTATTCCACCTCCAAATCGCCTGATTTGCAGGGCACCAGCGGCTCTGTTGCAAACTTCGGCGGCTATCAAGACTTTGTTTTGGATAACCTGTCCATCGAGCTCGTGGAAGAAACGGTAAGTGCAGACGATTTGGCTGCTTTGATTGAAGAAGCAATGGCAAACTACTCTGAGTCGAATTATCAGCCGGCGGATTGGGCACTGTTCCAGGAAGCTCTGGTCAACGCCCAGGTTGCTTTGGACAAAGACCAGCAGAATCCCGAAGATATCGCTGCAGCGTTCTACGCTTTGCGTGCACGCATGGAAGCGATGAACTCCGCACCCGGCACAGAAGCTTCCGACCGCTATGACATTCCCACCACAGACTATGCGGTAGAAGTTGGCAGCGAACAGCCGGATGCCGGCGGAGAAGGCCCCGCTGACTTTGCACAGGATGGCAATGAAAGCACACACTGGCATACTGCTTGGGCTGAAAACGCCGTAGCCGATGGTACTGCATGGTATCAGTTCGACTTCAATGAGCCGAGAGCAATTACCGGTATGCGTTATCTGCCGCGTTCCGGCGGTGCCAATGCAAACGGCAAGATTTTGACCGCAAAAATTGAGATCAGTAAAGATGGCGGCGCAAGTTGGGAACCTGTTTCTCTGTCCAGATCGGAAAGTGGCGAAGTAAGCTTTGACGCTGCTACCAGATGGCAGAAAGTTGACTTCGGCAAGGAGATTGAAGGCGTAACCAATGTTCGCTTGACCGCTCTGACCACTACGGGACAAAGTGCAAACGAGAAAAACAAATTTGCTTCCGCGGCTGAGCTTCGTGTGACACAGTATGTTGCACCCGAAGGCGTGGTAGTGGACAAAACCGGCCTGAAAGCAGCCATTGACGCAGCAAACGCTTTGAATGCTGCCGATTACACCGAGTCTACTTGGCAGGTTGTGGCTGACAATCTGGCAAAGGCACAAGCTGTTTATGACAATGCCAATGCAACGGCTTATGATGTGGCACTGGCAATTGCCAACTTGCAGGATTCTGTAAACGCTTTGGAATCCGTTCCCAGCACTGAGCCCGCTGATAAAACACAGCTGGAGCAGGCAATTGCTGAGGCAAACGGCTTGAACCAGAATGCTTACACCGCAAGCAGCTGGGCAAAGTATGTCGAGGCTCTGGAGAGAGCGAAAGCTGTATTTGCAGACGCAAATGCAACACAGGCTGATGTACAGGCTGCTTTGGCAGCACTGAACATTGCAAAGCAGGGCTTGGTAAAAATCCCCGATAAGACCGCTTTGCAGAATGCTGTAAACGAGGCTGCTAACCTGAATGGAAGCGCCTACACCGCACAGAGCTGGCAGAACTATCTGAACGCTTTGGAGCAGGCAAAGGCCGTGCTTGCAAGCAACAGCGCAACAGAGGCAGACGTAAAGGCTGCTTTGGATGCACTGAATGCTGCAAAGGCTGCACTGGTCGTCAATGGCGGTTCCGGTTCTGGTACCGGCACAGGCGGTGGAACAAGCACCGGTAACGGCGTGATTGTTCAAACAGGAGATGCTTCTCCCGTTGCACCGATGCTGGCACTGATGGCAACTGCTGCGGCAGGTGTTGTTGTGTTGACCTCGAAAAAGAAGAAAAAATAATTCTTCTGAAAAAAAAAACACATGAAAAAAGCATCCCGCTTTGGGCTTAGCCCGAAGCGGAATGCTTTTTGTTTGTCGAAAAGGCTGCGCTTTTTTCAAAAACGAAAGCCTTTTCTAAAATGGAAAAGAGGGCTCAGCCCCCTTTCCCAAGCCTTTTTCTTTTTGCTGCCGAGTTCATTTTGAGTCAGGCGGCAGTTTTTCGACAGTCTCAAAACATGAAAATTTTTCAGCTCTTTTTTCTCACGCGGCCAAAGTCCTGCATCAAATACTCGACACAGCAATAACAAATCCCTGCAAGAATCAAAACAGCAATGATACACAGCACGGTTCCACCCGGCTGCGCCAGCATCGCGCACAAATGGATGGGCAAATAAATGCTGTACCATTTTGCCGCCGTTAAACCGGACAGGCTCAGAAGCGGCGCAAACGAGAACAGCGCCAGCGAAAGAAACATGGCTCCAAAGGTGTTGCCGATACGCTGTGACAGCGCCAGTGTGACGACCGCCATGCAAAACACCGCCAAAAAGCGGCTGAGCACAAGCAGTGCTGCCATGAGAAAGAGCGGGATTCCCGGCGCGGCGAAATAGTCGGGAATGCTGTACACCGGTGCAAACCATGTACCGAGGCCGTAATCTCGAATGGTCACCCAAAAGCGCGGCAGTACACTGAGCAGCGCAAAGCCCGCACTGCATATCAGCGTTAAAATGAGTTTACACCGCACGGTAAAGCGCTTGCCGAGCGGCGTGGTACTAATCACATTAATCATGCCGGTTTGCTGCTCCATGGCAAAGAGTCCCGAAAAAGAAACGGCACACAGCAGCGCAAGGAACAAACTATCGGCTAAATCCTGCCGGTCCTGCGTGTCAAACAGCTTGAGCCAGCCCGTTTCATACACCATCTGACTGCCCGGCTTTTCGCTTAGCATCTGTGCTTTTGACACGACTTGCTGAAAGATCATCATCTTTTGCTGAAGCCCGCCATATGCCTGCATCATCATTTGATACTCCTGCCCGCCAATTTCGTTGGCAGAAAGGGCGGCATTTAAGCGATGAATCGGCTCAAACTCTTGGTTTTGCTCGTTCAGCCAATCCACTTTTTCCTGTGTCATTGGCCCTTGCACATGCTTCATGTAATATTGATAGTAAATTTCGTTGGCATCAATGTAGCTTTCGGTCGTAACCGCGGTATACACTTGAAAACCAGCAAACAGCACCAAAAGAAGCGCTGTCCCCTGCATCACCAGCAGCTTGTACGCCTCCTGCCGCATCGGCGTGGTAAACGTCGGCAGTTTACGCCGCAAGGTAAACCGACTGCTTCTCCGTCCTGCCGCCGTGAAGTAGTAGCGGCTGAACAGCACCAGAAAAGCCGCAACAAACGCCACCGCAAACAGCACCGCTGCAACTGACTCCACCAGCAAAAGCGGAATGGGCTGATCAAACCAGTAAAGGTTTCGATAGCCGCCGAGCAGCTCATTGGTGCGCAAAAGGCTGACAAGGTTGGCATATTTGATCACATTCAACCGGCTTGTGGCGGGAATCAAAGCGCGGATAAGCAAGTGCAGCGCCATAAACGCCAGCGCGCCAAGCACACCGTTAAACAGCCGCTTGGCAAACAGCATGGCCAGCATCACCCAAACGCCGCAGATAAACGCTGCAAGCCATTTTGTCAGCAAAAAGAAAAAGAGATATTGCCCCACAGTGAGTTTCCAAGTGCTTCGCATCAAAGCCGGTACGCTTTGGATAGTGCGTTCCAGCGGGCCAAGCCCATACAAACTGCCGCAATAGAGCAGATTTACTCCGTACATACCAATCAGCACTATGGCCAAGCTGACCGCCAGTGCCGCCAACTTTGCCACAGCAGTCGGAAAACGACCCGAAGGCGTGGAACGAATGAGCGCCAAAAGACCGTTGTCGCGCTCGGCACGAACCAGCACCGTGGCGATAAGCAGCATGGCAAACACGGAAACCACGTCGGTCAGCTCAAAGTCGAGCGCGGTGATCAGCCCTTTTTGCGGGTAATAGTGAATCGGTGTGCCGCGCATTCCCTTGAACGCTTCGTCTGTCACGCGGATATTCTCCATATCATAGCCGCTTTCACTTTCGGCAAAAATGGAAATACCGGACAGCTGCTGCGCCTTTTTCTCGATGGAATCCAAAAATTCCTCGTATCCATTCACCTGTTCAAACTCTAACACAATGCCGTTTAAAAAGCGGTACTCCGCCGACAGCGTTTCCCCGTATTGCAGGAAATCACCCGTTTGATACAAATCGCCGTATTGCTCAAAATCGGCCGCGTACTTCTCGCGCATTTGCTCGTCTTTTTTGCCGTTGTTGTACGCTTCCATACGCACAATGCCATCAATATGGGTCAGCGCTTCGGCGCGTGCCAGCCCATCGTGCAAAAAAGTATCCATTTCCTGCATGGTCATGCTGGAAATTTGCTGGGTCAGGGTTCGGTATGCCTGTGACGGCGCACTGCCCGGCGTATGCCCTGTTCCAAACCAGAGCAAAAACAAATTGACCGCAAGCAGTACCACAAAGGACAACAGGAAAAAGCGGCTTTGCCACACCTTGCGCAGCTCGGCTGAAAACAAACGCATCATGCCTCATCCTCCCCAAAGATGGAAAGATAAACCTCCTCCAGCGTACCGCCGGGGGCATATTTTTCCACCAGTGCGCCGGGGGTGTCGCGGTCTACAAGCTGTCCTTCTTTCAGCAAAAGAATCTCGCTTGCCACATGCTCCACATCGCTCACAACATGGGTGGCAACTAGGATAATGCGGTCATATGCCAGCTTTGCCAGCACTTCACGCAGGCGCACGCGCTCTTTTGGGTCAAGCCCGGCGGTGGGCTCGTCCATAATAATCAGCTTGGGGTCCCCCAGCAAAGCGGCGGCCGCCAACAAGCGCTGCTTCATTCCGCCGGAATACGCCGCCAGCCGTTTATCCAGCTCTGCCGAAAGATGCACCATTTCGGCAGTGCGCTGAATTTCTGCCGCGGCTTGCTTGCGGGGAATTTCTTTTAACGCTGCCAAATACAGCAAAAAGCGGCGCCCGGTGAAGCTGTCATATAAATTTTGCTGCTGGGGCATGTACCCTAAAATGCGCCTGAATTTGCGACCCATGTTCAAAATATTTTTGCCGTTCCACAGTACTTTGCCGCCGCTTGCGTCCAGATTGCCGGTGATAATATTCATCATCGTGCTTTTTCCCGCACCGTTTGGCCCTAAAAGGCCGTAAAGACCCGGGCCGAGCGTGAATGTCACGTCGGCGAGGGCCTTTTTGCTTGTTTTCTTTCCGCTATATATTTTGCTGAGCTTTTGCAGCTCCAGCGAACAGGTGTTCGCTTCCATCCAACCGCCTCCCGGTTTTTTTATTTTCACGATTTTAGCAGTGTATCGCGCTTTGCTCTCACTCTTTCCAGACATCGGGGTAAATATCCGAAGCAATGGGAATATAATTCGGAATGGAGTTTTCGTAATCACTTTTGGAAATCATGGCGTACTGCGAATCATAGCGCTCTATTTCGTATCCCATTTCGTCTACTTCCACAAGGCTGGCCTTCCAATCCGTTTGAACCAAAAAAGAATCCTTCGTTTCTGCAAAAGGTTCAATGATACTATGGTTATATGGCCTAAAAAGAGTAAAGGGGTGATATTCCCCGCTTTCTATATCAAATACAACATCATAATGCTTTGCTTCCTCGCCGCTGAAATCCATGAAATTTAAGCGCAGAATACCCGGCTCTATCACCGACACACCAACATCGGGCTCGAGCGTTCCATCGATAGAGGCCGCAACGGGTGCATAATCCACTGTTTGGGTTTCTTTTGTTTCTAAATCCAAAATCTCAATTTTCTGCTCGGGATATTTTACGCGATACAGTTCGCCATCTTCCACAAACGCCGCTTCGTTTTCCACATCTAAAACGACCAGTGCCTCCTCGTCCATCTTGCCGGTATCCAGGTTCAAAAAGCACTGGTCGGAATAGACATTGTGCTGCTCATCCATTCGGCAATGCGAAATGACAAGATTTCTGCCCCATGCGCCGCTCAGGGTCGCCGCGTAGTCCTCTTTGCCAAAGGTATAAATTTCGGTTAGACTTCCGTCCTGCAAGCTGACCTTGACAATCTTTTTCACGATGTCAGCGGTGTCTGGGATGTTCTGTTCGGCCATCATGTAAAGATTCTGCCCATCGTGATAAACAGGAGTCGATACCCGGCAGTCCGCCGGAAATTCCATCAAAAGCCGGCGGTTCGCTCCGTTTTTATCGGCGAGCTGAATATTGCCCGGCATTATCCCATTTTCCGTCTGTTCCGTCATTGAAAACAGCACCAAACTGTCATTGATTACATAAGGAATCCCTTTCACATGGGAGCGGCAGCTTTCCGTATCGTGCGTACAGCCGGGCTGTTCACACAAAAAAATCTGTTTTTGGGAATCGAAATCAAAATAAGTGAGATTGACGTTTGTTTTGTCTGTGTAAAATATCTCTGTCTGATAACAACCATCTTCGGTATAAGATTGACACAGGGTTAACGGCGCGTTGGAGGTGTCTGCGTTGTTTACCGTTTCAGATGCGTCATTTTGTGTGCTTTGGCAGGCACTGAGTATTGCAGCCATCGCCAAGACACCCACAAGTAATTTCCAAACAGAATGTTTTTTCATGCTCTCTCCCCTTTTCATCGGACTAAATGTAACAATATAGTTACAGAATAACCTAGTTTCTGATATTTGTCAACAAATAATATCTGAACTTTCACAAATCAAACATTGAAATTCTCTGCATTTTTTTGTATAATTTAATCATAGGAGTGAGATATGTGGAACAATCGTCTTATCAACCCAAAAAACGAAGCGGCACGGTTGCCGGCATGAAAGAAGGGCTGAAAAAAGCTACCACTGAAATGCTAGTTCTTTTTCTGTTAAAGCAAAAATCCATGTACGCTTATGAAATGATTCAGGAAATGGCGCGGCTATCTGATGGAATGCTTCGTTTCAACACCCTGTATCTTGCTATTTACCGCTTGCAGGAACACGGCTATATTGTGCCGTCGGAAACGATGGTCACCCAAAGCAACCGCACGCGCGTATACTTTACCATTACGCAAGAGGGTCTTGCCTATCTTGACGGCATCACGGCAGAATATCATCGGTTTGTTGAAACCCTTGACAAAATGATGGCCGCAGACGGCAAGATTTATGAGGACGAAAACGACTAACTGCCCATTTTTCCCGCGACACCCCATTCCAAACGGAACAGCTTCAGCCCGTCCAGCAATTCGCCCGGACGGGCTTTTTTCGGTTCACTGTGCCGTATCCACCAAAGCATAATTGGGCTGGTTGTTCCAATAGTCCGCTTTTGCCATCAAAGCATATTGATAAGACAAAGACGGCATTGGCAGCGTTGTTCCATCTGAAGCCGAAATATTCACCATTTCTACACGCGCAGCGGGCGAAACCAAAAGATTGTCCCCGCATTCTGCCAGAACGAGCAGCGGCGTTTCGTGCATGGTATCCTGTGTTTTTAGTGTCAGCTCCACACTTGTTTTGTTCGTCAAATCAAACGCAAAATATTGCGTTGCAGAAGTCGTTTCCCCCACTGTAAGCGCCTCATAAATCAACCGGTCATCTATTTTATCTTGGAACTGAACCGCAGTAAAGGGAGCTTTCGGGCTGCCAAGCGTTCCCAAAACGGTTTTTGTTCCACTTGTGCAGTCCACCGCACTTAATTCACAGGAAGCTGGGTCAAAGAGATAGAACTGGTCTGCAAATACACGCCCAACGCACGGCGGCTTCCAAGATACAATTTCTTCTGCGCTTTGGCTGGATAGGCTATATTGCACCACTGCGTCTTTCTCTCCGCCGGAAGTGCTGTCCACAGTGCGCACAAGCAGGCTATCCGCTGTGCATCCTTCCAGGTAAGCCCCTGCATTCTCAAATGTGTACAGCACGGTATAATTTTTTTGTTCTAAGTCAAACTTAATTAACTGACGCTGTGATAACACCGTTTGGCCGCCTTCGTCTATCTGGGTTTGGGAGCAAATGGCGTAAAAACTTGTGTCGTCTGTCACAAAAGGCGATTCAAACATCATACCATCCGGCAAGGAAATTACCTTTTCTTTCCCTGTACCATCTAGTGCCATCGCCTCAATATAAGGCTCTGTGGCATTTTCCTGCGCGATGCTGTCATTGGAACCATTCACCGCCAAAACAAGCCGCTGACCCACAACCAACGGCAACATTCCGCCGCCTGTGTAAGCATACCACGCACTGCAAGTTTCATCTTGATGCACACAGCTGGGCGAACTGCACAGCGGTACACGCGTTTTTGTGGCATAATCGGTATACATGAGAATTACGCTGCCGTCCAGCAAAGTATGGTAGTCGTAATAGCCGTCAGAACTTGCTGCTCCCGGCCCGCTGTGCGGATTGACAAAGGAGAGTGAACTTTCAAACACTTTTTGCGCTTCCTCTTGCTGCGGCTGGCTTTCCGGCAAAGCAGAGGAAGCTTCTCCTTGTACCGATTCCTGCGCGGTACACGCACAGCAAACTCCCAGTAAAAGCACTGCCAACAGAGTAGTGAACCATTTTTTCTTTTGCATTATGCGTTTCCTTTCAGCGAGATTCCTTCAATTGGGACATAGTTCGGCGTTGAGTTGTAGTAATCCGATTTTTCAATCAGTGCATACTGAAAATACAGATACGGGAGTGTCATAGGCGGGTCGGAGTCCGGCAGCGTCACTTCTTGATCTGCAACTGATTCAATCACCAAAAAATAGTCGTCCAGCTCGTCCACAATTTCCACCTGTTTTCCTACGCCTTTGCGAATAGTTTCCAAAGGGGCGTTTGGCGTGAGCTGCTGTTTTAGCAATGTTGACCCAGACAAGTTATACATATAGTAATATCCATTATATACTCGCCCTAAAGTTGTAAACGGATGTGACAAAAGCACGCCTTCCTCTTGTGTATCCACATCATAAGATACGATTTTTGTTTCAATGCCGCCGGCATCCTCTGTAATGTCCTGTGCGCCGTCGCTAATATTTAAAATTAAGCTTCGCCCGTTCACTCCAACAATCTGCTCGGATGGAGACAGTTCTTTCCGCTTTTCTAAATTTTTGGATTGAATGTCGTAACGGTACAAACTTCTCGTTCGCAAATCACCATTGACCCCGTTTTCATAGGAATCACAAACAAAATAAATGGCGTTATCGTCGTATGCAATCCCCTGCCGAACCTGTTCAAAGGCATTCAATTTTTGCCTTACTATATGATTTGCACCGTTTAAATCCATTTCTATCATTTGGGGCAAAGCATCCTCGCCCAGCCGCTGTGCAACGCCGGGGGTGGTGTTGCCGAACGAGAGGTAAAACAGATGATTCCCCGCTGTCAATAACGCACCGCCGCCACCGCCGTAGGGCAACCAAGAAGTGCAGGTTTCGTCCTCATGCAGACATTCGGGACGGTTGCACAAAAACACCTGCGAACGTGTAGTCAATAAATGCCATGTTGTTCGAGCCATCGCTTCGCGGAATGATGCAATAATAACCGTTTTCCGCCCCAGTTCCATCCCCTTCCCGCATAAAATCTATAAATGAAAGCGCTGTTCCATCCTGTGCAGGTTCCTCACTTCCTTGAGGAGCCTTGGTGCTGCATGAACTGCATAAACACAAGATTGCCGCCACAACACCCAGCGTGCGCGTGATTGTTTTATAAAATCTCATCGTTTTCCTGATTGCAATGTCAGTACAAAAGTATCTCAAACACTGTTGTCCCACGTTTTATTCTGTTGATTTGTTCCACGCATCGGGATAAATATCAGAAGCAATGGGGATATAATTCGGAATGGAGTTTTCATAATCGCTTTTGGAAATCATGGCATATCTCGCTTCATATTGCCGTGTTTCAACGCCTAATTCATCGACATCGACGACACTGCTGATCCAATCGGTCAGAACCAAAAAAGAATCGTCGGTTTCCGCCAACCGCCTGATGATATCGTTGTTATGCGTTCTCAAAAGAGTAAAGGGGTGGTATTCCCCGTTTTCTATATTGAACACAACACGATGAAACTTTGTTTCCTCACCGCTGAAATCCAGAAACTCCAAAAGCAGTAAATTTGGCCCCATCACAGATACCCCCACATCGGGCTCCAACGTTCCGTCGATAGACGCTGCCACAGGTGCATAATCCACCGTTTGGGTTTCTTTCGTTTCTAAATCCAAAATCTCAATTTTCTGCTCGGGATATTTTACGCGATACAACACACCATCCCCGACGACTGCCCCTTCGTTTTCCGCATCCAAAACAGCCAATGGCTCCTCGTCCATCTTACCGGTATCTAGGTTCAAAAAGCGTTTGTCCCAATAAACATCGTGCTTCTCACCCATGCGATAATGTGAGATGATAAAGTTTCTGCCCCATGCTCCGCTCAGGGTCGCCGCGTAATCCTCTTTGCCAAAGGTATAAATTTCCGTTCGTTCCCCGTCCTGCAAGTTGACTTTCATAACCTTTTTGATCATGTCACCGGTGTCTTTGCTGGTCTGCTGGGTCATCATATAAAGGTTTTGGCCATCGTGATAAACCGGGGACAGCACCAAACAATCCGCCGGAAATTCCATCAAAGGGCGGCGATTCGAGCCGTCTTTATCGGCAAGCTGAATATTAGGCGGTTGACTTTCTGTTGCCCCCATCTGCAAAAGAACCAAGCCGTCATTGATCACATACATTTGCGGAATTGCCGTCATATAGGAGCGACAGCTTTCTGTATCGTGCGTACAGCCGGGCTGTTCACACAAAAAAATCTGTTTTTTAGCAGCGAAATCAAAATAAGTTAAATTGGCATTTGTGCTGTCTGTATAGAACATGTCGGCCAGATAGCAACCGTTTTCATCATAAGACTGACACAGCGTTAGGGCAGCATCCGAAGCCGCCGCGTTATTTGTGGTTTCCTGTGTGGCGGAGGTATTGTTCTGTGTACTTTGGCACGCACATAGTATTGCAGCCACTGCAACAGTTAACAGAGTATTTTTCCAAACCAAGTGCTTTTTCATATTACACTCCTAATTACCATGAATGAGGTGCAGAAGATATTTCCGCACCTCATTATATTATAATTCTATATCTTTTACAGTGCCGGTGAACCGGAGGCAATCCATGCAGAAGATCCTCCCGGTGCAAAATAAACAGTAGCTCCGCTGTAATCACCGGAATATCTCAATCCTTCAGTATAGTTTAAAAGATTTACCAATCTTGTTTCATCTGGGTAAGGCAGTTGAAAAGCTGAGTCAACAGCTCCGTCTGCCAAATTCCACATGATTGCAGCCTTTCCCCCTGCCACACTATTAAGTGAGCGGTTAATGGCGTATGTTGTTCCATTCTGTAACCGAGTTAAATACATGCACTGCTTACTCCTAGATTCTCCATAAACCACAGTAAATTGCTGATCAATTGACGGCATTTTTGTCCATAAAGTGAGCTTACGTCCCTTCATAGGACTTCCTGTGTTTCCATAGATATTTAATGCGTTAGAGGAAGTGTTTGCAATATAAGCCGGCTCTAATGTCCAATCCGCAAACGCAGGCACCGCCATAGCAGCAGCCATCACTGCACAAAGAGCCACGGTCAATAATTTCTTTTTCATAGGTTCATCTCCTTTGGTTTTTTCACACTTTTTTCTATTCCATAGGTATCTCGCGCGCCGAAACCTAAGCATAGACCTTTTAGCAATTCCTGTAAATCGCTTATCTGTAAATTTCTCTTTTTCTGCCCTGATTGTACCAGTGCTTTCTACAAATTTCAATCGTTTTTGCGCAAATGACATGTTTTCGTGCCTAAATGCAAAAAATGTCTTCCAAACAAAGACACTTTGCAACAAAAAAGAGAGCGTAATTGTATTTCTGCACAAGTACGCTCTCTAACAATAATTTTCAATCTTAGCAGATTTTCTTACATTTCAAAACTGTTATTTTGCTGAAAAACAGCTGCCTTTACTTTTAACAGTAAATATCGTTTGCCGCAATTTCAAGATCTTCTTTATTTTTCATCTTGCCCGGCATCCTTTTCCGGTCTGGGCGGTTGATAAAAGCCCCATGGTGTACTCGGAACTTTCGCTTCCATTTCATTTTTAATTAAATTTTGTACCATATTTTTTACCGCTGCTGAGATAGAAATTTTACGTTCCATATTCATTTTCTCCTTCAAGCATTATTTTATTGTATTCCAAGGCCCAATCTGCTAAGACATATTGTAAAAGCTGTTATAAAAACAGAAAGCGCTAAATCAGCTGCGATATGTTGCGCAGCCTTCATACTTACAAGCACAGCTAATATCATGATGAACAAGCGCTTATGAACACTTTTTGTTAAATTGGCCCTTTCCTCATCGGTGATATGAATATTTTTATTATCAACCGGAGATAAAATCAAAATAATGACAGCTGATAAGGCCAGCACCAAAAGCAACCATACTTGGTGCTGAAAAATCGGCAAAAGCAAGAATAGCGAGCCAACTTGAATTAAAACCGCAGAGATTAAACATTGGAACGGCGTATGCGCATGATATCCTCCGGTTCTGGTACGAAGAAATCGATAACCCAAGGTAAATAAGAGCGAATTGACCCAACCTGCCAATATTGCTCCAATCGGAACTAAAACCAAAAGGGACACCACATTCATCATTCGATGCATAATCATGTATCGGCACCATTCTTTTTGCCCGTCTTCAATGAGATTCGCTTTTAAAAAATAGTTTGTTAAAGCCTCTGCTGCTTTTTCCAAATCTTCGCCTCCCTTGTCGAAATATTTGCCTTAGTGATGTTCCGGCCATTCGACGCTAAACACGAATTGCCCATTTTCATAATAAAAGTCGTAGTCTGCCTGATATTTTTTCAAAATGTCCTGCACATTGCGCAGCCCGAACCCATGAAAAGAGGCGTTTTCCTTGGTGGTCGCAATCTGTCCGCTGCTGATTTTCACGAATGGGCTGGCATTCAGCACCGACAAAAACAAACTGCCCGGCTCTTCTTCCTCCGCTGGGGTATAAGTCACGCTCACTTGAATCCATCGTTCGCGTTCGGGCAGCTTTTCGCACGCCTCGATTGCGTTATCCAATAAGTTTCCGAGAACCACGGTGCAGTCTGTTTCCTTGATTTTCATGCCGGATAGGTCGTTCACCTCAAAACGAATATCAATCTTGTTTTGCTGCGCCGCCATTCCCTTTTGGTTTAAAATAGCATCTACTGCTGCATGGTGGGTATCCACCAAAAGGATACGCTCTGTGCTGTCGCGCCGAAGCTGTGAAAGATAGCTGCTTGCCTGCCCAGCGTTTCCGTTTTTCAGCAAATCGCTCAATACGCTTAAATGCTTTTGAAAATCGTGCGTCATTTTTCGCTGGGTTTGGTATGCTGCGCTTAACGCACTGATACTTTCCTTCTGCGTGCGCTCCCGCTCTTTCAGCACCACCAACATCTCATGCTCACGGATGCTTTTTTTCATGTAATCTCTTGAAAACAACACCGCAAGATTGCACACAACAATCAAACTAAGTGCAATAACCGCATAAGGGTTTTCCTCACTTTTTGATGCACCGGCTACAAGGGCATCATAAAAAAAGGATAAAAGTACTATGGAAGAAAGCGGAAACAGCAAAGAAAGCGCCGTCCATTTCCTTGCACTTGTTCCTTCATCCGCTGGTTTATGGAACAAACTAATCGAAAATGCAAACAGCATGGCGGCAAGAATCCGAACAAACATCTGCGTTGTCACCCTAGTATAATGCTGCTCGAAAAAGTCAACTTGAAAAACGATTTGCCCCGCAAAAATAACGATATCATCTATCGCAGAAAATAAGGCATAACTCATAGCCGCTATAAAAAGACGGTAAATAGGCTCTCCCCGATAGAGTACCGCCAGCACCAAATAAAAGAGCAGTACCATAGCCACTGCTTGAACATCCTTGTAAAAATCACCGCCAACCTGTAACAGAAGGTGAAATACCACACCAAATGCCGCAACACACAACCAAAAAGAATCGGCCTGATTATTTCTCGGCAAAAAAGCGTCAAAAAACACAATAACGGCCAAATATTGCAGCAAATGAAATACTATATCGACTGCATACTCCATCGCTTCATCCCTCTCCAGCGCAGATACTCCTGCTTGAGCTTGCTGTAATTTCGGGTGCTGATTGCCAGCTGGGTATCGTCCGTCAAGCACACTCCTGTACTTTTCATCGTTTTGATATACGCCATATTTACCAAAAAGCTTTGGTGAATGCGGAGAAATCCATGGGGAGACAACAGCTCCTCTAACGCATTCATTGTCATTCTCACGTCGCAGGTATCCCGCTTGTCGTGAATGAGGTGAAGGAAAAGATGGCGCTGCTGGGTTTCCGCATAAGTAATGTGTGCCGGCATCAGATCCACTTCTTCACTGCCGCTAGATAAGCGAATCACACGACGCTCCTTTTTATATGCGGCAAGCGCTGCTTGCAGGCATTCGGGAAGTTTTTCGTCCAAATTGCTTTTCAGCAAATATCTCAGCGCCTTCACTTCATACCCTTCCAAACTGTATTGCACATAGTGCGTTACAAACACTAAAATGGCATCCGGCTGTGCCTTGCGGATTCTCTTGGCCAGTTCAAGGCCATTGATTTCCCCCATATCAATGTCCAAAAAAATAATATCACACGGAATTTTTTCGATGCTCTTCATTTCATTTTCATCGCAAACACATTGAATACTCGCGGTTTGATTCAGATTTTTCAACTGTGTTTCTAAGCATTCTTTTAAGTGAAGTGCAAACTCCAATTCATCATCGCAAATTAAAAAATTCATAAGGACACTCTCTCACCAGCCTAGTATTTTATGAAGGAAGCACTGTATTGCTTTTCAACTTATTCTTCAATGAAAATAAAAAATAAGTTTCAAACAAATTGACGCCTTTACCGTTCTGTGAAAAAAATCTTTCATACAGCGTTTTGATTTTTTTAAAAACTGTCAATAGAATAACGAAAATCAAGCTTCTTGTCAAATATTGTCTTAATAACGAAAATGTTCCTAAATTGATTTTATTTTTGCAAATACGCACATTTTTCCTGCATATACGCAATAACTATAGACATTTTACGCTTGAATTTGTATAGTAAAAATCAACATAAGCGCTTATATCAAACAAAATCTTTAGTTAAAAAGATAGATGGGCTATCATTTCTCGATGATAGTTTCTATGAATGGAGGTTCAAGCTATGATCTGTGTAAAAATGAAAAAAAAGCTTATATCTTGTTTAGCAATTCTGGCAATTTCCGTAATGGGTGCAATGACCGCATTTGCCGCTAATAACGTTGATACAGGATTTCAGTTTAACTTTAGTGCCGGTCAACCAAGGCGTACTGAATGGCGCGCAAAAAAAGATTCGAGCAATGTTTATATGTCCGTGCAGGGTCTTACAGGTGGATTTACTGCACATGTAGTTGGCTCAAGCAGTAACTTAAACTCAGGTATGGGCATAGACTGTTCTCGTGGCTATACCTATAACATTGCGTCAACCGGTGTCTATAGAATGCGAAATTGGGTTTATGATGGTGCACCTGGATACGGGTATGCCGCCGTTTATGCTTCTCCCAATTATGGATATGGATACAGCGCGTGGGGCGTGTGGAGCCCAGATTCAATCTAAATAAGGAAACTGTCAGCTCACACCTTCGAATGGGATTTTATTCTAATGCACGTGAGCTGACAGTCTTTTTAATGAAACTATCTAAAAAATTTATGGCAGGCTTAATTCCAATTAGTTAGCCTCAATTCCAATTTAAATCATGAGGATCAAACAATGTTCAGAAAATATTATTCAGCAATTTTATCTGCAAGCTTATTGTTATCCGCTTTGACAGCCTGCGGTACACAAGCGGCGCCGTCAGCCGCTTCAAGCGCATCGACAATCGCCCAGCAGACGAACGAATCTCAGCTTCTTGTAACAGATATCAAGGGGAACAGCCGCGATTTAGCACAGCTTCCGTGGGCCAAAAAATACCCATCGATGCTGAAGCATTATGAGGGCCAAACCAGCGAAAACCTGACGGATTTTATATTTCCCACCATGGCACAAGAAAATCTGATTGCGAAAGGTGCAGCAATGGATATACCGTTTCGAGATGGTTCTCTGCGCGTGACGATGCAAGAGGCAGTCAAAGGACCGGAGCCTTCCGGTATCTCTGCCGAAAAAGTCGCGCAAGGTGAGCAGGCGCTCGGCACACTTCCCGAGGGTGAGGAATATCTGACCGTTACTCTCTCGATTGAAAACACCGGCAGCAGCGAAGCTGACTTTTATCTAAATAATATTTCCATTCGTTGCTGTGTTGACGGCACAGTTGCACAAGGCCATATCGGCAGTGAGGCAGTGACGTCCGACCTTCCTGCCGTGGCAGAAAATGCCAAAAATCAATTTGAAGCGTTACTTGCCCCAGGCGAAAAGGCTTCTTACAAAATTTTATACTATGTGAACAGCGAAATTGAACTGCAAGATCTGTACCTTTATCCCAATTTAGCCGGGGAAGGTGTTGCAGAAGTAACCACAGCCGATTTTGCGTTAGATCAGCAATGGCTGGCACTGGAATGAATCGAGGAATGATATGAAAGAACTGCTGCAATTTGAACTCAAGCGTTGTTTTCACGGAAGAAAGTTTTTATTTGCATTGACAGCCGGTGCTGTAATTTCTATTTGCCATATAATTTTCAGCGTTTTACCGCTGGTGCAATGGCTCGATGGCTGGCAGGGGGATCTATTTTTAACGCCGCATTCTGTGTACGGGCACTGGATTGGGATGGATGCTGCTACCATCTGGCCAACGCTGCTCTATCTGCTTTTTCCGCTTTTTGCCGCTTTGCCTTGTGCTGATTCTGCATTTTGGGATTTTCATTCGGGGTATTGCATGCAAATTATTGCACGCGGAAAAAAACGTCATTATGTTTTTGCAAAGTGGATCACCATTTTTCTTTCCGGCGCACTTGTCGTTTTGGTAACGCTTTGCTTTGACTTCGCGCTCTGTTGCCTTTTTCTTCCGATGGTTCGTCCGGAGGCGCTGACCAATCTTTACGGCATCAACGACCGTAGCTTTTTAACCCAATGGTTTTACCGTATGCCCTTGCTTTACACGGCTGTGTATATTGTGATGGATGCCGTTTTCATCGGCGCATGGGGATGTTTGGTTTTGGCATCGTCCGTTTTACTTCCAAACAGGCTGCAATCTGCAATCACCCCGTTTCTTTTTTATCTGCTCACTTACTTTGTTTTCAACTGGCTTCATTTTGACCGCTTTGCGCTGTTTGCCATTGCGCTTCCGTTTCAGCCCGCGCAAGACGTTTCATTACTTACCTTTTTTGTATACATTTTTGTGGTTCCTGCCCTTTCCTTCTTTTTCTATTTCAAAAAAAGGGAGCGGTCTGATGTACTTTAAGCGAACCGGGCGCATGTTCCTTTGTACCAGCAAACGGCTGCCAGGGCTTTCAGTTCTGCTGGCCGCCGTGACATGCGGAAATATTTTATACTGGATCACACGATGGCAAAACTCTGGTGTGGTGCTTTGTTCCATGGATGTTTTTCTTTGTGTCCTGCATCCATCTTTTTTATTTATGATTTTTGTTCCGTTTTGCTTGCTTGCAGAAATGGCTGGCAGCCGTTTTTTCACAGCGCCGCACATTTGCCGCTTGTTTCAAAACAGAGGACAAATGATACAGCAAATGATTTCGGATACCGTCATACGGACTGTGCTTTTTGAACTGATTATTATAATTTGTGCGCGCTTTATGGCATTTGTTTTATTTGGTACACATTTGACCATAAATTGGGCACAGCCGCAAAGCAGATATTGGCATGACACAGGCCACCGATTGCAGCAAGCCCTCACGCCGACAAGCTTCATCCTTTGGCAAGGGCTTGCCGCATGTATGGTGGGCATTATTTTCAGCCTTGCTTTTCAAATTGCAGTCCACTGCTGCCGGAATATTCGCAGCGGCAATGCGGTTGGATGGCTTCTTTGCCTTTGTGCCGCTTGGAGCATTTCATTCCCCATTTCACCAGCACTTTCAGAATTACAGCGTGTTGTAACATTTTCCACTTTGACAATTCAAAATCATGCGGTTGGCCTTTATTTCTTGTTTGGCGCTGTTTTGATTGTTGTTGAATGTGCTGGGCTGGGTATCGTCATCGCAAGGAGAGATTTCCTGTGACAGATTTCACTTTTTGGCGTCTTTTCCGGCGCGATTTACAAAATTATTTTCGGATCAATCGGTTCCATGTTTTGATTGTTATCGGCTTGTTTTTCATCGGCGCAATGACCGCAGATTCACAGCTTTCGATACAACAGTTAAATTACGGTGTGATGGATTATTTTATCATGCTGTTTCGAGGCTCTTACCCTTTTACCGAAACACAAAACGGGATGTTTCAACTTCCCCTAACTTGGTTTATCTTAATTTATTTTTGTGTTTATACCGCTGTGATTTATCCGGCCCAAGAACAAAACGGGGCAAGTACACATTATCTCCTTCGGGCAAAAAGCCGTACTTCATGGTGGCTGTGCAAATGTTTTTCGCTTGTGGTTTGGGTGGCATTTTATTTTTTCTTGGGGTTTGCTTGCCTTTTGGGATTTATCCTCGCTTCGGGGCGTCCGCTTCGCTTGTCATCCGCGCTTGTACCGGATCAGACGGCATGTGTTTTCCTGTGTTCTCTTCCTATCTTGTTTGCTGCATTATTAGCCGTATTTTGTCTGTGCTTGTGCATGTTTTTCAACTTTTGGATGGCACAGGCGGCGGCTGTGACCTGCCTTGTGTTAATTGCATTTGTGCAAATTCCGTATTTTCCCGGCAATTATTCTATGCTGATTCGATGCCGCTTACTTACACCCGGCGGGCTAGAAGAATCAACAGGCATTTTTCTTCATGTAATTTTGATTGCTTTGCTGTGGGCAGCAGGCAGTTTATTCTTTCAAAAAATGGATATCCTCCCCAGAAAGAAAGGCGATATAAATGAAAATTGAACTTTGTCAGGTTTCCAAAACGATACAAGGACAGCCTGTTCTTTGTGACATAAACCTTTGCTTTGAAAATAAATCTTGCGGAAAAATTTATGGAATACAAGGCATCAACGGCAGCGGAAAAACGATGCTGATGCGTATGATTTGCGGGTTTATTCTTCCGACACAAGGACAAGTAAAAATTGACGGGAAAGTCATCGGAAAAGACCTTTCCTTTCCCCCGGATATCGGCCTTCTTTTGGAAAATCCCATTTTCATTGATGAGTTTACGGGTTTCAAAAACCTTTCGCTCTTGTGTGGAATCCGCAAAAAAGTTTCCGAGCAGCAAGTTATGGATACTTTGAAGCGTGTAGGGCTTGACCCCAATGATAAACGTGTATTTCACAAATATTCGCTTGGCATGAAACAGCGCCTTGGCATTGCGTGCGCTATTGTTGAATCACCCAATTTGATTTTACTGGACGAACCCTTCAACGCCTTGGATGAATCGGGCGTGGAACAAGTACACAGCTTGTTAGATGAATTGCGCCAAGAAGGAAAGCTCATTCTACTGGCTTGCCACGACCGCCAGCAAATGGAGTCCTTGGCAGATGAAATCATCCGGATGTCCGCAGGACACATTATCAACGAGCAGTAATTCTGCTTTATCCGAAATGAAACAGGGAGATTGATCACCATGCGCACAGCAAAATTTAAAAAGCTCTTTTACCTTTTGATTGTAGTTGGAATTTTCATCCTTGCCGCGCCTTACACAGCGCGTGTTTATCAGCTAAATCAACGCTATCCTTCTGCCCAAACCATAACCGGCACACAAAACGCTCCTATTACATGGAATGGGCTGAAAATTGAACTGCTGAACGGCGAGCTTGTTCCGCAGGAATCATTTTTTTCCGCTTATGAAGTGATTGCTTCTTCTATTTTTTCTGATAGTTTGGCTGAACAGTATGCAATTTTCAGTGTTGCGATTACAAAGCTAGAGGAAAATGAATCACAGAATCACTTTTATCTCGATTATTGCGGCGCAGAAAAGGACGGATGGAAAAATTTAATTTCACCGGAGCTTTTTCAGGCGTTGAACCCCAACGCAAAGCAAGTTTCTCAAATGAGCGTTGGAGAAACACAAAATTTTTTGCTTGCCATCGGTTTGCATCAAGCCGCTTTCACAAAGCAAAACTGGAAAAATGTCCGCATTGACCAACTTTCGCTTGTGCTATCCATCTACCCTGAAAAAATCAGTCTTCAATATACTTAAAACGAACATGCCCGCGCATGATGCTTTGAAAGCCATCACGCGCGGGCATGTTTTATAATTCTTTCTTTTCATAAATGACAATGTTGCTTCGGGCATAAGACAAAAGGCACAAAAGAAAGGTACAGCCTGCACAGCAAAGCAAAAAACAAACCAGCTGCCAAGCGGTAAACGTTTCGGATGGAACCATGTTGACCAACAGAAAAAACGGATAGAACCAGATGGGAACAGAAACGTTCTCGAAAGGGCGGCCGGCAAAAAATTTAAGTAAAACAATGAAGGCAAGCAAAACATAGAGCGTAATCCAAAGGCCCCCCGCTTTCCAAATCGGGTGTTTTGCTTTGCGGGGCTCTAAATTGCGCACTTTCTCTTGTAAAATATTTAAAATAGCTTCCTCATTTTCTTTATCGTCAAATGAAATCTGCATCGTGCGTTTTTTGTTTTTTTCATTGTAAAACACAATATCGTAAGAGTTATAACGCTTTTCGTAAATGACTTGCGTAATTTGTTCATAAAAAACGGGGTTGTCGCTCCCCTTAATCATCAGCGCGTCATCCATAAACACACATGTTTTGCCTTGCAGCAGCACTTCCATACACAATCTTCCCCCTATTTTCTCCATTCTTCTCTTTCCAGTGTAGCCGAAGAAAGATATCTCGTCAAGCACAGAAAAAGGTGTTTTCCCTGCGCAAACCAGTTTGGCCGCAAACGGAAAACACCTTGATTTTTTAGGAATGCTGACGGCAGAAACTTTCTACTTTCGTTTCGAGGGTAATTTCTCCCACGGGGATGTCATACTGCACCGCCGGAATGACGGTATTCGGCACATAGAGATTTGTATTGGGCCACGCCTCCACAATTACGCCTGTACCGCTTGAACCCGTAACCGTACAGCTTAATTCTGTGTTAGATGCTTGTGCAAAAGCATCCTTTGCGGTAACAGCAAAGCCGTCGCAGAACTTTGGCACCGCAAAACCACAGTCATAAGCTTTGCAGGCAAAGCGGCTGTAAACTGTATGACGGCGGATGTGGCCATTTCCCTCGGGAATCAGCTCGGTGACAACAGAAATTCCGGCAAAAGGTGACCATTTGCTGACAAGACGGTCTTTCTCCAAATGAAACTCCCCGCTGTGTCTGCGGATAAACGTGTAGCCGTCCATTACAAAAGCAAGCATACTGTCGGGTGCAGCCTGTTCCAACTGCACATAGCTGCGGCTTGCGGAAAAGCCAAAGCGCGTATTATACACAAACTTGCTGTATTTTTCGCTGAATTGGCCGTGCTCGCTTTGCTCTACTTCAGCGGGTGCATAGGCATTCACTTGGCCGTCAGGCAAACGCTGGAACAGCAAGTCGGCACTCTCCATGGCGTACAGCGCGGGCAGCTCAGGCAGCGGCGCCGCTTCCTCTGTCCAAAAGGCGTGGTCTTGCGGCAGCGCCATCACCAAGAAAGCTTTCATGCCCCAATAAGGGCTGCCGGGGGAATTATAGCGTTCGCTCATATAAAGCTGCGGGTACGCATAGCCAATCGTAAGGACACCGTCGCGGTCAAAGATGGGGCGTTCGCACCACCACTGCAAATTCCGCACAATGATACCTTTCATCACGGAAAGCGGCAGAGGTTCCAGCCCGGCAAAGACACAAGCGGAATAAAAAGCGCACTGTCCAAAGCGATAACCCAAGCTTCGCCCATAGGGAAGCGCTGCACCATTTTTGTCAAACCAAAAGGCAAATTCCCGTCCAAACTCCAGCGCACGGCGGCGAAATACCTCGGCACGTTTGGGGTCGCGCTTTGCCGCAAATACGCTGTAAAGCACGCCATAATATTGAATGGCCCATGGGATGTAGTAGTCTCGCTGGGGCTTGATGTCCGGCGTGCCGTCGGTGTACCAGCCGTCGCCCACATACCAAGTATCTACTTCATACAAGTCCCGCTCCATCAGCGCAAGGCCGCACGGCATTCCCACGGCATCAAGTGCCAAATTGACCAGCACGCGGAAAAACAGCCAATTACAGTGCGGCAGCTCGTGCTGATTGATGGTATGGAGCCAAGCGGCAAGGTTTTGTTTTTCTGAGTCCGTCAGCGGATTCCAAACAGTATCCGGTGTTTCCAAAATCGCGCAGGCAATAGCGGCCATTTCTACAAACAGCTGGTCGCAGTCGCCGGGGCTGCCCCAATACTCGGGGCTTTTGGGGTTTGTGCCATTTGCCAAGCCGCGGCGATAAATTTCGGCAAAGGGATCCGCTTTGCCGCCGCCCATCCAATAGGGTGCCAGCGCCCAAAGCGGACGGGAAAAGCCTTCCATTTCAATGGTACGGCGCGGATAAGTAACGCCGGTATCCCCTAAGTGCAGCAGCGCCCCGCCCGGAGAATACAGCGGTTCCAGCGGGCGAAGCATTTGAAGCATCAGCGCTTCAAAATCCTGACGAGTTTGCAGTTTCATGTCCTTTGCTCCTTTTTGGCAATTGATGCTTTTTTACCAGTAAAGCTTCCAATCTTTTGTCAAACGTGTTAACGCTTCCATATAAAAATAATCGCCCCAGCTGGTGCATTCATCTACCCCTTCGGGCGTGCAGGTATTGTAGGGGCTTTTTTTACTGTAAGTGCCGTGTGCCAGCTGACCTGCGCCGGGGCGCATCTCACGCACAGCATAGTGTTCATACAAGCTTGCCAGCATTTGACGTGCCAACGCACAATAGCCCTCCGCCTCGGCTTTGTCAACGTACTTTGCCGCTTCCAGCAAGCCGCACGCGACAATGGCAGCCGACGAGGAATCACGCGGTTCTTCGGTTCCGGTGGTGAAAATCATATCCCAATACGGCACCAAATCCGCCGGCAGACGTGTTAAATAAAAGTCCAGCGCTTTGCGGAAGGTATCCAAATATTCCGACTTTTTCGTATAGCGGTAGCTCAAAATACTGCCGTACACGCCCCACGCTTGGCCGCGTGCCCAAAAGCTGTCGTCTTTGTACGCTTGGCAGGTAGCCCCGTGGCTGGGCGTTCCGTCGGGGTTCATAAAGAAGGTATGATAAGTAGAACCATCTGCACGAAACGAATTCGCCAAACAAGTGGTAATATGGCGGTGGGCAATATCAGCATATTTTGCATCGCCTGTTACTTCGCTTGCCCAGTACAGCAAAGGTAAATTCAACAGGCAGTCAATGATATAGCGGTAATTTTCCGGCGCACCCATTGCCCCCCACGCTTGGATAAACTCACCTTTTGGCTGAAAGCGTGAAATGAGCTGGTCAGCTGCCAAAATAGCCGCCCTTTTCCCCTGCTCGCTTCCGGTGAGTTTATAAGCCGCAACACAGGACGGGCTGTACAAAAAGCCCATATCATGGTGATCCACCTCAATTTTTCGCTCGATGCGGTCGGCAAAGCTCTCTACCAGTGTTTGTGCGCAAGCACGGAAATCATCGTCGCCGGTGCGCTCATAGGAAAGCCACACCTCACCCGGCCAAAAGCCGCATGTCCACTGCACATTTTCACAAGCGGGGTAAATGCCGTCTACACTGGAATGGTTTTGGCATTTTTCGGTGTAGAGCGGCAAATTGATGCGCACCTGTTCCACAGCCCGGTCAAGGGCGGCATTTGCCTGCGCATCTGTCATGACGGGAAGTTGATATTGTTTCATAAAAACACCTCATTAAAATAGGGCACGGCACATTTTGCCGTGCCCTTTCGGGAATGATGTTTAACCTTTCAGACCCGCAGTTGCGACACCTTGCACGAAATATTTTTGCAGCGCAAGGAAAACAATCAGCACGGGAATCAGTGCGATGACGGAAGCCGCCATAATCAGGCCGTATTCTGCGGAATACTGGCTGATGAACATACGCAAACCGATTTGGATGGTTTTCAGCTCGGTTTTTGTTAAATAAATGAGCGGGCCAAGGAAGTCGTTCCAAGTTGCGACAAAAGTAAAAATGGTTAAGGTGGAGAGCGCCGGCTTGGACAGCGGCAGCATAATGCGCCACCAAATGCCGTATTCCGACAAGCCGTCGATGCGGGCAGCCTCGCACAATTCCGTGGGTACGCCCTCATAGAATTGTTTCATCAAAAATACACCGAACGCGCTGAACGCCTGCAAGCAGATGATGGCTAAATGGGTATTGTTCAGCCCCCAAGAACGCATCATCATAAACTGCGGCACCATGTATGCCTGCCAAGGCACAGCGATGGTGGCAATATAGCCCAAAAACAGCGTTTTTTTGCCTTTAAAATTCAGTTTGGCAAAAGCATATGCCGCAAAGCTGGAGGTAAAAAGCTGAAGCAGCGTGACAATAATCGTGAGCTTTGCCGTATTGAAAATAAACGTCAGCAGAGGAATTTTTGTCCAAATATCCACATAGTTTCTTACACGCGGATTGGAAGGAATCCACTCAATGGGAAACGCAAACACGTCTTTATTCATTTTAAAGGAAGCGGAAAGCATCCAAAGGAACGGTACCAGCATCAGTGCGGCCATTACGATAAGCAGCACATAAATGATAACGCGAATCACGCGATCCTGCGCTTTGGCAGAATGAGATTTAACAGCTAATGTATTTGCCATGATGGGTTCCTCCTTCCTTTAATCATTGGCGGCAGAGCCGCGGAACTGAATGATGGTTACCACAAGAACCAAAACGAACAATACCATGGAAATGGCGCTGGCGTAACCATAGCGCGGTGTATTGACAAAAGCAACATTGTAAATGTCATAAACCAGTGTCATCGTTGCGTTGCCGGGGCCTCCCTGGGTAATCATGTACATTTGATCGTACACTTTAAACGAAGAAATGGTGAGCATGATGACAACAAAGAAGGTGGTGGGGCGCTCCAGAATATCATTCATGGGGACGAGCATTTCCAAATTGATGAGGTTGGAATAACCGGGAATATCCTTAATGGTTAAGATGTCGAGTTCGCCATTGCCGCCGGCCAGCTGCGTTGCCAGCTGCGTCATGTAATCGGTGGAGCCAAGGTCGGTCATTTCAATGGTGACATTGGAGTTTGCCGCCATGTAACCGTCGGCCATTGCCTGCCAATAGGCGGTGGACTCCTTATCCCACACCGCCCAGTTTAAGGTTACTTGGTCGCCCGAGGCTGTGCCGGAAGCATCGAACTGACCATCAAAACCGATAAGGAAACGGGCGATGTTCTGATTTTGCTGACAGATGACGGCGTTGGCATGAGCGACGAACAAGCAAAACAAATTTTAACCGAACCAAGCGCTGAACAGGCCGGCGCAAAATTCCGCCATGTAGGCGTTTGGAACGTGCACCGCCGTCTCCAGTACAGCTTTGGGGAAGATTATGGCCTTTCGGTGGACGCCCAACTGGGCCAAGGTACTACCGTCACCATTCGCCTTCCGGGCAATTATGATAAAAAGGAGAACGAAACATGATTCGTGTGCTGCTTGTCGATGATGAACCTCTTGTATTGATTGGAATGCAAAGTATGCTCAACTGGTCTGAGCAAGGCTGCAAGCTTGTGGGCACTGCGAGAAACGGCGCAGAAGCGCTGGAAAAAATCGGCACGTTACACCCGGACATTGTCATTTCCGACATTCGGATGCCTGTCATGGACGGGCTTCAGCTGGCCGAAAAATCGCACGAAGTTTACGGCTCTCTGCCCGTGTTCATCGTTTTAACAAGTTATGAAGAATTTGATTATGTTCGCCGGTGTATGGGCTTCGGCGCAGTAGATTATTTAGTAAAAATTGATTTAACCGCTGATACGCTTTGCTCCGCTTTGACCCGTGCGAAAGAAGCCATCGAAAAAGAAAATGCCGTGCGCACGCCTTCCCCCGCGGTGAACGGCAGCCTGGAATCTTACCGGGAACGTTTTTTCATCCAGCTTTATCACGGCGCCTTTTCCAGCGAAGCAGAAATTGCACAGCATTGCGCCGAGCTGGGCCTAAAATTAGAAGCGCCTGCGTATACCACGGTAATTGCCGATATTCGCAATCGTGAATTAGATGCCGCGCAGCAGCTGGCGCTCAGTGCCGGTGTCACACGCATGGCTGCCGATATTTTACCTAAATATTTGCCCTGCTATGTCACCGGCATGGATCTGCGCCGCTTTGAAGTATTGATTTTGCTGGAAAGCGATGACGATTTGGAAAATCTGCTCAGCCCCATTTTAAAAAAGGTGAATGATATTTTATATAAATATTTTTCCACCACGCTCTGGTGGGCGGTCGGCACACCCACACATACTTTATGCGAAATTCCTCAAAGCCAAAAAACAGCTTTTTCGGCCTTGCCCCTGCTGAATGAACAGGAATCCGTGGTATTTTACCGCACCGAGGCTCGTTCGCCGCTCGATCACCGCACGCGCATTGTCGCCGCGGTGCAAGATTACATTCGCAAGCACCCCGACAAAAAGCTTTCTCTCAATGATGTGGCGGCTGTGTTCAACTTTAGCCCCGGCTATTTAAGCCAGCTGTTCAGCCAAAACGGTGAAACCAGCTTTGTAGAATTTGTCACAGAAACACGCATTTCTGCCGCAAAGGAATTGATGGCCTCCACCGATCTGAAAATTTATGAAATCAGTGAACGGCTGGGGTTTGAGAGCGCCTTTTATTTCAGCAAAGTATTTAAGAAAATTGAAGGTGTCAGCCCGCGCACCTATCTGCACAAACTAAGGGATGACACCGACGGAAAGGATGACACCGCTGATGTTGATTGAACTTCTGAACAAAAAACCGGACTTTTTTGTAGGGCGCTGGAATGCATTTCCGCCGGCAAACTGCCGAACAGAATGGGAAACACTGCCCGATGCCGCCCATTGGAAAAACACCGCAAAAGAAACGGTACACGCTGCACAGCATGTGCCCGGTCTGCCGCTTTCTCTGTGGCTGGAATTTACCGAAAACGGCAACCGCTCTCATTATGAACACGCCTACTTTTTGCGCCGCCGCCATTTGTGCCGCTTGGTCATGACGGAGTGTATCGACTATCACGGAGAACTTTTGCCTTTGATTGCCGATTATGTCTGGGCGATTTGTGAGGAAAGCGCATGGCAGCTGCCCGCACATAACAGTTATATCCGCGACACGCCTCAGCTGCCTTTACCTGACATCAAAAGGCCGATTGTCGATTTATTCGCAGCAGAAACCGGCGCCTTAATTTCGATGGTGTATCATCTGCTCGGAAAAGAGCTCGCGCGGATTGCCCCAGGGCTGGATAAACGCATGAAGCACGAAGTGGAACGCCGTGTGCTTGTGCCCTGGAGCCGTCGGCATTTTTGGTGGATGGGAAATGGCAGTGAGCCTATGTGCAACTGGACTCCTTGGTGTACCCAAAACTGCCTCATTGCCTGTGCTCTGCTTCATGGCGACAGTCAAACACGCGTTCAAGCCGCAGTGCGGCAAGCTGCTTACAGTATAGATTGCTTTTTAAAGGATTACGGAGAAGACGGCTGCTGCAGCGAGGGCGCACAATATTACCGCCATGCGGGGCTGACATTCTTTAATGCACTGGAAATTCTATGCGCTCTTGCACCGGGTGTATTTGACAACGCTTGGAACGAGCCGAAAATTCGCAATTTGGCCGAATATATTGCACAAATGCATGTTGCCGGCTCATATTACCTCAACTTTTCCGATTGCAGTCCCCTTGCGGGTGTACGCGGTGCACGCGAATATTTATTTGGCAAACGAGTGGGCAGTCTGCCGCTGATGAGTTTGGCCGCACATGACTTTTTACGGGATCCAGACCCCTATCACCTTTCACCTTCGGACGACTCCGAGGGAATCAACCTATTTTACATGGTGCAAACCGCCTTTTTCCGCAAGGAAATCTCCGCCTTTGCCAAACAGCATCCCGTAGCTTCTCAAAAAGACGTATGGTATCCCAGTGTCGGCTTGCGCGTGTGTCGGGCAGGGGCATTTACTGTCGGCATCAAAGCCGGAGGAAACGACGACAGCCACAACCACAATGACACCGGAAGCGTCACGCTTTACAAAGATGGTCAGCCGCTGCTGATTGATATCGGGGTGGAAACATACAGCAAAAAAACATTCAGCCCCGATCGCTATGAGATTTGGACGATGCAGTCTTGCTGGCACAACTTACCACGCTTTTACGGCAAGGACGGAACAGCTTATGACCAAAAAGCCGGCCCTGTCTATGCCGCCAAAGAGATCAAGCTTCTTCCTGACGGCCTTGCAATGGATATTGCGCCCGCCTATGGCATTGTTCCCGGGCTTGACTTTTATCGCCGCCGTGTTATTTTAAGCCCCACCGGTTTGACCATCACAGATGACACCGATTATTCCGGTGAGGTTTGCCTTACTTTGATGAGCTGCTGTCCTGTTCATGTGGAGCAAAATATGCTTACGTTCGGAATATTGGCACAGGCAGCTCTGACGGGGAATGATGTCAATGTCACCGTAGAGCCTGTTTCTGTCACCGATCCACGTTTGCGGCAGATGTGGCCGGACACCCTTTACCGGGCGCTCATTTATTTTGACAAGCGCTTGGAAATCATCCTTCGGTAAATGCAATGGGCTTGATTTTATCCATCCAAGGTGGCATGGCCGTGGGAAAAACAACCGCCATTCAGTGGCTTGCCGAGCACGAACCGCTGGTTGATTGTTTTTTTGAGGACGTACAAGCACCGCTTCAAAAGGTAAAACGACGCGCATTAGACAAAACCAACTATTGCGATTATCTCGAAATTCAGCGCATCTTTATCACACATGAAATACAGCGCTGGAAAATGATGCGGCAGTGCCCTTGTGCCGTTGTCGATTTGGGCGCGGGGGAAATTGAATTTTACACCTTACATTATCCGCGCTCGATTGGAAAGGATTGGCCTATTGCCTCCGCCCTTGCCCCTGAGCTGGCGCTTTTGCGTCAGTGCAAGGCACAGCGAACTTTGTTTTTACAAGCTTCACCCGACGTGCTGCGCGCCAGAAAAGAGGCAGATGCATCTCGGGAACGTGGATTTTTTCCGCACAGCACCAATATTCTTCTTCCGATGAAACAGCAATGGTTTCACGCCCAACCGAATACCGACTTTATCAACGCCGACAATCTTTCCAAAGAGCAGCTTTGTAAACAAGTACATGACTGGGTGAAGCAAATGTTGATGGAACTTGATAACCTCTCCCTGAATATTAAGCCTTTTCCGTGAAAGAACGCCCCTTTTTTGCGTGTCAGTACGCAAGCGGGGCGTTCTTTATGAAATAGATTGGGCCTGCAATCCATTCACTTTTTGCAGTATTCTGCCTTGATATGGTACAATCAATTCAACAAAACTCAGCTGGAGGCAATCATCATGAGAAGAAAAGATCGAGAAATCCTAGAAACGGAGCAAATCGAAAAAGTGATTCATTCCTGTCATTGCTGCCGTATCGGCTTTTATGATAACGGCAGTATATACATCGTCCCGTTAAATTTTGGATATGAAAAAAATGGTGAAAAAAGGTGTTTTTACTTTCATGGCGCATTGACAGGAAGAAAAATTGATTTAATTCAAACAGGGCTCCCTGTGGGATTTGAAATGGATACCAACTATCAGCTAAACGCAGCAGAACATGCCTGTGGATTTTCTGCAAGGTTTCAAAGCATCGTCGGCACCGGAAATGTTTCTTTCATTGATACAGCGAATGAAAAGGTTCATGCGTTAAAGCAAATCATGTGTCATAATACCGGAAAAGACGATTGGGAATTTTCCGCCGAACTTTTAAATAAAACGTCGGTGTTTAAACTCGAAGTTACCGAGCTTTCCTGTAAACAGCACGAGTAATCTCCTGTCTCCATTCAAGAATAAAGCAGCAAATTTTCCGACCAGCAGCCAAGTACTGTTGGTCATTTTTGATATGAAGCAAACCGTATCTTTTTCTTGACATGCTGCATGTTTCCCCCGATAGAGGGAAAGCCATCTTTTTAGATTTATTTTTTATAGGATGAAGGCTTTCATCGCAGGAACTTCAGCGTAGAAGCATACATCCACCAAAGATTGCTGGACGGCAACACATTTGCCGCAACCTCACTTCCAAAAGACATTTTTGAGCTCGTCCGAAAAGAAAACGTCGATTCTCTCATGGCTGTATTCCCTGTAAAGCGCTTTCACTATCTTGCTTCTGATGGATGTGCATTGCTGCTGCGTGAGACTATCGATGCAATGAGTGATAAGGAGTTTGATTGCTTTATGAAATATCACCTTGCAACCTGTGAGCGTGCAGATCTACTCGGCGTGACCAGCCATGCCGTCGATGTTTTTCAAAAGTGAATGTCTTAAAGCTCAAACTGCCGCAGACAAAGCACTATATAAAAAAACAACCACAGACCCTTCATCTTTTGATGAAGGGTCTGTGGTCGTTCCAAGGTAAACAGGTAGATGTCGGCAATCTTCTTCCCACAAATGCGAAGCACTCACCCTTCACCTGGAAAGCAAAAATTACCGGCCTACCGTCAGGCGACGGGCCAGGGCCATCAGGCGGCCTGCGCAGGCGCGCACGTCGGTTTCAGCCAGGCGGCCGTCGGCCAGGGCGGCCCGGATGTCGGCGTCATCATGGGGGTTGCCCGGCATGATGACGTCGTTTCCGGCGGCGGCGCAGCGCCAGGGCTCGCTGCCGTCATCGGGCACGGTGGTGTTCCAGTCCGACATGATGAGCCCGTCAAAGCCCCACTCGCCCCGGGCTACCACGGTGCACAGGTCGTAACTGTTGGCGGCCTGCACACCGTTGATGCGGTTGTAGGAGGTCATCAGCGCTGCCGGGGCTGCCGTTTTGACGGCAATCTCAAACCCGCGCAGATAGATTTCCCGCAGGGCCTGCTCCGATACCCGGGCATCCACGCCCATGCGGTGATCCTCCTGGTTGTTGCAGGCAAAATGCTTGATGGTAACGCCGCGCGTCCCGTCTGCCTGGACGCCCCGGGTGACGGCGGCGGCCAGCAGGCCGGAGAGCAGCGGATCCTCGGCGTAGTATTCAAAGTTGCGGCCGCACAGCGGGTTGCGGTGGATGTTCATGCCCGGCGCCAGCCACAGGTCGATGTGGAATTCCGCCATTTCAGCGGCGATGGCCCGGCCGAATTCTTCCATCAGGCCGGTGTCCCAGCTCTGGGCCAGGGCGGTACCCACCGGGAAGGCTGTGCAGAACTGGTAGTAGGTGTCGGCGGTATCCAGATGCCGGGGTTCATCCAGGAATCCGTTTTCCAGCGAACCCAGCACCCCGGTGGGAATGACCGAACCGTCGGCGGGGTCTACCTGGTAGCTTTGGCGCAGCCGCAGCCCGGCAGGGCCGTCCGCCATGATGAGAGAAGGCACCCCACGGCTGGCTTCCAGCGCTTCAGAGGTTTCCCCGGCGGAACCGGGCACCCGGATTCCCGCAGACCCCAGCGTGCTGGCGCCCTGGGTAATGTTGCCGTACAGCATGGGTACCAGCTCATCCACCGGGCCGTCGGCCATCGGCACGGGAGCCGGTACCGGCACCTCGTCAGACAACGGCGCAAAGGCGAAAGCGGGCAAGTCCAGAGCTGCCGCTTTTGCGGCTTTTTCCATGGCCGGGGCGGCAGGGCCCGCCTCCCCGAAGGGATGGTGCAGCGGGCAGATGGGATGGGTGGTCTCCAGCACCACCTCGGCGGCCACCGTCAGGTGGGCGCAGGGCGCGGCTTCTGCCAGGCTGCCGCCAGCGAACAGGGTGTAGGTCCCGGCGGGGACCACCCAGGCGTTTTGCCCGGGCAGGAACACCGCCAGCTGTTTGGCGGGTACGGTCACCGTTACCGCCTGGCTCTCCCCGGGGGCCAGGGGGCGGGTCTTGGCAAAGCCGGCCAGCCGCCGGTATTCCCGGGCGGTGCCGGTCTGGGGGCAGGCCGCGTAAAGCTGGGCTACCTCTCGGCCGGTGAACCGGTCCCCGGTGTTGGTCACCGTCAGGTCCACCTCCACCCCGTGGCCCCCGGCGCGCAGCGCCGTGAAGGCGGTGGCAAAGGTGGTGTAGGAAAGCCCGTGGCCGAAGCCAAAGAGCGGCTCGATGCCGAAACTGTCAAACCAGCGGTAGCCTACATAGATGCCCTCGGTATACAGTTCTTTTTCCAGGTCGCCGTTACAGGCGCCGAAGGTGTCGGCGCAGGGATAATCGGCATAGCGTTTGGCCCAGGTGGCGGTGAGCTTGCCCTCCGGCACGGCGCGCCCCAGCAGCACATCGGCTACCGCTTCGCCGCCCTGCTGCCCCAGCTGGGAAAGCTGTACCACAGCAATGGGATGGCGGCGCTGAGCCAGCAGATCGGTCAGCTCCACCGGGCCCCCGGCGTTGATCAGCAGAACCAGGGGCAGACCGGCTTCGTCCAGCGTGCGCAGATCCGCCAGTTCCCGGTCGCTGAGCAGATAATCCCCTGCGGTGGGGGTGCGGTCTTTGCCCTCGCCGGAAATACGGCTGATCACATAGATTGCCACGGAGGCTCCCACCAGATCCGACATGGCCACCGGACGGCCTTGGGGCAGTACAAAGGGGTTGGCCGCATAGGCGTCAAAGGGATTTTCCACCTTGGTGGCATCGTCCAGGATCTTGTCCTTCCAGGCCAGGCGTGCCCCGTGATAGAGGGCTTCGTAGGAGTTGATCCAATCTTCGCTGGTCAGGTGGATCCCGGCGGTTCGGAGCCCTTCATAAATGGAAACGTTGGCCCGGTTATTCACATCTCCCGAACCGATACCGCCTTTGACGGTGCGCTCGGCACCGGTACCCAGCAAGGCTACCGATGTGTTAGGGTCCAGGGGCAGCACATTGTCGTTGCGCAGCAAAACGATGCCAGCAGCTGCCGCTTTGCGGGCCAGGGCGGCATGGGCAGTTTCCCGGGGGGAGGGGGCAGCCTGCAGGCTGCCGCTGTAGGTATAGGTGAATTCCATAGTAAAATTCCTCTCGAAAAAATAGTTTAAGAAATGCGGAAAAACCGCCATAGCAGGGAACTATGGCGGCTTTTCGCGCAACAGGAGAAAAAAGTGAAAAAGCAGCTTATTCCTTGACGCCGCCCAGGGTGATGCCGGCAATGATGTACCTGGACAGCAGCAGGTAGACGATGATGATGGGCACGATGGCCACCGTGATCATCATGTAAATCTTGCCCATGTCGAAGCTCATGTAGTCGGCGCCGCGCAGCGTGGCGATGAGGATGGGAACGGTCATCTTGTCCTTGGACTGGATGATGAGGGCGGGAACGAAGTAGTTGTTCCAGGAACCCACGAAGGCGAAGATGGCCTGTACCGCCACAGCGGGTTTCATGATGGGCAGTACGATGCGGTTGAAGGTCATGAACTCACCGGAACCATCGATGCGGGCAGCCTCCACCAGGGACAGGGGCAGCGAAGATTCCAGGTAGCTGTACATGAAGTAGAACACCGCGGGGGATGCGATGGAAGGGATGATCAGGGGCAGCAGCGAGTCATACAGACCGATGTTGGTCATCAACCGCAGGAAGCCCATGGCGGTAACCTGGGTGGGCATGACCAGAATGGCCATGATGAAGGTGAAAGCCACCTTTTTGAGCTTGAACTGGTAGGCGTACAGGCCGTAGGCGGTCAGGGCCGAGAAGTAGGTGCACAGCGCCGCCGAGCAGGTGGAGACAACGAGGCTGTTGAAGATGCCCTTGAACATGGGGAAGCTGCCGTCATTGGCCACGTTTTTTAGGTTTTCGAAAAAGTAGTTGCCGGGCAGCCAGGAAAAGCCTTTCTGCAGGTCGGCGTGGGAACGGGTGGCGTTGACCAGCAGGATGTAGAAGAAGAACAGGCACATGAAGGACAGCACGATGAGCACCAGATAGGCCAGGATCGTTTCGCCCAGTTTATTCTTGGTATGTTTCATGCTTTGTGGCCTCCCTTACGTGTTTTCCGGCTTGCGTCCTTGTTGTTGCCGTTGGTCATGCGGTAGACAACGAAGCACAGGATGCCGCTGACGATGAACAGGTAGACGGACAACGCACCGGCCATGCCGTAGTTGCGGCTTTTCAGGTGGCTGTTCAGGAACATGATCAGTGTCATGGAGGTGCGGTCGGGGTTGCCCTGGCCGTTGGTCAGAATCTGGGGCACGTCGAACATCTGCAAACCGCCGATGACGGAGGTGATGAGGGTGTAGGCCAGGATGGGCCGGATCAGCGGCAGAGTGATGGAGAAAAACCGTTTCAGGCTGCCGCAGCCGTCCAGCTCCGCTGCCTCAAAGATATCGGGGCTGATGCCCATGATGGCAGCCATCAGCATGATGGTGGTGTTGCCGAACCACATCAGGAAGTTCATCAACCCGACGAGGGACCGGGTGCCGAAGGTGGTACCCATAAAGTCGATGGGGGTGTCGGTCAGGCCGATGGACATCAGGATAGAGTTGATAGGACCGTTGGTGGAGAACAACGCGAAGAACAGCATGGCGAAAGCCGAAGCCATGATCAGGTTAGGCAGGTAGATGATGATTTTGAAGAACTGCTTGCCGCGAATCTTCAGGCGCACATCAGTGAACCAGTTGGCCAGCAACAGAGCGATGACGATCTGGGGCACAAAGCCGATGAACCACAGGATCAGGGTGTTGCCCGCATAGCCGATCATGTCGGATTTCAGCAGTTCGGCATAGTTTTCCAGGCCGATAAAGTTGGGGCCGACCTCCTTGATACCGGAGCGGTAGTACTCAAAAAAGCTGTACCGCACGGTATCCACCAGCGGGAGCAGGGAAAAGATGAAGAAGGTCACAAAGAACGGAAGGATGAAGATATAGCCCCATTTGGCATAGCTGAGATGATTTTTTTTCTTGTTCATAGGTCACCGTTCCTTTCTGGAAAAGGCTGCCGCACCGGGGTACGGCAGCTGATTTTCAGTTCTTGGTCCGCTGTGGGCAAGCTCACTCCGCCCACTGGATCTCGGTGACGTCGGGATAGCGCTCCTTAATGGCCGTCTCAAAGTTGGACTTGGCCTGGTCGTAGTCCACGTTGCCCTGGAAGTAGTCGCTGAACGCGTTCTGGAGCAGTTCCACGCAGCCCTGGTCGTAGGAGGACAGGGGCGCGATCTGGATGTTTTCGGCTACGGGGGCAAAGTACTCATAGGGGTTCTGGCCGCCCAGGAAGTCCGAAGCGAAGGAGGCATCGGCAGCCGCTTCCTGCATGCCGCTGACGGTGTTGGTAAAGTCCATGTAATCGCGGGAGATCTTAATGAGGTTGTCCTTGTCGGCGGTCAGAGCCAAGATAATGTCCCGGACATGTTCGGGGTTGTCGGTGCCGGTAGCCGCATGGATGTAGGAACCGCCCCAGTTGTATTCCTGCGGGGGATTGGTCACACCCCAGGCTCCGTCCTCACCGTCCCAGTTAGGGTTCAGGGTGAAGTCGATGCCCCAGGCAGGCAGCAGGAAGGCAAAAACCTTGGAGGAGGAGCTCATGGACTTGTTCCAGTCGTCGTTCCACTGGCCCTTGACGGTCTTGTCGAAGTAACCGGCATCCAGCCATTCCTTGGAGGATTTGATCCAGTTCATGATCTGGGGGTCCACCTTGATGGTGGTCTCACCGGCAGCCACCCACGGCTCCGAGATGCTGTTGCCGTACAGGCGGAAGGTGTCGGCGTAGGAAGCGAAGGTGTAGTAGCCCTTGGCTTTCAGTTCCTCGGCGGTAGCCTTCAGGGTGTCCCAGTCCTTGACCTTTTCGCCCACAGCGACGGGGTCATCGGTGCCGAACACGTCCTTGGCGATGTCCCGGCGATAGACCAGCAGACCCGGGCAGCACTGCCAGGTGGAGCCGCGCTGTACACCGTTCTGGTCGGACGCGGTGGTACGGGTAAAGGCGTACTGGTCGGCCAGGTCGGTGTCGGGGTCGATGCCCAGATCGGTCAGCGGCATGGCCACGTCGGCGTCGGCATCGGTGTATTTAAAGACGTAGTCGGTCTCGGACAGGAAGATGTCCACCTTGTCATCCGCAGCGGCGGAAGCCTGGTTCAGCAGGGCTTCATCCAGCTTCTGCTGGTAGACGCCGTCCTGGTTGGGGTTGATGATCCAGTGGATCTCGGTGCCGTCTTTCAGGGTGGTGACGGTACCGTCGGCAGAGGTGCTTTCCACCTCCGGGTAGATGGCTTCCAGGCGGGCGCGGAATTCGTCGTTCCAGCTGT
>DCEX01000035.1:110448-111618 GCA_002315015.1 Faecalibacterium sp. UBA1819
TGCCGCCGCAGGCGGCCAGCAGGCTAGCGCTGATCGCCGTAGCCATCAGAAGAGAAACAACTCGTTTTTTCATACAGATAACCTCCTACTTTGTTGGTACTCCCGCATGGAGTACCGAATCCCTTAGCGTGACCCTATTATAGCGTGAAGTGAACATTGGGATATATTAGAATCGAACAAAAAATATCAAATTCATGACTGCTTTTTATCCAAAATGCAACGTTTTGACATTTTGTCGGTGTCGGAGCCGTTGCGGGTCCGTCTGGTTCGTAGTATAATAAAAATGATCATACGCCCCCGGCACCTTTCGGGGGCAAGACATACGGCAGCTCCACAAGAGAGAGGAGTTACAGACGATGAGCTACCAAAAAGAATGGCTGCTTCTGGAGGCTAACGACGAGGCGGACGAGATGGAACACCGGGACCCCGGCGAAGAATTCCAGTTTTATAGCGCGGTGGCCGGGGGCGATGTGGATTATGTGCGCCGCAACTGCGAACAGGGCCGCTTTAGGGAAAATGAGGGTGTGGGCCAGCTTTCCCGGGACCCGGTGATGAACCTGAAATACCATTTTGTCATCACCACGGCCATGCTCACCCGGCTGTGCGGCCAGCACGGCATGGAACTGGAACAGGCCTTCCGCCTCAGCGATTTTTACATTCAGAAACTGGACGATCTGCATACCGAGGACGAGGTCTGCGCCCTGCATGATGAGATGGTGATGGATTACACCAAAAAGATGCGCAAAAACCTGCGCAGCGACACCAACTCCAAACATATCAACGCCAGCAAGGATTATATCTACGCCCACATCAAGGAGCGCATCACTATCGAGGATTTGGCTGATGAACTGGGGGTGTCCGCCAGTTATCTGTCCCGGTTGTTCAAAAAGGAAACCGGCCTGTCGGTGTCGTCCTACATCCGCCAGCAAAAGATCGAGATGGCCAAAAACCTGCTGCGGTTCAGCGACAGTTCCATGATCGAGATCGCCAACCAGCTGGCCTTTTCTTCCCAGAGCCACTTTATACAGCAGTTCCGGGAGGTTACCGGCATCACCCCCAAAAAGTACCGGGACGAAAGCCGCCTGAAACCCTGGGACTGACCGTTTTTTCCTCTGACGCAAAAGAACCCCCGCCGACCCGGCGTGGGTTCTCAGTTTGTCGAAAAAGCTT
>DCEX01000022.1:0-10011 GCA_002315015.1 Faecalibacterium sp. UBA1819
CGGGCGACCATGTGACCAAGGGTCAGCCGTTGATTGAGTACGAGCGTGAGGCTTTGGCGGAAAAAGGCTTCGACACCATTATTCCTGTTGTGATTTGCAACACGGAGGAGTTTGAGCGTGTGACGCCGCTGACCGGAGAGGTAAACGAGGGCGACCCCATTTTGAAGCTGGGACAAAAGAAATAATTAAAAATGCCGAGCATAGCTTCCTGGGGCGTTTCTTGATTTTCAAAACGCCCCGAATCACAAAGAAGCGCACAGGCTTGCACAAAGGAGTGAGAGCATGAAACAAGGAACAGGAAAAGCCGTTTATCCGGGAATTGCCATTGGGCCGGTGTATGTTTATCAAAAAACAGCCGTTCCCGTACAGGCGGAAAGCCGCGGCGCCGAGCAGGAGCAAGCAGCCTTTGATGGCGCCTGTGAAACGGCAAAGGTGCAATTGGCCGCGCTGTATGAAAAAGCTTCCAAGGAGCTGGGCGAAGAACACGCACAGATTTTTGATGTGCAGCGCATGATGCTGGAAGACCTCGACTTTTTGGAGGATGTGGAAGCCAGAATCAAAAGCGGAACGGCAGCCGTGCAAGCCGTGCATGAAACAGGGGAAATGCTGGCCGGCGTATTTGCCGGAATGGAGGACAGCTACTTGCAGGCGCGTGCCGCGGATATGCGCGACATTGCCGCTCGCGTTGTGAAAGCGCTGTCCGCCGAGGAAACGGCTTTTACTATGGATGTGCCGGGCATTCTGGTGGCGGACGACTTAAACCCCAGTGAAACGGTACAGCTTCCCAAGGATAAGATTTTGGCGTTTGTCACCAAAGGCGGTTCCTTAAACAGCCACACCGCTATTTTAGCGCGTATGATGAATTTGCCCTCACTGGTGCAGGCTGATTTGGAGCCGGACGAAACGCTCAACGGCAAAGTGATGATTGTAGACGGTAAAGAGGGCCGTTACTGGCTGGAGCCGGATGAAACAACGCTGGCGGAGAAAACAGCGCAGCAGGAAAAACAGCGCGAAGAAAAAAGAGCGCTGGAAGCCTATCGCGGAAAGCCGACCGTGACAAAGAAAGGCCAAACCGTAAAGCTTTACGCCAATATCGGCAAGCCCGAAGATGTCAAAGCGGTATTGGACGGCGACGCCGAAGGCGTCGGCCTGATGCGAAGCGAATTTTTGTATCTTGGACGCTCCGACTTCCCCACAGAGGAAGAGCTGTATGAAGCCTACCGCGATGTTGTGGTCGGTTTGCAGAGCCGCCCGGTTGTCATCCGCACACTTGACATCGGCGCGGATAAACAGGTGGATTACTTTGGGTTAGCGCACGAGGAGAACCCGGCGCTTGGCTATCGCGGCATTCGCATTTGTCTGACGAGAGACGACATCTTCCGCCCGCAGATGCGCGCAATTTACCGCGCGGCGGCGCTGGGCAAGGTGTACGCGATGTTTCCCATGATCATCTCCGTGCAGGAAGTGCGGAAGATCAAGGCGTTCTGTGAAACCATTCAGGCAGAGCTGAAAGCCGAGGGCTTGCCCTGCGGAGAGGTGGAGCTGGGCATTATGATTGAAACGCCCGCTGCCGCTGTCATCAGCCGCGAGCTGGCAAAAGAAGTGCAGTTTTTCAGCGTCGGTACCAATGATTTGACGCAGTATACACTGGCCATTGACCGTCAAAATACAAATCTGGACGAATTTTATGACGCCCATCATCCGGCGGTGCTGGAGCTGCTTCGGATGATTGCGGAAAATGCCCATAAAGAGGGAATTTGGGCGGGCATTTGCGGCGAGCTTGGGGCAGACCCCACCTTGACGGACACTTTCCTGCAAATGGGCTATGATGAACTTTCGGTTTCACCCGGCCGCGTGCTGGAGCTGAGAAAGAAAATTTGTGAAAGTGAGGGATAACAAATGAAGGAGTTTCAATATGTCATTCAGGATGAATTAGGCATTCATGCACGTCCGGCGGGTAATCTTGCCAAGTTGGCACAAGGCTTTCCGTGCGATGTCAAAGTGACCTGCAACGGCAAAACGGTTGACGCAAAGCGTGTCATTGGGCTGATGACGCTCGGCGCCAAAAAAGAGTCGGCAGTCACGGTTGCGTGCGACGGCGCGGATGAAGAAAAAGCTGCCGAAGCATTGGAAGCCTTTTTCAAAGAAAACCTGTAAGGTTTCAACGGAAATGACAGCCTCTTGTACGGGCCTTGTCGGAGGCTGTGCATAAAAACGGCGGCACACCTCTTTCGCAACAAGCGGAATGTGTGCCAAGGTTTGGGTTTATTGCGGCGAAAGACGTGTTTTTCTCTGTGATAGACGCGACAAACAAACACAGGGTTTGTGTTTGAAGAATGGAGGAATAGTTTATGATGCGATTTTTACAGCGTTTAGGTAAATCCTTGATGCTGCCCGTGGCATGTCTGCCTATCGGCGGTATCTTAATGGGTATCGGTTACTGGATCGACCCGTCCGGCTGGGGCGCCAACAATCTGCTGGCATTGCTTTTAATCAAGGCAGGCGGCATTTTGATTGACAACATGGCTATTCTGTTCGCACTCGGCGTTGCCATCGGCATGTCGAAAGACCAAGAGGGTACCTCTGGTTTGGCAGCCATTATCTCGTGGCTCACCGTCCAAACCATGCTGGGTGCCGGTGTGGTTTCGCTGATTATGGGCGTCGAAGCGGATAAGGTTCCCGCTGCGTTTACGAAAATCAACAACCAGTTCATCGGTATTCTTTGCGGTATTATTGCCGCGATGTGCTATAATCGGTTCTACAAAACAAACATGCCGGACTTCCTTGGCTTCTTTGCAGGCCGCCGGTTTGTTCCCATCATGACGGTGGTTGTCACTCTGATTATCTGCATTCCTCTGTATTTTGTATGGCCGATTATCTACAACTTCCTGGTATGGGTTGGCGAAAGCATCCTGAACCTCGGTGCAATCGGCGCAGGTATCTACGGCTTCTTAAACCGTCTGCTCATTCCCATTGGTATGCACCACGCGCTCAACAGCGTGTTCTGGTTCGGCGTTGCGGATATTAACGATATCGGCAAATTCTGGGGCCAGATTGAAGGCGGCGTACAGGGCGTTACCGGTATGTATCAGGCGGGCTTCTTCCCCGTGATGATGTTCGGTCTGCCCGGTGCTGCTTTGGCAATGTATCACACTGCGAAAACCAATAAGAAGAAAATCGCTGCCGGCATTCTGATGTCTGCTGCGCTTTGCTCCTTCTTTACAGGCGTTACAGAGCCGCTCGAGTTCTCGTTCATGTTCCTCGCTCCGGGACTGTATGTTGTCCATGCGCTTTTGGCAGGTATCTCGGTTGCATTGGTAGCTGCGCTGCCCGTGCGTGCAGGCTTCCAGTTCAGCGCCGGTTTTGTTGACTGGGTACTTAGCTTTAACGCTCCGTTTGCAGAAAATCCGCTGTTGCTGTTGCCTATCGGTATCGCATTCTTTGTCATTTACTACGTTGTGTTCCGTTTTGTTATTACAAAGTTCAACCTCAAGACACCGGGTCGTGAGGATGACAACACCGAAGAAATGAACATCGAGATTGGCGACGCTGACTATGCAGCGATGGCAGCCGCAATTTTGGAAGGCGTTGGCGGTAAAGAGAACGTTACAAGCGCTGATAACTGCATCACTCGTCTGCGTCTGGAAGTCAAAGACCGTCTGCTCGTTGATGAGAAGAAGCTGAAAGCTTCCGGTGCAGCCGGTGTCATCCGTCCGGGCAAAACAAGCGTGCAGGTTATCATCGGCCCGAAAGTTCAGTTCGTTGCTGATGAGTTTAAAAAGCTTCTGTAAGCTGAGTCGTGAAATGTGATTTTCTTGTGGCAGTTTGCCTGGCAAAAAAGGCCCTTTTGTAAGGAGAAGCTGCCGTGATGAAAAGGGAATAACCCCAAAAAGCAGGAACGCCCCGCACAGCTGTGCGGGGCGTTCCTGTGTTTAAGAGTCAAAGTTTGCGTGTCAAGGCGTGTCATTTTGTCCTCGATAGCCTTGCAAAATAATCTCACGCGCCTTGCGGGCGGCGTCCTTGTCGGCGTTCGGCACGCCTTCCAGCGGGTAATCCAGCCCCAAAGAACGATACTTTGCAACACCCATTGTATGATAGGGAAGCACTTCCAGCCCCTTCAGCGTCCGTAAGCGGCGCAGCTGGCGACCAAGGGAAAGCAAGTGCTCGCGCCCGTCGGTGATGCCCGGCACAAACACATGGCGCACCACAACGGGAACACCCGCTTGCCCCAGCGCTTCGCCAAACGCCCAAACCGGCTTTTGGCTTTGTGCCGTCAGGGCGCGATGGCCTTCTTCATTGCTGTGCTTGATGTCAAGCAGCACCAAATCGGTCACTTTAAAAAGCGCTGCAAATTCTTCGGCACGCTCTGGCGTGTAGGCAATGCCGGAGGTGTCTAAGCAAGTGTGAATGCCTTTTTCCTTCGCGTGTTGAAAAAGACACGTCAAAAACGGCAGCTGCAACAGGGGTTCGCCCCCTGTTGCGGTAATGCCGCCGTTTTTGTAAAAGTTTTTATTTTTGTCGTAGGCGCTTAAAATTTCCTCTACCGTCTTTTCGGTTCCGCCGTCCAGCTTCCAGGTATCCGGGTTGTGGCAATACTGACACCGCATCGGACAGCCTTGGAAAAAGACAACGAAGCGAATGCCCGGCCCATCAACGGTGCCAAAGCTTTCAATAGAGTGAATGCGGCCTCGATTACATGGCGTCATGGAAGGTACGCGAGATAACTTCGTCCTGCTGCTCTTTCGTCAGCTTGTTGAAGTTCACCGCGTAACCGGACACGCGCACGGTCAGCTGCGGATATTTTTCGGGATGCGCCTGCGCATCCAGCAGGGTCTCTTTGGTAAACACGTTCACGTTTAAGTGATGGCCGCCTTTTTCGGCATAGCCGTCCAACAAACCAACCAAGTTGTCAACCTGTGCATCGCTGATATTCATATGCAAACACTCCTTTTCTTGTATCAATCATAAAAATTTGAAATATGGGCGTACTGGTGTGCGCCCATATCAAACGGACAACAAAATTACTCGCCGTCTACGCTCAAGTTTTGCTCACCGCAAGCGCAGTCGTGCGGCAATTCAAACTCAATATCGCCAAAGAATACGGCGTCATCCTTGCCCAGTGCGCCGGGCACAATCGAGAAGGTATTGGAAATACCGTCTTGTGCGTCTTTAAACGGCAGCTTGGACACCGAGCTGAGGGAAGCCACAGCGCCGCAAGCGTCACGATGGTGCATCGGGTTTGCACCGGGGGCAAATGCCTCACCGGCTTTGCGGCCATCCGGCGTGGAACCGGTGTTTTTGCCATATACCACGTTGGAGGTAATGGTCAAAATAGAGGTGGTCGGCTTGCCGCCGCGGTAGGTGTGATTGCCCTTGATGTAGGTCATAAACTGATGCACTACGTCGTAAGCAATCTGATCCACGCGGTCATCATCGTTGCCGTATTTCGGGAAATCGCCCTCGATGGCGTAATCTACGACAATGCCGTTTTCGTCACGGATAGTTTTTACCTTGGCGTATTTGATGGCGGAGAGGGAATCTGCCACCACGGAAAGACCCGCAATGCCGGTGGCAAACCAGCGGGTAACTTCCTTATCATGCAGTGCCATTTGCAAGCGCTCGTAGCAGTATTTATCGTGCATGTAGTGGATGATGTTCAGCGTGTTCACATAAACGCCGGCCAGCCACTTCATCATGTCGTCAAAGCGCGGCTTGACTTCCTCGTAGGTCAGATACTCGTCGGTAATGGGACGGTATTTCGGGCCGACCTGCTTTTTAGAAATTTCGTCTACGCCGCCATTGATGGCGTACAAAAGGCACTTTGCCAAGTTGGCACGCGCGCCGAAGAACTGCATCTCTTTGCCCACGCGCATACTGGAAACACAGCACGCAATCGCGTAGTCGTCGCCGTGAGTCACGCGCATCAAATCGTCGTTTTCATACTGAATGGACGAGGAGCGAATGGATGTTTTTGCGCAGAAGCGCTTGAAGTTGATGGGCAAGCGCGTAGACCAAAGCACCGTCAAGTTGGGTTCCGGCGCGGTGCCGAGGTTTTCCAGCGTGTGCAGGTAACGGAACGACATTTTCGTTACCAGCGGGCGGCCGTCAATGCCGATGCCGCCGATGGACTCCGTTACCCAAGTGGGGTCGCCGGAGAACAGCGCGTTATATTCCGGTGTGCGGGCAAACTTCACAAGGCGCAGCTTCATAATGAAATGGTCCACCATTTCCTGAATTTCGCTTTCGGTGAAGGTGCCGTTTGCCAAATCGCGCTCGGCGTAAATATCAATAAAGGTAGAGGTGCGGCCAAGGCTCATTGCCGCGCCGTTCTGCTCCTTGATGGCTGCCAAATAACCGAAGTACAGCCACTGGATGGCCTCCTGGGTATTGGCGGCGGGACGGGAGATGTCATAGCCGTAAATTTCGCCCAGCTTTTTCAGCTCTTTCAGCGCTTTAATCTGCTCGCTCAGCTCCTCGCGTTCGCGGGTCACGTCGGAGTACATAATGGTGCGCGTGCTGTTTTTCTGGTCTTCTTTATCTTCAATTAAGCGGTCAACGCCATACAGCGCCACACGGCGATAGTCACCGATGATGCGGCCGCGGCCATAAGCGTCGGGCAAGCCGGTGATGATGTGGCTGGAGCGGCATGCGCGCATCTCCGGGGTGTATGCGTCAAAAACGCCCTCGTTGTGGGTTTTGCGGTGTTTGGTAAAAAATTCTACAATCTGCGGGTCAACGTGATAGCCGTTGTCCTCGCAGGCTTTCATGGCCATGCGGATACCGCCGTAGGGCTGAAGCGAGCGCTTGAAGGGCTTATCGGTTTGAAAGCCAACAATTTTCTCCAGCTCTTTGTCGAGATAACCGGGGCCGTGTGAAGTGATGGTAGAAATCACGCTGGTATCCATATCCAGCACGCCGCCTTTTTCGCGTTCCTGACGCGACAGCTCCATCACTTGCTCCCACAGTTTTTTGGTAGCCTCTGTGGGACCCTGCAAAAACGATTCATCGCCCTCATACGGGTGATAGTTGCGCTGGATAAAATCTCGGACGTTGATTTCCTTTTCCCAAATTCCTTCGTGAAAGGAAGCCCATTCTTGTCTCATAGCGAATCTCCTTCTTTTATTTCTCACGGTTGTTCGCCGGGGGTTCAGCACACGGTGTGAATTGCTTTGGTACTGAATCTGATATAACTATACCATATTGGTGTAGTTATGTCAAGTGCAGCATGTTTGCCATGGCAAACATGCTGCCTCCTTGGCACGGCCACTGTCTGCCGAAGCATGACATTAGCTTTATTGTAAAATTTTTTAATTTTTTCGTCAATTAAATTTTTTGAAGTTTCTTTGTTTTGTTTGTTTTTTGAAAAAATCGGGGAACAGATTTGTCTGTTCCCCGATTTTTTACTTAAAGTATCCGGCGTAGCGTTCGCGCAGGCTTTCTTCCTCCACTTTATAACGCGAGAGGTGACGGTGCATCAGCTCGGCAGCGCGCTCGGCATTGCGTTCCATCAGCGCCTGCAAAATGGCGCGGTGATCCTCTACAACCTTTAAATCCTTAACGGCATAGAGCGCCATATTGCGGATGCGGTCATCGTGAATGGAAAGGCTTTCGGTGATGTGGTGCGTCAGCATTTTCCCCGCAATTTCAAACAGCATCGCGTGAAACTCATCGTCCAGCTGCATGAGTTTGTCGGATTCCTGATTTTTTAAATAGAAATCCTGCATGGCAATATTCGCCTGTAAACGCACAAGCTGCTCTTGCGAAGCCGTTTTGCAAACTTCGTCTAAGATGGCACACTCCAGCGTGGTGCGCAAAAAACGGCTTTCCTCCACCAGCGCATAGTCCACTAAAGAAATCAAGCAGCCGCGCTGAGAAAGAATTTCCACAATTTTCACTTTGGAAAGCTCAATGAGCGCCTCCCGCACCGGGGTGCGGGAAAGGCCCATTTCGCTTGCCAGCACATTTTCACTCACCATGCTGCCCGGCTCTAATTCCAGCCGTACAATATTATCGCGCAGAGTGCGCAGGGCATAGTCCCGCGCGGTTTCTTTGGGGTTTCGTTCGCTGATATGCATTCGGATACTCCTTTAATATTGCATGGCGCACGTTTCGATTGAAAAATTTAAGCCAGATATTTTTGCAGTGTGGCACGGACAGCGCCTTTTCCGGCCAGTTCTTCCACAAAAATGCGCTCGATTTTCTCGCCCAATCCGGCTTCCCACAGGTCAACGCCAAAGATGGAAGCATTGGACAAAATGGGTTTCAGCTGGCCGTTGTAGCTTTCCGGCTTGCCGGCTTCAATGCCGGACAATGCCTGGGTCAATTCCTCTTTCATCGGGTCTGCCGAAACTTCCATGGGCTGCAAGTTGTCGTCTACACCCAGCAGATAGCGCAGCCAGCCGGCCAGCGCCAAGGGAATGGCGTTCAGCTCAGACACATCCTTGCCCTGTGCCAGATAGCTCTTAATGGTTTCGCCGAAGCGGATGCCAACTTTTTGAGAGGTGTCCGTGGCAATGCGCTGCGGTGCGTCCGGCATGAACGGGTTGGGCAGACGTTCGCCTACTACTTCGTCAATGAAGGCTTTCGGGCTGAGGATTTTCGGGTCAACCACAACGGGCAAGCCCTCCTGATAGCCCAGCGTGCGCACCAGATTCACAAGGTCCGCATCCTTCATTTCCTCGCAAATCAGCGTATAGCCCAGCATACAGCCGTAAACGCTCATGGCCGTGTGCAAGGGGTTGAGGCAGGTAGTGACCTTCATGCGCTCGGTGTTGTTGACGGTTTCGCGGTCGGTCAGATAAACACCGGCTTTTTCCAGCGCCGGGCGGCCATTGGGGAACGAGTCCTCAATGACGAGATACTGCGGGCGCTCGGCGTTTACAAACGGTGCAATAAAGGTATTTTTGCCCGTAACAATCGGAGCCATATCGGCAATGCCGTCGGCAGCAAGGCTTTCCTCTACGCTTTTGGCGGGGCGCGGAGTAATTTTATCAATCATGCTCCACGGGAAGGAAACTTTGGCAGGGTCGGACAGATAATCGGCAAAGCCCTGCGGAGCAAAGCCGTTTTTCACCCATGCTTCGGCAACCGTGCGAACACTGCCGGACAACTTTTCACCATTGTGGCTGCAATTGTCCATCGACACGACAGCAACAGGCGTAGCGCCCGCCTCATAACGAGCCAAAAGCAGCGCGGCCACCATGCTCATGGCGTGGCGTGCTTTGGCCGGGCCGTTTGCCATGTCCTCCTTCACAACGGGCAAAAGCGTGCCGTCGGCGCGGTAAAGGGCATAGCCTTTCTCCGTGATGGTAAAGCTGACCATTTGCAGGCTGTCGGCGGTGAAAATCTCACGCAGACGCTGCATCATGCCTTCGTCGGTGCTGTCGGCGCGCAGACCCTCGGTGACGCTGGCGATAATTTCGCGCGTGGTGGTTGCGTCGGCATTCAGGGTGACATTCATGGTCAGGTTGTCAAACGGGGTGTAAATCTTGTCGATAATGTCATAGTCGAAAGTATCGGCTGCAATAATGCCGCGGTCGGCAAGACCTTCGTTTAACAAGTGCTGCTGAAGCGCAGCAACAAAGCCGCGGAAAATATTTCCCGCACCGAAGTGTACCCAGATGGGGGCTTTGGCGGTGGCGTCCACTACTGCCTGTACGTCAAATTTGGGCAATTTAACGTTGGCTTTTTCCCAAGCGGCGCGGTCGTTCAAGCTGTTTCTTGTCATGTGAAGCATGGGTAAGGTCATCCTTTCTGTTCGATTGAAGTATTTTTGGTTTCTCGATGCAAATTATTTGCTGAAAAACTCCGTTACTCGTTTGCGTCAAATGTGAGTACAATCTTGCGCACTTCGTTTGCGTGGGTATCGGCAAAATCAAACGCGGCTTGCGCGTCCAAATAAGAGAAGGTGTGCGAAACTTCGCCGGTCAAATCAATCGCATGGGTTTTCACCAGCTCAACGGCCTCTCCGAAGCGGCGGTTTTGCAGACGGCTGCCGCGCACATCCAGCTC
>DCEX01000022.1:10075-51857 GCA_002315015.1 Faecalibacterium sp. UBA1819
GGGCCGTAGCCGTCCGTCAGCTCTTTGGCGCGCTGTGCCACGTCCTCGCGGTCACTGCGAATAACGGCATCTGCACCGTTTTTCAAAGCAGCCTCCAGCTTGGCGTCGTCAATATCGGCCACAATGATTTTGGCGGGGTGATGCAGCTTCACAACGCTTAAAATGCGGCTTCCCAGCGCACCGGCGCCCATAATCAGCACGGTGTCCTCCGCCTCAATTTCGGCGCGTGCGCAGCACTGAATGGCGATGGTGGTCGGCTCGATCAAAACGGCGTCAACGTCGGAAATGTGGTCGGGCAGAAGATAGCAGTCACTCTCGTTGACGGCCATCCACTGGCGATAGCCGCCGTCAATGTGAACGCCGCGCACTTTCAAATTGCCGCATACGTTCGGACGGCCTTTGCGGCAAGCATAGCATGTTCCGCAAGCGGTCACTTGGTCGACAATCACGCGGTCGCCCGGCTTGACGCGGGAAACGCCCGGCCCCACTTGCTCTACCACGCCTACCATTTCATGGCCGATGACGCGCGGATAAGTGGCGGCGGCGTTGGTGCCGTGGTAGATGCCCACGTCNNGTGCCGTGGTAGATACCGCGGTCACTGCCGCAAATGCCCGCCGCTGTCATGCGGATGAGCACGTTGTTTGTTTCGTCGATGACGGGCTTTTCCATGTCAATGATACGCAGTTCGCCCGGTTTTACAATTTGTACAGCTTTCATAGCGACTCCCTCTCTTAATATCAGCATTGCAGAAAAACGATTTCTTTAAGCTCATTGTATCACTTGTATACTAGTATTTCAAGCGTTTTTTAAAAAATCCTCCCGTCCGCCCGAAAGCGGAAGGGAGGAGAGCAGCTTTGGCGCGGCACGGCCGGTCAAAAGCGCTGTTTTTTATTTTGCAGCTTCTACGAGCTCCTTGGTGTCGCGGGCAATCATCAGTTCCTCGTTGGTGCAGACAACCAAAATCTTCACACGGCTGTTTTCCGCAGAGATATCGTTGATGTCCAGGCCGCGCACTTTGTTCTTTTCGGGGTCAAGCGCAACGCCCAAATATTCCATGTTGTCGCAGACAGCTTCACGCAGAGCGCAGTCGTTCTCACCGATACCGCCGGTGAACACGATGCAGTCGAGGCCGCCCATGGCTGCGGAATAAGCGCCGATGTATTTTTTAATCTGATAGTTCAGCATATCTTCAGCCAGCTGTGCGCGTTTGTTGCCGTTCTGAGCAGCGTTTTCGACGTCGCGCTTGTCGCTGGAAACGCCGGAAATGCCCAGCAAGCCGGAATTTTTGTTCAGGTAATCTGCCATTTCTTGGCCGTGAATGCCCAGCTTCTGCTCCATATAAGTAACAACAGAGGGGTCAACGTCACCGCAGCGGGTGCCCATCAGCACGCCTGCCAGCGGGGTGAGGCCCATGCTGGTGTCGATGCACTTGCCGTTTTCCACAGCAGTGATGGAGCTGCCGTTGCCCAGATGGCAGGTAACCATCTTCAAATCATTGCGGCCCAGGTATTTTGCAGCAGCCATGCTGACATAGCGGTGGCTGGTGCCGTGTGCACCGTAGCGGCGGATGGAGTATTTTTCATACATCTCATAGGGAACACCATAGATGTAAGCCTTCGGGGGCATCGTCTGGTGGAAGGTGGTGTCGAATACAACCACGTTGGGAACATTTTCACCAAACACAGCCTTAGCGCTGCGCAGACCCTGAACGTGTGCCATGTTGTGCACGGGAGCCAGCGGAGCAATCTCCTCAATTTTGTCAATGACGGCATCGGTGACGATCTCAGACTTGGTGAAGAACTCAGCGCCCTGCACTACGCGGTGGCCGATCGCGGAAATCTCGCTTTTATCTTTCACCACAGCGCCTTCGCCCTGCGTCATCATTTCTACTACTTTCATGAAAGCCTCGGTGTGGGTGGGGAAGTCAACCTCCTGTGTCCACTCGCCGCCGTTTGCCTTGTGGATGATACGGCTTCCGTCAATGCCGATGCGTTCGCACAAGCCTTTGCACAGAACGCTTTCATCCTGCATGTTGATCAGCTGATACTTCAAAGAGCTGGAACCACAATTGATTACGAGAACATTCATTTTCTTTTCCTCCAATACAACATCGCAAACAAGCTTTGCCCGATGCGCCGTTCTAAAAAAATTGGAAATCGAACAAAAAGACTTTATCTGCCTAATTATTTATTATATAATCGAAATAACGGTTTTTCAAGACATGAACGAAAAAAACGCCGGATGCCGCAGAGAGGCAAGCGTTTTGAGTGACTTATTGACCCATAGAAAGGAAAAACGCATGAAAATTGCGGGAATCATTGCCGAATACCATCCGTTTCACAACGGACACGCCTGGCAGCTGGCCGAGGTGCGCCGCCGCGGGTTTGACGCGGTGGTGTGTGTGATGAGCACGGGTGTGGTACAGCGCGGCGAGTGTGAGCTGATACCCTACCCGGTGCGCGTCAAAGCGGCGCTTTGCGCAGGAGCCGACTTGGTACTGGCTTTACCCGCGCCGTATGCGGGCAAAAGCGCCGAGGGGTTTGCTTTTGCGGCGGTTGCGCTGCTGGACGCGCTGGGCTGTGTGGATACGCTGTGCTTTGGCACAGAAACAGCGGATGAAACGGCGCTGATGCGCGCTGCCCGCGTGCTGGAAAGCCCGGCGTTCGGCGGGGCGATGCGCGCGAAGCTGGACAGCGGCATGCCCGCCCCGCAGGCGCGCGCTGAAGCCGCAGCGGAATTGCTGGGATATGAAGCCGATTTTTTAAAACAGCCAAACCACATTTTAGGCGTGGATTACTGCCGCGCTTTGCTGAAAAGCAGCATCAAGCCGCTTGCGCTTGTGCGCGTTGGAGCAGCCCATGACAGCGCCCTGCAAGGCCGCCATGAAGGCGTGCAGTATGCCAGCGCTTCCCATTTGCGCCGCTTGTGGCAGCAGCAAGGCGTACAGGCGCTTATACCTTATGTGCCGCGGGAAAGCATTTGCCTCTATCAGCAAGTGCAGAGCGACGGCCTTGTACGCGATGACCGTGCGTTTTCCACAGCACTTCTCAGCCGTCTGCGCGCGATGACGGAAAGCGATATGGCCGCTGTGCGCCTTTCGGGGGAAGGGCTTTCCAATCGGCTGTATCATGCGGTGCAAAAAGCGTCAAACGCCGAAGATTTGTTAAGACGGCTGCAAACAAAGCGCTATCCCACGGCGCGGCTGCGCCGCTTGATGCTGGACGCGGCGCTGGGCTATTCAGACGATTTGCCTGTGCTGCCGCCCTATCTGCATGTGCTGGGCGCAAGCAAGGCGGGGTTTGATGTTCTGAAACAGGCTGCACCGCGTTTGCCGATGGGCACAAGCCTTGCGGCACTTTCCCGCCAAAACGAGAAATGCCTTGCTGTGGCGCGCGCCCACGCCGCCGCGGTGGATTTTTCCGCGCTGTGCCGCGGCCGTCCGCAGCCTTGCGGGCTGGCGTATACGCAGCCGCTGTGCAAATATCCGGGAGATGCCTTGCGCGATTCAAAACAAGAATAAATAATAAAACACCGCCTTTTTTCTAACACAATACCTGAGCGAAAAAAGACGGTGTTTTTTAATTGAGACGCTTTCTGAAAAGTAGAAATTTTCAGCTTGTTGTTTTCAGAAATATCCTAGGATTCTGCGGGCGGCTGGTCAATTTGAAACTCCTGCACGCGCAAGCGGCAAAGCGTCACAGTGTTAAGCTGGTAGGTTTCAAATACGCCGTCTGCCGTTACCATGCTTCCGCTTTCTGGATAAGACGCGGTGCTGCCTTCCTCGAGTATCACTTCCAATCCCTGAATGCAGCAAGCACCGGCGTCCTGCACCACAATGGCATAATAGGAGCTGCCGCCTTCTTCCATAGCGGGAAATTTCCGAAATTCCCCGGTCATACGAACCGTTTTTCCTTCATACGTTTCCGGGTCTATAATCATGTTGTAGATTTCTGCAAAGCGCACGGTTTCGCTGATCTGCGTGAGGTCAACATCTACCTCCGAATTTTGAGAAACGCCGGAAAGGGAAAGCTTTGTCGGTGTTTTTTCTTCGGCGTTTTCGCCGCAGCCCGTCAGAAGAAAGAATGCGCTAAGCAAAGATGATAGTACAAAAAGCTTTTTTTTCATGCACGACCTCCCGCAAAACGGCCCACAAGAGAGAACAGGAAAAAGCCGATTAAGTTGGCGGCGACAATGGTAGAGCCGACGGGTGTTCCGGCGATAACGGCAAATAAAATGCCGACAAGAGCGCACACCACAGCAAACACTGCCGCGCAAATGGTGACAGACAAAAAGCTTTTGAACACGCGCATGGCCGCCAAAGCGGGGAAGATGACCAGCGCCGAAATGAGCAGTGAGCCGACAAGGTTCATCGCAAGTACGATGATTACGGCAATCACTACGGCAATCAGCAAGTTATAAAGCCCGGCGCGTACTCCGGTAGCCTGTGCGAATGTTTCGTCAAATGTGACGGCAAAAATTTTGTGGTAGAACAACACAAAAACAATCACCACGGCAAGCGATAAAATGACGCACAGCCAAACCTCAAACGGCTGAAGCGTCAAAATCGAAGTTGCACCAAACAGCGTGGTGCAGACATCGCCCGAAAGATTGGACGAAGTGGAGAACACATTCATTAGCAAGTAGCCAATGGCCAAAGAACCCACGGAGAACATGGCGACGGTGGCGTCGCCTTTGAGCTTGGCGTTTTGCCCGGTGTGCAGCAAAATGACGGCGCAAATCATGGTTAAGGGCAAAACCAGCAGCATTTCATTCGTCAAATTCAGCACCGACGCAATGCAAATGCCGCCAAACGCAACGTGGGAAAGGCCGTCTCCAATAAAGGAAAACCGTTTGAGTACCAGCGTGACGCCCAAAAGAGAGGAGCAAAGCGCAATGAGCACGCCGACAATCAGCGCGTATTGTACAAAAGGATATTGCCAATAGAATAAAAGCTTTTCCAAAATACCGCTCATTGTGCGTCACCGCCTTTCCATGCCGCAAAGCGCTGGCCAAGCGCACTTTGCCGGTATTCCTCGCGTGTGCCGAAAAACACGCTTTCGCCTAAATGCAGAATATGGCTGGGGTACTCCAGCGCTGCGCTGACATCGTGCGAAACCATAATCACGGTAATGCCGTCACCGCGGTTGAGCTGTTGAATCATGGCGTACATATCAGCGGTGGCTTTGGGGTCCAGCCCGGAAACGGGTTCGTCCAAAATCAACAATTTTTTCGTGGCACACAGCGCGCGCGCCAAAAGCACGCGCTGCTGCTGACCGCCCGAAAGTTCGCGGTAGCAGCGCTTTTCCATGCCGTCTAAGCCCAGCCGGTGGAGATGTGCTGCGGCTTGCTGCTTTTGCGCCCGCGTGTAGAACGGACGAAAGCCGCATTGTGCCTGAAAGCCGGAAAGCACCACTTCCCGCACTGAAGCGGGAAAGTCGCGCTGAAGTGCCGTTTGCTGGGGCAGATACCCAATGCCGCCGTTTTGAATGTCCTGTGAAAACTCAATTTTCCCGCTTAACAAAGGGGTAAGCCCCAGAAGGGTTTTCAGCAAGGTGGATTTGCCGCAGCCGTTTTCTCCCACAATGCAAAGATAGTCGCCTTCGTTTACGCAAAAACTGAGCGGTGCGTCAAACAGCGTTTTATCATAGCCCAGCTGTGCATTTGTTACGGTAATTTGTGCCATGTTGCCCTCCTGAAAGCGCATTACGCACAGCCGAGTGCTGTGCGCAGAACGCCTAAGTTTTCCTGCATTACGCTAAGGTACGTCACGCCCTCATCCGCCTGTGCGCGGGTGATGGACTGCATGGAGTTCAGGGTTAAAATTTCCGGTGCTGTGCCGCCGCTGTTCTGCGCCACCGTCTGCGCAATTTTTCCGTTGGAATCGTCGATGGTCAAAATGGTGCCAAGCGAAAGCTCGCCTACCTTCTGCGCTAAGAAACTGATGGTTTCAAAGCTTGCTTGGGTATCGGTAGAGCAGCCCGTGAAGGCGGCGTAATAGGAAAGGCCGTAGTCATCCGTCAGATAGCGGAAGGGGAAACGGTCGGCAAAAAGCAGGGTTTTGGTGGATGCACTGTCGGCAGCTTGCCGGAATTGCGCGTCCAGTTCGGAAAGCTCTGCTTGATAGGTTTCGGCATTTTGTTCGAGCTGCTGGGCCGATTCCGGCAGCAATTGAGCCAATGCGTCAGCGAGTGCATCACAGACGATTTCAGCGTTTTGAATGGACAGCCATACATGTTCATCATATACGGCGTTCTCGTCATGGTCGTGGTCTTCGTCCTCGTGGTCGTGTTCCATTCCCTCCACAAGCTCCTCGGCTTTCAAGCGGTCGGCAAGCAGCTCCATCAAATTGATTTCCACACGGTCGGGGTTCGGATTTTGTTCACATGCCTCCTGAATCCATTGGTCGGATGTGCCGCCGACATAAACCAGCAAATCGGCCTCGGAGACCGTCATAATGTCCTTTGCGGTGGCTTGGTAATTGTGAAAGTCTACGCCGTCCCCCAGCAAAAACTGCAAGCTGGCTTTGTCTTGTGCCTGTGTACCCAAAATTTGGCGTGTCCAGTCATACAGCGGAAAAATGGTGGTGACGATTTGTACTTGCTCGGAGCTGCCAGGGGTGACCGCTGTAACCCCCTGCACTTCGGTTTGAGCGGCAGAAGTGCCGCAGGCTGTCAAAACACCTACCGCCGTGCAGCAGGCCAAAAAAACAGAAATAACACGTTTAAACATAAAAACCTCCGGTAGTTAAGAGTGATGACAGTACGATGCCGACGGCGAAACGCGGCCCTTTGTGCGGCAGGCTTCACACACGCCGTAAAATACAGTGCGGGTGGGATTGAGCGCAAACCCATGCGCACTGAGTACATGCTCGGAAATATCTTCTAAAATGTGGCAGTTTAAGTGAATCAGCGTTCCGCACGATTCACATTTGCAGTGGACACAAGGGGTGTGACGCTCGTTGTGCCCGTCGCCCAAGTATTCAAAACAGGCGCTGTGTGTATTTTCCACGGTGTATTTTGCCACAACGCCTTGGGAAACCAAACGTTCTAAATTGCGGTAAACCGTGGCCGTGCCCATGGAAACGCCTTCCCGATGCAGCCCTTCGCAAATTTCTGCGGCGGTCACATGCTGCCCTTCAAAGCGTTTCAGATATTCGGTAAGCTGCAACAGCTGTTTGGTTTGATATGGTGCTTTCGCTCCCATGTAAGCCGCCCCTTTTCTTCCAATTTGATAACCGTTTTCATATTATAGGAGCTTTTGGTTTTCTTGTCAATATGAAAACGGTTATCAAATTCTCTTTGCCGAAAAAATTGAAAAGTAACAAAAATCTTCGTTTTTTTCATTACAGTGCAGCACCTTTTGCAAAGTGCAGGAGCACGGTGAAAAAACAGGCACAAAGCGGCGCCAATCGCTGAGAACCTTGGACGAAGCTTCGGCATACGATGCTCATAGAAGCCTGCACCTGGCAGGCTCGGGGCATGTGCTTTGCACAAAATTCAACGCCCAAAGAAAGGAAGATTGTTATGCCGATTCTCTCAGTGAACAAAACGGCAGACCGCACCGAAATCAGCAGCGGCGGCACATTCCATGTCACACTGTCCGTCACAGCTGCGCCGGAATCTGAAATTCGCCCGGTAGACATTGCCATGGTGCTTGACCGTTCCGGCAGCATGAAAGGCAGCGCGCTGCAAAGCCTCAAAAAAGCAGCCAAAGAATTTATTGAGCTGCTGGCACAAGGCGGCGATATGCTGGTGGGTCAAAACCGCATTGGTGTGATCAGCTTTGCCAACAGTGCGGTGATTGACGCACCGCTTACCCAGCAGGTCGATGTGCTGGAAGCCGCAGTCGATGGCCTTGTGGCAGACGGCAACACCAACACCGGCGATGCTTTTGCACAGGCTCAGGCCATGCTGCACGCTTCTCAGGCAGGACGCAAAATGATGATTTTGTTTACCGACGGCGAGCCGACCATTGGCGTGAATCCGACGCCGATTGCCAACATGATGAAGCAGGACGGCGTAGAAATCTACTGCATCGGCTACACCGGAAGCGACGGCATCAATGAGGAGCTTTTGAAAGAGTGGGCCTCCGACCCGGATTCTCAGTATGTGCTGATTGCTCCCACGGAAGCCGAAATCATCGAGGCGTTTAAGAATATCGCCCAGTCGATTTTGCTGCCCGGCGCAAAGGACATCACCATCTATGAAACCCCGAACCCCGCTTTCGAGATTGTGGCCATTGATACGCCAAACTTTGGAACGGTGCAGGAAATGCCGGACGGCTCTCTCCAGTGGTACATTGATGAGCTGGCCGTTTCGGAGCAGCAGACGGCAACGCTGCGCTTCACGCTGAAAGACCGCTGCAAAAAGACGGGTAAAATGCCGGTGAATAAGAGCATTTGTCTGGTGGATGAGGCTCAGGAAAGCCCGGCTTTCCCGAACCCTATGATCACCGTAACCAAAGACGTGTGCGAGGACTGCCCCGAGGCGGTAGAAGTGACTGCTCCGGCGTGTGTGGACTCGATCTGCGCAGATCTCGGCGGTGTTTGCGTGCCGGATATGGGCCGGATGCTGACCGTTTCCATGACTTTGAAAAATCTGTGCCCGCATCGCAGTGTGGCCGTTGGCGTTTTGGTTACCGAGCTGACTTCCTGCGGCGAGGTAACGCGCGGCTTTAAGGCGATGACCGTTACCGCGCCTTCCTCTCGCGGATGCACCGACATGCGCTTGAGTCACATCCGCTTTGTTTTGCCGGAAACGGAAAGCATGTGCAAAACGCGCACCTATCGCGTCCGTGCTTTTGTCAATGCGGCTTCCGGCACTTGGGGCGCCGAGTGCTACCACGGCGACGTCTGCGGCTGCTAAACGCCATTTGCAGCCGGCAAAAGCGGGAATGATTGTTGGAAAAATACCCGTTTTTGGTACAAAAGGCTATTTCTGAAAAAAACCACTGTTCAGAAGCGGGAAAATGTCTATAATGAAAGCAAAGGAAAATGCTTGGGCGGTATGCTTCGGCACGCCGCCTGCGATGATAAAAAGCGGTGCAAAACCGCACAGAACAGGAAAGGTGTTGTGTACTTATGATTTTGAAGAACGGTCGCGTCTTTACGGAAAACGGCGTTTTTATTGATGCAGATGTGGAGCTGAAGGACGGCAAAATCGTCAAAGTTGCACCGCGCGGAACACTGAGCGGTGACGAGGAGCTGGATGTACAGGGCAAATATGTTACCCCCGGCTTTGTGGATATCCATATCCACGGCGCAAAAGGCTCGGACTTCTGCGACAACGGCGCAGAACACATTGAAACCATGAGCAGCTACCTCGGAAGCGAAGGCATTACCAGCTTCTGCGGCACCACCATGGCGTTTGACGAGCCGATTTTGCAGTCGATTTTTGAGACGGCACGTCCCTACATCAACAAAGAAACCGGCGGCGCTGTGCTGCGCGGCATCAACATGGAAGGCCCGTTCTTCAACAAGGCGAAAAAGGGTGCACAGGCTGAAAAATATATCGTTACCCCCGATCAGGGCATGTTTGACCGTCTGTATGAGGTTTCCGGCCAGAGCATTAAGCTGGTGGATATTGCCCCGGAGGTTGAGGGCAGCTACGACTTTATCCGTCACGCCAGCAAGAAATGCGTGGTTTCTATCGCGCACACCTGCGCCAACTATGACCAGGCAAAAGAGGCTTTTGCCGCCGGCGCAAGCCATGTTACTCATCTGTTCAACGCAATGCCCGCCTTCGGTCACCGTGACCCCGGCGTAGTCGGTGCAGCTTCTGACGATGCAGCACACGTCGAGATGATTTCCGACGGTATTCACCTGCATCCGGCAGTCGTCCGCAGCGTGTTCAAGTGGTTCGGTGATGACCGTGTGTGCCTGATCAGCGATGCAATGCGCGCAGTGGGTATGCCCAACGGTGTTTACAGCTTGGGCGGCCAGACCGTCTACATGACCGACGGTAAAGCAACGCTGGAAAGCGGCGTCATCGCCGGCAGTGCAACCTCTTTGGCCGAGTGCTTCCGCCGTGCTGTGAGCTTCGATGTACCTTTGGAGAGCGCTTTGAAGGCTGCTACCATTAACCCCGCAAAGGCAGTTGGCCTGTTCGACGAGGTGGGCAGCATTACAGAGGGCAAGCGCGCCGACGTTCTGGTGCTGGACGAAACCCTGCACCCCGAGCACATCTTCATCGGCGGCGTAAAAACGAAATAAGCGTTCAGCGAATTCCTTGCTGAAAGAAAGCGCAGTCTGCTTGAAGCGGACTGCGCTTCAGCCTGTCGAAAAAGCTTCGCTTTTTCNNCCCCCTTTTCCAAGCCTTTTTCCCCTTGCAGCCTAGGTTCTTTCTGAATGAGGCGGCAGTTTTTCGACAGTCTCAAGCGCAGTCTGCTTGAAGCGGACTGCGCTTTTTGTTATAATGAGGCGAAACGATGAGGCAAAATGGGAGGAAGCTACATGAATCAAACCATCAAAGCCGCGGTGTTTGACATTGACGGTACTTTGCTGACGCAGGGCAGCCACGCCATCACCCCGCGCACTCTGAAAGCGCTGGAAGATTTGCGCCGCGCGGGCGTCACACTGATTGTGGCAACCGGACGAGCCCCCTTTGCCGCGCGTGATGCGCTGGGCGCGTTCGAGCCGGATTATCTTGTCTGTGCAACGGGCGCATTGGTGCAGGACCGTGCGGGAAAGCCGGTTTATGCCAACTATATGACGCAGGAAGAAATGTACGCGCTTGTGGATTACTGTGAGGACTATGAGCTGCCGCTGGACTTTGTGTATGACGAGGGATATTTCGCCTATGTGGAATATGAAAAGCTGAAAAGCCTTTCCACCGACAGCAGCGCAAAATTTGTGGTCGACGGCGAAGATCAGGTGCGCCATTTGCAGGGGCTGCCCTATGTGGCTTGTGTGTATGCATTGCCCGGACAGTTCGACGGCTTCTTTGAAAAATACGGCCATTTGAATCTGCGCACGTTGCCGTTTGCCAATGGATGCGGTTTTCACGATGTGGTGCATCAAAACGATGACAAGGCCGATTCCATTGAAATGCTGCTGAAACGTTTGGGCTTGACATGGGAGCAGACAGCGGCTTTTGGCGATGGACTGAATGACGAAAAAATGCTGGCGTGTGCCGGAATGCCCGTTGTGATGGAAAACGGTGAGGACAGCCTGAAACTGCCCGGCCGAGTCGTTGCACCCGCATGTAAAGATGATGGTGTGGCACAGGTGATTGAAACAATGCTTTTGAAATGACACAATAAAGCTTGTAAAAAATCACAGTATCTGTTTTGACACGGTGAAAAAATGAAAGCTTTGCCATGACAGAGCAAAAGCGACAGAGAAAAAGAGATGCGATTTGCACGTCTTTTTCTCTGTCGCTTTTTGTTAGGATTGCTTATGCCGCTCTTTTCAGCAAACGCTTAGAAGAACAAATCTTTGCTGGGGAATTCCGGGCTGCAAGTTAAGCGCAGGCCGAGCTTGCGCAGCGTACCCTCATCGCCGGAATGCAGCATACAGGTGCTGTGCATTTCACAATCGCGCAATTTGGGAAGCTCCTGCATGGCGCGTTCGGTCATCGTGTTCGTGGCAGCGGAAACAGCCAGCGCCGCCAGCACATCGTCCACCTTCAAAACGCTGGAACGGCTGCCCAGCACATTGATTTTCAAGTTCAAAATCGGCTCCAAGAAAATCGGCGTCAGCAGCATTAAATCGTCGTCAATACGCGCCAAGCGCTTGATGGCATTCAAAACACACGAGGAGGAAGCGCTCATCAAATTGCTGGCCTTGCCCGTGACAATTTGCCCGTCCGGCAGCTCGATGGCAGCCGCAGCAACTCCCGTTTCTTCGCCTCTTTTCAGGGCGGGCTCTACTACGCAGCGATCGGTAGTGGAGAGCTTTAACTCCTGCATGATGCGCTTAATTTTATCTACGGCATCTTGTGTGCCTTTGCCTTGTTTTGCATCGCACATCGCCTTGAAATAACGGCAGATAATTTCCTGCTCAGCAGCATGACGCACATTGTCGTCGTTGCAAACCGCGTAGCCTGCCATGTTCACGCCCATATCCGTGGGGGATTGATAAACGTTTTCATCGCCCATAATGCGCGACAAAATGGTTTTTACAATGGGGAAGGCTTCGATGTCGCGGTTATAGTTTACGGTGGTTTGGCCGTAAGCCTCCAAATGGAACGGGTCAATCATGTTGACGTCGGCAAGGTCGGCAGTAGCGGCCTCATACGCAAGGTTTACCGGGTGCTTCAGCGGCAGGTTCCAAATGGGGAATGTTTCAAACTTGGCATATCCTGCCACATGGCCGTGGCGGATTTCGTGGTACACCTGCGACAAACAGGTGGCCAGCTTGCCCGAGCCCGGGCCCGGCGCCGTTACGACAACCAGCGGTTTTGTGGTGGCGATATACGGGTTTGCGCCATAGCCTTCATCGCTGCAAATATATTCAATATCGGTGGGGTAGCCCTTGATGGGGCGGTGAATATAGTTTTTCACCCCGCGCGTTGTCAGCTTATGGCTGAATGCGTCGGCGGCGGGCTGGCCGGTGTACTGGGTGATGACAACGCTGTTGATGGAAATGCCCATGGCCGAAATATCGTCAATCAGGCGCAGAACCTCCATGTCATAACTGATGCCCAAATCCGCACGCACTTTGGTTTTTTCAATATCTCCTGCGGAGATGGTGAAAATAATTTCCGTTTGCTCCCGCATTTCGTAAAGCAGACGGATTTTTCCGTTGGGGTCAAAGCCCGGAAGCACGCGCGCGGCGTGATAGTCGTCAAACAATTTTCCGCCAAACTCCAAGTAAAGCTTGCCGCCCCACTGTGCAATGCGTTCTTTGATATGCTCCGTTTGCTTTTTGATATACAGGTCGTTATCGAATCCCAGTTGAATCATAATTCCTTTTTACCGCCTTTCACAAATCATTACACTTTCTTAAAGAGAGCTTTTGACGCTGCCGTATGCTCCCTAAGATACGAAAAGCACAAGTTTTTTCCTTTGTGCATCTTTTTGCCATACACTAAGATACCATTAAAATGAGGAAGATACAAGCTTTGCAGCAACGAATTTAACATTCTGTTCAGGAATTTTGCCTCCGTTGAGTATTTTACAAAATAAACCTGATATTATCTATTTTGTATAAAAAGCATGAAAATTATTTGTCGAAAAGAGAAATCCTTGACTTTGAAACCTATTGCACCGCAACACAAAAAGTAATATAATAAATCCGATGACACCATTTTGACAATGGTGAAGGTTTGCACGAAAGAAGGGACGGCGAAACGCTTGGATAGAAATCACTGGCGGCGAATTGTGAAAGATTTATCATGGCTGACGCAATTCGGCGTTTCTTTATGCGTTCCGCCTGTTTTGTTTTTGCTGGGTGCATGGTGGCTGACACAGCACGGTTTTGGCGCTTGGGTTTACATTCCGGCGCTGGTGCTGGGTCTTGGCACCTCGGCCAGCTCGTTCCGTTCGTTTTTGCGCTATATTCAAAACCGAAAATAACCCGGGGAGGGAGTTTCTTTGAAAATACAAAAAGCGGTGAAACGTGAAACCCTGCACATTGCTTTGGGGGTGGCCGGGTTCACGGCGCTTGAAAATATCATTTATCTGCTGATAGGCCTTTGGAGCACTTCGGTGCTGGCGGGAAGCTTGGCGGGTGCTGTGCTGGCTGTGGGCAACTTTTTTGCCTTGGCTTTAACGGTTCAGGCCGCTGCCGCCACGGGCGATGAAAAACGCTCCAAGCTGAAAATGCAGTTTTCTTATAGTGTGCGGATGCTGGTGGTGCTTTTGGCCCTCATTGCGGTGTTTGCTGCGCCGTTTTTTGACGGAATCGCGGCAATTTTTCCGCTACTTTTTCCGCGTTTGACCATTGTGGTCATGCAGGTGCTCGGCTTTTATAAGCCGGAAAAACAGGTGCAGGATTGATGCGCCTGCCGCGATGCAGATAACGTGCTTTGCACCGCAGCACTTTTAAAAGGGCTGCGTTTTATGCACAGCGCGTTTGAAAGGCTCGCAAGAGCCGTAAGATAAAGGAGGAATCAAGCGTTTATGAATGTAGAAATTACCGGCGCAAAGATCCTGTTTACCATTCCCATATTCGGTGGCATTCCCATTACGGAAACCATTACGAATGCGTGGCTGGTAATGGTGATCATTGCCGGGCTTTGCGTATTTCTGACCCGTGGAATGACCGTGCGGGGCACGGGCAAGCGGCAGGTAATCGCAGAGATGCTGGTGCAAACAGCGCAGAACTTTGTGGATACAAACATGGGCAAGCGCTTTTCGCATTTTGCACCTTTTATTGCCGCGCTGTTCAGCATGTCGGTGCTGTCCAGCCTGCTGAGCCTTGTCGGGCTCTATGCCCCCACCGCGGATTTGTCCACGGAGTCGGCATGGGCGGTGCTGGTGTTCGTGATGATCACAGCCACAAAAATCCGTTCGAGCGGCCTTGGCGGTTACCTCAAAGGGTACACCGAGCCCATTGCGGTGCTTACGCCGTTTAACGTTCTGTCCGAGTTGGCCACGCCGATTTCCATGGCGTTCCGTCACTTCGGCAACATTGCTTCGGGCGGTGTTATCTCCGCGCTGGTGTATGCCGCGCTGGCGGTGCTCAACCAAGCCGTGTTCGGCCTTCTGCCCGGCGTTCTGGGCGATGTTTTGGGCGCCATTCCGTTTTTGCAGGTTGGTATTCCTGCCATCCTGTCGATCTATTTCGACTTGTTCTCCAGCTTCATGCAGGCATTCATTTTCTGTATGCTGACCATGCTGTACATTGCCAACGCAGCCGGAGAAGAAGAGCCCGAAGCTGCCGCAGCGTAAGCGTCGGCACTGCTGTTTTTGTATCAAAAGGCGCTTTGCCTTTTTGATAAAATATTCGTAAAGAGAAATTTTAGGAGGAAACCCTTATGTTGGAAAAAGCTATCGTTCTCGCGGGCTGTGCAGTGGGCGCAGGCCTGGCTCTGATCGCAGGTATCGGCCCTGGTATTGGTGAGGGCTACGCCGTTGGTAAGGCTTGTGAGGCCATTGGCCGTCAGCCGGAGTGCAAAGGCGACGTTACTTCTACCATGCTGCTGGGCTGCGCCATCGCTGAGACCACCGGTATTTACGGCTTCGTTACCGGCCTTTTGCTGATCTTCGTTGCGCCGGGCATGTTCACCGGTATGCTGGGTTAATTACTGTGACGTCAGTGCGCGTTTGGCGCACGATGTAAGAAGGGAGGAACAAAAATGGATACACAGTCCCTTGTCACAGTTGCACCGTGGACCTTTATTTTTACCATTTGCAACCTGTTCATCCTGATGGCCATTGTGAAAAAGCTGCTGTTCAAGCCCGTTAAGGACATTTTGAACAAGCGCGCCATGGAGGTCAACAGCCGCTATGCCGACGCCGAAGAGGCCAAGGAGAGCGCTGAGGCCATGCGCGCTGAGTATGAGCAGCGTTTGGCCGCAGCAAAGCAGGAAGCTGCCGAAATTGTGAAAACGGCAACGGATTCCGCTGCACGCCGCAGCGAGCAGATGGTGAACGCCGCCCGTGCCGAAGCAGCTGCCCTGAAAACAAAGGCAGATGCAGAGATTGAGGCACAGCGCAAGAAAGCAGCCGGAGAGCTGAAAAATGATATTTCCGACATGGCGCTGGCCATCGCCGGAAAGGTCGTGGGCAAAGAACTGGACGGCAAGACCCATCAAAACCTGATTGACGGCTTTATTGCCGAAGTGGGGGATGAGGTATGACGGCATCCGAAAAAGAATACGGCGGTGCTTTGTACGAGCTGGCCGCCGAGGAGCATTGCGAAGATGAAGTGCTGGAGAGCATTGGCCTCGTGGGCAAAATGTTTGCCCAGGAACCGGGCTACCGCGCTTTGCTGCAAAACCCGGCAGTCCCCAAGGAAGAACGCCTTGGCCTGTTGGACAAAGCCTTTGGCAAGAGCATCCACGCATATGCGCTCAACTTCACCAAGATTCTGTGTGAACGCCGTGCGCTTTTTGAGTTGGAAGGCTGTGAAAAAGCGTATCGTGAGCGTCTCTATGAGGCGCGCGGCATTCTGCCCGCCGTGGCATACAGCGCCATCGCGCTGAGCGACGCGCAGATGCAGGCGCTGCAAAAGAAAATTGAAAAAAGCACAGGCAAAAAGGTATTGTTGGAAAACAAGCTGGACACGAGCCTTTTGGGCGGCGTGAAGGTTTGCTACGCCGGCAAAGAGCTGGACGGCACCGTTTCGGGTCGTTTGGAAAGCCTGCGCCGCAGCTTGACACAGGCTTGATGTGTGAATTTTGAAATAAGAAAGCTGGTGAGAGTATGCAGTTAAAACCGGAAGAAATCAGCAAGATTATCAAAGACCAGATTAAAAATTACGCCAACCAGATTGAAAGCGCCGAAACCGGTACGGTTATTCTGGTAGGTGACGGTATCGCCCGTGCGCACGGCCTTGAAAAGTGCATGGCGAACGAGCTGGTCGAGTTCCAAAACGGTGAATACGGCATGGCCCTCAACCTTGAAGAAAACAGTGTTGCTATCGTTATTCTCGGCAGCGACCAAGGCATCAAGGAAGGGGACACCGTAAAACGTACAGGCAAGGTTGTCAGCGTTCCCGTGGGCGATGAAATGATCGGCCGCGTTTTGAACGCGCTGGGCGAGCCCATTGACGGCAAAGGCCCCATTACGGCCAAAGAATATCGCCCCATTGAGTCGAAAGCCCCCGGTATCATTGAACGCAAAAGCGTTAGTGTGCCTTTGCAGACGGGCATCAAGGCAATCGACAGCATGATCCCCATTGGCCGCGGTCAGCGTGAGCTGATTATCGGCGACCGCCAGACAGGTAAAACCACCATTGCTACCGACACGATTCTGAACCAGAAGGGTAAAGATGTCATTTGTATCTATGTCGCTATCGGTCAGAAGCGCTCCACGGTTGCACAATTGGTGGAAACGCTCACTGTGGGCGGCGCAATGGATTACACCATTGTGGTTGCGGCAACGGCCAGCGAGCTGAGCCCCTTGCAGTACATTGCCCCGTATTCCGGCTGCGCAATGGCCGAATACTTCATGGCACAGGGCAAAGACGTTCTCATTATCTATGACGACTTGTCTAAGCACGCTGTGGCTTACCGTGCCCTCAGCCTTTTGATTCGCCGCCCGCCCGGACGTGAGGCTTATCCCGGCGACGTATTCTATCTGCACAGCCGTTTGCTGGAGCGCGCAGCGCGTTTGGCTCCTGAATACGGCGGCGGTTCCATCACGGCATTGCCCATCATTGAAACGCAGGCCGGCGACGTTTCCGCTTACATTCCGACCAACGTTATTTCCATTACGGACGGCCAGATTTTCTTAGAAACCGAGCTGTTCCACTCCGGTATCATGCCGGCCGTGAACCCCGGTATCTCCGTTTCCCGTGTTGGCGGCAGTGCGCAGATTAAGGCCATGAAGAAGGTGGCCGGTACGCTGAAGCTGATGTATTCGCAGTATCGCGAGCTGCAAAGCTTTGCACAGTTCGGCTCTGACCTCGATGCCGATACCAAGCGCCGTTTGGATCAGGGTGCTCGTATCGTGGAGGTGCTCAAGCAGGGCCGCAGTGCGCCGGTTGATGTGGAAAAACAGATCTGCATTTTGTATGCGGTAACAAACAACTATCTGGCTGATGTTAAGGTAGAGGACGTGCAGGAGTACGAAAAGGAACTGTACGAGTACATGGATACCGCACACGATGCCGATGTGCTGGCGCCGATCCGTGACACAGGCGCGCTGTCGGACGAAACGCTCGAGGCGTTGAAAAAGGCTTTGCAAGACTTTACGCAGCGCTTTGTTCAATCACATTGATGTAAAGGGGGCCAAAGCCAATGGCTGCTTCGTCCATGAAGGACATTAAACTGCGCATTAAAAGCGTGGAAAGCACCATGCAGATTACGAAGGCGATGGAGCTGGTGGCTTCCTCGAAGCTTCAGCGCGCCAAAGAGCGCGCCGAGCGCACAAGACCGTATTTTACTACGCTGCACGAAACGCTTTGTGATATTGCGTACGCAAACACCGATTTTTCTTCGCCGTTTGTAAAAGTGCGTGAAGTAAAGAAAAGCTGCTTTGTCATTGTGGCCGGTGACCGCGGCCTTGCCGGCGGTTACAACTCCAATGTGTTTAAGAAGGCGGCTGCCGAAATGGAAGGCAAAGATGCTTGCGTGGTTCCGATCGGTAAAAAGGCACTGGAATATTGCAAAAGCCGCGGCTATGAAATTTTGTCGGCGGATTTCCCCTTGGCGGAGGCCATGGGCACAGGTGAGTGTTTCGCACTTTCGCGTATGCTGTGCAAAGCTTACTGTGAGGGCAAGTTTGACGAGCTGTACCTTGTGTACACAAACTTTGTTTCTATGCTGAGCCAGCAGCCCGCCGCGCTGAAAGCACTGCCCATTCGCTATGAAAAAAGCGCCGCAAAGGACGATGTACGCGCACTGATGCAGTATGCGCCCTCGAGCGAAGCGGTGTACAATGCGATTGTGCCCGAGTATGTGGGCGGCTTGCTCTACGGCGCGATGGCGGAAAGCATCGCCAGCGAAATGGGCGCACGCCGCACCGCAATGGATGCTGCGTCCAAAAACGCCGGGGAAATGATTGAGGATCTTTCCTTGAAATATAACCGTGCCCGTCAGGGTGCGATTACCCAGGAAATTACAGAAATCGTCGCAGGCGCCGAAGCGTAACGCTGCGGCAGACGGTTTTGCCTGCGCGTAGGATGCCGCGCAATGCTTTGCATCCCATTCATCCTATGAAAAGGAGAATTGCCAATGAGTCAGCAAAACATCGGCACAGTCATCCAAGTCATTGGACCTGTGCTGGACATTCGCTTCCCCGACGGACAGCTGCCGGGGTTGCTGAACGCCATCACCATTGAAAACGGTGATGACGTGATTACGCTGGAGGTGGCACAGCACATCGGTGATGACGTTGTGCGCTGCATTGCCATGTCCAGCACCGACGGTTTGGTTCGCGGCGCAAAAGCTGTGGACACCGGCGGTCCCATTACGGTTCCCGTGGGTGAGAAAACCTTGGGCCGTATCTTTAACCTGCTGGGTGAGCCTGTGGATAATCAGGATGCACCTACCGACGTGGAGCGCTGGCCGATTCACCGTCCCGCTCCTACTTATGACGAGCAGGAATCCACCACAGAAATTCTGGAAACCGGCATTAAGGTTGTCGACTTGATTGCCCCCTATGCGAAGGGCGGTAAAATCGGTTTGTTCGGCGGCGCTGGTGTTGGTAAAACGGTTCTCATCATGGAGCTCATCAACAACGTTGCGAAACAGCACGGCGGTTTGTCCGTGTTCACGGGCGTTGGCGAGCGTACTCGTGAGGGCAACGACCTGTACGAGGAAATGAAAGAGTCCGGCGTTATCAATAAAACCGCGCTGGTCTACGGCCAGATGAACGAGCCGCCCGGAGCACGTATGCGCGTGGCTTTGTCCGGTTTGACCATGGCCGAGTACTTCCGTGACCGCGAAAATCAGGACGTGCTTTTGTTCATCGATAACATTTTCCGCTTTACTCAGGCGGGCAGTGAGGTGTCGGCTCTGCTGGGCCGTATGCCCTCTGCCGTAGGTTATCAGCCCACGCTGGCCACCGAAATGGGCGCTTTGCAGGAGCGTATTACCTCCACAAAGAAAGGTTCTATCACGTCGGTTCAGGCCGTTTACGTTCCCGCCGACGACTTGACCGACCCCGCGCCTGCTACCACGTTTGCGCACTTGGATGCAACAACGGTTTTGGATCGTGCGATTGCTTCCCAGGGTATCTTCCCTGCGGTGGATCCGCTGGCTTCCAACTCTCGTATCCTGTCGCCTGATGTGGTGGGCCAGGAGCACTATGAGGTAGCGCGTCAGGTGCAGGAAATCTTGCAGCGCTATAAAGAGCTTCAGGACATCATCGCCATCATGGGCATGGACGAGCTGAGCGAGGTAGATAAGGTGATTGTTGCGCGTGCGCGTAAGATTCAGCGCTTCCTGTCGCAACCGTTCACCGTTGCCGAGCAGTTCACCGGCATGGAAGGCAAGTATGTGCCGCTGAAAGAAACCATTCGTGGCTTTAAAGAAATCATCGAAGGCAAGCATGATAACCTGCCGGAATCGGCATTCCTGTTTGTCGGTACGATCGACGAGGCTGTGGAAAAAGCCAAGTCGCTGTAAAGGAGGGGCGCTATGTCGGCCTTTCATTTACAAATTGTCACACCGGACGGCAGCTTTTTTGACGGTGAGGCAGAACGTGTCATCGTCCGCGCGATTGATGGCGATATCTGCATTTTGCCCCGTCATATTCCGTATGTCACAGCACTCGCTATGGGCGAAGCGCGCGTGACTGTGAATGGAAAAGTGCGCCGTGCTGCCGCCAATGGCGGTATGCTGGCTGTCACGGGTGATAAAGTGCGCATTGTTGCTTCTACCTTTGAATGGGCAGAGGATATTGACAAAGAGCGTGCTGCCCGTGCCCGTGCTGTGGCCGAGGAGCAAATCAAAGCAGCGAAGGACGACAAAGAGCTTCAATTGGCAAAAGCCAAGCTGATGCGCGCTTTGACCCGTCTGAAGGTGTCGGAATAAAGCGGTTCGCTTTTGAAAAACGCCGAAGCTGTAAACGATTGATTCAATTAAAGGGCACTGTCTGAGAGTTTTCTCTTGGGCAGTGCTTTTATGATTGCAAACAAAAGAGGTTCACGCCCCATTTCATCGGGCGTGAACCTCTGAGACTGTCGAAAAACTGCCGCCTGATTCAAAAAGAAGACGAGTTGCAAGGGGAAAAAGGCTTGGAAAAGGGGGNNAAGCTTTTTCGACAAACTGAGAGGTTTACGCCCCATTCCATCGGGCGTGAACCTCTTTTGTGTTTGGCTTTCAATCGAAATGGTTTAATGCACCCCGGCAATGTCTTTGATGACTTCCCCCGCCAAAATCATGCCGGCAACGCCCGGCACAAAGCTGACCGAGGCAGGCGCACTGCGTCCGGCGGTGCCTTTTTGCTCCGTTTCACCGCAGGGGGTGCGGGGCATTTCTTCGCTATATACCACTTTTAAGCGCGGAATCCCGCGCTTTTTTACTTCCCGGCGCAGCACCCGTGCGAGGGGGTCGGTTTTGGTGTCAAACAAATCGGCAACGCGGAAAGCGGTGGGGTCTAACTTATTGCCGCACCCCATCGCGCAGATGATGGGCACATTGGCCCGGTAGGCGCGTTCAATCAATTCCAGCTTTGCGCTCACCGTATCTACTGCGTCAATGATATAGTCAAACTCGTCTAAGGGGATGCTGTCCGCTGTTTCCGGCAGATAAAAGACGCGGTGTGCGTGAACGTCAATGCCCGGCGCAATCTGCAAACAGCGCTGTGCCAACACTTCTGCTTTATCGCGGCCAATGGTGTCAATCGTTGCCGCCAGCTGGCGGTTTAAATTGGTTTCGCTGATGTCATCGCCGTCAAACAGGTGAAGCGTGCCAATGCCGCCGCGTGCTAAGGCTTCTACTGCGTGGCCGCCCACGCCGCCCAAACCAAATACGGCTACTTTGGCTTTGGCAAGGCGCTGCATGGCGTCTTCTCCCAGCAAGGCGGTGGTGCGCATTTTCCAGTTTTCCATAGAAACTCCTTTTTTGGGGCATTTTGTCAAAAGCCCTTGGGTGAAATCCTACCGCCGCAAGAGTCTGGTTCATTTGTCCGAATGCGGCGGTGTGTGCTTTATTATATCCTTTTTTCGTATTTTTTGAAAGAGATGGTACACAAAAAACAGCAAAGCTGTGGCAATCAGTGCCAGCTTGACGGCTCCCCCCATTTGTTCAAACACGGCGGCAACGCTTTCCCACTGCGAACCGGCAAATGCGCCGAGGTTGACAAGGAGTGTATTCCAAACAATGCTGCCCGCTGTCGTCAGCAGAATAAAAGGAAGCAAGGGCATTGCGGCAATTCCGGCGGGAATGGAAATGAGGCTGCGAAGAATCGGTACACAGCGCAGGTAAAAAATGCTCGGCCATCCCTTTTCCTGAAAGCGCTGTACCGCACGGGTGACGTCGTCGGCGTCTGTTTTCAGCACTTCGCCCACGCGCCCCGACAGCAAGCGGCATACGCCTTCCAGCCCCAGTTTTCTTCCCACAGCATACAGCGCCAATGCTCCAGCTAAACTGCCGATGGTAGAAAAAGTAATCACACCGAAAATGGTCAAATCGGTACAGGTGGTTAAAAAACCGCCGAAAGTAAGAATGACCTCGCTGGGAATGGGAGGAAACAGATTTTCTACTGCAATCAGCAAGAAAACGCCCCAGTAACCAAAGCCCTCTAAAATATTTTTGACAAGCTCCTGCATATCAGCCCCTCCTTCTAACGTATCTATATGGGAATGCATTTGAAAACATTCGATTTCCAATCCGGGATAAAAACGGAAGGAAATGGCAATTTGTTCTGTTTGCAAGCGGTGTTGATGCATTTTTTGTACATGCATGTGAAAAAAGATGCAAACAACAAAATTTTGCTTGACATTTTTTCCGTTTTTGCTACAATAAGCTTAAATAATTTTACTTAAATTATTTTAAATAAAATTATTGAAATATTTTGAAGAAGAAAGTAGGAATGAATCATGTTTGAGAAGGTGCGCGATATTATTGTAGAAACGCTGAGCTGTGACGCCGACCAGGTAACTATGGAGGCAAATCTGGCTGAGGATTTGGACGCGGACAGCCTGGACGCAGTCGAGCTGAACATGGCAATCGAAGAAGCGCTTGGCACCGGCATTCCCGATGAAGAACTGACGAAAATGAAAACCGTTGGGGATATTGTTGAATACTTGGAAGCAAACGCTTAATTCATAAAGGGGGGACATTCCATGACGCAGGAAACGCTGTTTCGACTGGTGGAGGCGTTTGACGCCGGCACAATGACACGTCTTGAATATTGTGAAGGGGAAACAAAACTCGTGCTGGAACGCACGGTTTGTGCGCCGCTGCCTATGCCGACAGCGCTTCCCGCGGCCCCTGGTGCGCCCGTGGCCGCACCCGTGCCGCCTGCTCCGGCTCCGGCGGCTCAAGCGCCTGCACAGCCGGGTGCTGTGATTAAAGCGCCGCTCGTCGGTACGTTTTACGCAGCGTCGGAACCGGGCAAGCCTGCCTTTGTCAAAGTGGGAGACACGGTGAAAAAGGGCAGTACGGTGTGCATTATTGAGGCGATGAAAATGATCAATGAAATTCCGGCGCCGTTTGACTGCGTCATTGAGGAATGCCCCATCGAGGATGGCGAGATGGTAGGCTTTGACGAACCACTCTTTATTGTGCGGGAGCTGTAATGCGATGTTGAAACGAATTTTAATTGCAAACCGCGGGGAGATTGCCGTGCGCATCATCCGCGCGTGCCGCGAACTGGATATTGAAACCGTCGCGGTTTATTCCACCGCCGACGCAAATGCTCTGCACGTCCAGCTGGCGACGATGGCTGTCTGCATTGGCCCGCCCAAAGCGGCGCAAAGCTACTTAAATCAAACCGCCATCTTGACAGCCGCCGTAGAAAGCGGCTGTCAAGCCATTCATCCGGGCTATGGCTTTTTGTCGGAGAATGATGAGTTTGCCGACCTTTGCACCAAATGCGGTTTGAAATTCATCGGCCCTTCCGGCGATGTCATCCGCAAAATGGGCAATAAAGCCAGCGCCCGCGCTTTGATGCAGCAAGCAGGTGTGCCGGTGGTGCCTGGCTCCAACGGAACCTTGCAGGATGCCGAACAGGCCGCGCGTGAGGCCGAGCGCATTGGCTATCCCGTGCTGTTAAAAGCCAGCGCGGGCGGCGGCGGACGCGGAATGCGCCGCGTTTATCGCCCCGAGGACATCAAAAGCAGCTTTGCTGCGGCGCAGTCGGAAGCACTGGCCTGCTTCGGCAACGGCGAGATGTACTTGGAAAAGCTGGTGCTGAACCCCCGCCACATTGAGTTTCAAATTATGGCCGACCAGTTCGGAAATGTGGTTCACTTAGGCGAGCGCGACTGCTCCATTCAGCGCAAAAACCAAAAGCTGATGGAGGAGTCTCCGTCTAAAGCACTGTCCCAAGAGCTGCGCGAGCGCATGGGGCGCGATGCCGTAGCCGCCGCAAAGGCTTGCGGCTATGAGGGCGCCGGTACGATTGAATTTGTGCTTGCCCCCGACGGAAATTATTATTTTATCGAAATGAACACCCGCATCCAAGTAGAGCATCCTGTTACGGAAATGGTCACGGGGCTGGACTTGGTGCGTGAACAGCTGCGTGTGGCTGCCGGGCTGCCGCTTTCGTTCACGCAGGACGACGCGGTTATCAAAGGACATGCCATTGAAGTGCGTGTCAACGCGGAAGACCCCACAGCTGATTTTCGCCCGTCACCCGGAAAGACGAAATTTCTGCATTTTCCCGGCGGATGCGGTGTGCGTGTGGACTCGGCGCTTTATAACGGATGCGAGCTGAGCCCTTTCTATGATTCCATGGTAGCCAAAATTATTGTTCACGCCCCCACGCGCTTGGAAGCTGTGCGCAAAATGCGCCGTGCGCTGGAGGAATTTGTGGTGGAGGGCTACCCCACCGGTGCCGAGCTGGCGCATCTGATTCTGCATCATCCAGATTTTTTGCGCGGCACTTATGACACCAGTTTTATTGAACAAAATTTGCAGGATTTACTGCATTGGGGCGAACGATGCAAGCTGCCCGCAGAACAGGAGGAAGCCTAATTGAACGAACGCTTTTCACAAAGAAAACAGCGATTGCTTCGGCTGAAAATTTTGCGCGAGGGACGCGCGGCTTCTGTTCAGCGCGCTAATGCACCCGCCGTATTTGAGCAGTGCAGTGCCTGCGGTGAGGCGGTGACGAAAGCGCAGTGGGATAAAGCGCTTTACGTCTGCCCGCATTGCGGCCATCATCGCCCCATCAGCGCTTATATGCGCCTTTCCATGCTGCTCGACCCCGGCACGTTCCGGGAGCTTGACGACCGCTTAACCGCGCGCAATGCGCTGGAGTTTCCCGGCTATGACGAAAAGCTTGCCGTGCAGCGGACAAGTACGGCGCTTGAGGAGGCCGTTGTTACGGCGAAAGGGCGCGTGTGCGGAATGCCGCTTGTGGCTGTTGTGATGGACAGCCGCTTTATGATGGGCAGCATGGGCGTTGCCGTGGGCGAAAAGGTGGCGCGTGCCGCCGATGCCGCCCGAAAATCGCGCGTGCCGCTTGTCATTTTTTGCGCATCGGGCGGTGCGCGAATGCAGGAAGGCATTTTGTCGTTGATGCAAATGGGCAAAACCGCCGCTGCCATCACCCGCTTTCAGGAAGCGGGCGGCTTGTACATTGCGTGGCTGACCCACCCCACCACGGGAGGCGTGACGGCCAGCTTTGCTTCTTTGGGTGACATTACGATTGCCGAGCCGGGCGCACTGATTGCGTTTGCCGGGCCGCGTGTGATTGAACAAACCATCAATCAAAAACTGCCCGAAGGCTTTCAGCGCGCGGAATATCTCGAAGAACACGGCTTTGTGGATGCCGTTGTGCCGCGTGCGGAAATGAAAGATACATTATGCCGTCTGCTGCGGCTGCACAGCAAGGGAGGTGCATTGTAATGGAGTATACCGCTGCCGAGCGCGTCGCTTTGGCGCGCCGCCCCGGACGTCCGGGGACTGCCGACTATATCCATGCACTGTTCACCGATTTTTTTGAGCAGAAAGGTGACAGGCTGTGCCGTGAAGATGCCAGCATTTTGGGCGGCATTGCCCTGTTTCATGGCCGCCCCGTGACGGTCATCGGCCATCGCAAGGGCAAAAACTTGGAAGAAAATATGAAGTGCAACTTCGGAATGCCCAGCCCGGAGGGATACCGCAAGGCACAGCGCTTGATGCGCGCTGCCGAGAAATTTCAGCGCCCCATTATCACCTTTGTCGATACGCCGGGCGCTTACCCCGGATTAGAGGCAGAAGAACGCGGACAAGGCGAGGCCATTGCCCGGTGCCTTGCTGTTATGAGCGAGCTGACCGTGCCGCTGATTGCCGTGATTACCGGCGAGGGCGGCAGCGGCGGCGCACTGGCAATTGCCATGGGCAATCAGGTGCTGATGCTGGAAAACGCCGTTTACTCGGTGCTTTCGCCGGAGGGCTTTGCCTCCATTTTGTGGAAGGATTCCTCCCGCAGTGCCGAAGCCTGTGAAGTAATGAAGCTGACTGCGCAGGATTTGAAAGAACTGGGCGTGGTGGACGAAATCATCAAAGAGCCGGAGCAGGGAGCCCACGAGGACCCGCAGGCCATGTTTGCTGCGGTGGATGAAGCGCTTCGGCGTGCGCTGCATGTGACTGACCGCTTGCCGTCGGCTGCCGCACATCGTTACCGTAAATTCCGCAAAATGGGCGCGGCCTTCTTGCAGACGTCTGGAAAGGAGCTGCCATGACAGGAATTGAAATCGTCGGTACGGGGCGCTGTGTGCCCAGCCGATTGGTGACCAATGACGACCTTTCGCGCTTTGTGGAAACAAGCGATGAATGGATTCGCACGCGCACGGGCATTGCCCAGCGCTATTTTTGTGCCGAAGGGGAAAGCAATGCACAGCTTGCCGCTGGGGCAGCGCGTGCTGCGCTGGAACGTGCCGGCATCAGCGCCGAGAAGATTGGCCTGTGTGTTGCGGCAACATTTACGGCCGACCATGCCATGCCGTCGCTGGCGTGTGAGGTGCACGAGGCACTTTCGCTGCCCGAAAGCGCCCCGGCGTTTGACGTAAATGCTGCGTGTACCGGCTTTATCACCGCGCTGGAAACGGCGCGCAGCCTACTTGCGGGCGGCAGTTTAAAAGGAACTTATGCACTGGTGATCGGCTCGGAGGCCATCAGCCGTGTGCTTGATATGACTGACCGCAATACCTGCGTCCTGTTTGGCGACGGTGCGGGTGCGGCGGTGATTCGGCTGTCAGACAATCATGCCTACCACTGTGTGATGGGCGCGCGTGGGGATGCGTCTTTGCTTCACGCGGGTGGGGCGGGCTGTGACGAGCGGTTTGTTCACATGGAGGGAAAGGCGGTGTTCCGCTTTGCCTCCGAAACCGTGCCGAAATGCGTGATGCAGGTATTGGACAGTGCGGGCCTTACGATGGAAGACATCGACTATGTCGTTTGTCACCAAGCCAATGGCCGCATCATCGACCATGTGATGAAAAAGCTGAACGCACCGGCGGAAAAGTTTTATAAAAATATGCAGTCCTACGCCAATACCTCGGCGGCAAGCATTGCCATTGCGCTGGACGAAATGAACGAAAAAGGCTTGCTCAAACCCGGAACGCGCATTGTGTGCGTAGGCTTTGGCGCGGGCCTGACATGGGGCGGTACGCTGCTGACATTTTAAAGGAGTATCAGGGAATATGAAGCATTTGAATGAAATTTTGGGAATTGAATTTCCGTTTATCCAAGGCGGTATGGCCAATATTGCCACGGGTGAATTTGCGGCGGCTGTGTCCAATGCGGGTGCGCTGGGCTTAATCGGCGCGGGCGGCATGAATGCCGAAATGCTGCGCGAGCACATTCACCGCTGCAAGGAGCTGACCGATAAGCCTTTCGGCGTCAATATTATGCTGATGAACCCTGAAGCTCCCAAGATGGCCGAGATTGTGGCCGAGGAGAAAATCCCTGTTGTGACAACGGGTGCGGGCAACCCCGGCGCTTATGTCGAATTGTGGAAAAAAGCGGGCTGTAAGGTGTATCCGGTGGTTCCTGCCACGATTTTGGCGCGCCGCTTGGCAGCGCTGGGCGTGGACGGCATCATTGCAGAGGGCACCGAGTCCGGCGGTCATGTGGGCGAAATGACCACGATGGCACTGGTGCCGCAGGTGGTTGACGTGTGCCGCGAGTTTGATATTCCTGTCATCGCGGCGGGCGGCATTGCAGATGGCCGTCAGCTGGCGGCAGCGTTTGCGCTGGGGGCATGCGGTGTGCAGCTCGGTACCTGTCTGCTTGCCAGTGAGGAATGCCCCATTCACGAAAACTATAAAAATGCCGTGCTGAAAGCCAAGGACAGCGATACCGTTGTGACGGGCCGCATTGCAGGCGTACCGGTTCGCATTTTGAAAAATAAAATGGCGCGTGAATATGTGTCGCGCGAAAAAGCCGGTGCAGACAAGATGGAGCTGGAGCACTACACACTCGGTTCGCTGCGCCGTGCGGTGTTTGACGGCGATGTGGACACCGGAAGCCTGATGGCAGGTCAAGTAGTGGGAATGGTGAAAGAGGTGAAACCTCTGCGCATCATTTTTGAAGAAATGTACCGCGGCTATCAGCAAACCGCTGCCGCATTGGGAAATGAGGTGCGTACATGAGCATTTTGTTAGGAACGCGAACCCTCGACGTTCCCATTTTGCAAGGCGGTATGGGCGTCGGCGTTTCCATGGGCGGGCTTGCCGGCGCCGTGGCAGCGTGCGGCGCAATGGGCACAATCAGCACCGCCATTCCCGGTTACGATGAGCCGGATTTCGGCAAAAACCCGAATGCGGCCAATCTGCGTGTACTCGCCAGAGAAATTGAAAAGGCAAAACAGATTTCTAAGGAAAAAGGGCTGGTGGCCATCAATGCCATGGTGGCGACGGTTCAGTATGCCGAAAGCGTGATGACCGCCATTAAAAGCGGTGTAGATGCGATTGTCTCCGGTGCGGGTTTGCCGAACGAATTGCCCGCCATTGCAAAGGGAGCGGATGTTTTGCTTGCGCCGATTGTTTCGGGCGGGCGTGCGGCTCGCGTGATTTGCCGTATGTGGGAAACACGTCACCAGCGCTATCCCGACTTTGTGGTGCTGGAAGGACCACAGGCGGGCGGCCATTTGGGCTTTTCCAAAGAAGAAGTGAAAAGCGACAGCGCACCCAAGCTGGAAGACCTCATCAAAGAAACCATTGAGGCGCTGCGTCCGTTTGAAGAACGCGCCAAACGTGCCATTCCCGTATTTGCCGCGGGCGGCGTGTGGGACGGCAAAGACGCTGCCCGCATGGCGCGTCAAGGCGCTGCCGGGGTGCAGCTGGCGACGCGCTTCATCGGTACTTATGAGTGCGATGCGTCGCAGGGCTTTAAAGATATTCTGATTGCTGCAAAAAAAGAGGATGTGCAGATTGTGCAAAGCCCGGTGGGAATGCCGGGACGTGCGCTGCGCACGCCGCTCATCGACCGCTTGTCGAACGGCGTAAAAACGGCGGCAGAGCATTGCGTGAATTGCTTGACGCCGTGCCCGAAAAAGGAAACGCCGTACTGCATTATGGAAGCGCTGGTGAAAGCGCTGAAGGGAAATTATGAGGAAGGGCTGTTCTTCTGCGGCTCCAATGTTTGGCGTTTGGACTGCATGATGCATGTGTCCGAATTGATTGATGAAATTATGAGAGACTGGAGGGCATTTGCATGAAGCTTGCCGTATTATATGCCGGACAAGGTGCGCAGCACGCCGGGATGGGAAAGGACTTGTACGAAGCATTTCCCGCTTTTCGCGCGGTGATGGACGAAGCCGCCGAAGCCGTGGACTTTGATTTAAAGCAGCTTTGCTTTGAAGGCCCGGACGAACAGCTCAGCCAAACGCAGTTTACCCAGCCGTGCATGGTGGCGTTTGCCGCCGGTGTGACGGCAGTGTTGCGCGAAGCAGGGCTGGAGGTGCAGGGCGCAGCCGGTCTGAGCTTGGGCGAATATTCCGCCCTTCATGCCGCCGGTGTGTTTGACGCAAAGCAAGCGGTTTCGCTGGTGGCCTTTCGCGGCAAAGCGATGATGCAGGCCGCCGAAGGGCGCGCGTGCGGCATGGCGGCTGTGCTCGGGCTGGAGCGTGATGCGCTGGAAGCTGCTTGCGAAAAAGCACGCGGTGAAGGCGTTGTGGAAATTGCAAATTTTAACTGCCCCGGTCAAATGGCGATTGCGGGCGACAGCGCCGCAGTGGACGCGGCGTGCGTATACGCCAAAGAAGCAGGTGCAAAGCGCTGTGTGCCTTTGAAGGTGTCCGGCCCGTTCCACACTTCTTTGATGAAACCGGCGGGCGATGCGCTGCGCGAGCATTTTGCAAGCGTTGCATTCCAACCGATGGAGCTGCCCGTTTATTTTAACTGCTTGGGCGCACCGATGGGCGAGAGCGATTCCATTCCCGCTCTCTTGGAGCGTCAAGTGCAAAGCAGTGTTTACATGGAAGATACCATTCGCCGTATGGCGGAAGATGGCTTTGACACATTTTTGGAAATCGGCCCCGGCAAGGTGCTGACGGGCTTTGTCAAGAAAACCGCCAAAGGAACCAAGACATACAGCGTTGAGACAGCCGAGGAGCTGAGCGAAGTGTTGAGCGCGCTGAAAGGAGAAAACGAATGAATTTACAGGGAAAACATGCAGTCGTCACCGGCGGCGCGCGCGGCATCGGCAAAGCGGTGTGCTTGGCGCTGGCTGCGGCCGGCGCCGATGTGGTAGTCAACTTTGCAGGAAGTGAGCAAGCCGCCAACGAAGTGGCCGAGGCTTGCCGTGCGCTCGGCGTACGTGCTGTGGCGCTGCGCGCCGACGTTTCCAACGCAGACGAGGCACAGGGGTTAATTGACGCAGCCGTCAAGGAATTCGGCAGTGTAGATATTCTCGTGAACAACGCGGGCATTACGCGCGACGGCCTTTTGATGCGCATGAGCGAGGATGATTTTGACGCAGTTTTGAATACCAACCTGAAAGGCGCATTTCATTGCATGAAGGCGGTCTGCCGCCCCATGATGAAGCAGCGCAGCGGACGCATCATTAACATTTCCAGTGTGGTAGGTGTGCGCGGAAACGCCGGACAGGCCAACTACGCCGCCAGCAAAGCGGGCTTGATCGGCATGTCGAAAAGCGTGGCCAAAGAATTGGCGGGACGCGGCGTGACGGTCAACTGCATTGCGCCGGGCTTCATTGAAACCGCCATGACGGACGTTTTGCCCGACGCGGTAAAGGAAAAGATTTTAGCGGAAATTCCCATGGCAAAATTGGGCTGTGCAGAGGACGTGGCAAACGCGGCGGTGTATTTTGCTTCCAATGAAGCAGGTTATGTCACCGGTCAAGTGCTGTGCGTGGACGGCGGCATGGCGATGTAAAGAAAGGGAGGAAGACAAGATGCAGAAAAGACGGGTTGTCATCACCGGCATGGGCGCTGTGACGCCGCTGGGTCTGAACTTGCAGGAAAGCTGGAGCGCCGTGCGCGCCAATCAGTGCGGCATTGGCCCCATTACCCAGTATGATACAAGCGAGCAAAAAGTGACCTTGGCCGGTGAGGTGAAAAATTTTGACCCCACCGCAGCCATTGACAAAAGAGAGGTGCGCAAGCTGGACCGTTACACGCAGTTTGCATTGACTGCCTCGGATGAAGCGATGAAGCAAAGCGGCCTTTGCGTGGAAAAAGAGGACACCTCCCGCTGTGCCGTATTTTTTGCCAGCGGCATCGGCGGCTTTTCCACCACACAAACTGAGTGCTTAAAAGGCGCACAGAAGGGCTATGACCGTGTTTCCCCCTACTTTATTCCCATGGCCATTTCCAACATGGCGGCGGGTAATATCGCCATCCGCTACGGCTTCCACGGCATGTGTACCTGCCCTGTAACGGCGTGCGCTTCGGGCGCAAATGCAGTGGGCGATGCGTTCCGCCACATTCGTGACGGCTATGCCGAGGTGGTGCTTTGCGGCGGTGCCGAGGCCACCATCACTTCTCTCGCCATGGGCGGCTTCACCTCGCTTCACGCCCTGCACACCGGTGACGACCCCAACCGTGCGTCCATTCCGTTTGATGCCGAGCGTTCCGGCTTTGTCATGGGCGAAGGTGCAGCGGCGCTTGTTTTGGAGGAGTATGAACACGCCAAACAGCGCGGCGCTGTGATTTTGGCGGAAGTGTGCGGCTATGGCGCAACGTGCGACGCACACCACATCACGGCTCCTGCGCCGGACGGTTCCGGTGCGGCAGCGGCGATGACACAGGCCATGCAGGAAGCGGGCATTGCACCGTCCGATGTCGATTACATCAACGCGCACGGAACGTCTACCCCGATGAACGACGCGGGCGAAACGGCGGCGGTAAAACGTGCTTTTGGCGATGCCGCAAAAACGCTGGCAATGAGCTCGACCAAGTCGATGACGGGCCATTTGCTGGGAGCGTCCGGCGCGGTGGAAGCCGTATTCACGGCAATGGCGCTGAAGGACGGCTTTATTCCGGCGACGCTGAACTACAAAACACCCGACCCTGCGTGTGACCTCGATATTGTGCCGTGCCAAGGGCGTGAAGCCGCGCTTCGCTATGCCATGTCCAACTCTTTGGGCTTCGGCGGCCACAACGCAAGCATCTTGTTGAAAAAGTGGGAGGAGTAACATGACACTCGATTCCAATCAAATTATGGAAATTTTGCCGCACCGCTTTCCGTTTCAGCTCGTGGACCGCATTACCGAGTGTGAACCGGGTGTGCGCGCTGTGGGACGCAAGTGCGTAACGGTAAATGAGCAGTTTTTCTGCGGTCATTTTCCGCAAAAACATGTGATGCCCGGCGTGCTGATTATTGAAGCTTTGGCACAGGTGGGCGCGGTGGCTCTCTTGACAGAGGAAGAAAACAAGGGTAAAATAGCATTCTTCGGGGGCATTAAAAATGCGCGTTTTAAACGGCAGGTAACGCCCGGCGACGTATTGGAGCTGACATGTGAGCTGACTGCACGGCGCGGCCCGATTGGAAACGGGAAGGCCGTGGCAACCGTGGACGGCAAAGTAGTCGCTATGGCAGAGCTGACCTTCGCTGTGGGAGAATAACACGCTTTTTGTGCCGATGGTGAAATGCCTGTTTCAACACAAAAAGGAGAATGAAATTGCTGGATACAAAATTTGCCGAGGTCTACTCCAAATTTAAGCTGCATTTTTATCAAAAGGTGTTCAGCCGCTTTCAAGAGCGCGAAGCCAGCCTGACCACTGTGGAAACGTTCTGCATGGAGATCATTCAGGCGCTGGGCACACCTACTGTGAATGAGTTTGCGTCCTTTGTGCAAATTTCTCCGCCCAATGCGGCTTACAAAGTGAACAATCTGATTCAAAAAGGCTATTTGAAAAAGGTTCGTTCGGAAACAGACCGGCGCGAGTATCACTTGGTGATCACACCGAAATATCAGGATTATTACAGCATCAGTTACAGCTATTTAAGCACCGTCATGCAGCGCATTCGCGAGCGCTTTTCCGACGAAGATGCAAAAAAGCTGGAAGAAATGCTGACGATTATTTCCGAAGAATTGATGCCGGAAATCCCGATTCGCTTGGCTCCTCCGCCGCAGATTCCTGCGCAGGAGCCGGTTGCCGACGAAACAAAAGAGGGCTGAAACACGCCTTTCTCACATAGGAAAATCCCGTTTTCGGCAAGCTCCGAAAACGGGATTTTTTGTCATATTACGAAAAGTTTTTACGCAGCCTTTTGCTGTTCCGCAGGTACAGTTTGCTGCACCTGTACACGGCGTGTCAGCAAGAAGCCCGCGGCCAGTGCGGTAAACGGCGCTACCGTTACCAGCCCAAAACTGCCTACAACGGTATCTAAAATTTCCGCTGCAACATATTTGTAGTTTAAAATGTGGTCAATCGGCGTTCCCTGCGCCATAAATACCATCAGCAGGGCAATGTACCCGCCGGAATATGCCAGCAAAAGGGTGGTGGTCATGGTGCCCATGGCAGCACGCCCCACGTTTAAGCCCGAACGCGCCGCCTCCCAGCGGCCAATGTCGGGCTTTTTCTGAATGACTTCATACACCGCCGAAGTAATATCAACGGATAAATCCATCATTGCACCCGACGCACCGATAAAGATGCCGCTCATAAAAATAGCGGTCAGGTTTAAATGGGCATAGCCGCTGTACAAAAGCGATTCAGAATCGCTCATCACAGCGCCGTGAATTTTGAATAAATCGGTAAACAAAATGCCCAAAACAGCGGTGGTGAAAATGCCTAAAAGCGAGCCGAGCGTTGCCACAACGGTGCGCCGCTCGAAGCCGTAGACAAACAAAATGATAATGGCCGTCAGCAAAACGGTAATGCCCATGCCTACCCAAACCGGGTTCATGCCCTTTAAGTAGGCGGGAACCAGCACTTTCCAAATCATTAAAACGGTGATGGCAAAGGAATAAAGCGACTGCAAGCCGTTTTTGCCCGCAAATAAAACCAGAAAAAGCGCAAACGCCGCAAACAGCCAAAGCTCTTGGGTTAAGCGGTAATGGTCGGTGATCACCGCCGATAAAATTTGCCCGTCGCTTTCGCTGATGGTGATATAGGCGCGGTCGCCCGGCACAAAGATTTTATCTTTTTCCAGCGAGCCGCTTAAAAAATTGACGCCTTCAATTTCACGCCCTTTGAGCGGCCCGTCTTGAATGAGCAGTGTGCACATCTGTTCGCCGGACTGAATTAAGCCCGAGTTTTTCACGGTGTCATTATTGACCTCCAGCACTTCGCCAACAGCGCGAATGGTGCCTTGATAAAGGAGCGCATCCTCATAGCCCGTGGGAAGGGCAATGAGGATGGCAATAATGAGAAAAGCAATCACAGAGGTGCAAAGAAAACGTCGGTGTGTTTTCCATGTACGAGAAAGCATTTTATTTCACTCCGGTGAGATCAGCAAGTTTTTGGAAGATTTCGGTGTTGTCATAGTAGCCGTCAAAGCTTTCTGCGCCGACGCCCTGTACCAACACCTCTACGGGCAAGCCGGTGTGTGCATAGGAACCAAAGTTAATACCGCTCTTATTGTTGAGCAGGTGGGTGATGGTAACCGTCAGCGGCTCATAGCTGCCGTAAAGCACATATTCTTCCTGAGAAAATTCTTCTTCATCACCGGTGCGGCTCATGGTTTCGTCATAAGCGGCTTTCAGGCACTCATATTCGTACTCGGTCATCATCAAAGCGCCGGTATCACCGGATTCCGGGTGGGAGTCGGCGTTGTCTTTCTTGGAGCTGCCGTCGTCTGCGCCCTGTGCGGGAGCCGTCAGGCCGAACAGTTCGGTAACGTCCTTCATCACGTCCTCAAAGCTGGTTTTGTTCTCTTTGTAAGCCGACACATAATCGCTGTCAAATTTGGCGTAGGAGATTTTCTGTTCGTCCATATTGGTCAGGAAGGTGTCGTAGTTGGTACCGGCATAGCCGATGGTCAAACCGCCGGTCTCGTGGTCGCCGGTTACAATAATCAGCGTTTCGTCCGGGTGCTCGTTGTAAAATTCAACCGCCTCTTTTACGGCGTTATCCAGTGCAATCGTGTCCTGAATGGCGGAAGCGGCGTCGTTGGCGTGGCAGGCCCAGTCGATTTTACCGCCCTCTACCATCATAAAGAAGCCGTTGTCGTTGTCCAGCACCTCAATGCCTTTGCGCACATAGTCGGCCAGCGCCCACTGTCCGTCCTTGAGGTCAATGTCATACGGCATGGCGTTGCTGTCGGCTACATTTTCTTCAATGACAATCACGGGGCCGGACTCTGCCGTTAAGGCTTCGGCTTCCTTCGTTGTTTTCACCACGGTGTAGCCGGCTTCCTCGGCCAAGGTGTAAAGGTCGGTTTGGTCTTCGTCCTTGCCGGTTGGCTGATTGAAGTCGCCGCCTGCAAAATAGTCAAAGCCGCTGTCAATCAGTTCCAGGCCAATCTCATAGTAGCTGTTGCGCGAAGCTTGGTGGGCATAAAATGCTGCGGGTGTTGCGTGGTTTAAGTTGACAGAGGAAATCACTCCGATTTTATAGTCTTTCTGCGCCTTCAGCTTTTCGGCAATGGTTTCGTACTCGGTTTTAAAGTCCTCGCTCACATTGATGCTGCCGCTCCATGTTTTAAAGCCGGTGGCAATGGAGGTGGCTGTGGAAGCCGAGTCGGGGGCAAAGGAAGTGCTGTCATACGTCTGTGCGGAACCGGCAATCGGGAAATCCATCATGGTCAAATGGTTCGCGCTTTGCAGAACGGTTTTCTGCTCGCCGTCTACGCTTACGGTTTTGGCAGAGGCATCTTTGCTGGAGGCGCTCAGATAATAGTTCGTCAGCTGAATTTGCGGATAGCTCATGCCGTCGCCAATGAATAAAAAGACGTACTTGGGAATACCGGCAGAGGCGGTGGCTGTGGCCGCAGTGGCTTCACTGCTGTTTGCGGTGCTGGAGGTAGGTGCTGCTTGTGCGGTGCAGCCGGTTGCTACGCTGGCAAGCATCGCGGCAGTGCAAAGCAGGCTGGCGGTTTTTTTGTTCATAGTTCAGTTCTCCTCTTTCTCTGCATAGCGCAGACTAGATGTGTCCTTCGGACAGCTTTTATTCTAACGGCCGTGCTGTAAAGTTTGTTACCGGATATTTGTAAAAAAGGACACAAAATTTGCAAAATTTTGGTAAGATGAGGCCTGTCAGACCAATAAAAAATGTTAATACAAAAGTGAAAATATTGATAAAATGTATTTACATCATATGATTTGCTTGCTATAATGACAGCAAAACAGCACAAAACCGTTTTGTGCTTGTCGAACTTTTAAGCAATCAGGAGGAGCTTTTTATGAGCCGTACCATTCAAACCGTCTATATTGTGCATCATTCGCACACTGATATTGGATACACTGATTTGCAGGAAAAAATTATTGCCAATCAGGTAGAATATCTGCGTCAGGCAGTACGCCTTTGCAGTGCGCCCGAGCATGAGGGCTTTCGCTGGAACTGTGAAACATGGTTTTGCGTGCGCGAATTTTTAAAACAGGCAGCCGAGCGGGAAAAACAAGACTTTTTCCGCTTGATGAAAGAGGGAAAGCTGGGCTTTTCGGCGAACTACCTCAACTTCACCGATTTGGTGGACAGCGAGATGCTGAATGACGCTTTGGACGAGATGTGCGCTGTGCTGGACGAGCAGGGCGTGGCTCACCGCACCGCCATGTTTGCCGACATCAACGGCATTTCCATGGGTCAGCGTGATGCACTCATCCATCATGGCGTTGAATTTTTGTATACTAATATCCACTGCCATCACGGCATGTATCCGCTGTATCAAAACCAAACGGCTTACCGCTGGGAAAATGCCGAGGGCAAACAGCTGCTTGTGTGGAACGGCGAACACTACAACCTGGGCAACGCACTGGGCATTGTCCCCAATCGCCAAGCCAATTTTATGACGCAGGACTTTTTTGGAAAAGTGCCGCAGCAGGTAGAAGCTGTGGACATTCTGCACGGCAACCTGCAAAAATACTTAGCGGAATGTGAAGAAAGCGGCTATGCTTATCCGTTCATCATCGCGAGTGTGTCGGGCGTGTTCAGCGATAACGCACCGCCCGAACCCAAAATTCAAAAGATGGTAAACGACTACAACGAGCGCTATGGCAAGGACGGCGTGCGTCTGCAAATGGTTTCCCTGCAAGAGCTTTATGATGCAGTTGCTCCTTACTTAACAGATGTGCCTGTTTACCACGGCGATTTGACCGACTGGTGGGCGCACGGCATTGGCTCCACACCGTATGCGGTGAAGCATTATCGTGACGCGCGTCACCGCTACCACGAGTGCCTGCGTTTGGAAAAGGACGCAAAAGAAAAATATGCACAGCTGGCACAAAAGGCCCGCGACAGAATGCTGCTGTATGCCGAACACACTTGGGGACATTCCAGCACCATTACACACCCGTATGAATCTATGGTACTCCACTTGGATATGCGCAAAAACGGCTATGCTTCCGATGCGCACGAAGCAGCATCCTGCATGATGCAGAACATTCGCCGCGAGAAAGGCGAGCTGTGTACTTATTACAGCTCAAACGGCGTTGTTCGCGTTTATCCCACCGCATGTGTGAAGGGGTTGCAGCCCGTTGAGTTCTATCTGGAAAATCCGCACTTGAAGGCGGCGCGTGTGGTGCGCGACGACGGCGTGGAGATGAACTGCCAGATTCACACCGGCTCCCGCGGCCAGCACATTACGTTCTTGGATTGCTTTGAGGACGGCAAACCGCGTGAGTACACCTTTACCGAGCAGCCCTGCCAGCCGGAAATGCCCAGCCATCGCCATGCTTATATCGGCTCGGAGCGTGTGAAAGACATTATCAGCGATTACGACACCGCTTCCTGCTTCCTGCCCTATCAGTATGAAAACCAATGGTTCCGCCTGTCTTATCGTCCTGGTGAGGGCGTGACGGAATTTATCCATAAAGCCAGCGGAAAGAATATGATCTCGGAGGGAGAAATTCCGTTCTTTACCCCGGTTTATGAATGTACGCCCATTCGCTGGAAAAGCGATTTTGAATTTTCCGGCAAGCAAGCCGAGGAGCGCCGTCTGCTGGGCCGCAATATCCGCGGCAAGCACGCACAGCTTTCTGTGGCACAGCTGAAAGAAATTGTGTGCCGGGAACGCGGCCCGGTCTTTACACTGCTGGAAATGAAATTTGAAATGGAAGGCTCGATGCACACCAGCGTGTTCCTGCGTCTGTTTGAGCAGGCCCCGCGCATTGACTTCTATCTTGAACTGGGAAAAACCTTGTCGCAGGATATTGAGAGCGTCTTTTTGCCGATGCAGCTGAATTTGGATGATGCACAGCAGGTGTATTTGAAAAAGGGAACCGAGGCGTTCCGCCCGGGTATCGACCAGCTGCCCGGAACTTGCATGGAATACTACGGAACCGACGACGGCTTGGCGTTTGTTACCTCCAAGGGAAGCGTGTTGATTGCCTGCCACGATGTACCGCTTGTGTATATGGGAGAAATGCGCCATCACGCAGTGCGTTTGTGCGACGGCAAACCCGAAAACAATCAGCGCCCGATGTACTCTTGGGTAATGAACAATATTTGGGAAACAAACTTTAAAATGGATTTGTCCGGCTTTGCACAGTGCCGGTACAGCCTGTACTGGAGCGAGGAAACAAACGGGGAACAGGCCATGAAGGAGCTGACCGAACGCACCTTTGACCCCGCCGCTCTGCTGGTAAAGGAGCTGTAAGCGTTACGCGCAGCATTCCTGCTGTGGTTAGGCGTGATTCTTTGCCTTGGCAGCACAGCTGATTTGCTGTTTTCCACCAATCAAAATGAAAGGATGCGCTGCAAAGTTTCTTGCTTTGCGGCGCATCCTCAGTTTGTCGAAAAAGCTTCGCTTTTTCACAAACTGTGTGCCTATTTCAAATGGAAAAGAGGGNNCCCTTTTCCAAGCCTTTTTCCCCTTGCAGCCTGGGTTCTTTCTGAATCAGGCGGCAGTTTTTCGACAGTCTCAGGATGCGCTGCAAAGTTTCTTGCTTTGCGGCGCATCCTTTTTTATAAAAAGAGTTTGAAACTGTTTATCAGAGCGCAAAAGACTCTAAAAACGATATTTTTTGTCGTTTTTTGTTGACAGAACAAAGGATGCACGGTAAAATATTTGAGGCTTAGATATTGTTTTCACGCATTGCCTTTGGGGTTTGAAATCAGTGTCAGGAAAACCTGACCGCTTTTTTCTGACTTGAGAATGGCAGAAAGCTTCAAGGGATTTGCGGTGAGATTGCGATTTTTAAAACAGATCGGAGCACGACTCCGACTGTTTTTTTTGTTGCAATTCTTATTAAAAGGCCAACAAAAAGGTTGTTCCAACAACTTTTCCGCTTTAAAATTGACACATTTGAAAAGGAGGATAAAAGAAAAGGTGTTAAAAAGAAAAACATGGTAAAACAAAAAGGACGGTTTCGTTTAGGCGTCAACGGAAAGCTTCTGATGGGAATCGGCGTTCCGATTTTGGTTATTTTGGTTGTTTTGGAAAATGTGATTACAAGCCAAGTAACCGGTGTGACCTCTAAGATTAAAACCGAGAATATCAGCAACCAAATTCAAGCGGCATCCAGCCGAGTGGAAGAATATTTTCAAAAATTTATTGTCAGCGGCAAAATATTGGCCAACCGCAGAACCATTAAAACGCTGTTGGAAGAAGCAGAAGCTGCCGACTCGAATTTCCGATTTCAAACATCCGAAGAATATGCCAATGTGATCAAGGATTTAAATCAGGCGCAGTCTGTGCAGGGCAGTGTGGTGCAGGGCGTTTGGGTGACAGGCATCAAAAACAGTCAGCTGATCCAGTCGGACGGTTTCAGCAGCGATGCAAGTTTTGAGGTCACAGAGCGCGCATGGTATCAAAGCTTGCTGGAAAAGCCGGGCGAAACCATCGTTTCTCCTGCTTATACCGATGTAAGTACCGGAAATGTAGTAGTGACTGTTGCAACGCCTATTTACAACAGCGCTAATGAAATGATTGGTGCAATCGGAACCGATATTGCTTTAACCGAGCTTCAAACATATCTGCAAGAAATTTCGATTGGACAGCAGGGCTATCTCACCGTGTATGACTCGAATCAAAACTTAATCTATCACCCCGACGAGTCTCTTTTAATGCACAATTTAAGCGAAATTACTTATTCAGACAATATGATGTCGGCTCTTCAAAATCATCAAGCAAGCGGTATGATGAAATACCAGCGAGATAATAAGAGCTTTTACGGCAGCACCGATTATTTAGAAAGCATGGGCTGGTCTGTGATGGGTTGTATGCCCGAAAGCGAGTATGTGCAGGAAACATTGCTGGTAAAAGTGAGCATTTATATCGGCTTTACGGTGTGCATTCTGCTTTTGGCAGGAATTTGCACCTATCAGTCGAGAAAAATTGTTAAGCCGCTTCAAGTTTTGAATGGTGCAGCCAAGGAATTTGCAAACGGCAACTTAGATGTATCCATTCAAAAAACAACAGACGACGAAGTGGGAGATTTGACGGATGTGTTCATCCAGACACAGTCTGGGCTGCGCCAGATTATTTTTGATATTGGACATGTGCTTCAAGAAATCTCCAACAAAAACCTGACGGTAAAACCGTCGGCCACCTACCAAGGAGCCTTTGTTCAGATTGAAAATTCACTGAATGAAATTACACTGCGCATGAATGAAGTGTTGAAAGTCATTCATGAAACATCTTATGAGGTGGATTCCGGCGCCAATCAATTGGCGGGAGGCTCTCAGTCTTTGGCGCAGGGAGCAACGCAGCAGGCCAGCTCGGTCGAAGAGCTTTCGGCAACCATCAATCAAGTTTCACACCAAATGCAGCGCATGTCTCAGCACGCCCAGCACGCAAGTGAAAAAGCCGCTGATGTTGGCGAAGATGTCAAACAAAGCAGCAAAAAAATGCAGGATTGGTGCAGGCGATGCAGCGAATTGACAACGCATCCAACGAAATTCAAAAAATTATCAAAGCCATTGAGGATATCGCCTTCCAGACAAATATTTTGGCTTTGAATGCGGCGGTGGAAGCGGCACGCGCTGGAGCTGCCGGAAAGGGTTTTGCCGTTGTTGCCGACGAGGTTCGCAATCTGGCAGGTAAGTCAGCCGAGGCATCTAAAACAACGGCGCGGCTTATTGCAAACTCCCTTGCAGCGGTAAAGGATGGCATTTTGCTGGCGCAGGAAGCGAATGATTCGTTGATACTCGCGGTAAATGACGTCCAAGGCGTTGCCGAAAATATCAGCAGCGTATCGGATGATTTGCAGGACCACGCCAAAACCATGGGGGATTTGTCTACCGGAATTGAACAAATTTCCAGTGTGGTTCAGACAAACTCTGCTACAGCCGAGCAAAGCGCGGCGGCCAGTGAGGAGCTGTCAGCCCAGGCGAACACGCTGAAAAAGATGATGGGTGAGTTTCAATTTAACATGGACAGCGAAGTATAAGCGCCTTTTGCTGCGTTTACAGCAAGTGCTTTGCGGGCCGCTTTGATGCGGCAAAATTAGTGATTGCACAAAACACAAAAGAAGAAGGCTGAGCGAACACCGCTCAGCCTTCGAGACTGTCGAAAAACCGCCGCCTGATTCAAAAAAAAGACGAGTTGCAAGGGGAAAAAGGCTTG
>DCEX01000022.1:51881-71313 GCA_002315015.1 Faecalibacterium sp. UBA1819
AAAGCTTTTTCGACAAACTGGAAGGCTGAGCGAACACCGCTCAGCCTTCTTCTTTTACACGATCTTTGTTCAATGTTTTGCAGCGCCGCTTGGAAGCCTCGTCCGCAGACAGGGCTGCATGTCATTCCTTCATGTGATCCATGGCGGCAATGGCGCCACGGCATTCTTTGCAGATATTCCGGCCTTGATAGGTTTGCACACCTACGGCACTGCCGCAGAAAATACAGGCGGGTTGATATTTCTTCAAAATAATGCTCTCATCGTCTACATACACTTCAAGAGCCGAATCTTTGTCAATATCCAGCAGGCGACGCAGCTCAATCGGCAACACGACACGACCGAGGTTATCCACCGGACGCACAATTCCCGTAGATTTCATGGGAATCCCTCCTTTGTTTCAGTGTAACCGTATTATACCAAACCTTGCCAAATATTGTCAATCTTTGGAAAATGCTTTTCACATAAAAAACCCATATTTTACGTTTTTTCAAGCAAATTTTCACGGTTTGTTCAAGATTTTCACCGGATTTTTACGAAAAACATGTCGAAAAATGTCAACAAATCATGTGAGGGAAAGAAACCCCACTTTTTTGTAAACTTTACGCAGCATTTTTGCAGCAATGTAATTCGCTTTTTCTGCGCCCTGCGAGAGAACACCATCCAAATAAGCTTTATCCGCCAAAATGCGATGGTATTCCTCCTGAATGGGGCGCAATGCGTCCACGACGCTTTCACCGACCGCCATTTTAAAATCGCCGTACCCTTTGCCGGCAAATTCGCGCTCGATTTCCTCAAAGCTTTTGCCGGTGCAGGCGCTGTAAATCGACATCAAGTTGGTTACGCCGGGCTTTGATTCGTCCGCGCGCACGCAGTTGTCGGAATCGGTCACAGCGCGCTTAAATTTTTTCATAATCACGTCCGGCTCATCCAGCATACGCACAACGGCGTTGGCGTTGGTGTCCGACTTGCTCATTTTCTTTTCCGGCTCTTGCAGACTCATCACCTTGGCGCCCACCTGCGGGATGTACCCCTCAGGAATGGGGAAGGTTTCGCTGTAAATGCCGTTGAAGCGCTGGGCAATATTGCGCGCGAGCTCCAAGTGCTGCTTTTGGTCTTTGCCGATGGGTACCAGGTCGGTGGCATATAAAAGAATATCTGCCGCCATCAAGATGGGGTAAGTCAGCAGGCCGCCGTTGATATCCTCGGGGTGTTTGGCGCTTTTTTCTTTAAACTGGTGCATCCGGGTTAAATCGCCAAACGGGCAAAAGCACCCCAGCACCCAAGACAGCTGCGCGTGAGCAGGCACATGGCTTTGCACAAACAAAATGCTCTTGGAGGCGTCTACGCCGCTGGCCAAAAGCAAAGCGGCAGTTTCGCGCGTTTGACGGCGCAAATCAGCCGGGTTTTGGCGCACCGTGATGGCGTGCTGGTCTACGACCGAGTAGATGCAGTCATATTCTTCCTGCAAAGCACCCCAGTTGCGAACCGCACCCACATAATTGCCAAGCGTAAAAGTTCCCGTGGGCTGAATGCCGCTGAATACCCGTTTTTTCTGCTGTTCCATGCTTGTCATCCTCTTTTCTTTGCCGCGGTGCCGGTTCGCTTCGGCGCAGCTGCTTTAAATTTTATTTTATGCAGCTGTTATTATAGCATATGTTCCCGCGCAAAGCAATTGACAAACGATGCCCGGAGAGATAAACTAAATAGGTATAGCAATCGGCGGAAATAGCACGAAATATGCGGTGAAACCAGCGCCGAAAAAGTTTTATTCTGCGGCCATGCATCGGCTGTATGATTAAAGGAGTAAGAAGTTATGTCAAAAACTGTCCGTACCCGTTTTGCCCCCAGCCCCACGGGCTATATGCATGTGGGCAATCTGCGCACCGCGCTGTATGCTTACCTGATGGCAAAGCATACCGACGGCACCTTCATTCTGCGCATTGAAGATACCGACCAGGAGCGTTATGTGGAAGGCGCTGTGGACATCATCTACAACACCCTTCGGGAAACCGGTCTGATCTGGGACGAAGGCCCCGACATCGGCGGCCCGGTTGGCCCGTATGTACAAAGCGAACGCATGGGCATGTTCAAAGAGTATGCCGAGCAGCTGGTGAAAGAGGGAAAGGCATACTACTGCTTTTGCGATAAAGACCGCTTGGAGGAAATGCGCTTAGTGCAGAAAGCCAGCGGACAAGCGCCCCACTATGACGGCCACTGCCGCCATCTGTCCGAGGCGGAAATCCAGGAAAAGCTGGCGGCGGGCGTGCCTTACGTGATCCGTCAGAAAATGCCGGAAACAGGCACAACTTCTTTTGACGACGTTGTATATGGCCTCATTGAAGTGGAGAACTCCACTTTGGATGACCAGATTTTGATTAAAACCGACGGTATGCCCACCTATAACTTTGCCAACGTCGTGGACGACCATCTCATGGGCATTACGCACGTCATCCGCGGTTCGGAATACCTGTCCAGTGCGCCGAAGTACAACTTGCTGTATGAGGCTTTCGGCTGGGAGATTCCGACCTACATCCACTGCCCGCCCGTTATGAAGGACGCACAGAACAAGCTGTCGAAGCGCAACGGCGACGCCAGCTATCAGGATCTGGTGGCCAAAGGCTACTTGACCGAGGCGGTGCTGAACTACATTCTGCTGTTGGGCTGGAGCCCCAAGGGCGAGCAGGAGATTTTCAGCCTGAAAGAAATGGTAGAGCTTTGGGACGAGCATTTTATCGGAAAAGCTCCGGCCATTTTCGACCCGCAGAAGCTGCGCTACATCAATGCGGAGTACATCCGTGCGCTCAGCCCCGAAGCCTTCTTTGAAAAGGCAAAGCCCTATATGGACGAAGTGGTGCATTGTGATTGCGACCGCGAATTGCTGGCAAGCGTGCTTCAGCAGCGCTGCGAGGTACTCAGCGATATTCCCGAGCAGATTGACTTTATTGACGAAATGCCGGAGTATGAGCTCGACTTGTACGCCAGCAAAAAGATGAAAACCACCCCGGAAACCTCCAAGGAGGCCATCAACGCTTTGCTGCCGGTACTGGAAGAAGTGCAGGATTGGACACGCGACAATATCCACAACGCCGCTTTTGCTTTGATTGAAAAGCTGGGCGTGAAGAACGGCTATATCTTGTGGCCGCTGCGTGTGGCGCTGTCCGGCAAGCAGTTTACCCCCGGCGGCGGTATTGAGCTGGCTGCTATTTTGGGCAAGGAAAAGAGCATTGCCCGCTTGAAAGCTGCGCAGGAGCGCTTGGCACAGCTGTAAGCAAAAGAAATCAGCCGCCGAGAGCGGTTCTCTCAAAAACAAAAAAGGGTATGCGGAAAGGCTTTGTCTCTCCGCGTACCCTTTTTCTATTTGCTCAAAATTACTTTTTGTCAAACAGGCTGAGCCATTCGCCGTAGCCTTGCGCTTCCAATTCGTCGTAGGGAATAAAGCGCAGCGACGCGCTGTTGATGCAGTAGCGCACGCCGTTGGGGCTTTCCGGTTCTCCGTAAAACACATGGCCCAAATGAGCGTCACCGGCTTCGCTTTTTACCTCGGTGCGCTTCATGCCATAGGATAAGTCCTCATGAAAGGAAACGCTGTTTTCGTCAATGGGCGCAGAAAAGCTGGGCCATCCGCAGCTGCTTTCAAATTTATCGAGAGAAGAAAACAGCGGCTGTCCGGTTGTGACATCTACATAGATGCCTTTTTCGTCAAAATTCCAGTATTCGCCGGTGAAAGCGCGTTCCGTTGCGCCGTTTTGCGTTACCTCATATTGTAAGTCACTTAAATTTTCGCGCAGAATGCCGCGGCTGGGTTTTTCCCAGCGATTTTCTTGCGGTGCCTCGCCGTTTTCGTCGCGGATCAGCTCATTGATGCTTTGAAACGTTTGCACGGGGATATGGCAATAACCGTTTGGGTTTTTGTCAAGATAATCTTGGTGATATTCTTCCGCAGGGAAAAAGCTCGTTAAGGGCGCAATTTCTACCGCGAATGCTTCATACTTTTGGCGTTCTTGTTCGGCGTAATCTTCCACGGTTTTTTGGGCGGCTTCATCCGAAAAATAAATACCTGTTTGGTATTGGTCGCCAATATCATTGCCTTGGCGCTTTTCTACCGTTGGGTCAATGACAGAAAAGAATGCCTTTAAAAGCTGGTCAAGGCGCACCTGCTGCGGGTCGTACACCACGCGGACAGTTTCCCGGTATCCGGTATCGCCGCGGCATACCGTTTGATAATCGGGCGTAATTTGGGCGCTGCCGTTGGCATAACCGCTTTGCGCGTCCAGTACGCCGTCAATGCTTTGAAACAGCTTTTCCGTGCCCCAAAAGCAGCCGCCTGCAAAATAAATCTCCGCTGTGCCCTCGGGCAGGGAAGAAAGAGTCGTGCTCGTCATATCCTGTTCCTCCTGTTGTGCTGCAAGGGATGCCGCCGTGCTGGAACTGCTCACGCTGCACCCCGACAAACAAAGGGCTGCGGCAAGCCCCGCTGCTGCAATTCGTTTTCGCATTTGGCACCTCCGTTTTTAATGATAATATAAAATATTAAATAAGAACTATTATCATTATGAAAGCCTTGTTTCGATTTGTCAAGGTGCGGCGGCCATTTTCATAAAACCTTTACAACATCGCCACGGCAAGCGGTGTTTTGACAAAGCGGGAGAAAAAAACACACTTTCATACAGCAGGAACAGACAAAAACTTTTCGCCGTCGCTTTTATACTGAATGGTGAACCCTCGCGCAGCCCCAGCGGACAAGCCCGCCCTGCGCTGAAAACCCAAAAGAAAGCAGGTTGATTGTTCATGTCTGTGAAACCAAAAGTGATTTTGCCGCCTTTGCTTCGGCAGCCTCTTCGCAGTCAGGCCCGTCGCTGGGGACTGCGCCTTCTCAAGCCGCTTGCCTGTCTGGTGATGGGCTTTTTATCCTCGGGTGCGGTGCTGTTTGGCAGTATGCATCCGCTGGGCCTTTGCTTTGCGGCCAGTGTCCCTGCGCCGCTGGCTATTTTTGCGGCGCTGGGGGCCGGTGCAGGGTACACGTTCTTTTTAGACCTCACCGCGGCCAGTGCCTATTTTCTGGCCTTGGCAGGCGTTGCGCTGCTGCGCGCTTTAGCCGATTGGAAGCACTGGGAGGAAGCGCCGCTGTTTGCGGCCACGGCGGGTGCGCTGTGCTTTACTTTTATCCGCACCGGTTTAAGCCTATTGGAAGATCGTGCCTTGCTCTCCATTTTGCTCACTTGTGCCGAGGGAATGCTCATCTTGGGCATGTCTTACTTACTGTCCGCTTTTTTTGCGCTTAAAGTTTACACCCTGCGTCAAACGGATTATGAGCAAAACGCCGCCATCTGCTTTGCCTTTATGGCGTTTTTGGCCGTGTTCACGCCCTACTCGGTGCTGGGGCTGATGCCCGCAAGAATTTTAGCGGCGCTGGCGGTGCTGTGTGCTTCGTGGCGTTATGGAGCATCCGGCGCAGCCATTACGGGTGTGGCGGTGATTGCTGCGCTCACGATGTGCGACGCTTCGTCTTTGTTTGCTGCGGCGGGCATTGCGGTGGGAGGCCTGTGCGCCGGTTTATTTGCGGGACAATTGCGGCTGCCTTCGGCGGTTGCGTTTTGTGCGGCGGGATTTTTAGGCGTTTTGTGTGCGCCGATGCCGGGTGCAGGGCTTTTATATATGGTAGAGCTTTTGACTGCTTCCGTTCTTTTTATTTTCATTCCGCTGCGTTTGGCGCTTCGGCTGCCGCAGNNACAGCCGGCACAGCTGCTTTCTGCGGCTTCCTCGCGTGCTTGCTCGGCGGCGCTGGCCAATCGGCTGAATGCACTTTCCGGCGCGTTGTACGGTGTGGGGGAGACAGTGGAACAGGTGTGCCGAAAAATGGCCAATGTGCAGCGCCCGGAGCTTTCGCTGGCTGACGCTGTATCGCGCCGGTGCTGCAACGAGTGTTCGCGACGCTTTTCCTGCTGGGTTGACCACGCGCATGACTGCTATGCTGCTTTTGCAAAACTGGACACGGCTTTGACACACGGCGAATGGCTGGACGCGGCCCAGCTGCCCGCACCGCTGGACACGCTGTGCATTCAGCCGCAAAAAGTATGCGCCTGTGCGTATGCCGAACATGCCCGGCGCATTGAGCTGCGCGGAATGCGCACCCAAGATGCCGCCGTTCGCGCGGCGCTTTGCGAGCAGTACGGGGCGCTGGCGGCTTCGCTGGGCAGCCTTTCCGGGGAGCTGTCTATGGCGGAACTGCCCGACCGGCGTAAGTCCGCGCGGCTCAAGTCGCTGTTTTGGGAGCTGGGGCTGGAGCCGGGCGATGTCAGCGTGGCGCAGGATATGCACGGGCGGCTGTTGGCAAATGCTTGTGTCGCACCCATTGATTTCTCTCAGCAGGAACTGAGCGAGCTGACGCAGGAGGTTTCCGCCTTGTGCCGCCGCCGCTTTTCTCAGGCGCAAGCAACGGCCACGCCGGTGATGACGATGCTGACATTCCGCCAAGCCCCGTGTTTTGAGGCCGACTTCGGCGTGTATGGGCTGGCGGCTCACCCCGGCGGCGTTTCCGCCGATGCGGCACGCGCGTTTTTGTGCAGCGACGGCTATGCCTGTGCCGTGCTGTGCGACGGGATGGGAACGGGCAAGGAAGCTGCCGTTGATGGTGTGATGGCTGCACAGCTGGCGTGTGAGCTTTTAAAAGCCGGTTTTGCCCCCGAGGAAACGGCGCGTTTAGTGAACGGCTCTTTGGCGCTGAAAAATGGTGCGGGGCAGGAGTCGGCCACCACATTGGATATTTTAAAAGTGGATTTATTTACCGGACAAGCCGTTTTGTTTAAGGCCGGGGCTGCGCCGACCTTTGTAGTGCGCTCCGACTTTGTGGACACCTTTCACACAGAAAGTGTTCCGCTTGGCATTTTGGATAAGGTGCTGGGGCATACGCTGTCGCTGACACTGCAAGAGGGCGACACCGCCGTGCTGGTAAGCGATGGCGCAGTGGATGCAGGTGCAGACTATCTGCGGGCTGTATTGAGCGAAAAAAAGCGGCAAACCGCGCAGGGGCTTGCCGAATTTGCCGCCACCCGCGCCCGCGCCCATGCGAAGAACCCGGATGACATCACCGTATTAACGGTGCGCATCACACGCACCTGTGCCTTTTAACTTATAAAATACCGGCGCTGCGGTCTACCGAGGTGGAAAGAATAATCTGGCTGGAGGTTGCGCCAAACTTTTGAAAGCGGTTAATCAAACTTTCCAGCTCGGCAATGCCGGAACACGCCACGCATAAAATAAAGCTGTAACTGCCGGTGACGTGGTAGCACCGGGCCACGCCAAGCTGGTGGTCGGCCAGCATTAAAAATTCTTCGTGGTCGGAGGGGGCAACACTGACGCTGATGAGCGCTTCAATTTGATGTTCGGTTACTTTATCGCCGTATACAACGGTATATCCGGCAATAATTTTTTCGCGTTCCATACGGCGGATGCGTTCGCTGACGGCAGGGCTGGTGAGCGCCACTTTTTGGGCAATATCCTTTACGGTCATGCGCGCATTTTGTGCGAGCAGGTTTAAAATTCTTTTATCAATATCATCCATGTTTTTTCATCTCCCTGTTTTGGAATCCCTTTGTTTTTTAAGCGCTTTTGGTGTAAATTTTTGCTTTATGAAAAAAGCGTTGTCATATTTTGCTGCTTTTTAATTATATAAAGTTTTTTGTGGGTTGTAAATAAATTTTTTAAATCAAAAGCGCTTTTTCCCCTTTGACAGATTAAAAAAAAAGGTGTATAATAATAAGCGTCGGAGGAATCCGGCTTCTTAGTTATGCTTACAAGTTTTATTTTTATACTTTCCCACCCCTCTATGCAAAAGGAGCTGTCGCAAGACGGCTCCTTTTGCTTTTCCTGTTTTTCAAAAAAGGGCACGTTTCAGCCTTTGGGCCAAAGCGTGCCTTTTTCAATTTAAAAGAATGCTTTTAAGGGAGCAGATAGGCTTCAAACAGATGAACCTGTGTGGATTTCACAATGCCCTCCAGATACAGCCCGTCCTCGCGGTATTCCTCTTGCAGCACCGTTCCATGCTCACGCATGGGAGCCGCTGCGCCCAATTTATCATAGGGAAGCAGCACACGAATGCGGCGAACGCGGTCGGAAAGCACCTGCTCAATGCGCTCTAAAAGCGCGTCGATTCCATAACCTGTTTTTGCGCTGATGCAGACGGCTTCGGGGTCCATCAGCAGTGCGCCGTCCATTAAGTCCCATTTGTTGTAAACAACAATTTGCGGAATGTCCGCACAGCCAAGCTCTGTTAACACTTGGTCGGTCACGGCCAGCTGGTCGGGCGCTTCGGGGTCGGCGCCGTCGCACACCTTTAAAATGACATCGGCATAGGCCGCTTCTTCCAAGGTGCTTCGGAAGGCTTCCACCAAGCCGTGCGGCAGACGGCTGACAAAGCCGACGGTGTCTACCGCCACCGTTTCCAGCCCGGACGGCAGCACCAAGCGGCGCGCTGTTGGATCCAGCGTAGCAAACAGCATGTTGGCTTCCATCACATCCGCGCCGCATAAATGGTTCAGCAAGCTGGATTTTCCCACGTTGGTATACCCCACCAGCGCGATGACCGGCACGCCGTTTTTCTTGCGGCTTTTGCGTGTTTCCGCGCGTCGGCGCTCCATATCGGAGAGCTTTTCCTCCAGCGCGTCAATGCGCCGGCGCACATGACGGCGGTCATATTCCAGCTTCGATTCACCCGCGCCGCGTCGTGCGCCCGCACCGCCGCCGCCACCGCCGCCCTGACGCGACAGGCTTTGGCCAAGCCCCGCTAAACGCGGCAGACGGTAACGCAGCCCGGCCAGCTCGGTTTGCAGCTTGCCTTCGTTGGTCACCGCGCGGTTTTTGAAGATTTCCAAAATCAGCATGGTGCGGTCAATGACTTCGATTTCCAAAATTTCTTCCAGATTGCGAATTTGGCTGCCGGAAAGCTCTGCGTCAAAAATAGCGCATTCCGCCCCGACGTTTTGGCAAAGCAGATGCCCCTCAGCCAAGCGCCCTTCGCCTAAATAGGTGGCCGCTTCGGGTACATCGCGCTTTTGCACAATTTGACCCACACATTCCATGTGGTTGGCCTCGGCCAGCGCCGAAAGCTCCTCCATGCTGCGCTCCATGTCGTACTCGCCGCGGTCCAGCCCGAACAAGACAACTTTAATGCTTCCTTCTTGCGTCATGCGTGTTCTCCTTTTCGGCAGGGGCGCTTGAAATTGCCCCGTGTATTTTGGTATCATTATAGCGGTATCGCGCCCATCCGTCAACGCACAGTCAGGCGGAAACCGGGCGTTTGAAACAGGAGGCTTTCTATGAATTATCGCATGATTGTATTGGATTTAGACGACACGCTGCTGAAAGATGACCGCACCGTGTCGGAGATGACCCGCCGCCGCTTGCTGGAAGCCCAGCAGCAAGGAACGGTTGTCGTGTTGGCGTCCGGTCGCCCGACGTATGCCATGCAGCACTTGGCACAGGAGCTTTGCCTTGCGCAGTACGGCGGATATTTGATTTCGTTTAACGGTGCACGCATTACGGCATGTGAAAACGGCGCTGTGCTGTCCAGCGTGGACATTTCTCACGCGCAAATGTGCCAACTGTTCGACCTTGCACAGGAACAGAATGTCTATATTCAGACGTATACCGAGGATCATATTCTGGTTTCAAAAGATAACGAATATACACAAATCGAGAAAGAAATTACCGGAATGGATGTAGTGGAATGCGCCGACTTCAAAGCGGAGATTCCCAAAACCGCAGTGAAAGCGATGATGCTGGAACACCCCGACCGCTTAAAACAAGTGGAGCAAGCGCTTCGCCCGGTCATCAAAGACGAACTGTATATGACTATTACGAAGCCGTTTTTTCTGGAATTTATGAACCCGGCTGTGGACAAAGGAAAAAGCCTTGTCACCTTGGCTGCACACCTTGGGATTTCCATGGAACAGGTGATTGCCGTGGGCGACAGCTATAATGACATCAGCATGATTGAGGCCGCCGGGCTGGGTGTTGCCATGGGCAACGCGGTTGAAGCCGTCAAGCAGGCCGCTGATTATGAAACCGACGACAACGAACACGACGGCGTGGCGCGTGTGGTAGAGCGCTTTTTCTTACAGACAAAATAAAGGATAAAAGATTAGCGGACGTGCCAATCTCGGCACGTCCGCTGTTTTTATCTCAAGCGTTGATCAATAACGGGTTAAAACGCCCAGTTGCCGTTTTGGAACACCGGCACGCGGGTGCCGTCGGGGCGAATGCCGGTAATGCTGAGGTCGGCAGTGCCGAACATGAAATCAACGTGTGTGAGTGAATCGTTGATTCCCACCTGCAAAAGCTCCTCGCGGCTTTTCGACATGCCGCCCTCAATGGCTTCGCTGATGCCCGAGCCAACGGCCAAATGGCAGGAAGCATTTTCGTCATATAACGTATTGTAGAATAAGATTCCTAAATTACTAATAGGAGAATCATACGGCACCAGCGCACACTCGCCCAGATACTTTGCGCCCTCGTCCATCTCCAAAATAGAGCGCAGCACTTCCTCGCCCTGTTTTGCGCCGAAGTCAACGACGCGCCCTTTTTCAAAAGTAAGGTAGAACTGGTCAATCAAATTGCCGTTGAAGTTCAGCGGCATGGAGCTGTAAACGGTGCCTTCAGTGCGCTCGCGGTGGGGTGCGGTATAAACCTCCTCTGTGGGAAGATTCATAAAATGCCAGCGGCCGTCTGCTGTTGCAGCGCCGCCGCCGCACCAAATGCCGCCGGGCAGCAACCCGACGGTTAAATCGGTGCCAAGACTGTTCTGATAATGCAGCGCGTCAAAGGCTTGTTCGTTCAGCCAGGCAATGCGCTTTTGGAACTCTTGGCGATGTGCTTCCCACGCGGCCACTGCGTCGCCGCTGTCTACACGCGCCGTTTGGAAAATAGCGTCCCAAAGGCGGTCAAGAGCCTCTTGCTCCGGCAAATCAGGAAAAACGGCTTGCGCCCACTTGGGGCTGGCTGCGCCGATGATACACCACGGCATAGTGCCGTTGCGGTGTGCCTCGACAAACGGGCCGCAGGCATTGCGTGAAGCTTTCTGCGCAGCGGCGGGCTTTTTCGGGTCGACGTCCGCCAAAACGCGCGGGTCGTCCGAACGAATGCTCAAAAAGGCCGCCCCGCGCTGTGCCATCGTGTTGCGCATCAGGCTGGTCCATTCGGGACACTGCGAAATCTTTTCCATATAAGAATGCTGATAACGCAGCTTGGCTGCTTCGCTGTCCATCCATTCTACAACAACGTCAGATGCACCGGCTTTGTAAGCTTGTTCCATCACAAGATGCACAAAGTCAGCCACTTCCACCGAGGCGGAAATCATCACTTCCTGTCCGGGTTTTACGGCAAGCCCGGTGACAACCGCCAAGCGTGCGTACTCTTTCAGCTTTTCTTCCATCGTCATTGGTAATCCCCCTCCAGCCCATTCGACATTTTTCGTCATTATAGCACGGTATAGTAGAAAAGTAAACTTTTTCCGCCCCGGGTGCTTGACAAATGCCCTCGATATGCATACACTAAGAATGTTGAATTAGCACAAACTAACAAGGCCCGGCAAAAAGGGCTTGACAGGGGTTTGAAGGAGGTATTCCAATGACATTAGCACAGCTGCCTGTGGGCTGTACCGCACGCATTGCTCGTGTGGGCGGAGAGGGCGCACTGCGCCGCAGGCTGTTAGATATGGGGCTGACGCCCCGCACACAAATTACCGTGCGCAAAACAGCGCCCATGGGCGACCCGATTGTGCTGCATCTGCGCGGCTATGAATTGACGCTTCGTTTGGAGGATGCGGCCAATATTGAGCTGGAGGAGGGCGCAGGCGTATGATTTTTGCATTGGCAGGAAACCAAAATTCCGGCAAAACGACGCTGTTTAACCAGCTGACCGGCTCAAACCAGCATGTGGGCAATTTTCCCGGTGTGACCGTGGATAAAAAAGAAGGCACGATTCGCCCCGCCGGGGGCGGCAAGGGCAAGGCTCCCGCGGCAGACGCTTCCACAGTGGTGGACTTGCCCGGCATTTATTCGCTTTCCCCTTATACCGCCGAGGAGATTGTTACGCGCGACTTTCTGATTGGCGAAAAGCCGGACGGTATCATCAACATCGTAGACGCTACCAACATCGAGCGCAATTTGTACCTGTCGATGCAGCTCATTGAGCTGGACCTCCCCATGGTCATTGCTCTGAACATGATGGACGAAATGCGTGCCAACGGCAACACCGTGGATATCAAAGGCTTGGAAAAAGAGCTGGGTGTGCCTGTGGTGCCGATTTCAGCGGCGAAAAATGAGGGTGTAGATGAGCTGGTGGCATGTGCTTTGCGCGCGGCACAGCAGCGTCAATGCCCCAAACGGCAGGACTTTTGCACCGGTGCCGTGCACCGCTGCATTCACGGCATCGCGCACTTAATTGAAGACCATGCCCAAGCGGCGGGTGTGCCGCGTTATTTTGCCGCCACCAAGCTGGTGGAGGGCGATAAGCCGATGGAAGAACGCTTGCGCCTGAGCGATAACGAGAAGGACTTGATTGAGCACTCCGTGACGGAAATGGAGCAGGAGCTGGACACCGACCGCGAGGCCGCGCTGGCCGATATGCGCTACACCTTTATCGAAAACCTGTGCCGTGAAACGGTGGTGAAAAAGGGCGAAAGCCGAGAACACGCCCGAAGTGTGGCCATCGACCGTCTGCTGACGCATAAGTACGCGGCCATTCCGCTGTTCTTAGCCATTATGCTGCTCATTTTCTGGCTTACTTTTGGCGTGATTGGCGAAGCGCTTGGCGCGGTGATGGATTTCCTCGTTGAGTCGCTCACCACATGGGTGGACGCAGGGTTGACCGCCTACGGCATTAACCCTGTCATTCACGCGCTCATTATCGACGGTATTTTTGCCGGTGTGGGCAGTGTGCTCAGTTTCCTGCCCGTGATCGTCACGCTGTTTTTCTTTTTGTCTCTGCTGGAGGATTCGGGCTATATGGCGCGTGTGGCGTTCGTTATGGACAAGCTCCTGCGCAAAATCGGCCTTTCGGGCCGCAGCTTTGTGCCGATGATTATTGGCTTTGGATGCAGTGTACCTGCCATTATGGCGACCCGCACGCTGTCCAGTGAACGCGACCGCAAAATGACGATTTTGCTGACGCCGTTTTGTTCTTGCAGTGCTAAGCTGCCGATTTACTCCGTCTTTACAGCGGCCTTTTTCCCGCAAAATGGTGCTCTGGTGATGATGGCCTTGTACCTGATGGGAATTTTGGTGGGCATTTTGTGGGGACTGATGATGAAAAGCACCGTCTACCGCGGAAACCCGGTGCCGTTTGTCATGGAGCTGCCGAACTATCGCATTCCCAGCCCCAAAAGCGTCGGCCTTTTGATGTGGGACAAAGCGCGCGACTTTTTAACCCGTGCCTTTACGGTCATTTTTGTGGCTACCGTCATCATTTGGTTTTTGCAGTCGTTTGATCTGCGCTTCAATATGGTGGAAAACTCTGCCGACAGTATGCTTGCCATGCTGGGACGGCTTGTGGCCCCGCTGTTTGCCCCGCTCGGCTTTACCGATTGGCGCGCGGCAACCGCACTCATTACCGGTTTTTCCGCCAAGGAGGCCGTCGTCAGCACCATGGCCGTGCTGACAGGCGCGGGCAGCGCCGGTTTAACGAATGCGCTTCAGGCCATCTTCACGCCGGTGCAGGCATTCAGCTTTTTGACGTTTACGCTGCTGTATACGCCGTGCGTTGCCGCCATTGCTGCGGTCAAGCGTGAAATGGGTTCCGGCAAAGCGGCAGCCGGGGTTGCGCTGATGCAGTGCGTTTTGGCTTGGGTATGTGCATTTGTCGTATATCAGGTGGGCAGCGCCCTCACGATGCTGTTTGTGTAACGGCGGGCCGACGGCATTGCCATCCATAAATAAGAAATAAAACGGGCATGACGGCGCAGTTAACGCTATCATGCCCGTTTTCGTCAGCGCAAGGCCTTTTCCACCATCATCATGGCTTTTTCTGCTTCTTTTCCGGCGCGTTTCAGCGCTTTTTTCACTTGGCGCGGGTGACGCGCATTCAAATACATGCCCATTGCGCCTACGGTGGCACCGGCCAACATGCCCATAGCGGCACCGCTCATGCGATCCTTTGTTTCTCGATTCATTGTAAAACGCCCCTTTCACTGTGCATTCGCTGCCTATTTGGGCAATCGGATGCATTTTGTTCAATCCGCACGGAAATTCCGGCTTCTGTGTTATTCTTTCCCCATTTCATTTAAAAAATTCTGTGATAATTTTTTCCGGTTTATTCGCCTTTTGCATACGAATGTGTTATACTGTAAAAAGAGTGAAAGTATCTATTTGAAGGAGTGTTTTTATGACGGAATCACGTGCCGCCAGCGCCCTGTGCATCCACGATCTGTCCGGTGTGGGGCGGTGCAGCTTGAGCGTCATTTTGCCGGTGCTGTCTGTGTGCGGGGTGCAGGCGTGTGCCTTGCCGACGGCGCTTTTGTCCACTCATACGGGCGGGCTTGGTACGCCTGCGCGCACGGATGAGTTTTCTTTTGCATGTGCTGCACTGGAGCATTACGAAACGCTTCGGCTTTCTTTTGACTGTGTATACAGCGGTTATCTGGCCGCTCCCCAGTGTGCCGCGCTGGTGCGCCGTGCACACACCGTCTTTTCCAAGGCGTGGAAGGTGGTAGACCCGGTGCTGGGCGACGGCGGAAAACTGTATCGTTTTGTCACCGGAGAGCTGATGGAAGCCATGCGCGGCTTGTGCCTTTCGGCCAATGTGATTACGCCGAATGTCACGGAAAGCGCCGTGCTTTTGGGCCTTGCTCCGTGTGATGATGCAATGACGCAGCAGCAGGCAAAGGAGCGGATGCAGGCCTTGCGCGGTGAGTTTGGCTGTGACGTTGTGCTGACGGGCATTCGTTTAGAAAACGGGACGCGCGCCAACGGCCTTCTGTGGGGAACACGAGAGCCGCAAGTGTATCTTTACCGTGAAACGGGCGGCCACTGCCCGGGCAGCGGCGATTTGTTTACCGCAGCCTTTACGGCGCTGGTACTCGGCGGAAATGACGCCCCGTTTGCCGTGCGCCATGCAGCGGAGTTTGTCCGCCGTGCGGTGGCATCCGTAGAGAAAGCCGATGGAGACCCGCGTTTCGGCGCTTGGTTTGAGCGCCATTTGCCTTTTTTGATGACAAGCCGCGGCAAGCTGCCGAGGGTATAAGGAGGAACTTTTTTGCACAAGCCGTTGAATATCGTTTTGGTAGAGCCGCAAATCCCGCAAAATACGGGCAATATCGCCCGCACCTGCGCCGCAACCGGGGCGCGGCTGCATCTTGTGAAGCCGATGGGCTTTACCGTGGACGACAAAAAGCTGAAACGTGCCGGGCTGGACTACTGGCATTTGCTGGATATCACATATTATGAAAACTTGCAGGATTTTTTTGAGAAAAACAGCGGCCCGTTCTATTATTTCACCACCAAAGCGCGCCATCGTTACAGCGATGTAAACTACCCGGAAGGCGCTTATTTGGTGTTTGGGCGTGAGGATGCAGGGCTTCCAGAATCGTTGTTATATCAAAACCCGGAAACTTGTGTTCGGCTGCCCATGCGCAGTATGGCGCGCAGCCTGAACCTGTCCAACACCGTGGCAATTGCAGTTTATGAGGCACTGCGCCAAGGCGGCTTTGACGGGTTAAAGGAACAGGGAAGTTTGAGAGAATATCAGTGGGAGGAAACAACATGAGAACAACGGTGTTATTGACCGATTCGGCGTGCGACCTTTCGCCGGAGCTGGAAAAGGAGTATGGAATTGACATTCTGCCGTTTCATATTACGGTGGACGGCGTGGGATATACCGAGCGCGTGGATTTTGACTGCGAGCAGTACTATGACATGCTGACAAAATGCAAAGAAATTCCCAAAACAGCGCAGATTACCTCGTTTCGCTATTTAGAAAAGTTTGAAGAGTACGCCGAAAACGGTGTGAAAAACGTTATTTGCGTTACCATCAATTCGGGCGGCTCCAACACGCACCAATCGGCGCTGATGGCGCGCGATGAATTTGCAAACGAGCACCCGGAAAGCGATATGCACATCTATATTGTGGACAGCCACAGCTATTCCATGGTGTACGGCGACGCTTTGATTGAGGCGGCAAAAAAGCTGGACGGCGGCGCGGATGTGAAAAGTGTGCTGGACTATCTGGAAGATCATTTTGCCTGTGCCGAAGTGGTGCTTTCGATGTACACGCTCAATTTTGCCAAAAAGAGCGGACGCATCAGCGCAGCGGCGGCCTTTGCCGGAGAGCTGCTGGGGTTAAAGCCCATCATTACGATTATTGACGGTGTGACCAAGACGGTGTCAAAAGTGCGCGGCGACAATGCCGTGATGCCGGCCATTGTGGCTCATGCCCAAAAGAATATGGAGCCGGGCTGCGAGTATATCGTTGGCACGACGGATAAAGACAACGGGAAAATGCTGGCTTCGCTTTGCAAAAAAGCGCTTGGCTATCCCCCAAAACGAATCTTTTTGCTGGGTGCGGCCGTGGCCACAAATACCGGCCCCAACGCAGTCGCTATGGTGTACCGCGGCAAGCCGCGCCGATAATCATGTCTAGGAGAAAAGTATGAAACTGCCGATTTTATATGTAGTGATTCCCTGTTACAACGAGGAAGAGGTACTTCCCGTGACAAGCGGGCTGTTTTTTGACAAAATTCATGCTTTGGCAAAGGGGGAAAAAATTTCGCCGGAAAGCCGAGTGCTGTTTGTCAACGACGGTTCTAAAGATAATACTTGGCCGATTATCCGCAAGCTGAGCGAGGAAAATGAGTGCTGCGAGGGAATTTGCCTTTCGCGCAATCGCGGCCACCAAAATGCGCTGCTGGCCGGGCTGATGACGGCCCGCCGCTATGCGGACGTTACCATTTCGATTGACTGTGACGGTCAGGATGACATCAACGCAATGGACGAAATGATTGACCATTACCATAAGGGAATGGATGTTGTGTATGGTGTGCGATCCAAGCGCGATACGGACACATGGTTTAAACGCACGACTGCTGAAAGCTTTTACAAGCTGATGAACGCACTCGGCGCACAAACGGTGTATAATCACGCCGACTACCGCCTGATGTCGCGCCGTGCCTTGGACGGTTTGGCGCAGTTCCACGAGGTCAATCTGTTTTTGCGCGGCTTAGTGCCGCTGGTGGGCTACCCCAGCAGCATTGTCACCTATGAGCGCGCCGAACGTATGGCGGGCGAAAGCCACTATCCGCTCAAAAAAATGCTGTCCTTTGCCTTTGACGGCATTACCAGCCTTTCGGTGAAGCCCATTCGGCTGATTACCACGCTGGGCTTTCTCATCAGCTTTATCAGCGTTCTTGCCATTTTGTGGGTATTTGCAACAAAGTTTTTCGGCCAAACGGTTTCCGGCTGGTCCAGCATGGTGTGCGCCATCTTTTTCATGGGCGGTGTGCAGCTTTTATGTTTGGGCGTCATTGGGGAGTATATCGGAAAAATTTACAACGAAACCAAGGCGCGTCCCCGCTTTTTAATCAGCGAAAGCACCTTGCCGGAACGGGGGCAGGAAAATGAGTAAAATTCAATGGAAAGGCTCCACCCTCTTAGCGCCGGTGCCGCCCGCACTGGTGAGCTGCGGAACGATGGACAAGCCCAATGCCCTGACCATCGCGTGGACGGGCATTATCAATTCTCAGCCCCCGAAAACTTATATTTCCGTCCGCCCCGAGCGGTACAGCTATGAGTTGATTTCTAATTCGCGCGAGTTTGTCATCAATCTGCCGAGTGCCAATATGGTGCGTGCCATCGACTACTGCGGTGTGCGCAGCGGGCGGGACGAAAACAAATTTGAAACGCAGGGGATGACGGCGCTGCCCGTGGAAGGGTTTTCCTGCCCGATGGTGGGCGAAGCGCCGCTGAGCCTGGCGTGCCGCGTGACAGATATTGTCAAGCTTGGCACCCACGATATGTTTTTAGCCGATATTGTTTCTGTGTATGTAGACGATGCGCTGATGAATGAGGACGGCAAGCTGAACTTGGCAAAGGCGGGGCTGTGCGCGTATGCCCACGGCGAATATTTTGCACTGGGCAAAAAAATCGGAAGCTTTGGCTTTTCCGTCAAAAAGAAAAAACGCGCCCCGCGCAAAGGAGGAAGATAACAATGGTGTATGATACTTTGGAGAATATCGGACAGTATGCCGGGATGTTTGACCATTTGGATACCGCCATCGAATTCATTCAGGCCAACGATTTAGACGCGCTTCCCTTGGGAAAAACGGAAATCGACGGCGAAAATGTATTTGTCAATGTGGTGGAAACAGACACACTGCCCGCCGAGGGCCGCGCCTTTGAAACACACTCGAATTACATGGACTTGCACATTGATTTGTGCGGGGAAGAACTGTGCGAGGTGGCGCTTGGCAAAGTGACCGCGGAGAAGCCGTATGACGAAGCCGAAGATTGTGCGCTTTGGAATGCCGACACCACCTGCGGGTTGGTGCTGGGCGAAGGGCGTTTTGCCATCTTTATGGTAGAGGAGCCGCACAAGCCGCTCATTCGTGCTGCGGGAAGTGCCGCTGTGCGCAAAGCGGTGTTTAAAATTGCCTATTAAGCGGCCTTCTGAATTTTCATAAACGCCCTGAACGGCGTAAGGCTGTTTTTTAGAATCAAGGTTGGAGGTGTTTTGTATGAAGTGTATGATGATTGGTGTAGCAGGAGGAACCGGTTCGGGCAAAACGACGCTGACCAGCCGCCTCAAAGAGTGTTTTGGGGATGATCTTTGCGTGATCAGTTACGACAGCTACTACTTGCCGCACACAGGGATGAGCTATGAGGAGCGTTGTGCGCTGAATTACGACCACCCCAGTGCTTTTGACACCGAACTGTTTTTGCAGCATCTTCAAGCGCTGAAAAACGGCGAAAGCATTGCTTGTCCTGTGTACGATTTCAAGGAGCATGACCGCTCCAACGAAACGCTTTTGATTTCGCCGGCTCCTATCGTGGTGCTGGAGGGCATTTTGCTGTTAACCGACCCGCGCATTCGCGCTTTTTTGGACGCAAAGATTTTCGTGGATACGGATGCGGATGTGCGTGTTTTGCGCCGTGTGGTGCGCGATGTCAACCAGCGCGGGCGCAGCATGGAAAGCGTGATTGCGCAGTATCTGACAACGGTAAAGCCGATGCACGAACAATTTGTTGAGCCGAGCAAGCGCTACGCCGATGTCATTGTGCCGGAGGGCGGAAAAAATGCCGTCGCGCTGGATTTGCTGGTTCGCCGCTTAGAGCATCATTTGGCACAGCAGCTGAACGATGAGGACGAGCAGGGCGAAAGAGAGTAAAAATTAAAAACGGGGCTTGTGCATGAGAATGCACAAGCCCCCAGTTTGTCGAAAAAGCTTTGC
>DCEX01000022.1:71318-128489 GCA_002315015.1 Faecalibacterium sp. UBA1819
CCCCCTTTTCCAAGCCTTTTTCCCCTTGCAACTCGTCTTCTTTTTGAATCAGGCGGCAGTTTTTCGACAGTCTTGGGGCTTGTGCATGAGAATGCACAAGCTCCAAATATGTTTTATCAGAACAAGCGGTTTTGCTTGCGAAAAAGCGGAATCATATAACAGCAAGCCCGCGAATGAGCCGGGGTTGCACAGCCTTAATCCTCTTTGCTTTGCGGTGCTTCAATACGCGCTTCACTGGTTCGGATAAGGTGAAACAGGCTGGTGGCAAATTGAGGATATTCCCGCGAGAGGCTTTCCGTTGTCATGGCAAATGCGGAAGCGTCTTTCACCGGTGCACCGGCCGGTGTTTCCTCCCCGGAAAGCGCCGCCTGCACATTGGCGTGTGCAACACTCATGGCCGCGTCGGAATAGCCTTGGTAGACCGAGGTGGGAATGCGGAACATGCTGGCCGCGTTTTTAGGCGCAGAAGAGTGCATCAAGCGGAACATTTTGTACACTGCCAGCATGAGGTAAGCACTAACCTCTGTCACGAGCGCTTTGTTGGGGCATGCGTTCAATTTATCGTATAAGATATTTAAGCTATTGGAAATCAGCTTCTTGTTTAAAACAGGAAGCACACTGCCGTGGAACACGCCGTCCTTTGCGGATTCCGGCTCCGGCAGTTCTTCTACGGAAAGCGTCAGACCGCTTCGGTCGGCGCTGCGGCCCAAAAGATAGTCGCACGATACGTTGTAATAGTTGGCAACGCGCACAACAAAGTCAAGGCCGCATTCACGAATGCCCTTTTCATAGTGCGACAAAAGCGCTTGCGAAATGCCAAGCGCAGCCGCGGCCTCTTTTTGGGTGATACCCTTTTCTTTCCGCAGTAAAGTGATAATCCGGTTGAAATCGGAAGCCATAGCACACAATACCCCTTTATAATTACGTATCGTAAATTATAACTGAAAGAAAACCTTTTGTAAATATCCAAAATGGCGAAAAAAAGCAAAATTCTTTGTGGCCTTTAAAAAATAGCTATATCGTGTGGGAAACACTGGCATTCTTCCTCAAAATATAGTATGATATGAATAAAAAATTTTTTGTGAACAACCGCATTGGGGCTGGTTTTGCGCTTTTTTGGGCGCATACAGGCACAATGTGTTCAGTCGGGCGGCAGGGGATGCTCTGCCGGCCAGTTTGTGAAAAGGGAGAGTTGTATGAAAAATTATCGTCTGTATTTGGTGCGTCATGGCATCACACAAGGCAACCTTGACGGCATTTATATGGGCAGCGGAACCGACCAGCCTTTGTGCGAAGAGGGAATCAATCGCTTAGAGGTGCTGAAAGCGCAGTTTCGCTACCCGCATGTGAATACGGTATTTTCCAGCCCGATGCAGCGAGCCATTGAAACGGCCGAAATTCTGTTTCCGGCGGCAAAGGATAAAATTATTCTGGAAGATTTGCGCGAAACGGATTTTGGTGAGTTTGAGGGCCAAAAAATGACAGACTTGCTGAAGGATGAGGCGTTTCAGCGCTGGATGGACCCCAGCCAGCATTTTACTCCCAACGGGGGCGAGCGTGCCGAGGATTTCCACAACCGCTGCCGCAACGTGCTGATGGGAATGCTGGAATACATGATGAAAGCCGGTGTGGAAAAAGCAGCGTGTGTGACCCATGGCGGCGTGATTATGAGTATGCTGGCACAGTGTGGTTTGCCGCAGCGCAGCCCGCATGACTGCATGGCAGACCCGGGCTGCGGCTATGAGGTACAGTGCAGCACACAGATGTGGATGCGCGACCATGCGGTGGAGATGGTGGCAATTGTCCCTTATGGGTATGCGTAAAATTAAATAGCATCTTTTTTCGGCGCTTTGCTTCGGCAGGGCGCTTTTTTTGCCGTTTTTGAGCCGGAGCGGCCTTTCTTAATGCTTATGAAAAAATTTTTTCGTCATTGTGAACAATCTTTTTGCATAACATTTTACAGTCTTTTTTGATGCATTATCTTTAAAAAAATAAAAAAGTGTGATAATATTTTTGTATAAGTTGCTGTTGCGTTGCCGAGAAGCGCAATACAGCCTAGAAAAAAGGCTGATGCAGCGGGGCGAAAGCCGGGCTGTATGCACTGTGCCGGTGGGCGAGAGCGCACCGGACGCGGAAAAGCCTTTCCGCGGTGGGGCTTTAGCCTCGTTTTTGACGGCGCTGTGTAAACGGTGCAGTGAAAACGGGCGGCTCCAACTATCAGAAAGAGGGTAGAGCGTTATGAACTATGCAAATGATCGAATTCGTACCGTGTTGCTGGCCGGCCATGCAGGCGCCGGAAAAACCACGTTGGCCGAAGCACTGTTGTACTTGACAAAAGGAACCGACCGTCTGGGACGTGTCGAAGACGGCAACACGGTGTGTGACTATGACCCTGACGAGGCCAAGCGCCACGCATCGCTGTCTTTGGCGGTGGCGCCTGTGGAATTTGACGGCGTGAAAATCAATTTGATTGACACACCGGGTTTGTTCGATTTCGAGGCGGGTTTGTACGAGGGAATCCGTGCAGCGGAGAGCGTTTTGATTGCTGTTTCCGCACGAAGCGGCCTGAGCGTGGGGGCGCAGAAGGCTTATCGTATGGCGGTAAAAAATGAAAAAGCGCGCATGTTCTACGTCAGCAAAGTAGACGCAGAAAATGCCGATTTTTATAAAGTGTTTGAAGAGCTGAAAAGCGAAATCGGCCCTTCGGTATGTCCTGTGGTGGTTCCCATCGAGCAGGCGGGCGGCCGTGTTTACTTAAACTTGATTACCAAAAAGGCATACAGCTATGCCGGTGACGGTACAGCGCGTGAAGTGCCGGTACCCAGCTATGGCCACCGCACCGAAGGCTTGATGGCCGCTATGCGCGAAGCTGTTGCCGAAACAGACGAGGCCCTGATGGAGAAATTTTTTGAGGGCGAGCCGTTTACCGAAGAAGAAATGATCGAGGGTGTGCGCATGGGCACCCGCACAGGCGCTATCACTCCTGTGGTGTGCGGTGCTTCTACCACTATGGCGGCAGCCGACCAAGTGCTTTGGGCAATGCGCAAACTGCTGCCCAGCGCTGCGCGCGCCGCAGGTGAAGTGGGCGTAGACCGCGACGGAAACCCCGTTGAAATCAACTGCACGCCCGACGAGCCGCTGTGTGCTTATGTGTTTAAAACGGTGGCCGATCCGTTTGTGGGCAAAATGAGCTATGTGAAGGTAATCAGCGGTAAGCTGACACCCGATACTCCGGCTTTCAACCCGCGCACGGGTGAGCCTGAGCGTCTGGGTAAGCTGGCATTTGCAAAAGGCAAAAAGCTGGTGGATACCGATTGCATTTCAGCGGGCGATGTTGGCGTTTTAACCAAGCTGCCCAGCGCAAAAACCGGCGATACGCTGTGTGCGCCCGGCCGTGTGGTGACACTGGAAGCACCCACATTCCCGGTACCGACCCTTTCCATGGCCATTAAAGTGAAAAATAAAGGCGACGAAAGCAAAGTATCCGGTGCACTTCAGCGTTTGATGGAGGAGGATCCCACCATCGGTTACCGTGTGGACACCGAAACCGTGCAGCAGATTCTCAGCGGTATGGGCGAGCAGCACCTGGATGTTGTGTGCTCCAAGCTGAAAAATAAATTCGGTGTGGAAATTGCGCTGGCAAAGCCGCGCATTGCCTACCGCGAGTCCATCCGCAAAACGTTTAAGGCACAGGGCCGTCATAAAAAACAAACGGGCGGCCACGGCCAGTTTGGCGATGTGTGGATCGAGTTTGAGCCCACGCAGGACGGAGACTTTGTCTTTGAGGAGAAAGTGTTTGGCGGCAGTGTTCCCAAAAACTTCTTCCCGGCTGTCGAAAAGGGTCTGCAAGAGGCGGTTCAGCATGGTGTGCTGGCGGGCTATCCCGTTGTCGGTTTGAAGGCCACTTTGTTGGACGGCAGCTATCACCCGGTTGATTCTTCCGAGATGGCGTTTAAAATGGCGGCGAAGCTCGCCTATAAGGCAGCACTGCCGCAGGCCGGCCCCGTGCTGCTGGAGCCGATCGGCACGCTGAAGGCTACAGTGCCCAATGATGTCACAGGCGATATTATGGGCGAAGTAACCAAGCGGCGCGGGCGTGTGCTGGGCATGAACCCGGCAGAGGACGGAATGCAGACCGTCGAGGCGGAAGTTCCCGTTAGTGAAATGCATGATTTCACCACCTATCTGCGTCAAAGTACACAGGGAAGGGGCAGTTTTGTATTTGAGTTTACCCGTTATGAGGCGCTGCCTTCACAGCTGGAAAGCAAAGTGATTGAGGACGCCAAGAAATTCATGGATATTAAGTCCGACGACGAAGTATAGAGTCGTCAATACCTCTCCCCCCCCTCGGCACGGGCAGTCTTCTCGGGACTGCCCGTGCTTGCGTGTGGCCCAATGACGCCAATGGAGATCAGGGGAAAATGGTTGACTAAGCAAAAAAATAATGTAAAAAAATGTCACTTCATACAAAAAAGATAGTTTTGCTTGACACACTCATATAAAATAGTTATAATAGTGTGCATTGTACGGCTGTTAGAAGCACGGTTTCACAGCGCGTACGAAAGAAAAGTATTGAGTGCAAACTGTGCCAAAGGAGAACGATGAACGTGAATAAAGAAGTCGTTATGACATATGCCGGTCTGCGTGCGCTGGAGGACGAGCTGGAAAACCTGAAAACCGTCAAGCGCAAAGAAGTTGCCGAAAAAATCAAAGTGGCGCGTGGCTACGGCGATTTGTCTGAAAACAGCGAGTATGACGAGGCGAAGAACGAGCAGGGCTTGGTGGAAAGCCGCATTGCCGAGCTGGAAAAGCGTTTGAAACATGCGCGCGTCATTGATGAAAGCGAGCTGAGCAACGACAGCATCAGCGTGGGCAGCCATGTGAAAATTAAAGACGAAGACGGTGATGAGGAAGAGTACGACATTACCGGCTCCACTGAGGCAGACCCGCTGGAGGGCAAAATTTCCGACGAAAGCCCCATTGGTTCGGCATTGATTGGTCATGGTGTGGGCGATAAAGTAGTGGTTACTTTGCCCAATGGCAATACCGTCACTTATGAGGTAATGGCCATCAGCGGCGCAATTTGATTGGCGCTGCTAAAGCAAATGTTTTCTTTTTTCTAATTTGCGAAAAAAACAGGTGCGCAAGCACCTGTTTTTGTGTTATACTATACCCCAAGGACGTTTGAACAAGCGGTGCGGGCCGTTTGTTTGAAAACCATTTGTCAGACGCGGTGTAAAATGCGTCGGGATTTTATAATAGGAGAGAATGTTCATGGCAGAAAATAATATGCCCATCCAAAACGAAGCGGCCAACGAACAGGATTATAACGAGCTGGTCGCCATTCGCCGCGAAAAGTTGAAGGCGCTTCAAGACGCAGGAAAAGACCCGTTTGCCAATACGGTATGGCCGCAGAGCGATTTTGCGGCAGAAATCAAAGAAAACTTTGTCGACTTGCCGGAAGGCGAGGAGCCGCGCCGCGTTTGCATGGCGGGCCGCATGATGTCCAAGCGCGTGATGGGCAAGGCCAGCTTTGCCGATTTGCGTGACAAAAGCGGCAATATTCAAATGTATGTGCGCCGCGACGACATCGGCACCGATTCCTATCAGGAGTTTAAAAAGTTTGACATTGGCGATATTGTCGGTGTGCGCGGTTTTGTGTTCCGCACCAAAATGGGCGAAATCAGCGTCCATGTGACGGAAATTGTGCTGCTCAGCAAAAGCCTGCTTCCGCTGCCCGAGAAGTTCCACGGCCTCACTGACCGCGAAACGCGCTACCGTCAGCGTTATGTGGACTTGATTGTCAACCCGGAAGTTAAGGATGTTTTTGTCAAGCGCAGCAAAATTATTAAGGAAATCCGCAACTACCTCGATGACCATGCCTTTATGGAGGTAGAAACCCCTGTTTTGCATACACAGGCAGGCGGTGCTGCGGCACGTCCCTTCATCACCCACCACAATACGCTGGACATTGACATGTATATGCGCATTGCGCTGGAGCTGCACCTCAAGCGCTTGGTGGTAGGCGGCTTAGACCGTGTGTATGAGATTGGCCGTGTGTTCCGCAACGAGGGTATGGATACGCGCCACAATCCCGAATTTACCATGCTGGAGGCTTATCAGGCCTACACCGATTACCGCGGCATGATGGATTTGTGCGAGGACATGATGCGCACTGTGGCACGCAAGGTGAACGGAACGGCTGTTTGCGAGCTGGACGGCGTAACTTACGATTTGGAAAAGCCCTTTACCCGCATCAGCATGGTCGAAGCGGTGCGTCAGTATGCCGGTGTGGATTTTGACGCGATTGCCGACGACGAGGCGGCAAAGGCGATTGCAAAAGAGCGCCATGTGGCTTTTGAGCCGCACCACAAAAAGGGCGATATTCTCAACCTGTTCTTCGAGGAATTCGTGGAGGAGAAGCTGGTTCAGCCCACCTTCTTGACGGGTCATCCGGTTGAAATCAGCCCGTTGTCGAAAAAAGACCAGAACAATCCCGCTTATACCGAGCGTTTTGAGCTGTTTATCGGCGGACGTGAATATTGCAATGCGTTCAGCGAGCTGAACGACCCCATCGACCAGCGCCAGCGCTTTGAGTATCAGGAATTTTTGAAAGCGCACGGCGATGACGAAGCTTCCGGTGTGGACGAGGACTTCCTCAATGCACTGAGCTATGGCTTGCCCCCCACAGGCGGTATCGGTATCGGCATTGACCGTTTTGTGATGCTGCTGACGAGCGCTTCTACGATTCGTGACGTTTTGCTGTTCCCCACAATGAAACCCCTGGACAAGTAAAACACAATATGTAGTGCTTGATGGAAACGTACGACACAAGATGAAGTGAAAGAGGTGTGCGACTACAACTTTTTTACAACTTTTGCTTGAAGTCAGACGACACCAGACGGGCCAAAATGAAGGGCAAATCCGCAAGTTATATGCGGATTTGCCCTTTTTTGTAATTCTCACATTAACACCAAATTGACCTTAATGTCTTCGGCTTTTTCCTTCATGCTTTCCTGTGTGATATGCGTGTAGATGTCCATGGTTGTAGAGAAATCAGCATGGCCCATTACTTGCTGAATGAACTTGATATCATTTGTGCTTTCACAGAGTCTGGTGCAGAAAGTATGTCTGAGGTTATGCACGGTAAAATGCGGCAGCAGATCCGGCGCACGGTCTTCCAGCTCGGCCTGATCCATTTCTTCGGCATTGTAGGCAAGAGAGATGCGCTCAATGGCTCGATTGATATTATGGGCGCTGAGAAAGTATCCAGTACGGTTACGAAAAAGAAATCCATGGTACCCACTCATAACAAGATCTTCAGGATATAGGGCATCCATAACTTCGATCAAAGCGCGGAGCTGTTCCGCAACCTGCGGATAGAGGATAGGAATGATACGGGTGCCGCTGGCCGTTTTAGGCGTGGTAATATGGAACCCTGCTTTTCCTTCAATAACTCGATAAATCAAGTTATGGTTGACGGAGATTGTATTGTTTTCCAGATCCACATCATTTTTGGTTAAGCCGGTGCACTCTGCGACACGCATTCCCGTACCGAGCAGCACGACCATGATGGGCAGCCAATGACTGTACATCGGTGACTTGGAAATGAAGCGAAGAAAATTCTTCTGCTGTGCCATAGTCAACGCAATTCTTTTCTTTGGAGGTGCCCCCGAACCCTCTGCCTTGAGAGAACGGTAGACACCCTTGCTGGGATTTTTGCGGATGTAATCGTCATCAACAGCCAGTTCAAGTGAGGGGAAAATTAGATTGTTGATGCTCTCCAGCGAGTTGATTGCAAAGCCCTTTCTCAAAAGCTTGGTGTAAAAAGTTAGGATGTCACTTTTTCGGATATTGGGCAAAGGGGTGTAGGCAAACGGTTCGTCCTTTACATAGCGGTTCCAGAGATATTCGTAATTTGCCCGTGTAGACGCTTTCAGCTGGATTTTCGTATCCATAAGAAGTCTGAACATATCATTCAGAGTGATCTTCATAGCTTCTTGAGTACGGATTCCATCTTCCTTGTCATGGTCAATCAGTTTTTCTTTGGCCCGCAGACTTGCAAGATCGTAGTCGTAGATGTACTTTTTCTTGTTCCCCAGCTTATAGACATACATATAGCTGCCGTCTGAACGCTGGGTTTCTCCTGGTCGTAGGTTGCGTCCTTTGTTGTCTTTTCTAATTTTTGGCATAGATTGATACCTCCCGATGGTTTGTGTACTGGTGTGCCCTTGGTGGGCAAGGTTCTGTCAGCATGAAATCTCGTAAAGATATTCCTTTACGCGCTGAACGCTCCAAAGAACACGAGAATTCATGGTGATGCGGGCATGAGCCAGATCGCCAATCTGAACGGCGGTGTGTCGCCCGCAGTCAAGCAGTTTGCAAAGCGATTCTGTATCTACCGCTAAGCACTGCTCCGGTGAAAGGTCATTGGGTTTTCTCTTCTCCATAATTGCCCTCCTTTGTTTGCAATTACATATATCCTATATTGTTTGTAGACGAAGGTTTTCAACAAAAACAATGAAGTCATTCAAATTTATCGGGAAGTATGTAGTCTCTTCCAAAGGTCATTTCCTGCGCCGGGGATTTCCGCCACGTATTGTCAGGGCCTGCTATGCAGTATTTCAATCGTGGGCACGCTCAATAAAGTCCTCGCATACTATCCACAATCCCTGTATAACTCCTCCGGAAAAGATTATGAACTTGTCAAGGTACAAAAAGAGTGTGCAGGCTGGATAGCAATTTCTGTACCAGGCCTGTACACCCTTATAAATAGACAAGCAGTTGCCAATTTTCTGCATGTTCTGCAATTTTATTTTTAGCTCCCACACCTCGAACACAATATATATGTGTTTTTGCTTGACTGATTCTATATGTTGTGTTAAACTGGAAATGTAATTGATATTTGTGCGTTCCCTTATGGGATACAGATTGATTTCTGTACCGCAGGCCAAATGCCCGCATTGCACACGCAGTTAAGTTTGTACTTGTGCCAGTAGTATCACTGCGCCCTTGGGGCCAGTGTATTACTGGCTTTTTTTGTTTTTTCGGGAGTTTTATTCCCAGCAGCGAGGATGACTTTGGTTCATAGATCACTATGAACGGCAGGCTTTAGGCCGCGGTCAACCTCGCCTATTTTTTTGCCCAAATGCCGAAAGCGGCTTTGAGGATATATCAAATATTAGGAAGGCAGGTATGTAAATGAACACGAAGATGCAGAGTTGCATGATCCCCAACAAAAGAGGCAAAGCAAATGAGGGCTGGAAATTGCTTAGAAAGCAGAGCTCCATTCAGCGCCGCTGCCCGGTAATGAAACCGCACGTCGTTCCCCGTCAGACACGGAGGGGGTGCTGATCCATGCTGGTCACTGATTCGGCTGCTGAAAAGCGGCTGGAACCTCTGGTGCTGGTTGATACAGCTGGTCTTACAGAGGAAGAATGGCTCTCTTATCGTCGCCGCGGCATTGGCGGAAGTGATGTGGCAGCCCTTCTGGGGATTTCCCCATGGAGGACAGCCCGGGACTTGTATTATGACAAGCTGAATGTTGCGGCAGTTGAAGATGAGGAAGGTAATTGGGTCGCGCTGGAAATGGGACATCTGCTGGAACCCCTGGTGGCAAAGATTTTTGAACGCAAAACAGGTTATAAAATCTACCAGATTAAAAAGATGTTCCAGCACTCGAAATATCCATGGATGCTGGCAGATGTAGACTACTTTGTTGAGCTCCCAGATGGTACTACTGCCATTCTGGAAATCAAGACAACAAACTACAACGCCCGGGATAATTGGTGGCTGGATGGTGAGGAAACCGTTCCGGTCTACTACGAATCTCAGGGGAGGCATTACATGGCCGTTATGGATGTAGACCGTTGCTTTTTCTGCTGCCTATACGGCAATAACGAAGATGAAACGATCATCCGTGAAATCCGGCGTGACATCGCTTACGAAGAAGAAATGGTTTATCTGGAACAGTATTTCTGGGAAAATCATGTGCTCACCAAAACACCTCCGCCCTATACCGAAGACGGAGATCTTGTGGTGGAAAGCGTTCGCCGACACACTGGTCCTGCAGATAAGGACGCTGCTGTTGTAACACTTGATTTCAGTCTGACAGCAAAACTGATGCGCTATCTCCAACTTCAGGAGGAGAAAAAACGCGCGGAGGCCGGCAGCAAAGAAATTGAGGCAGATATGCGACGGCTGAAAGCGGCCCTGATTGCCGAAATGGGAAAAAGCTGTAAAGCTGTGTGTCAACAAAACGGGATGAATTACACAGTCACTTACAACCCGGTCAAAAAATCGGGCATTGATAAGGATAACCTGATGCGGTTAAAGCTCGATTATCCGGAAATCTACAATCAGTATGTGACAGTTTCAGAGTTCCGGCGTTTCAGCGTAAAAGCTGAGGCAGACGCAACATAAAGGAGGGAAAAACGTGATCCATATAGGCACCTATGACGGAACGATTTACCACAACCCGGTAAACAAGTTCTGTATCATCAGCGTAAAAACCAAAGACCAGTCTGTGCCAACAGAAGCCCGTGCTTCCCGCCGTTACAGCGACCATTTGATCCGTTTTACGGCCGTAGGGTATGAATTGCCCCGGACGGATGCGGTAGAACTGGAACTGGATGGTGAATGGAAGCAGGGAAAGTACGGACTGCAGCTTCAAGTGGAACAATGGCGTGAGATTGTGCCCAAAACCAGAGTAGGTGTGGAAGGCTATCTGTCTTCTGGTCTGATCAAGGGGATTGGGCCTGCGATTGCCTCCCAGATCGTTGCTCAGTTTGGGGAAAATGCGCTGGATATTTTGCAACAGCATCCCGAGCGGCTGCTGGAAGTCAAAGGTATCACAGAAAGCAAGCTGGAGGATATTAAAAGTTCCTATGCAGAAAATAGGATACTGCAAGATCTGATGGTAATGCTTTCTCCGTTCAAAATCACACCGAAAACGGCCCTGCGAATCTATGAGCATTTTGGCCCTGACAGTGTGGAGATTTTAAGGAAAAGCCAATTTGAGCTCTGTCAGATTTCTGGTTTTGGATTTCTCCGTGTGGATGCAATCGTACGGAAAAATGGCGGTGATCTGCATGATCCTAATCGGGTTAGGGCGGCACTATTTTGCAGTCTGGAAGATGGAAAATCAGGTAAGGGGCATTTATTCCTGCCGCGTGAAGTACTCCGAAAAGAGTCTCTTCGGCTTCTGAATGCAAAGATACCTGTTGCATCTCTTCGCCTGCATGAAGAGGAAGTAGAAAATGTTTTGGAGAACATGATCCTCAATGGTGAAGTCGTATCGGTGCAGGATAATATCTATCTTCCGCGGGTGTTCGTTCAGGAAGATGCTGCAGCCCGAAACATTGCAGTACGGTTGGCAGAACCGCCTGCCCCAGAGCGAATTGACCAGGCATTGGAACAGGTCAAGCGTGAATTGGGGCTTGTCCTATCCCCCAAGCAGGAAGCCGCGGTCTATGCCGCATACCGCCATAATCTCTCGATTATCACGGGATCACCTGGTACCGGCAAGACTACCGTGCTGAAAACCATTTTGGAAGTGTATCGCCGGTTGCATCCGCAAAATGAAATAACCTTGATGGCACCTACTGGCCGAGCCAGCCGACGTATGGCAGAGAGTACGGGATTTGATAAGGCCCGGACACTTCATAGTGGGCTGGGGCTCAGCAACGAAGAAGAAGACAACCATCGCACCAAACAATCGGAACCATTGTCTGCTGACCTGATTATCGTGGACGAGTTTTCCATGGTAGACATGTGGCTTGCAAGCAAATTTTTCTCCCGCATCAAAGATGGTGCGCGCATTGTTCTGGTAGGTGACCCGGACCAGCTGCCCAGTGTAGGCGCCGGAAATGTGTTCCGGGAAATGATCGACTGTGGACTCGTCCCTGTAACTGTGCTGGATCAGATTTTCCGTCAATCCAAAGATAGCCTGATTGTGTGAGGGGACACGTAATATCAAAGCAGCGACATTCAACATCAAACTGACAACCCTTGACAAGCGCTGACAACAACTGATTTCAGTTTGACAGCGAAAGACAAGCGATGAAACAAAAATACAAAGTTTGAAAAAGACACCAGCCTGAGTACAATCCGCTCTTTGGCTGGTGTCTTTTTGTGACTACTCTCTATAAACAATTATTGTCATATGGTTTTGGCTTAGGGGAGACCGCTCAACGAAAAAGGACTAGGGCATGTATTTTGCTCGAATTTTTTCAATGTCTTCGGGCGTTTTGCACGGAAGGTCAAACTTCTTTGCGAGTGCCAGTTCCGGCTTTAGGATTCCACTCTGCACCATTTCAAGCGTTTCCTGCCAAGATTTTGAATCATCGTAAAGAATACCGTTGCCCCAGTTAACGCTTAAAAGATGTTCAATGTCTACTGCTTGAGAACCGCAAAGACCCAGCGTTTGACCCCATAAATCTGAGATGCGCAGCGTCTCAGACAATACATTGTACCACATCCGCTGCAAGTCGATGATGGAAAGGCTGTAGTCTCCTTCGCTGCTGGTAATTTCCTTAGCTGTGCGCTCCATGGCTTCCACGTCTGACAAAAGACCTCGTTTAAGCCCAATCGCATTTTCACACGCCTTTAAATAATTTTGTTTCCTTCGTTCAAAACTCTCATCACGCAAAGCAGGGGAGAAGATGGTAGATCCCATGCCCTCTCCACCGTCCAGCCCGACAAAAATATCATCCTTGATTCGCATGACACCACCGTCCGACCGTGGCTTCACTAGCATATCTGCTGCCACGATGATTCTAGAACGACCCAGTTCAAACTCACGTCCCAACAGGTATTCATTTTTGTAGATATTATGGATTAGCTGTATGGCACTTTCATATATGCTTACGCCGTCCGGACTGCCGTCCACAGTGTTTGCTATGGGCATGCGCACATAAGTCATACCCAGCCCATTGAACGGCATGCTGTATGTATGCTTCGGAGCCAGTGCAGCATACTGTGGCAAGCTGTCCAAGGGGATTTCATATCCTAACACTGCGGGAGTATTGGACAAATACAGCTTGTTTTGAATTGTGAGATACCCGCGCCCGTCTACGCTGCGGCGCTCCAGCAGCGTAAAAATTCTTCCCCCTATTCGGTTCCGTTCGCGCAACAGCACATCCGTAATACCACCTGGCCCGCGAGCAAGAACATTGTAGCAGTCACGGCGCACTACTTGATAAACAAGCCCGCCCGTACTGTCCGGCGCAGGCTTTAAGAAACATTCTCCGCCAACCATAGTCCACTGTAACACATCCAGCTTGACCTCATCAATGGAATTGCGCACAACATTCATCCAATCCGCTTTACTGCCCGGTGCAGGAACGCTGTTAAACCTAGAATCATATTCAGCAAAACAAGCTTTTGCAAGTCTGCTGACAATAGCACAGGGAATGCGCTGTGCCGGGTCTTCTTCTCTTTCCGGCACGCGCATAAAGAAAAGATTGAACCATTCTCGAATTGCTGCTCGCATTGCGCTGCTGGTAACATCCATGTCGCTGAATGCCCGCGCGTCCGTAATAGCTGCATCATCAAAAAGCGCCTCAACCTTTATATTCATACACTGTTATTCCCTCCTCACGGGTTGTGAATGGCGACCATAGCTCGAGCTTTTGTTTTATGTATCCGGCTTAATATCGTCAAGCGCACTGGAAAGACGCGCGAAAAGCTCCGGGTCTTTGTCGCGCAGAGCAGAGAATATCTCTGCTCGAATTGCCTCCAGCGCCTTTTGTTCTGCCGTTCGGTTCAGCACATCGGTACGTTGCTTATGGGCGGTAACCTTGATAAGAGAGTTTGCCTCACGCAGGAGTGTCCCCATTTTAATATCTTTCCATTCCTCCGGTGTAGCACTGGCAAGTGTGTTTAGAATAGCGTTACTTACTACACGGATGATTGCCTCAGAAGTATCCATTTCCGGTGTGCGTTCCATCTCATCCAGCAGTAGCTTGTAATTTTCCTGCGCCATGCGCAGCTGCTGGGTCGTGCAGAGAAACTGCCGGGCGTAGTTGCAAACAGCTTGCCGAGAAAGCTCAACATCATTCTCACGCAGGAATTGAACGATTTCCCTATAAGTCGCCCCTGCCATCAGCATTTTGTCTACACTGTCACGCAAAGCTATGGGAAGCCTCGATATTTTCCCATTCCGTCTGCGGCGATCAAATTGCTTAAACATAGTTAATTCTCCACACAGGGGTCTTGCAGAACCCCCATAAGCAACTGCGTACCTTTGAACGGAATATGGAGACGAACCATTCCAAACCCTCCCGCTTTGAGGTCATAGAGACATTGCAGCCCATTTGGATGGTCTATCACCAGATAGCCGCTATCACATAGGTATTCAATGCTTTTTGTGATCTGTTCTTCTGTGCAGGCAAAATTAGGATTGTTTTTACACAGTGAATAAACAGCGTTTAAATTTCTCTGTGATGAATCCAAAATGTTGCACATGCGCATAATCTGCCCGTTCAGATTAGAAAAGCCGGCACATTCGGTAGCACGAAGGAATTCTTTTTTATCCACGGTATTTTCTCCTTATTTAACCTCAAGCCCCGCTGCTGTCCACATTGCATCATTATGAAACTTAATGGCGTTGGGATCATCATCAAAGTTCAAGGACAGCTCCACACCTTCCAGCTTGGCAAAGTGTGCAAAACGGTTCCAAAGGTTCAGCACAAGCAATGCACTGCTTTCCGGTTTAATGAAAGCGTTATAAGCGTTATTGGATAAATTATTGCATGTATGTTCAGCATCAAAGATATATTGGGACAGAATGTTTTCGCTGTCATTGATGCGTGGTAGCTCTACACCGTTTGCCTCAAATGAGGCTTGCAGGGCAACAAGCGCCAACTTATTCCCGATAAATGGCTCGATAAGGCTCTTTCTGATTTCCAATGGGAGCTTTTCCTTCGCCGTACCGATAAGCAGCAGTGTAGATGTAAGCTCCTCTACAAACGGTTGATGCTCCAACTCTGTAGCAGCGGCACAGATGCTTTCAATATGCTGCAAAATACTGTCGCGCGCGTGCTGGGCGGCTGCTGCTAACTTTTCCAAAGATTTCTTTTTTGATTGTTGGGCATATTCTTGTGTATAGGTAGTGTCTGCGTACTTTACCTCGGATTGGTAAGTGATAATATGTGGAAGATATTTTGTAATATCAGCGTGAATGTCCTCAAGATGCTTTTTAATTACGGCTTGATTAGAATTCAAGGTGTACACTCTCCTTTTTATGTAACTCTATAACTTAACAACTTAATCTTTCTCTCGCTCCCGCTCTGATATTGGGTACTTACGAACTGAGCGCTTTGTTTTTCACCCCCTAAGTATTTTAGGGTAATTTTCCAATTTGTACTTACCCTTTTTCTTTGACGATGTTTCTGATCTGCATTGAGGTTAGTCCGTACTTGACAGCCAACTCCTTGAAATTGCGACCATTAAACTCCTTTCGGATAGTTCTGTTACGGATGGGGCGAATCAGATTATCCTCCTTGGGAATATAGACATACGCACCGCCGCAAGTTTGAACCAATTCCATGAAGGCATCCATTCCCATAATGTCAATCAACATCTGTTGTTCTTCGGTCATGTCTTCATAGCGCACTTGCTTGAGCATGTCCATTTTCTCACCGCCTTAAATTTTATGTTAAAGTCTTTTATTAAAAGGGAAAAATAAAATGCTTTAGGAATAGATTTTATTTTAATACGATTACAGCGGGAAGATTTGAAATCCTCCCGCCGTGTAACATATAATAATGGATGAAAATAGATTAGCTCCTCACAACTAACATGATGTACAGTGCATAGGGATGAAGCTAAAGTCATCTATGTCATATCTCCGGAAGTTCGGTGATTCCAATCGTGTACAGCCTGAGCAGCTGCAACAACCAACGTAACATTCTTTCCCGAAGGGAACTTCTGTCCGGAAAGCTTCATCTCTGTGCTGCATTTGCACTGTGAACAGCGAACCACAGCACCGGGCAAGGAATATGCAAAAATGCCATTGATCACCGCCGGAGCGCCACAGAATGGGCAGTGCTGCAGTGTCGGTTCTAAAGCCTCCATCACGTCACGAACTTCCAATAAATTCTCCATACCGCCGACTCGCTCTAAAGTGAAATTATTCTTCTCTGCATCATCAAAATGGGAGCCTTTTACGGCTGCTTTTTTCTCATTCATGGAATAAAACCTCCTATACTTAGTGATGTGTGTTTAATTTCGCCGGAATGCTGTTTAAAAACTCTTGCATCGTTTTTGTAATAGCTAAACGCCCTTGAGTATGAAAACTCGAAATAGAGCCTTTCCAGCCGCTCTTATGCGTTGCGGTTTTTGTTTGGTTATGCTAAGATAAAGATGACTTCGGATGGTGAATAAAGAAGTCGTTTCAGGGCGGCTGTTACTGCGAATAGCAGCCGTCTTTTTTCAAACTTCCATACCTGAATAGTGTAATGCTGCAGGATGCAAAAAGAATAGGTACGGTTTGCAGGGCAAAAGCATGTATTTCTTTCAGCAAGCTCTCAGTTTGCTCGGGAAGACGTTGCAGGGGCACTGTATATTGAGTAGTGCATGATACATTATTCTTCATGAGAAGTTTCTTCCTTTGGGGCTTCTGCTTTTGTGGTACTCTTACGCTTGGTCCGACGCGATCGGCGCGGGGCGGCTGGCTTTTGAATGTTTTCCGGGATTGTTATGCCATAGCAACGCCCCATTAAAAAGCCCATACGGAGTGCAGCATCTATAATCGTTCTTGTATTTGTCTGTGAAAAATCGTCCTGTTGCCCAGCTAAGGCCGTATACAGATCAACGTAAAAATCAAAATCGGATACGATGTTATGTGTGTGCAATTCTTTTCCAATGACTTCATTCCCGCGTACTGCATCCACGGCAATCATACGGAATACTTCGTACTGTTTAGCTGTTGTGAAAGTCATTAAACATTCCCTCCAATGCCTTATGTGATATATAGGTAAGACCTTGATATATACCAAAGTCGATAACGCTTAATAGGACGTCACGCTCAGTCCCATATCCAAAACGCTGTACTCCATACAGGGCAGGGACATATATATCATCCATTCGGCGAAGACTCTCCAACACTATGTTTTTATCTTCGTATACCTTACGTAAAAGAAAATCAGTTGTGATATTATTATCGAAAAACTCGATGAAGTCGGCTTTATTGTGGTATATCATTATGTCCCTCCTAAATCTCAACACCTAAAAATTCTCGTTGTATTCGGCGTAGCAGCCCTGCACTTAAAGGGGTATGCGTCGTAGATGCCGCTGCTTGGGCTAATTGAAAAATTTTCTTCGCCGTACGCAGACTTTCCGAACTGGAGAGTTTCAGCAGAAAAGCCTGTTCTGCTTCACCAAGGCGACCAAAAACACCTTGAATCTCTTCCACGGTGTATTCGTTATGAACCTTCTTGCGCACGATGATGCGTGTTCTAATTTGATCGAATTCATATCCTTTGCGAGGAGATGTCATTTGTAGATAAATTTTATCGTTTCCCGAAAATACAATACCAACACTGGCCAGATCATTTAAATTGCGCACAGCCTGCAAGGCCGAAAAGGAAAGATGGTCGGCTTCATCCACGATAATAAGACGGTTTGTGCCGCGGAGATGCTCTACAAGCAGATTCATCAAAGTGTCCCGGCTTCTAGGTGCGGGTTTGCCCAGTTCTGCACAGATCATTTTCAAAATCGCTGTTGCGGATGGAGTACAGGCATTTGCTGTCACCATAATAACGCCTGCATTATTTTTAGCGTAGTAGTTTAACGCTGTTGTTTTTCCTGCACCTGCATCACCGCATACAAGGGCAACATCATTGTGTTTATGTGCATATAAACAGGCGAAAAGAACATCCTTTGTATTACGTAATTCGGAGTAAAAATTTCCTGTTTGAATAGTGTTTAATCGAGCTTTTGCTACTGCAAGATACTTTTGTATTTCGCTAGCGGTTTCATCGCTATCGCCTTGGTATGTGCCACAAAGAAACTGCGAGATTCGTGTGGCAGAAATCCCCGCTTCCTTTGCGATTTGACGCTGTGACTTGCCACTGTCCTGTATGAATTGGGCTAAGGCACGACGTGCATCTTCAACGTGCTGCATATACGTCCTCCTTTTGCATATAATAAGCTGTTAAGATGTCGGTTAAATTATCTTCTTCCTTAGTATTGGAGCAGCGGTCTTTCAGTACAGCAATGTTTCGGATGGCTTGAGCTGTGAGCTGTTCCACTCTCGGAATGTCCCCTTGTTCTTTCTCTTGTTCAAGGAGCTGGTTACGGGCTATAATCTCATGTACGCTTATTTTGCTTGTTGGCGCATAATCTTTTGCTAGCTTACGCGCTGCGCGTTTCTGTTTGGCCGCTTCAATGTACGCCTCTTCAGATGTGTTACGTAAACCGGAAATAAGTTTTGCAGTTGCCATGCAAATTGCGTTGTAATCTCGGTCGAATATCGCAACTTTATCAATGTTGTCTGGGTCATACACGGCAAAAACCTTTTGTCCAATGTATCGTAGGAGTGTATCATTATAGTAGAAGTTATTGAACATACAGATACCATTCTTCTGCACAGTACGCTCTACAGAGTTGCCGCAAATGAGTCGTAGTGCTTCATGATCACTTACTGTGCGAATCTGCTTCAAATTCTCCGTGTATACTTGATTGGGTGATTTTCCTCCCATATCTTGCGCCCGGCTGGGTGTATTGTGGTATTCATCCAGCCAAATATAGAAAGCCGTGATAAATTCGTCCATCGTAGGGGCAATTTCTGCTATTTGTTCGTTGGATATCCGCATACCTTCTGGACGCTGTTTTGCGTCTTTACCACAGTATGTAGGCCACATGCGCCCAAATTGTATTTCTGTTGTGCCGAAGAAGCGTTCTACAGTTTTTGCTTGTCCATGGTAAGGGGTTGCATAGATTGTTTTTACTCCAAGTCTATTTACAAGAGAATGCGGATAATCTCGGTTGAAATCTTTTGACCGATAGTCTTTGCCATTGTCAAAGTAAACTTCATTGGGAAGTCCATTTTGCTCCACACTCATCCTAAAACATTGCTTTATAGCGGTGGCGTTCGGGTATGCGTCTCGAATGAGAGCGCCAACGACTTTATTTGACCGGGCATCAAAGAAAACCGTGAGCCAGAGCCGAACGGCCTTTCCTTTCTTGTTCCGAACAAAGACATCAAAAAGATGGTGATCGGAAAACCAGACATCATTGGAATTGATATCTAAGCGACTGCGTTGCATGGATGGGAGTGAATCCCGAAATGCTGTTTTCCCCTCACGATACTCTTTAAGAGCGTAGTATGGAATTTCTTTTACGCGCCTTTGGAAAGTTTTCACTGATGGGATATTTGGATACACCTTTTTTGTTTCTTTATAACACCATTGTACGGTTCTTTGTTGCTCGGTCATGTAGAGGGCATAGAAGTATTCCCAAGCGTCAGATGAAATAGAGCTTACCCCTTTTCGGGAGAAGCCGCCTCGCTTGTCTACCAGTTCCGGCAAGTCCCCTCCTTTTTTCAATATGCGTTGCCATGCATACAGCTGCCCCTCTGTAATGGGAACATAATGCCCCATAGCATTGCGCTGGGCTACAAACGCAGCAGGAGACAGACCACTGCGCCAATATTCTAGCACACATCCCTTTTTCTCATTGGCAGCGTGCAGCTGGTCATTTGTGAACTGTGCAAGTTTTTCTTCATAGCGTTCTTTTTCTATGCCGTAGTAGCGGTCTTGCGCTGCTTGCGGGAGACTTTCGAGCGCAATAAGTAATTGACGCCCACCACGCCCACGACCTCCTATGTATTCGTGTTTATATACTCCGTCTACTGCACGGCGCTCAATAGTACGTGTTGATAGATTCAATAGCTTTGCGGCATCCTTAGTGGTTATTAAAATCAACTTAATTCACCTCCTTTAGATAGCTGCACGTGTTCCTAGTCAAATGTATCTGCAAAATCATCAAGAGAAACATCGAGTACACGTGCGATATTTCTTGCAGTTACCAACGATGGTCGATGTTTTCCGTGTATTATTGCACTTAATTGGGAAGGAAACATGTTTAATTGTTTGGATAACCATGCTTGATTTTTCCCAATTTTTGCAAGTTGAGATACAATAAACTGTCCCTGTCTTGGATAATCTGTGAGAATAATGATATTACGCACTATTTTTCCTCCAATCTATATTGATTTATATAACAAATTGTTATATACTTCTATGTATCTGTAACAGATATTATAACATCTGATACAGATAGTGTCAATAAAAAAATATCTGAATCAGATTTTTTGAGGAGGCTTTTATGTCCACTTTAGGCGAAAGAATTAAGGAAATTCGAAAAACTAGAGGGTTTAATCAAGAGGATTTTGCAAGAGAACTTGGAGTATCGCAGAACCATATTTCTAGCATCGAAAATGACAAAGAGAAACCGTCGGTAACGTTACAAAAACTTGTGTGCTACAAGTTTAACATTGATGAAGAATGGCTTCGCGAAGGTCAAGGTTCGTTGTTTCCTGAATGTAATGTTCCTATAATTGATGGAGAAATAGATGAAGACGAACTTCTCTTAGCAAAGTACGGAGAATTACGCCTTATTGTTGATTCCTTTTTAAAAAAAAGAACAGGCAATGAGTTAAAATATACTGTACTGGCTTTGAACTATCTTGTAGGCATACTAGCATGCCCGCATTTAAAAGAAGAGAACAAAGAGGATTTTTTAGAGGCTGTGTGTAATATACTAGACGAGATGGAACAGTTAAAGTTTCAGTCATCTATTATATTGAATTATGGAAAAAAGGAATATCGACATTTTCTTAAATATAGAAACATGACAGAGAAAAGAATTTTTAATATTGAACAGCAGGTAAGAGCTATGAATACTGTTTATTTGAAGCAATACAAAATAGATGGAGAGATTATATTGTGATATTGCTTTTTATTGTGAGGATAATTAAGATTTAAAAAAAGAAACAAAAATCCATGTTTTTGTGAAACCGTTATTATTTTCTTCGCAATTAAAGGCTCTGATTTCTTATGTCCTTATTCTAAAATGTACAAAAAACAACTCCGAACGCCCATAAACCGAGATTTAATCAAGGTTTGTGGGCGTTCAGAGTTAAAATTAAAAATGTCGTTAGTTCAACCAAAACTAACGACAAACTTTGATATTACATGCCTTTATAAATTACAGTCAAAGTGATAAAAAATTGGCTTATAAAGTGCGTTTGCAAGGTGTTTACAAACAGCTTACAAACTAACGACAAACTTTGATATTGCGTGTCCAGCAACAGATTGCATATAATGCCAAGTTTATCAACGAAGGCAGTGCCAATCTGTATTTCGGCCCGGACTTTGTTTTTCAGGCTGGAAAGAATCAGGCTGAAACTGCCGAAAAGATCATCAGCCGGTATTGTCAGGAGATTGAGGAAAGCGGAATCGACCGAGTGCAAATCCTGTCACCATTCCGTTCGGAAGGAGAAACCTCTGCAGAGCAGCTTAACGAAGCAATCCGTGAGCGGGTAAATCCGTTTCGATCTGCTGAGGAAGAAATCCGAATTGGGATGAAAATCTTCCGTGTAAACGACCGCATTATGCAGACCAAAAACACCGAAAAGGTTTCCAATGGTGATTTGGGATTTATCCGTTATATTCGGGAAGATGAGAAAGGTAAGCGTATTGGCCTGGACTTCGGTATGGGGCGAGAATTTGAGTATAGCATGGAGGATATGATGAATCTGGATCTCGCTTATGCTACTACCATCCATAAAGCGATGGGGTCGGAGTATGAAACAGTTATCATGCCTCTTTTGAAAGCGCATACCATTATGCTCTATCGCAATTTGCTCTACACCGGAATCACCCGAGCAAAAAAACGAGTCGTGCTGATTGGACAAAAGCAGGTGCTGTTCATGGCAATCCATCGCAGTGAAATCAATAAGCGCCACACGTTGCTGGGAGCGCGCATTGGTATGTACTATCAGGCATACGCAAAGCGAGCAGGTATTCCAGTTACAGCGGCTTTATCCGAAAAATTAAAGAACGCAGGTTAAAAAGAGATACAGAGTTGCAGAAAAAGCAACTGGTATCTCCTATTTTTATATTTAGGAAGGAGTATCTACAATGAACGAAAGCAACAATTTCCCGATGATGTATCAGACGGAAGCAGCGGTGGCCGCACTCAACAAAGTGCCGGGCTTTGACCCGCTCAAGTACCTGCGCCGTACCAAAAACACTTTGAAATTGGATCTGCCTGTGCAGAAACTGTGGTTCCGTATGGCACATCCCAATGGACCTATGCGTGTAACTGCGCTGCGGATCACAGAACAGATGGCGATTTTTGAAGCGCAGGTATTCCTGGACCGTAGCGATGTCAAGCCGATCAGCGTCAGCGTCGTGCAGAAGACCATCCATGACGGTAAAGAGTATATCAAAAGCGCACAGGACGAGGCATTGAGCCAGGCATTGTCCGACGCTGGGTTTGGCATCCAGTTTACGGATGTTATGACACCGGCCGAAACAACGGCGCCACAGGAGTCGGTGAGCCGCAGTGTCCAGAAAGCTGCTCACGGCGCTTCTACGGCGGCTTCTGGCGCAAAGGTCAAATTACCTGCCGAGGAGGCAAAAACGCCCTACGTGGCTTCTGACGCGCAAAGAGAGCCTGTTCAGGGTGAAGCGCTGCCTGCAGATTCGAAGCATCAGGAAGAGCACGCCCCCCAGGCGCAACAGCTTCCGGTAAATCCGGAAAAACCTGCGGAGCGACTGCCCATTCCGGAACCCAATGCGGAAATGCTGCCGGCTTCGCCCGTTGAGAATCATGCTCAGGAATCCGTCGCACAGGAAACGACAGCCCCGGCTGCAGCGGCTTATACTGCGGATATGCCGGTGGAAGAAATCCTGAAGTCCATGACATTGGAACAAGCTAAGGAAGTGGTAGTGGATAAGGGAATCTGTGCAGGTAAAACCATCGCTCAGATTGCCAAGGAGCGGCCGATCAGCCTGCGCTTCTACCTGACACCTGGCAACAAAAACAATGTAATCCACGCTGCGGCCCAGCTGGTCATGGACTCGCTGCAGAAAGCCGGATGAAGCGTGCCCCCCAGTATGGGGCCATGAAAGGAGTGAGCGTCAATGGACTCATATTCGGGGGATTTTCCATTTACGATCATGGATGTGGTGGAACTGCTGCATCTGAGAATCAGGCGCAAACAGGCAAACAGTGTTTATGTGGACTGTCCGTTTTGTGGTGACCGCCGCGGAAGGATGAATGTCAACTTTGTCAAGAACGTGTGGCGCTGTAATCATTGCGGTGAATATGGCAGAATGCTGGCCCTCTATGCCAAACTCAACCACACGTCTACCTCAGACGCCTATTGGGAGATTGGAGAACTTCTTTGTGAGGAGTTCGACCATCCTCCAAAGCCGACTCATAAGCAATGTGAACCTGCCATACAACAAACCGGAAATGGTTCCCCAGAAATGGGGAACCATCCGGTCCTGTACAATCATCATGAGTTGTTATTGGCAGAGCAATCAAACATGGCAAGTCCCCAGGAAATTCATCAAACATTATCCCTTCTTATGCGGCTTTTGCCGCTGCAGCCTGTACATCGCAACCATCTTCGATCACCGAAGCGTGGTTTGACAGACGAGCAGATTGATAATTTGGGGCTAAAAAGCACACCGCCGCCGTTTCTTTGTCGCTCAATTACCGAGCGGCTAATCAAACAGGGGTGCAAAGTAGAAGGTGTGCCGGGATTTTATGAGGACGACAATGGGCACTGGACGATGAACTTTTACCGAAAGAATGCCGGCATCCTGATTCCCGCCATTGGTTTTGACGGAATGATGAAAGGATTACAGATTCTATTGGATGTTCCAATCAAGCAGAAAGGTGATCCGCCGGATAAACCGGGAGCCAAGTACATCTGGTTTTCATCGTCAAGCAAAAACAAAGGCGTTACATCTGGTAGCCCCATTCATCTCGTTGGAAATCCTTCCTCCCGTGTAGTCTATGTGATTGAAGGATTACTGAAAGCTGATATATCCCATTGTTTAACCGGGCGCACCTTTGCAGCCATTGCCGGGGCCAACAATATTACTCCGCTGGAACCGTTATTTGCCTTTCTGGCACAAAACGGAACAGAAGAAATTATTGAGGCTCACGACATGGATAAGTATAACAATCAAGCTGTTATGAATGGTGCCTCAAAAATCTACTTGACTGCCCGAAAGTATGGCATGAACTGCCGGCGGCTGACTTGGAACCCCAATTACAAGGGTTTTGATGATTGGCAGCTTGCATTGCGTAGAGAGAGCCAAAAACGGAAGGAGGTTGAGAAGCTGAGTTTCAAAGAACAGTATCTATGGGGTCTGTGTGAACTGAACCATATTGAAGACTGCACTGAACAGTGGCATCATCGGGAAGAAAATGACATTGGCTTGATGGAATATCTGGGGCTTACTCCTGACGAATATGCAGTATTCCTGCGGCAAGGTCGGGAAGGGCTTGTTCGTATTCTGGATTCTCAGCGTCAAAGGCAGCATTTTGTACTCTATCAGTTGGAATTAGATGAGGGACAGGCAATCCCGTTTGCGTTCAAAGGAATAGACGCACTGAAAAAAGCGGGATATGAACAGCCACCAGCTGCCCAATACCGAGTGGCTTGGGCGGGGGAGATTACCTGCCCTGTCAAGCAAAACGCCAGAGAAATTCTGAAACGGTTGTTTTCCTGGCTCAGTGAAGAACTACCGAAGGGGTGCCGTGGGCGTCAGATGGCACTATCTGACGTAATTGAATTGGACATTGATCAAAAACGCACCTATTACTATGTGAATGGACAAGCTGATTTTCAGCAAGTTCGTTTCTCGCCCATGCTAGCAAAAAAAGATACGGCAGGAGGTGTAGAAAGATAACAGCGTTTAATGAAGTAAAGCAGACCCAGCTGTTGGCACTGCTGCAACAATGTGCCCAGTTGGATGCGGATGTGAGACCCTGTATGGAACAGGGCTATTTCACAGTGATGATTCCGCCGCCGTGGACCCTTTCACGGTTAAATGAAGCAGAGACAATTCAACAGAAAATCAAAGATTGGTCAAAACGGTATCCCAATGTGGTATGCTACTGCTTTGACAACTGCAGTACATTACTCTATGTGCTGTAACAATGTAACGATGGCATGGAATAGGCATCAGCCTGCTCCATGCCATTTTGTTTTTGAAAGGAGAGTCATTATGGGTTATTTTTCTGAATTATCGCAGGAACTGGACCAAGGCCGAGAGCTTCCGGTTGACACTGCAGCATTTGAGGACGAGGAAACTTTTGATGAACTGCCAGTTCCGCCTTCCGTAGCTCCACAGGGCCAGAACGCCTTTGAAGTGGATGACGATTTGGACGGAATGGGAAGTGAGCCGGAGAAAATGGCCGAGAAGATTGAGCAGCCCCCGAAAGCTGACGATGCGGGTAAGGCCGCTGCCGACGAAGAGGACGCCAAACGCCGTGCTGAACATGAGGCAGCGGAAGCAAAGCGCAAAGCTGAATGGGATGCTAAACAGGCGGAAAAGAAAAAGGCGTTGCAGGAACAGTTGGATCGGTTAGCCGCAATGAGCGACGATGATGTGGTAGCCGCCTCCATGCAGCGGATCAGCAAGGATACAGAAAAGCTGACCCGGCGCAATATGAAGGAGTGCGTGTCTGAGCTGATCCAGACCCTATGCCTGTCTGACCCCGCCTTTGCCCGCCTGACAATGAACCCGCGTAAGTCGATGCTTCACTGTTTCCAGTACATCAATCGGAAAGCGTGGGACTACATCCAGGACGAGCTCAAAGCCAATGGCATTCAGCTTGACCGGAACAATCCGGGATATGGCTGTGATGTACCAGACGACTTGTGTTACCAGTGGGCAGAAGACTATTTTCGTGATCCGGATGCCAAAGAAGATCAGGAACAGGAGGAAGAGTTTGTTCCAAAGCCCTATGCCGGAAAGACGGTGACAGGTAGCAAGTCTAAAAAGCCCGAAAAAAAGAAAGCAGAAGCCAAGCCGAAGTCGGCGCCGGAAAAGAAAGCTGCCACGGATGGACAAATCTCGCTTTTGGATTTAGCTGGCTGAAGGAGGAACTTCGATGATTGCATATAAAGGGTTCTGCCCTGGTCTGGTTTGCCGTGGCTATCAGTTCAAGATGGGGCTGAATGTGACGGAGAAAGCAAACTGCGCCGAGAATGGTTTTCATTGTGCTGAGGATCCTCTGGATTGTTTGCGGTATTACGGTGATATAAACCATTCCGAATACTACATTGTCAACGCCGGTGGGGACATCGACGAAGATGCGATTGATTCCAAAATCTCCTGTACAGAATTGACGATTCTGAAAAAGCTTTCAAAGGAAGAGTTTTTTATGCTTGGGCTGGCTTATATGGTTGACCACCCCAAACGGGCATGGAGCAATCATGTGCAGAAAGATCAGGCGGAGAACACTTGGGGCGGCTATGCGATTGTACGTGGTGTTGACCCTATTGCCAAGGGGTGCCGAAAGGGAGATATTCTGGCTTTCGCACAAGAGGACCCAGATACCGGTACTGTGCAGCAGATCGTAGTAGCGACCATTGATGGAAAAACGCTTCTGCCTGGTGTGTGGTATGGTGCAGATCTTGAAAGAAGGACGGTGAGATAAATTGACGAAATCTATGCTCTTAGCGATGCCTGTACTGATGGCATCGCCGGAAATGAAACAGGCAGCCATAGAGGATGTTCCGCAGAAAAAGGTGACCTACTATGGTCGTGAGTACACCGAACGTAGGTATTTTACCTATCTAAACTGCCAGGTACAGGATGGAATCTTAAAAGTGGCGTTTTATATGCCGGATTGTCTTCGCCTGAACGGAGATCAGCCTGTGTATGAGGTGTTTCTGGACAAGAAAAACCGCCAGTTTTTGACCTATGACTATCTGGCAAGAAAATGGCGGGATGCAAAGCTGGACAGGCTGGAGTGGCCCGGCCGGGAGTATGCTTCGGAATGCTGGATCAGTGAAGAGAACTCCACTATCATTCAAAACTATTTTTCAGGAGAACGTGGTGGGTATTATGGTATCCTCGACTTTCAAAGGAAAGTGCGCGAGGAACAACTGAACCGGTATCACAAACGAATTACCGACCCATGGGACAACGATCTGGCACAGGTTCCGAAGCTTCCTAAAGACTGGGGACGTTGGGCTGACAAAGTGGCTGTTCGGGAGAATTTCATCTTCTATCGCTACAAACGCGGCGGCGCTAAAACTGGCTACTGTACTTTCTGCGAAAAGGAAGTTCCCATTGCCGGGCATCCCTACCACAACAAGGAAGGCCGCTGCACCTGTTGCCGGCATCCTATCGTGTTCAAAGCACTGGGACGCACAGGTTATTTTCAGACAGATAAGCATTATGCTTATCTGATCCAGAGGTGCAAAGATGGATTTGTTATCCGGGAATTCTGGGTAAACAGGACCTACAAAAGAAGCACCTTGCCGCACAGTGAACCCTATTGGCACGAATTTCGACGTTCGGTTTATGATCGAAGCGGCGAGATCCGGTCTTATTATTGGGGAATGTACTGTCAGCGGGAAGTGCGCTGGATTTCGGGGAGTCCCTGCTATTACAGCTACTCTGGTGAACAACTGGGCTGCGTTTATGGAAAAAGCCTGCCCTCCCTGGAGAAAAAAGAACTCCGCCGTACTGGACTTGTGGAATGGATACGCCGTCAAAAGGTCACTGATCCCGAGAAATATCTGGCAGTCTGGGAACGCCTTCCCCAAATGGAGCAAATATGGAAAGCTGGTCTGACACAGCTGACAAAAGAATGCTTCCGATCTTGTGATAGTGTACGGAAGATGGTGCTACATCCAGAGGAGCCGAGCTTGATTCGCGCTTTAGGGCTGGATACACAAAAGTTCCAACGTCTGCGCCAAATGAACGGTGGTACGGATGCTCTGGGCTGGATACAGCTGGAGAAGAAAACCGGCAAGCCAATTTCTTCTGAATTGCTTCGCTGGTTTCACAAAAGCCACATAAGCGCAAGCGACATTATGTTTATTGTTGACCGCATGAGCCCTGTACAGGTTTGCAATTACCTGGAAAAGCAGAAAGCACACTTTAACAATAACTGCCGCCAGGTATTGACCACCTGGCAGGACTACCTTGCTATGGCAGAGCGGTTGCACATTGATACCAGTGACGAGATCATCTACCGTGCCCGCAAACTCCGGCAACGGCATGATGAGCTTGTCATTCAATGTGAAAAGGGAGACCTTAGACTCCAGGCGAAGGAGATGGAGAAGAAATATCCCCATGTTAATTCCATCTGCAAGGAACTCCAGAAAAAGTATGCATACGCTGATGAAACGTACACGGTTACTGCTCCAACAGACATTCTTTCCATCATTACAGAAGGACGGATGCTTCACCATTGTGTTGGCAACGACGGTAGTGGCGAACGATATTATGACCGTATTGAACGCCGGGAGAGCTTTATCCTGTTCCTGCGTCGGACCAGCGAACCGGAAGATCCTTACTACACATTGGAGGTGGAACCGGACGGAACTGTGCGGCAAAAACGGACACTGTTTGATCGTCAGCATGAAGACATTGAACAGGCAACAGAATTTCTTCGTAAATGGCAAGAGGTTGTTGCCAAACGGCTCACAGGAAAAGATTTGGAATTGGCTGAACAGAGCCGTGAGCTGCGCAATGAGGAATTTATCCAAATGCAGAAAGATCGTGTAATCATCCATACAGGGCACCTTGCCGGACAACTGTTGGCGAAGGTACTGTTGGAAGATTTGATGGAAAACAAATCAGTTATGCAGACGCCCAAAATCCCTGCTGCCGCATAACAACAGTGTAACAATGGCCGGGCGTCCTTCAGGGCGTCCGGCCATTCATGTATGAAAGGAGTTTTGACATTGGGTAAGCTGAAATTTGAATACAACATCCGTGGCTACCGTTATGCTCCGGAAAGCTTTCATATCTACAAAGGACTTCCCGGACAAGAAAAAGCAGAGATTCCTCTGACAAGCGAACAGCGTCAGCAATTGGGGGTTCTGTATGTGACCCAAGGTGTGAAAAGTGCTGTGGATTATGTGAAACATATCGAGCGGGAGCGAGAGCAGAGATGCCGGAAGTATATGACCTACGGTTTTATGCTCAAAGATGAACCGCACAGATATGTGTACTGTTCCGATTTGCGTTGCAGAGAAGATGCTCCACTGGCTGTGCGCCTGCATACCTTGCGTTCGTTCCGGGAGCATCTGGAAGAGAATGAAGGGCGTATCGAGCAGAGCATGGAGTGTGAACTGGACGGGCATTACCGACCTCGTAAAATCCAGAAGAACTATGTAGTGGCAGATCTCAGCCAGCCCATTGTAGTTTGGCTGCGGATCGTGTGAAGGGAGAAGTCAATGAAACAGCTTGGAAACCTGGCAATCGTCTGTGCCAAGCGCCCCGATGTACTGATGCAAATTTACAGTGGTACGGTAAGCGTTCATGTAGGAACAGGTCCTGAAAGAGAGACCCTTTCTATTGCATGGGATGATGACGAACTGATCCAGCGTACTATACATGAACTGAACTTTGGACGCTATGCTTCCCATAACGGGGAAAAAGCAAAGGAGAACATGGCATGATCAAAAACTTGAACCAGCTCAAACGTGCATTGTGGCCTGGTATGCGCTTGGAGATTATCGACCACTGCCGTCCTGAGTGTATCGGGCAGCTGCGTGAAGTCACATGGGTCAACACCCAGGGCTTTTACACAAAGGTTGTGAACCAGCCAGACAACAAAATCAATGCCGGGAATAATGGTCGAGGCGCCATACTTTGGTGGGGGCTAGCCCGCACTTGGACATTTGAAAATGATGTGTGCAGTTCCTACCAATCTGGCGGTAATACAAGAGAGAGGTTGATTATGGCATTTCGCGTCATAGAAAAGGAGGATACTTAATGGATCAGAATCTGATGATGAAGCAGCGGGAATTGACCCGCCGGCTTAACATTTACCGCAACGAGTATTACAACAAGAACAGTCCCAGTATCAGCGACGAGGTTTATGATCGTCTTTTTGATGAACTCAAAGAGCTTGAAGAACAGACGGGGATACAGCTGGCAAACTCTCCTACAGTTACTGTGGGATATCCTGCGGTAAGCAAGTTGGAGAAAACCACGCATGAAATCCCGCTGTTGTCACTGGATAAAGTGAAAAACAGTGTGGAGCTGTGTCGCTTTATGGGAGAACACCAGGTAATGTTTATGCTCAAGCTGGATGGACTTACCATGAAACTGACCTATGAGGGCGGTGAGTTGATTGAGGCTGCCACCCGAGGTGATGGAGATGTGGGAGAAATCGTTACTCACAATACCCGTGCCATCGGTGGCATCCCTGCCCACATCCAGTACGAAGGCCGGCTGGTGGTCACCGGAGAGGCGTTTATCCGCCCTAGTGATTTCGAGCAACTGAAAACCACACTGGTGGATGGAAACGGCGAAACCTATAAGAATGGGCGCAATCTGGCGGCTGGCTCAGTACGCCTGCTGGATGCCTCCGTCTGCATGGGTCGGCGCATCACCTTTATGGCCTTCAATGTGCTGGAAGGATTTGACGAACTGCCTCGGAAATCGGAACGGCTCAAGGCTATTTCCTCACTTGGCTTTCACCTTTGCAAGTACATGGTCACAAAGCGGACTTGGACACAGGCAGAAACAGAGGATGGTATTAAGCAGCTTCAGAAGTATGCCAAGGACAATGATATTCCCATTGATGGGATTGTTGTGACGTATAACGATGTTGCTTTTTCCAGAAGCTGTGGACGAACTGGTCATCACTATAAAGACGGACTAGCGTTCAAATTCGAGGATGAACTTTATAAGACAAAGCTTCGATCCATCGAATGGACTCCTGGACGTACCGGAGAGATTGCGCCGGTCGCAATTTTTGACCCGGTGGAGATCGATGGCTGTGAGGTATCCCGTGCTTCGTTGCACAACTTGTCTTTTATTGAAGACATGGAATTGATGCCGGGTAATCATATCTTGGTCAGTAAGCGGAATATGATCATCCCCCATGTGGAAGAAAACATTGACCGCGGGAACTTTGTGATGGATCAGGTGATTCCCCATCAGTGTCCTTGCTGCGGTGAGCCGACACGCATCCATGAAACCAAAAGCAAATCAGAAAATGGCGAGGAACGGATTATCAAAACGTTGTTCTGTGACAACGAAGGCTGTGAGACCCGGCGGCTCAAGCAGTTTGTCCATTTTGTGAGCAAAAAGGCTATGAATATCGAAGGTCTTTCGGAGGCCACGCTGGAAAAACTGATCGGTCGAGGATGGCTTCACAGCTATTTGGATATATACCGACTGGACCAGCACAAAGCTGAAATCATCCGCATGGATGGTTTTGGTGAAAAATCCTGGCAGCGCCTGTGGAATGCCATCCAGCAGAGCCGCAACACCACCTTCGAACGGTATGTAATCGCCATGGACATTCCCATGGTGGGCAACACAGCCAGCGGCGCCCTTTGTCGAGAGTTCCACGGAAGTCTGGACGAGTTCCGGGATGCGGTGTATGGCGGTTATGACTTTAGGCAGCTCCCGGATTTCGGGGACACGCTGCACAAGAACATTCATATATGGTTCAACGATGAAGAGAATTTCTGTATTTGGGAGGAATTGCAGATGATGATGAACATTCAGAAACCGGTTGACATCGAAACGCAGAGCGTGAATCATGACAATCCCTTTGCTGGAAAAACGATTGTGGTAACCGGAAAAGTAGAGCCCTATACCCGTGATGGCATGAACAGCCTGATCGCCTCCCTGGGCGCCGTAGCTGGCAGCTCGGTGACCCGCAAGACCGATTACCTGGTCTGCGGTGAGAAGGCCGGCAGCAAGCTGTCCAAGGCTCAGGAGTTGGGCATTCCGGTACTGACACCGGAAGAATTTTTCCATATGGCCGGCACTGTTTGATGTGCAAGTCCGTTTGAATTTTACAATGGGGGAGAGGGGCTATTGTGTCCCTCTCCCCATATTTTTTGGAGGAACTTCTTATGGAAAGAAAGTATTTTGTTCCCACCGTAAATCATATCTATCGCAACCGCAATGGAAAAGAGTACTGCTGCACTGATGTTGTAGAAGGTACCTGTTTATCGGAAACAATAGCCTACTTTACAAGGTTATCTGATGGTTGGAGCCTGGCCGCACATGGCCCACTGGTTTATGAAGATGGGACGATTGAGTGGAACTACTCCACTGGCGGACATTGGCCCAGGCAGTAATAAAAGGAGGGATCATTGTGAATCACGAAATCATACCGTCCTATGGGGTATATCAAAATGCCATTGACTTGACGCTGTACCATGCGTTTGCCGAACTGGTGGTAGAGACCTCGCAGGATGATAAGGCACGAACCACCTACAGGCAGATCCGTGCAGAGCAGATCTGGCAGCCGGAATCGGATACCTCTACCTACTTTGAACAGTATGGTCTGCGCTATCCTGGCGAAGTGCTGGAACGGTTTGAGGAAAAGCTGGGAAACAATCTCCGTACCTTCCGCGCTCTTGCTCTGGCGCTGGGATATACCCGCAGCATCCAGTCAGAAAATATGTTCGTGGGCAGCCAGTACAGAAATTTTATCCAGCAGCTCAGAAATAGGGCGCAAAAGGATGTGTACCTCTCCGGGGCGCTCTACCTGCTGGAAACAGATTCGCTGCGGCGCCGCTCTATGCTGGATGAATTGGCTTCATCCGTATATGCCAGAACGGAGGAAGCCCTGTTTGTGCTCTCCCTGTTTGATGACCGGGAGAAAGGATACCATGCCCTGCACGAGCAGTTGGTCCGGCTCTTTCAGATGGGCCATACCTTGCCGTTGGAACAGAACTGTGGGGTGTTGGAGTGGTTTGTCCATTTTTATGAGGGGTATGTAAAAAGCTATCGGGGGAAAGCAGACCTGGTGCTGCGTACACTGATGAAGCTGCCCTATATAAACATGAAACCGGACAGCCGGGAATTTGTTGTACTGCAAAGCGCCGGCTACACAGACAGGGAAATCACGGTGGTAAATTCTCTGATGATATGGGCCAACCGGATTCCTGAACGGCTTTCCTCCAACAGCATTCCGGCGGAACGAGTTGCTGCTGCGTGCTGCGAAGTGCTTCTGAACCAGACCGAGCCTCTGCCCGAGGAATTTTACGAATATGTCGGGTGGCTGCTGGAACGCTACAAGAATTTTTCTATCAAGTATGAGGGATTCCCAAATTTGTGGCAGGCAATCCAAAACAGGCTTGCCCCATCCACACCGAAGACGATTCTTTGGATGAGAAAGCATATCCGGGAAGAGTTTCCCTACCGCTTTGATGTGTTTGATCCACAGTATGACATTTTGGCAAAGAATTTGGATCGTAACGCATATATGGAATTGTTTGTAGAACAGTTGCTCTTTTCCAGAGCGGCAATCCCTCTGAAACGATGGCTTGCCCGGTATCACGAACTGACTGGCGGCGATTTAATGGAATATTTCAACAGATACCATTGCTATGGCGAACGTTTCTTCGCACTGATGGTAGAAAGGAAAGCAATCGACCTGTGGCAGTTTTTTGAGCAGCATAAAACAGATGGCGCAGACACACGGCCATTGGAACTCATTCGGAAATATGCAGTCGCTGTTTCCAGCTGGCGGTGTTTCCGGTTTGTGAAAAAGCTTCTGGGGCAGTACACATTCTCTGAACTCCATGAGATTTTTGGCCGATGGTTTCGTTTTCACGAAAGTTTTGTTAAAGACGAAGGCCATTACAGCTCTACTTGTCTCAAAACCAAGATCGCCCGGCCCTTCCTGACTGCGGAGCAGCACCGCCAGCTTTATGAGTGGGTGGATGCATCTGTATTTCAGGCGGAACCGGAGAAGTACGACGACTTTGTTCTGAGCGCCTTGGAGGCACCGGAAGTCCAACGGCTGTATGAAAAGTCTACACTGGCCGCTGTGCTGCGTCAGCTGATCAAGCGTGAAAAATGCAACCGCTATCAGGCAGCACGGCTGAAAAAGGTGCTTTACTCCCGGGCTGAATTGGAAGCCGAGCAAAAAGAAGCAGAAGAACAAGAGAAGGCAGAACGGGAAGCGAAAAGGGCACAACAAGTCATAAATCAAACGGAAAAACTTGTCCAGCTTTATGACGGAAGCGCCCGGTCTCTCGTTAAATTCACAAGGGATTACCGTTACAGCACAAGAAGAAAGGAGGCGCTGGATATGGCGTTTGAGAAACTTTTAGAGTGGCCAGTTGGAAATATCCAGACGCTGCCACCGGAAGACGCGCAATGCTTTTTTGAACTCTGCGGCGAGTTGATTGAACAGGAACCACGGCCGCGAAATGAGATCTTAAAAATGATCTGCACTGTCATAGGAGGTGAAGCGGCATGATGAACTCATTGAATCACTTATCTCTGCTTTCCCACATGGAAGCAGATGGGCTGAAACAGGAACTCACTGGAAAATTCTCAGAGGAACTGTTGGAACAAGCCTGTAATCGGGCAGAAGAATTTAATCTACAGGAACGCCTGCGTGCGGGTCAGAACACACGACTACAAACAGAACTTGTAGAAGTGCCTGAATTCGCACAACTGTATCAGGCATTGTGTGGCTGTGCCGATGATGAAAGCATTGCGGCAATGGTTCAGACTGCCAACGCTTGCGGAGAACGGTTGACGCAATACTCGCAGGCACAGGTTATGGATGTTCTGCAAAAAGACCTGCCCCGATCACTACTCTTTGAGTACATGAAATACTATCTCCCCCATATCAAATATGAGGAAGAAGAACAGGCCATCATAGACAATCTTCAGGTATTCCCCACAGCGGAATGGGGAGGGCTTTCTGCATTGACAGAGGGCCAGCGGGACATGATGCGGCTGCCGTTTCTCCATGCCTACCTGTTCAACTGGCATGATAACGAGCGAGAGGCATTAGAACTGCTGGAAAAGAACCGCCCGCTCCAGGATATCCTCACAATGATGAATCAATGGGATGTGCAGCTGTTTCTGGATTGCCAGCGGTTGAAGGATCTGCGATGGGTGCAGGCTGCGGATATAGCAAAATTCCGCCGCTTGCTGGAGATACTGGAATACGATACGGAGGATTTGTCTGCCTTCTTTGAACAGTGGTTAGACAACCGGGCAGGGCAGTATGACCTGGACTGGTTCATCAGCCAGCCGGAACCACTGAACAAGGAACAGCGGCAGGAAATCCTACGCAATCAGCTGACCTATCTGAATGCTCTCTATTCCGGGCGGCTGCGTATTGATTTTTCGGCTCTCGGACGCTATCAGCTTCCTGTCTTGATCTATGCAGTCCAGCACAAGAAAAATCATTTTCTGGATCTGGTGAACCAGAACAGTGAGTTGTTCCTATCTTTGGGGCCATTCTCGCTCCTATATGAAAAGGGATTTTACGAGCACTGTAATCTCAACTCACTGTCGGAGAAGAACCTGCTGGCGTGTGAAACCAATGAGCGCAGCAGAGGTTACTTTGAACTTCTGGAAGAGAATCAGCAATATACATTTGAGGAAATGCGGCTGTTATGTCGGCAAGAAGAAATTTATGTGCGTTTGTACATAATGCTGACACCCCTATCCGTGGACAAGCGGATGCTCGTCATTCGACAGCTGGTGAAACGGGATTTGGTCAGTCAGTACACAACGGATGAAGAGCTTTCTCAGCTTGGGCAGTGCCTGCTGCGAATGCCGTTCAGCGAATGGTATCAGGGGCCTCTTGGACATATCCGTGACCTGCCCCGGCAGACGGCGATCCAGCTGCTCCAGCACTATGACCAGGTACAAGCTTTTGTCCCTGAATTTCGTACCGAAGCAGATGCCATTTTTGCACTCAATAACCTCTCTATACTGGAGGGACGGGAAAACTGGGACCAGGTACGCAGCGCCATTCTGACGGAGAATCAGGACTGGCTGTACTTGAAAGAAAAATTCTCATTCGCTGATGATTTTGTGGAGCAGTATCGGACTACCACCACGGACTTTCTGCTGCGCGGAGGCGCCTATATGGTTCGTTCTCTGTATGACTATCTTCCCCATGGGGATAAGGCATCGTCGGAAGCTCTGCGGCGGGTCATGCAGGCGCAATTGATGGGCAAGTTCTATGACCTGAAATATTTCGCCGGTGATCTGCAGCGGGAGATCCATCATCCCGTCAGCGAGAAACAGGAAATGGTATGGAAACAAAATCTTTCCCTGAAACAGGGGCCTTTCTTTGCTTGGGAAGTGGACGACTTCTATCATACTATGCGCCTTGGGGAACTGCCCCACCACACCTGCCTATCCTATCGGAACGGCCACCAGCGGGAGTGCCTACTGGCGTCCTTTGATTCCAACAAAAAGATCATTCTGGTGTGGAAGCATGAAACAGTGGTTGCCCGAGCCTGTATCCGGCTGACCAAAGGGTCTTTCCAGAAGCCGGCAGCATATAGTTTGGCGTTTGCTGATTTGACAAAAGAGAATCAGCTCATTCAAGAACGCCCGGACGGTGAAAAACTCGTGCTGTTCCTGGAACGCATCTACACTTCCGGTATCAATGATACGGAAGAAAAGACGGTCATGAAGATGGCTGTTTCCATGGTGACGCAAAAGGCGGCAGAACTGGGTGCCGTTGCTGTTCTGGCACGCAGGTATTATGACTGCTACGAGCGGGATCAGTATATTGCTACACCGTTCTATGTCTATATCTCCAAGTCAAAAAACGGCCAGCAGTATCTGGACTCTCTGGGAGGCGCCTCTGTTACTTCCCATGAAGAACAGTATGTCGAAAGTGCATTTCTCGTAGATCAGGCATCCCTGCACATTGCAGGGACAGCAGAAAAGGAGGCTGTATAGTATGAATAACCGCACGATGATAAAAGCACGGTGCAGTAAGAACTTGCTGGATATTTGGACCGTATCCCGAAATCAAAAATCTCCACGCAGTTTCGCCATTCTGCGCAGCGAGCTTCAGCAGTTGGAACAGAAACCGGAAAGCCGGCTGATTGCCCACGACTGCGGCTCCTATGCTGCCTTGCGGCTGACAAAGGGGCCGGATGGTATGCGGGTGTTGGAGATTCGGTTCACCTGGCTGTTGGAAGATGGCGCCGACCAAGTGCATGGCTGGAAAGAGGATGTCCGATTGGCCTATGAGCCGTTCCACGCTTTTGCAGAGGCCGGAGAGGATATGGACGGTGCTGAGTGGCGTCAGCTCTCCATTCCGGAGAAGGTCATACGCTGCTATGAGTTCCATAGTCGGAAAAATCTCCATGAGGTTGCCCGGCGGCCGGTTCTGCGGCACAAGTTGGGAAAAGCCCTGGATCAGCATTTCCGCTGGAAGGGGACTGAAAAAATCGTGATTTACGATGATGGACAGCCGTTCAGCTTCTTCTTTCAGGAGTACACGCTCGATGGCCCGGGCATCTGTGGCGGGATTATTCTGCATGGTGCGGAAGACCTTCCGAAAGCCCAGTACAGTGTTCATACATAATTGACTCATAATACCGGACAGGGGAAACCCTGTCCGGTATTTTTATGGAGAAAATTCTATTAAAATAATTGATTTATAATCTGGTCATGAAATATGATGGAAAGAAAAAGAGAATTATGCTATACTATTAAAGAAAAGTCTACGCAAGGAGGTGAAGGCGTTGAGTCCGATGATGAAAAAACGCATTGCAGCGGTTAAGACAGCTGACGCTATCAATGCCATTGAAGGTGCTCCTGTTTCAAACTATGCCCGGGTACTTTCAGCAAGCTGGGCTCGTGGTGAATTAACTGGAAGCCAGATGAAAAAAGCTCTTTTAGATTACCACATGCGCATTGCGGAACAGGAACGCCGCAATCGTGCCTGATCCATATTTATATGATGATGTACCTGTGCTTCAGAATAAGCTGGGTATAAAAGTTGAACAAACGCTGGATCAAATTGAAGCGGAACTGTCCCGGGCCAACATGATGCTGCTATATGAACGGGGATTTGAGGATTTTTCGCCAGCAGGTCTGTGTGAAATTCATCGATCCCTGTTTGGCGACATCTATGATTGGGCGGGAAAGTATCGTATTATCAACATTGAAAAGCGCGAAGCTCTTTTGGCAGGGCGGAGTGTTTGGTATAGCAATGATGAAAATATCCCGGATGACTTGGAGAGTGCATTTCAGCAGCTGAACAAAGGGCCGTGGACCGGAATAAGCAGAGAGCAATTTGTGCATCAGATAGCGCGGCGTTTCCCAACAATTTGGCAAGTTCATCCCTTCCGAGAAGGCAACACCAGAACGGTAGTCATGATGATGACCTTTTTTGCCGAACATCATGGGTATTATATGGATCAAGAGCTCTTGGCCGCTAGTGCTGGCTACGTCAGAAACTCTTTTGTTATGGCTTCCCTTGACCAGTTCTCAGAGTATGAACATCTGGAACGGATCTTGTTGGATGCTGTATGCTGTGAGCCGGTTGAATATGGTGAGGATAGTTTGGAAAGCGCCCCTGAGATGTCCAGCAAATATCAGAAATATCAGAAGGAACCCTATACTCCAGAACCACATTATAAGCGAGATTAAAAAACGAGGCATGCTGCAGATTCCACTGTGGCATGCCTCATTTTTGGTTTGTGATATTACTTTGCGACTTACACAACAGTAGCTTGCTGCTAAGGACGATGATGTACATTAGTTCAACAATTCTTTGAGTTTGGGAGTACTTTTTCGGAATTACTACATGATGAAAATATGATATAATAGAAAAAGATCCTAGTGTTAGAAGGTGGTATGCTAATGCAGATTAAAATTTGCGATGATGATAAACCATTTCTTGATTCGATGACGAAACTCGTAGAAATGGAATTTCAGAAACTTGGAATAAAGGTAGATATTGAAGCCTTTGTATCAGGAAAAGACTATATTAAACAAGTACATAATACTCCTGGAGACATAGTGTTTCTTGATATTGATATGCCAGACCTTTCTGGATTTGAAATTGCAGAACAAATTATGCTGGCAGACACGAAGCCAATAATTATATTTGTTTCCAATCAGGAACATTTGGTGTTTAGATCATTTTCCTATAATCCGTTTTGGTTTTTGAGAAAAACACATCTGGAAGAATTGACTGAATTGATAGAAAAAGCTATAGAGCAGATACATATACGCAAAAAGTCTTTTAGCTTTGATACAGGAAACCAATTAGTGTCGATTCCCCTTCAAGAAATTGTGTACTTTGAGAGTGACAATCATTATGTCATCTTGCATTCAACGATGACTACTTACCGTTATAAAGCGCGGATAACAGAGATTTCTAAAATGTTGATGCCATATTACTTTGCACGCATTCATGTTGGATATTTAGTGAATTGTCGGTATATTACTTTGATTCAAAAATCGGATTTGATTTTAGAAACAGGAGAAACTCTTCCCGTAAGTCGAAGTCGAATAAAAGAAGTGCAAGACCAATTTATAAAATACACACGGAGTATTCAGCCATGAAGATCTGGTTAGAGCTATTTATAAATTTAATTGAGTCCACAATCATTGTTGATTTTCTTACAAGATATTTTGGACTAAAAAAGAAAGATTGGAAAAGCTATATAGTAGTTATATCGACTGAAGTGGTTTTGTTTTCTGTTATAACCTTTTTTACATGGAATCAATCTTTTGAAACACTGAGTACCTTCATTATTGGGGTTTTAAGTTTTGCGTTTTGTGCTTTCTTTTTGAACGGTCATATTTTAGAAAAAGCATTTATATCTGCATTTGTTATGGCTCTCATTGCAGTCATTGCTACGGTTACTACTTTAGTATTTGGAAGTGTTTTTAAATGCGACGTAACCAAAATTCTTGAATTCTATAGTCCAGCTCGTGCAATTGCATTGGTAACAACAAAAGTTATTTTTTTCTGGATAACTCGTGCTATTTTGAAAATAAAGTTGCGAACAGAGCTACATATTCAAGATGGTTTGCTGCTTGTTATAGTACCTCTGTGTTCAATAGGTGCTATTTCACTTTTGATGCCGGCTGCTCTGTCGGATACGGAAATTCAAGAGTATGTTTTAGGAGCCGTAATAACTATTGCCATAATGGATTTTCTCATATACTATCTTTTCTTGAGAATTGCATCGGTTAACCAGATTAAGCAAGAATATGCTTTGTTGGAGTTACAGTATAGTTGCTCGCAAAAAAATGCTTTAGATATAAAACGCTTATATGATGAGGTGTGCGCAGTGCGGCACGACTTAAAGAATCATATGCTCTGTATTGATAGAATGGCAATGGATCACAAATGTAATGAAATCAGATGTTATATAAAAAAGCTATTCCATGATGCTGGTTATAATGAACGTACGATACTTTTTACAGGAAACAATATTTTAGATGCGATTCTAAACGCCAAAATATCAGTGGCTGAACAAAATGGTGTTAGATGTCAAGCGACGATAACAAGTACCAATATTCCATTATCGGAAAATGATATTTGTGTTTTGTTCGGAAACTTGATGGATAATGCAATTGAGGCCGCAGCGGACACTGTCAAAAAACGAATTGATATAAAAATTGCAGAGCAAGGAAAATATTTGCTGGTTAGAATTCAAAATTCGATTCAAAGGTCAGTTTTAAAAACTAACCCGTCAATGACAACTACGAAAAATGACAAAAAGATGCACGGCATTGGTGTCAATAATATCAAGAGAATTGTTGAGGAATATGGTGGTATAATTGAGTATTTCGAAGAAAATGATAGGTTTTCATGCGATATACTTATTCCTACAATACCAAGTACGAACTGACCAATACCAAGTACGAATAGCATATTGATTTATACAAGTAATGCAGTTATCTTAGAAGCAAATAGATTTGCAGGAAGGTTTCCCTGGCATGAAATTTGCTCAACAGATAGCTGCATTACTTGTATCTCAAAAATTAATTGAGCAAGACGAGACAGAAATCTATGTATATGGATTAGAACTTATAATTTCAGATGTGATCAACTTTTCTGCAATAATCATAGTAAGCGTTATACTGCAGGAGTTTATTTGTACTGCAATATATTTATTGTGTTTTTTGACGACACGTTGTTTTTGCGGAGGCTATCATGCAACTACACATACACGGTGTAGAATTGCTATGCTTACATCGTACTTGCTTTTTCTAATCATAAAGACTTGTCTCGGAAATGCACTTTTAATTACTACTATTGTTATTTTAGCAGCTCTATGGGGCCCGGTGATTCTATATGCCCCAATACAGCATGCAAATCATAAATTATCACCCGAATTAAACAGGATAAACCGGCGAAGATCAATCTGTTCGTATGGGATTTGGTCTGTTGCGATAGTGATAATGTACAATGTGGATTCTGATGTTTCTATCGCAATTTTAGCATCGCTTATGATTGTTTCGCTGAATATGGTTTTGGCGAAAGTTAGCTTAAATGTAAGGAGGTGTATCCAATGCAGACGTTGACAATTATTCTGACTTCCGTTGCTTCAGTGGCCAAAAAGGCTGCTGTCGCATCCGCACATACTGCATCCTTATGTGGTATGTATCAACCAGCTTTGCCGAAAAAATTGCAAGATAAGGCAAGCTCTTCCACCTGATTGTGAGGGTCGAGTTATGAAAATGAAAAAGTTGATTTCCGCTACCGCTGCGTTGGCTATGGCATGCGCCATCTTTGGTGGTACTGCTGCTTATGCTGCTGAGATCCCTGACGATGCTGCCGTTGCTGGAATGGTCGGTGTGGACCTTGAAGAACCGATGAGCGAAGAGGAACTGGCAAATTTCAATGCTGCACTGCAGGAGCAGCAGGCGTCTGGTGTTGTTCCTTACGGAACCGTGACTGGTGACGCAGGCTCCAGCTGGATCAACCTTGAATGCATTTCTTCCAAAAAGTCTCAGGCCTCGTTTGGTTGTGACTGCACAAAGACGATGATCGCTCTGAATTACAGCTTGCTGTATGCCGGCGCTGGTGGCGGCAGCCATTCCGGCGTAGCGGCCCCGCTGGGAAAAGACTGGAGCGGTGAGCATGTGAAAGATCACACCTCCAGCGGTACCTGTACTGTGACGCTGACCGCATCCGCCTTTACCACCGATATGTCGCTGGTCTATACTTTGGCCCCTACGGACGTTGCCTATATTCGATAAAAACACCAACAGGTGTAATAACAATATGTTAGGAAGCACGGCTTTGACTTATTTGAAGAAAAACCATGCCATGCTCTGACTGTTCAGGTTGAGTTCTTGACATAGCAAGTGCTCGTTATCAATCAAGATATACAAACTACACCGGCATGGTTTGCTATCCTTTTAATGGCGTGGTAGAAATTCACTGCGTTGAAGGAAAGCAAACCATGCCTTTTTTGTTTACTATAATTTAAAGCATAATGAAAATGAAATTATGTAGAGGGAGAAAATATGATAGAAATTAAAAATTTAGAACACGCCTTTGGAAATAAGATGCTATTTAGGCAGGAGGGGGACTTCAGCATTTACCCGGGCGTAAATTATTTGATAGGACTCAATGGTACAGGAAAAACAACACTATTCAAACTGCTTCTTGGCTTTTTAAAACCAATATCAGGAACTATACTCTATGACAATCATAAAATCGGTGATTCACTTGATCGAATTGGCGTGGTATTTGATACACCGTGCTTTTACCCATATTTATCTGGAGTTGAAAACCTAAGCTATTTCTCGAAAATCCAGTCCGGCGAGATTACAATGGATAGAATAAGGACAGCGATGGAAAATTGGGAACTAGAACCAGACCAAGCCCTATATAAGACATACTCTCTTGGTATGAAAAAGAAGCTGAGCATTATTTTGGCGTTACTCCGCAATCCAGATTATTGGTTTATGGATGAACCATTCAATGGGTTAGACACGGATGCAAAAAGAAAACTGGTTGAACATATTCAGACATATCAAAAAAAGCAAAAAACAATTATTCTTGCAGCGCATGAAATAAGCTTTAATCTTATGTTGGCGGACCATATATTACTCATACACAATAAGAAGCTTATGTACTTTCCAAATATAAGAAATATTGTGCCGGCGTTGATCGAGACCAGCATACTTTTGCCTAAAGAGACGCATCTCGAAGAGAGTATGCAACCTTTTATCAGATCTCAAAGCGATTTAGAGCGCGGCTTAGAAGTTCGAACCACACAAAGAGATAAACAAAATGTAATTGACCTACTAAGAAAACAGAAAATAAATATCCTCGGAGAGTATGAGGGGGATAATTCCATAAAAGATATTGTGCAGCGATTGGAGGAATTGTCATGCTAATTGCCGAAATAAGAAAGCTTTTACGAAAAAAGGCATTGGTTTTAGTTACTGCGTTAATGTTTGTCTTGCCGGCTTTCTGGATATTTACAACATATAATCAGGGTGTCTCTCTTATTTCTGCTGGTACGCCTTATCAGGAAAGTGGACTGTCTGTTCTTGAGCCCAACCGAATTTTTTCAAGTTATATGCTCCAGATGAGCTTATCAATTTATATTTTCCCTCTGATAGTGTCCGCTGTTTTGTTTGTAATTGATGACATAAAAGAGCGTGCATTATTGCAAATCTCCATTAGCAATCGAAAAAAATGGGTATTTGTTTCTACAAAAATAGGTCTTTATTGCGTATATGTGTTTTTGGTGTTTTTGGGACTGTTTTTGTTCACTTTATGTGCATCCCTATTCTTAAAATCCGTCTCTAAGGATGCTCTACTAGCTGTGGTAGACTTAACTGTTTTAGCGAGTTTCATACTTAATTGGTTTGGAGCGGTCACAATTGGAGCAATCACCATTGCAATTACATATCTAACAGGGTCCGGAATTGCAGGAAATTGCTTTATTGTCTATTTGATGCTTGAACGCTTATTTACCAGTGGAATTGCGATTTCAACTCAGTCGGAAATTCTAATGAAACTAAACGAATTCCTTCCCTGGGCAAATCTTAACTCGCTTTTTGTTTATGCAGGTAATATTTCATCGCTTTATGCGGACGTACCAAATACCTCAAGCTATGTCTATTTATCAATGTATAGGCTTTCTTCTTACCATGGAAGTATTATTGCAATGCCGTTTTTTAAACCGCTGCCAACTATAATTCTTATTTGTGCAGTTTATTTCCTTTTTGCAGTTATACTAGCGATATATGGGTGCAATTATAGATTGAAGAAAATGTAAACGGAGGATTAGTATAATGCAATGGAAAAATAGGAAGAAAGCGTTATGGATTGTTGTTACGTTACTTGTGTTGTCGATTGTTGGATTATTGATCATTAGAGCACAAATTACAAAAAAGCAATCAAACGACTATGTTAACTGGTTTTCAAATAAAATTAGTCAAGTGGAACTTCAACAAATTCCTATTGCATATGTTGGAAACAATGCGATATATGAAGAGGACGTATATGCGTATGCATTGTTACACTCGATAGATGTGGCATACCATGAAGGATGTGATCCAGAAGAAATATACCAATCGTGCAGTGTCCTTCAAGATTCGTTTTTAAAGCTACTCCAAAATGAAATTTATGTTGTGTATGCAGAAGAAATCGGCATAGAAATGAGCCCTGAAGATGCAACAACATTTATCGACAAGCAGAATACGGCAGATTTGCAATCTGATAAACCAAACCAAAAAGCTACAGCAATAATATTGAATCAGTACTATACATACTTCGCAGGATATAATCGAGGATTGTATGCGCGGAATCTAGTTAATCAAAGCATAACAGAACTGTCTAATGATCCTAAAGAAATCTCTGAAAAAGCGCTGGAATTGTATGAAGATCTCGTTAAAAAATATGAAGTTACTATTTTGAATACGGCGCATAAATGCTTGCTTACAGACAATTTTATTGCTGATTGTGCAAAACAAGGGTTTAAGGTTAGTTTGGAAGAATGAAAAGATGGGCCAGAAGGTTTTTCATCTTTAATATATATTGCTGCCGCCGACGACATCAATATAAGAAAACGAAAAAGCACCGGACGCAGAGACATAGAGCTCTGCGTCCGGTGCTTTTTTCACTTTTCATGGTATGACTTTGCGACTTGCAGAACAGTAGCCCGCTGATCGGGAGTCAATGGCGTCCATGCGTCCAATAATTCTTTGAGCTCGGGAGTGACCTCAACCATTTCGGAATCATCATCAGCAAAGAACTGTGATAATGTGATACCAAACGCTTTACAAATAGCTTCGAGCGTTACAATAGTAGGAACATTGTTCCGACGATAGATATTAGAAATAGTGGATTCATGTAATCCAGACATTTGGGCAAGTCGATAATCAGTCCAGCCACGCTCCTCCAGAAGCCTGCGCAGCTTTCCCAATACATCCATTCTCTCACCGCCCTTTCTACTAAATATTTTACCCGACAATTTACAGGTAAAATACCTGCAAGTTGTCGTGTTAATACCATTGTGTTAAACTGTATTTGCACGACAACTTAAAGGGAGAAAGGTGAAAAATATGATAAATTTATCTGAAGCGGAGAAACGGGCAAAAAGATGTTGTTTTACTGGGCACAGGCCAGAAAAACTTTCTGTTCAAGAGGACATTGTTCAAGAGAAACTTGGTAAAGCAATCGATATAGCGATAAGTCAAGGATTCAGAACCTTTATCTGTGGTATGGCGCGTGGGGTGGATCTTTGGGCTGGTGAAGAAGTCCTTTTGCGAAAACAATGCAATCCGGAAATTAGATTGGTTTGTGCAACACCTTTTGTGGGATTTGAAAAAAACTGGGATTCTAAATGGCGCAATCTGTATGCTGCAGTCGCAAGCAAGGCAGACTATAAATACGCTATCTGCCAGACATATACACGATATTGCTTCCAAAAAAGAAATGAATGGATGGTCTCGCACTCAGGATTGGTGATAGCGGCATACACTGGCGAACCAGGCGGAACCAGAAATACAATTCTGTATGCTAAGCGTCAGGGAGTTCAAGTTTATAACATTTTTGAGCGTTAATGCATAACACCTAAATTCCGATTAAGCAGTCAAATAAAAAAGGTGCGAGGAAATGAACCTCGCACCTTTTTGGTCTATTCCGCGGATGTTAGCTACACAGGGCAGGTAAAACAACCATCGGATTAAAAGTTATCGCAAAAAGGAATGGTAAAAATGACGTTTATCAGAATTTCCTGCTGGTTAATAGCGCGCAAATGGAATAGATGTCGTTTAATGAGGGCACTGCGGGAAAGTAGTGGTGCTCAGCAGGTCATGGACCCACACTTTCGCACATTTTGTACAGCGGACGCCAGAGTATAACTCTACCTTGCACGAACCATTCGTGTACTTGAGATGTCGCTGGACATAGACATCTTCTGTTCGGTGGTCGCAAAATGCATACTGTTCCGCATCGGTGTTGACACTCATCTTAACACCGTTGGCATCAAGGGCCTCGACTGCAACGCCATCCTCTGCTTGCAGAGGAGTGACCTCGCCGTTTGCCACAGACTGTCTGAATTCATCCGGAATTTCAAGAGGAGCATTCATCGTTGTGGTGAGCATATCGGCAAAGGAGTTTTCCTCTTTACCTTTGAGATCGTATCCGTTGTTCGGATTGATGCTTTGAGCAAAGGGAATATCCGTTTGCGTTTCGCCGGTGAGGAGCTCGTCACTGGAAGTCGTAGATACATCCTTACCGGCAACAATTCCGTTGATCGCCTGCGGAGTATCACTTTGTACCTCGGCAGCAAATGCGGACAGTGCAAAGCTGCTTGCACCCAACACGCAAACAAGAGCAGTAGCAATCAGCTTTTTGGACTTATTTCCATTCAGCATAATATAAATTCTCCTTTTCAGTTTTTCGCGCGAGGATACAAATGAAATCCCCGGCATAGGGTTCAATTTGCGTTGAGATTTGGAATACAAAATCAAAAGGTACCCATAGCTTTTACGCCCATCATGGTCAAGATTATGAACCACTTGAGCATCACAGGATGTCTCGGCATAAAATTCAAAATCGTTACAAAGCAGCCACACAATTGGATTGACCCAGTGAATCGTTTGTATTACGACACCCAAAAGTTTCCACCACAAATCGCGGCGTTTAAAGTGCACTAGCTCATGTTTCAAAATCATTTGTACATCCGCTGGCGGAAGTCCGTCAGCAGGTACTGCGATAATTGGCTTAAAAAAACCAATCAACACCGGACTTTGTACATGTGGCGATGCTCTAAGGATTGGCGTCTGTCGAATTCCATATTCACTTGCACAGTGATTTGCAATTTGCTGTAGCTCACCACAAACGGGCTGTGTTTGCTTTTGGGATAGTTTCCTACGGAATTTCAACAATACAGCAATATACCATAATGCAAGAGCAGACACACCAACAGACCAAACAACTAAAATCTTTTCCTGTGTCTGAACATCCAAGCAAAAACCGCTTGTTCTCATGCTATTGCTCTCAGTGATGGAAGTATTCGTTTGAATTACTTCGTCTTTTGGGATAACGCTGCTAACGCCTTCCAGGTATCCGCTTGTTTGAGATGGGATATCTTTTGTTGCAGAAGAGATCAGCAAAGCTTGATAAAATGGGATTAAGAACAACACCATGACAGCGATGCACCCAATATAGCGGAAACGCTCATTTACACCGTTTTTTGCCCAAACGAGCAAGGCTTTAAAAACCAGGTACACACTGCTGGCGATTAAATTCAGAAAAAACAGAGTACTAAGCAAGTAAGATACCATACATATTCCTCCGTTATTACTGATTGTCCAACCATTCTTTCAAAGATTCACGATCTTCCTCTGACATCTGAGAGCCACCGTATAAAGCCGCAAAGAAATTTTTGATCGAACCATCATAGAGTGCGTCTAAAATTCCTTGTGCGCCATCTCGCGCATAGTCTTTCTGGGATTTGATAGGCCGGTAATAAGGAACTCTACCTTCTCTCTGAGAAGTAATAAGCCCCTTTTGCGTCAGCCGAGACAGAAAAGTGGCAAGAGTTGATGGCTTCCACTCCTTGTTGTGGCGTTCTGCAAAGTACGATGCAAGCTGCGCCGAAGACATGGGAACTTGTGATTTCCACAACACCTCCATGATTTCGTATTCGGTTTCTGATAGTTTTTTGGATCGATCCATAAACACTTCCTCCTTACCCAAAGTACGTCTACCTTGGATGATTTAATTCTACTACAACTTTGTAGAATAGTCAATACTTCTACGTGGGTGTAGAAATAAATTTACAATTATATGTCAAGCCAAGACGACTCAGAAAAATACTTTTTTAATTATATGTTGAAAAAAGGCGTCATCCAGGCGTAAAGGATATGTATAAAGCAAAAAGGAGGCAACAACCTATGTTGATTGGTGTTGATCATGGTAACAAACAAATCAAAACAGTTCATTGCAATCCGTTCGTATCCGGCCTGCAGCAGAGTCTGACCCGACCCTTCGGACAAAGCCTGCAATACTGCGGCAATTACTACACGCTTTCCAATGAGCGTATTCCGTTCCGCAAAGATAAGACCGAGGATGACCGTTTCTTCATTCTCACGCTGATCGCTATTGCAGAGGAACTTGCCGCTCGTGGCGTTGGGGATCAGGAATTGTATCATATCCAATTGGCGGTGGGATTACCGCCGGCACATTTCGGCGCCCAGGCAGATAGGCTGACTGATTACTTCCAGGACCGAGGAATTGTGGAGTATGTCTATCAGGACAAGCATTATGCCATTTGCATTGACAATGTGGCCTGCTATCCCCAGGCCTATGCGGCGGCCGCTACAATGCTCCATTCGCTCATGGACGATCCCAAGGCAGTGGTACTGGATATTGGTGGCTTCACGGCAGACTATCTGCTGATGAAAAACGGAAACGCAGACCTTTCCTCCTGCGATTCGCTGGAAAATGGCGTTATCAGGCTCTACAATAAGATTAGGTCCAGAGGAAACTCTGAGCTGGATTTGCTTCTGGATGAAAGTGATGTAGATGCAATCCTCACCGGCAAACAAACGAAATATCCCGTGGAGGCTGTCCGACTTGTAGAGCAGTTGGCGCAAGAGTTCGTGAACGATCTTTTCAGCACTTTGCGGGAACGGATGCTGGATCTGCGCTTTTGTAAGGTAGTGTTTGTTGGCGGTGGTTCTATTCTGCTGCGGCGTCAGATTGAAGCATCCAACAAAGTAGGCACGCCGCTTTTCGTAACAAACATCAATGCCAATGCGGCTGGGTATGAATATCTGTATCGCCTGGAAGCGATGGGTAGGTGATTGTTATGGCGAAAAAGGAACGGGGCCGCTTCTCCCTACGGTTTAATATTGGCGACCCTGTACAGCGGACTGCTGTGGAGCTGTTGGAGTTACAGCCTCCACACAGCAAATCGCAGTACATCGCCAATGCACTTGCCTATTATAATGCTAATTTTGCGGATGACCCGCAGCCTGTGAAAGTGGCGCCGCCGGTCATTGACAGAGCCACAATTGAAGCCATCGTTAGGGAAATTATGCGGCAGGAAACGCAGCATGCAGGCGTTAGCTCTGATAAACGGGTAGGGGCGAAAACAGAACCAGCATTGCCATCTATCCAACAGCCAGCACCAGACTATGAGCTGCAGCAGGGAGAAAAATTGGAGATAGACGATGCTACCCGTGATATGATTTTCAGCACAATGGCGGCTTTCCGCAAGGGATGAATACCAAAAAAGGGCAGCCATATGAAATGGCTGCCCTTAGAAAAAACAGATAAAAAAAGAGGTGTGGGAGCCGAGTCATCTATGTGCTCCTACGCCTCTTTTTCTTGTATGGCTGTCAAATAGCTGTCCACAATATCGATTAGATGCTTCATCTGGTTAGGAGTTAAAGTTGCCAAACGATCTGAAAAAAGTGATTTGTCCGAGTCACCAATTTCTCCAAGAAGCAGATAATCTGTGCTGATCTCTAATGCGCGACATATTCGGATAATTGTATCCGGGCGCATTCCCTTCAATCCCAATTCTGCATTTGATATTGTCTGTGTTGTCACATCTGTTCTGTTGGATAAATCCTCTTGTGTGAGACCGAGCTGCTTCCTTCGCCGTCTAATTCGGTCACCAATTTCTATCAATAGTTGATCCATACGCTTCACCTCCCATACCATAGTTATATTTTATCCACTATGATATAAAAGATTAAGCGAACATGGTTGAGTTACTATAACCATGTTAGGTATAATAGAAGAAAAAAGTAAAAAAGGTGGTATCATCATTATGGGCATACTCACATGTGCGATAACAGGTTATCGACCTTCTCGTTTTCGCTTTAAGTATAATGAGAATAATAAGGATTGCAAACGAATCAAACGGCGCATGGAAGAGCAATTATCTCTTTTGTATCAAAAAGGAGTGCACCATTTCATTGTCGGAGGCGCCTTGGGCGTTGATATGTGGGCTGGGGAAATACTGTTAGCGATGAAGGAAAAGTCCGAGTTCTCTGAAATCAAGCTCACAATGGCATTGCCGTTTGAGGGATATGATGTGGACTGGGATCGGGTCAGCCGAGAAAGAAAAAATCAAATTCAAAAGCAGGCAGAGGTATTGGTTATCGGAAAAGAACCAGGAACTCCGAGTTATACGAAACGAAATCATTTTATGGTAGACCATGCCGATATTGTATTGGCAGTTTATGATAATGACCGAAAGATAAGAAGTGGAACTGCTTTAACCGTACGCTATGCCGAGCGTAAAGAACGCCCCGTGATTTTAATTCATCCGGACAATGGAAAAGTATGTTGCATAGGTTCATCGAACACTTTTCTTGAAAATTAAATTCAAAATTTCAGAACATTCTGTGTAAATAGCAGGTGTTTTTGGTTTTGTATAGACGCTTCATCGAGTTGTATTTTAATTGTTAAATGATTAACTCAATTTATACAAAGTTATTCATTTTTTTGGGAAATCTGGTATACTGAAAAAGTGCGACATGTACAAGAAATGAGGCGAAATAATGAGTCGGATTTTAGTTGTAGAAGACGACCTCGCGCTTAGCGCGGGGCTTTGCTTTGAATTAGACTCAGGTGGATATATTTCCGTATCTGCCTATACATATCAGAAAGCACTCCAGCTGGTAAAGGAAGACAAGTTTGATCTTGCACTATTGGATGTAAACCTGCCGGACGGAAACGGTTTTGACTTGTGCAAAGAAATCAAGTCGTTGCACCCTGAGCTGCCGGTGATCTTCCTTACGGCCAATGACCTGGAGCAGAATGTGTTGGATGGCTTCGACCTGGGAGCCGAGGATTATGTGACTAAACCCTTTAGCATGAAGATTCTGCTGCGCCGGGTGGAGGCAGTTCTGCGCCGGGCCGGGTCAAGCAAAGCGGAAGAATCCAGCCAACGTTGGAGTGATGGCTTTCTTACACTGGACTTTGGAGCCTTGACTGCCCAGCAAAGCGGTGAGACTCTTACCATCACACCCAATGAATATAAGCTGTTGAGGGTACTTACTGAAAACGCCGGGAATATTCTGACCCGCCAAATTCTGTTGGAACGGCTGTGGGATAGCGGTGGCAATTTTATTGATGATCATACCCTCACTGTAACTATGAATCGCCTGCGCGCCAAGATAGAGGACGATGCTCACTTCTATATCCAGACGGTACGGGGTATGGGATACATCTGGAAAGGGGTTCAGCGATGAAAGCTCGGTGTGCAGGTGTATTTTATGTCCTGTTGGGTTTGATGTCTGTTAGTCTGTTTGGATTGCTTCTTTGGATGCTCTGGGAGTTTGTCCCCCGTGCGTCAGTTCGTTATGGCCTGTTGGCGGTGTGCGGAGGAATTTTTCTGGTAGCGGGCCTCTGGATTATTCTCCAACGCAGACAAATCGGACTGTTTGCAGACGATGTGTGCGAAACGATTGACGCAGCGATTGCAGGTCGGCAGCCTGAGAATTTTCACCCCTACGAGGACTCTCTGACTTCCAAGGTACAGGGCAAGCTGATGCAGTATTACGACATTATGCATGAAGGCCGTCTGCAAAGCCAGCGGGACAAAGAAACTCTACAAAGCCTGGTCAGCGACATTTCCCATCAGGTCAAAACACCTGTTGCAAATCTCAAACTATATACTGGAATCCTCCAGAAGCCGGAATTGCCGGAAGAAAAGCGAGTGCTATTTGTTGCCACTATGGATGAACAGATCAACAAGCTGGATTTTCTGATGCAGTCGCTGATCAAAATGTCCCGATTGGAAACGGGGACCTTTGTACTTACCCCTGCGGAAGCTCGCCTGGGTGACACCATAGCCCAAGCTATGAGCACGGTTTGGGCCAAAGCAGAAAAGAAACAGATCGAGCTAACCGTAGACTGTGCGCCGGAAATCATGGTGCAGCACGATTCCAAATGGACTGCGGAAGCCATCGGGAATATTCTGGATAACGCCGTCAAATACACCCCGGCGGGTGGACGAATCGCTATCACAGTGCGCCCCTGGCAGTTCTACACCCGTATCGATATCACCGATACCGGCATTGGAATCCCAGAGGAGCACTACAACGATGTGTTCCAGCGTTTCTATCGTGCCCAGGAAGTGGCTGCCGAGGAAGGTGTGGGACTTGGCTTGTATCTGGCTAACGGCATTGTTACTCGCCAAAAGGGGTACATCAGTGTCAAGTCAACGGTTGGAGTGGGGACAACCTTCTCTGTATACTTGTTAAGCTAAAATTATTTTTCAGAAAAAGAGAGAATCGCATTAAGCGCGAGAGAGGAATCTACACATGGACATTGTAACAGTACAAAATTTGCATAAAACCTTCGGCAAAGGCGAAAATGCGGTACACGCCTTGGCCGGTATCGACCTTTCCATTGAAAAGGGAAAATTCACCGCCATTATTGGCGCTTCCGGCTCCGGCAAAACCACTTTGCTCAACATGATGGGTGGACTGGACACCCCCGATGAGGGCGAAGTTGTAGTGGACGGCGTGAAGCTGTCTGGCCTCAAGGAAAAGGAACTGGCGGTATTTCGCCGCAGTAAGGTGGGATTCGTTTACCAGAGTTTCAATCTGGTGCCCACCCTTACCGTGAAGGAAAATATCTTGTTTCCCTTGAGTCTGGCCGGGTCCACGCCCGATCCCACCTTCTTTGCGGAAATCATGGAACTACTGCATCTGCAAGACCGACTGAATGCTTTTCCCCATGAGCTTTCCGGTGGCGGGCAGCAGCGAGTAGCCATTGCCCGAGCACTGATTGCTAAACCCGCTATCGTTCTGGCCGACGAACCCACCGGCAATTTGGATTCCAAAAGCGGACAGAATGTACTGGGATTGCTGAAGCTGTCGGTGGAAACCTACCATCAAACGTTGGTAATGATTACTCACAATCTGGAGATCGCCCAGATGGCGGATCGGGTTATCCGCATCGAAGACGGCCGCATCCGTGCATAAGGAGGGCCGACCATGCTTGCGAACAACAACCTGAAGGTCTGCCGTACTCTGGTGACGCGGGACTTCAAATTTCACCCAGTCAAAAACACTATCCTGATTCTGGCTGCCATGTTGGTGACAGCTCTTTATACATTTGTCTTTCTGTTGGGCAGTTCAGTTGAGGATGGCTTCCTGCTGAATTACCAATATACATACGGTTCTACCAGCCATATTCTCTATACCGGTCTTACCGACCGGCAGGCGGATACCATAGCCGGAAACGCAAATGTGAAAAGCACAGTACGGCTTAGCACGGTGGGGCAAGTCACAGATCCGATGATTGGTCAGCGCGTGGTCAAGCTGGCGGTCACTGACCGAGACTATGCAGAATCAGTATTGTCTGTTCCTACCACGGGGCAGCTGCCCACACAGCCGGGGGAGATTGCACTGGACGAGTTCACCATGGATTCTTTAGGTGTACTTCGAGAGATCGGCGCACCGGTGACAATCCAATGGACTGATCCAGACGGGGATACCCACACCTCGCAATTTTCTCTATGCGGTTGGTGGCTCAGCTCCACCAACTTTACCGAAGCCTGTGCCTGGATCACAGAGGAAACGGCACAAACGCTGTTGCCTGGCTACGATGACGACGCCGCAGCCAATGTCACCCTCGGTGTTAACCTGCACCAGCCCAAAGAGCTGGATGTTCAGGCAGAGGAGATTCTGGCCGAGCAGGGCGTGGCCGGAGTCAACTTCACCACCAATCTTGCCTATAACGACGCCAAGCGGGAACAGGCCAGCGGACAAGCTCGGCCATTTTATCAGCCTGCACTCCTGGTTCTGCTCTGTGGGTATCTGATGGTTTACAGCATCATCCATGTGGCAGCCCGGCGAGATCTGATGTACTATGCCGGGCTAAAATCCCTGGGTCTGACGCCCCGCCAGCTTCGGCGCATTTTGCTGGAACAGGGCTGTATTGTTTCCGCTGCGGGCTTTCTTCCTGGTTGGCTGCTGGGGCTCGGCATTCACTTCTGCATCACCAGTCGGGTGATTACCGGCATGGAGGAGAATCCGGCACTTTATTTCCTCACATGGCAGCCTTTTGCTGTGGCGGCACTTTGCACACTGGCTACTACGCTGTTGGCATACCTTTTACCAACCATCCGTCTGTCTCGTATGACGCCTGCACAGACCATTCTCTCAGCTACTGGCAGGCTGCCAAAGCATGGCCGTAGTTCCGATGGCCGCACGACTTTATCCCGGCTTGCGCTGCGTAGTCTTGGCCGCAGCCGGTGGCGCACGATACTGTCAGCAATTTCTCTGCTGCTTGCGGTAGTCTTGTTGAGCGGTTCATGGATCATATATTCCAGCATCAAACAGGATCTTTACCTTTCAGTCATGTCCCCCTGGGATTACAGTCTGGCTGACGGCTCTGCTTATCTGTCGGTGCAGAGGTACAACGAAGCCAACCAGGGCATTACTGAGCAGACTGTGGACGAAATAAGAACACGCCCGGAGGTCACAGAGGTAAGTTCGTTAAAAAGCCATGAGATTGCTCTGATAGCCTCCGACGAACTGCGGCAGCGCATCGTGGACTATTACAACCAGCCTTATGACGAAACAATGACCCTGCGCGAATCCCAATCCGGTTTCCCGGATTGGTGCGCCGGTGTGGATCGGCTGGAACAGACTGGTGAGTACACTGGTCTTGTAATCGGGCTGGATGGTGCCTATCTCAACTATGTACTGACAAATTCCCCTTTTACCAGCGGCGAATTTGACGCTGAAGCATTTGCTTCCGGAGAGTATGTACTGGCGGCAGGCGCTTACCATGACGGCATCTCCACTCCGGCAGCAGGCGAAACAGTTGAGCTGGGTGGACGCACTTTCAAAATACTGGGTTCTGTGATGCACGATGATTCATATCTTAGTGGCTCCAACAGCCCAGAAGCAGCCTTCAGCATTGCCTATCTAATGCCGCCGGAGACTTTTGAAGAACTGTTTCCTGGTCAGAGCTATCGGCAGTTGGCAGTGGACATTGACCCATCTGTGCAGGATTCCTTTGAGGAATATTTGGATCAGTTTGAACAGGGAATCAACCGGGGCGTAGGCATTATCCGCCGCAGTGAGTATGCGGCTAACTTTGAGTCTGCGCGTTTGAATGAGGTTCTTCCTACTCTGGTGGTGGCGCTGGTGCTGCTGGGTATCGCGCTGATCAACTTCGTGAATATGCTGGTTGTCAAAACAGTGGGCCGCCGTAACGAGTTTGCTGTATATGAAAGCCTGGGGATGACACAGAGCCAGCTGCGGCACTTGATGATATTGGAGGGCGTTTTCCACGCTGTTCTGATGGCTGTGGTGTTGGCGCCCGTCACGCTGCTGTTTGCCTGGTTTGCCATGCCCAGTGTTGTAGAGGCAATGGGCTCCTGGTGTGCGGTTTACACCTTCTCGCTTCTGCCCCTGTGGCTGGTACTGCCGGTTATTTTACTACTGGCAATCATTGTACCACTTGCTTGCTTGCAATTTATTACCCGAGGCAGCATCACCCAGCGGATGCGACGGGTAGAATGATTTTTATTTAATTGTATGGAGGATTTATTATGTTATCGATTTGTGGAACAGAGTGTTGCAAAAACTGTCCGCGTCTGGCTGCGTGTGGTGGATGTAGAGAGGTGAATGGACATCCTTTTGGTGGTGTATGCGTTGCGGCGGAATGGGTGAAGGCTGGAGGATTGGAAAATCTTGAATACCAGAAACAGCAACTAATTATGGAATTCAATTCCCTGAGAATCGACGGGCTACATGTGGAAGATCTCAACTTTCTCAGTGGTTGCTATGTGAATCTGGAATATCAACTTCCAAATGGCTTGCCTGTAAAGCTGCTGGAGGACAACAAAGTATATCTGGGCAATCAGATTGAGATTCGCGGCAGTGACCGGTGCTATGGCATCATAGGCGATGAAAATTATCTTTTGGTTTGCGAGTATGGATGCAACGGCTCTGATCCTGAAATCGTGCTGTATCGAAAGCGAAGCAACGAATTGAGAGAATCCTAATGGGTTTGCCATTTCGACTTTTTACCGGCGCATATACCTTTGCTATGATGTCGGTGGCACTGTTCATTCTGACCTGTGGCATCTTGGGAAGAAAGGTCAAAGGCCGCCCAGATAAGTACAGAGTGATAAATTGGAATTTGCAGGTGTGAATGATGAAAACCTTATATATGATTGGTGGCACTATGAGGGTTGGAAAAACAACTGTATGCCAACAACTTAAACGAGATTTACAGAATAGCGTATTTCTTGACGGAGATTGGTGCTGGGACGCAAGTCCCTTCCAAGTAACCGATGAAACCAAAGCTATGGTGATTGATAATATCTGCTATTTGTTAAACAACTTTCTAAAATGTTCTGTATATGAAAACATTATTTTCTGCTGGGTTATGCATGAGCAGAGTATTATCAATTCAATTATTGAAAAGTTAGATACAAAGAACTGTGCTGTGAACTGTATCTCACTTGTCGCAAACGAAAAGAGCCTGCGGGACAGATTATCAAATGATGTTGAAAGAGGTATTCGCACTGCGGATATTATTGAAAGAAGTGCTGCAAGAATACCGCTATATCAAGCACTCAACACCATTAAAATCGATACTAATAAAAAAACTGTGGCTATGATTGTCGATGAAATCAAGCAGCTGTGATATTGACAACTTCCCATTTATCGAGGAAACAAGGAGGTGGAGCATGGAACTATCCATACAAGA